>NZ_CP029553.1:2182500-2782500 GCF_003173755.1 Methylobacterium terrae
ATCAGGGGCGCGAACAGCACCGCCACCACCCAGGAGACGAGGAGCGAGGCCGCGATCACCACGAACAGCGAGTAGGTGTACTCGCCGGCCGCCGAGCCGTTGAAGCCGATCGGCAGGAAGCCCGCCACCGTGACGAGCGTGCCGGTGAGCATCGGGAAGGCGGTCGAGGTGTAGGCGAAGGTCGCGGCCTTGTGCAGGCTGTCGCCGGCCTCGAGCCGCGCCACCATCATCTCGACGGTGATCATCGCGTCGTCGACGAGGAGGCCGAGCGCGATGATGAGGGCACCGAGCGAGATGCGCTGCAGCGTGACCCCCATCACGTCCATGACGACGAACACGATGGCGAGCACCAGCGGGATCGAGAACGAGACGACGAGGCCCGCCCGCACCCCGAGGCTCAGGAACGAGACGACGAGCACGATCACCACCGCCTCGACCAGCGCCTTGGTGAAGCCGCCGACCGCCTCCTCGACGATGCGCGGCTGGTCCGAGACGAGGTGGATGCCGACCCCGACGGGCAATTCGCCCTCGACCTGGCGCATACGCGTCTTCAGCGCCTCGCCGAATTCGAGCAGGTTGCCGCTCTGCTGCATGGCGATGGCGAGCCCGATCGCCGGCTTCCCGTCGTAGCGGAACAGCGCCTGGGGCGGATCGGCGTAGCCGCGCTCGATCGTGGCCACGTCGGAGAGGCGGAAGAAGCGGTCGTTGACCCGCAGGTTGATGGCCTTCAGGCTGTTCTCGTCGGTGAACTGGCCGCCGACCCGGACCGAGACCCGCTCCGGCCCGGCCTGGATCACGCCCGACGGCGCCACCGCGTTCTGCGCCTGCAGGGTCTTGATCACCGACTGGATGTCGACGCCGAGGCCGGCGAGCTTGCGGGTCGAGAAGTCGAGGTAGATCATCTCGTCCTGGGCGCCGATGATCTGGGTCTTGCCGATGCTCGGCACCTTGATGATGCGGGTGCGCACCGTCTCGACGTAGTCGCGCAGCTGGCGCATCGAGAGGCCGTCGGCCGTGAAGGCGTAGACGTTGCCGAACACGTCGCCGAACTCGTCGTTGAAGAACGGGCCCTGCATCCCTTGCGGAAAGGTGCCCTTGATGTCGCCGAGCCGCTTGCGCACCTGGTAGAACAGCCACGGGATCGTCTTCGGCGGGGTCGTCTCGCGCAGGTTGACGAACACCGTCGCCTGGCCGGGCGTCGTGTAGCTGCGCGTGTAGTCCACCGCGTTGATCTGCTGCAGCTCCTTCTCGATCCGGTCGGTGACCTGCTCGAGGGTGTCGCCGATCGTGGCGCCGGGCCAGTTCGCCTGCACCACCATGGTCTTGATCGCGAAGGCCGGGTCCTCCTCGCGGCCGAGCTTGCGATACGACATCGCGCCGGCGACGATCGCCACCACCATCAGGAACCAGACGAAGGAGCGGTGCGACAGCGCCCATTCGGAGAGGTTGAACGACTTCATCGGGCGCGGCCTCGCGCTGGAACGGGGTCGGGGTGCGGGCCGCGTCGGGCCGCGCGTGATAAGTCCGGTCAGAGGCCGGAGGAGCGAAGGCGCACCGCCTGGCCGTCCTTGAGGCTGTGGACGCCCGCCACCACCACGGTCTCGCCGGCGCTCACGCCGTCGCTCAGGGTCACCGTGGCGTCGTCGGGGGAAGCGGGGTCGCCGCTCGCCACGAGCACGACGTCGCGGCGCGAGACCGACTTGCCGTCGGGCGCGACCACCCAGACGCTGGTGCGGTTCTCCGCCCGCAGCAGGGCGGTGGCCGGCAGGGTGATGCGCGGTGGGGTCGGGCGCTCGAGCGCCACCGTGACGGTGGTGCCGAGGCGGAAGGCCTCCGGCGGATCGACGAGGGTCATGCGGACCCGGCGCGTGCGGGTCGCCGGGTCGGCCAGCGGCCCGATCTCGCGCACCCGCCCCTTGGCGGTGATGGCGGGAGCGGCCTGCAGCGTCACGGCGAACTCGGTGCCGGCCCGGATGCCGGCCATCAGCCCGTCCGGGATGTCGACCACCGCCTCGCGGATGTCGGGGCGGGCGAGCGTCACCACCGCCTGGCCCGCGCTCACCACCTGGCCGATCTCGGCGTTCCAGGCCGTCACCACCCCGTCGACGTCGGCCTTGAGGGTGGCGTAGCCGAGCTCGTCGGTCGCCTTCTGCAGGGCCGCCCTGCCTTGCGCGAGGCGCGCCGCCGCGGTGTCGCGGCTCGCCACCGCGCTGTCGAGGGCGGCCTGCGTGACGTTGCCGCCCTCGAACAGGGTGCGCTGGCGCGACTCGACGGCGCTGGCATTGGCGAGCTGCGCCTCGGCATCCGTCACGTCGGCTCGCGCCCGGGTGACGGCGAATTGCAGCACGGTCGGATCGAGGGCGGCGAGCCGCGCGCCCTTCGGCACGAGGTCGCCGACATAGACGTCGCGGGCGACCATCCGGCCCGGCACCCGAAAACCCGCTTGCGTCTGGTAGCGCGGCTCGACCGTGCCGGCGAAGGGGCCGAAGGTCTCGGCGGTGCGGACCTCGACGGTGGTGGTGAGGACCGGACGCACCGGCGGCGGCGCCTCGGCCTTCTTCTCCTGGCAGCCGGCGACGGCGAGGAGGACGACGAGGGCGGGGACGTGCCTCATCGCGCGTCCTCCCCGACGACCGTCACCCTCTGGCCGGGGCGCAGCAGCTGGATGCCGGCGGTGACCACCCGCTCGCCCGGCGCGACGCCGCTCGCCAGCACGATGGCCGAGCCGGCGTAGCGGTCGATCGCGACGGTCTTCGGCGCGACGGTGTCGCTCGCCGGATCGAGCACCCAGACCGCCGGCCGGTCCTGCCAGCGAAACAGCGCGCTCCACGGCAGGCTCACCGCCTGCCGGGCGCGGAAGCGGCCGAGGCCCGCCACCGCGGCGCCGAGGGACATCTCCGGCGGCACCCGGGTCAGCCCGATCTTCACCCGGACGCCGCCGGAGGCCGGATCGACCGCCGGCGAGATCTCCCGGACGGTGCCGGTGGTGCGCACCCGCGGATCGGACAGGAGGATGATGTCGATCGTCTTGCCCTCCGGCGGCTCGGCGAGCAGCGTCTCGGAGACGATGAACACCGCGTCGCGCGGCCCGTCCTGGGCCAGGGTGAACACGGTCTGGCCGGACTGCACCACCTGGCCGGCCTCGGCGTTGCGCGCCGTGATCATGCCGGCGACCCCGGTCTTCAGCTCGGTGTAGGAGAATTGCTCGCGGGCATTGCCCAGAGCCGCCTTGGCGGATTCGACCGAGGCCTGGGTGGTGCGCAGGGTCTGCTCGGCCTGGTCGTAGGCGGTGCGGGTGGTGTAGCCGCTGCGCATCAGGGATTGCTGGCGCTCGAAGCTGACCTTGGCCTGGGTCAGCAGGGCCTCGGCCGAGGCGAGCGCGGCCTGCGCGGTGTCGACGTTGACCTGCTGCTCCTGCGGCTCGAGCCGGGCCAGCACCTGGTCGGCGGTGACGTGCTCGCCGACCTCGACCAGGCGCTCCTGGATCTTGCCGCTGACCCGGAACGCGATGTTGCTCAGGAACTTCGCCTGGATGTCGCCGGTCAGCACGACCTGGGCCGAGACCGGCGCGAGCGCGGCGGTGACCACCCGGACCTCGGCCAGGGCGGGGTCGCGGACGGCCGTCTCCGGTGCCGCGCCCTTGGACGCCTCGCCCTTCGGTGCTTCGACCTTCGGACCCGCACTCCTGACCTGGTCGTCGGCCGGGACGGCGGGCGCGTCGGCGCGGGCCGGGCTCGCGGCCGCCAGGACGAGGGCGATCAGGGCGGCGCCCCGCGGGATCGGGCTGGGTCTCATGAGGATCGCGGGCACCGGTTCGGCGTGAGGCGAGGAGAGCGTCGCGGACGACGCGGGAGAATATGGGCGGGCGAACGGGTGAAGGAGCGGCCGCGAGGGGGCGGATGCGGCCGCTCCTTCCAGATGCGACGCGTTTCCCGAGGGGGCCACGCCGCCGCATCTGTGGGGATGCCCCGGCCGGGCGCCGGGGCGAACCGGGCGGGGCGAACCGGGGAAAGGGAGGACTGCGTCAGAGCTGGCCCGGCTCGGCCAGGCAGGCGGGGCAGTGCGGGGCCACCGGGTCGAGGCGGGTCCAGGCGAGCAGTCCGGCCCAGCCGGCCAGCGCGAACAGCACGAGCGCGAGCGTCGAGGCCGCGGCACGGCGCGGCAGCAGCGGACGGGCGGCGGCGAGCGGGGGAGCGTGCAGGTCGAGCCCGTTCGGCAGGCGGGTGAACCCGGGCCGGCCCGGTACGGTTTGATGCAACGGGTGAGCCTGGGACAAGCCGATCACCGTGCGGGGCATGGCGCGCTCCTTGAAGGCGACGCCCGCTTCGTACTAATAACTGACCGGACAGTCAATAAGGGACGACATGGCCATTGCGGGACGGCGCCAGCGGCGCAAGGAGGAGCGGCCGGGCGAGATCGTGGAGGCGGCGTTCGAGGAATTCGCCCGCTCGGGCTTCGCCGCGACCAAGCTCGACGACGTGGCGGCCCGGGCCGGCATCACCAAGGGCACGATCTACCTGTACTTCCCGAGCAAGGAGGACCTGTTCCTCGCGACCGTGCGGGAGATGAACCGGCCCTCGCAGGAGAACCTCGCCGCGCTCACCGCCGCGCCGCAGGGCTCGGCGATGGCGATCCTGCGCAGCCACTTCGCCTTCGTGTACGAGCAGATGGTCGAGGACCGGCGCGCCCGCGAGATCCTCCGGATGCTGATGGCCGAGGTGAGCCGCTTCCCCGACCTCGCCGACCGCTGGCGCGCCGAGGTGATCGGCCCGGCGGTCGAGAACTTGCGCCGCGTGGTGCGCTACGGGATCGAGCGGGGCGAGTTCCGCGCGTCCGCGGCGGAGGATTACCCCCACCTGCTGTTCGCGCCCGTCATCATGGCCTGCACCTGGCGGCTGATGTTCGGCGACGACCACGCCCTCGACGGCGCGGCCTACCTCGCGGGGCACCTCGACCTGATGGAGCGGGGGCTGGCGCGGGGGCCAGGCAGCGATGCGCCTCCCGGCTGATCCGCGTCGTGGGTGATGCGGTGCGGGGCCTTCTCCTGCCCGGAACCGAGCCGTTCGGGGAGAGGGCGAGTTCACCGAGGGTGCGGGTTCCCCCGCTCTCCCCGCGGGCGGGGAGAGGGGGGAACCCGCGCCTTCAATTTCCCCGGACAGCCCCGCCGCCCGCCGGATGTCAGGCGACCTGCGGCTTCGTCACCTTGGCCTCGATCGCGTCCCAGACCGCGACCGCGAGGTCGGGGCCGCCGAGGCGCTTGATCGCCCGGATGCCGGTCGGCGAAGTGACGTTGATCTCGGTCAGGTTGCCGTCGATCACGTCGATGCCGACCAGGATCAGGCCGCGGCGGCGCAGCTCCGGGCCGATCGCGGCGCAGATCTCCTGCTCGCGCGGGGTGAGGGCCGTCGCCCCGCCGGTGCCGCCCCGCACCATGTTGGAGCGGATGTCGTTGGCGGCCGGCACCCGGTTGACCGCGCCGAGCGGCACGCCGTCGACCAGGATGATGCGCTTGTCGCCTTCCGTGATCCGCGGCAGGAAGCGCTGCACCACCCAGGGCTCGCGGAAGGTGACCGAGAACAGGTCGAACATCGAGCCGAAGTTGGGATCGTCGGGCAGCACCCGCAGCACCGCGGCGCCGCCGTGGCCGTGCAGCGGCTTCATCACCACCGCGCCGTGCTCGGCCCGGAACTCCTCGATCTCCTGCTTGTCGCGGGTGATCAGGGTCGGGGGCATCAGCTCCGGATAGGCGGTGACGAACAGCTTCTCGGGGGCGTTGCGCACCTCGAACGGGTTGTTCACCACGAGCGTCCGCGGATGGATGCGCTCGAGCAGGTGCGTCGCCGTGATGTAGGCGAGGTCGAAGGGCGGGTCCTGGCGCATCAGCACCACGTCGACCTCGGCCAGGTCGATCCGCTCCTGGGCGCCGAGGGCCGCGTGGTCGCCCTCGACGTCCTGCACCCGCAGGGGCTCGACCCGGGCGGTGACGCGCCCGTCGCGCATCGAGAGCCGGTCCGGGGTGTAGTGCAGCAGCGTGTGCCCGCGTCCTTGAGCTTCGAGCAGCAGCGAGAAGGTGGTGTCGCCGGCGATGCGGATCGCCTGGATCGGGTCCATCTGGACCGCGACGGTGAGGGCCATGTCGGGGGTATCTCCGGTCGCCCGGGTTATCGGGCGGCCCGCGCCCGATGGCAACGGGCCCCGACAAGGAAGGCCCCGCGCGCAGAGGCTGCGGCGGGGCCCCAAGTCGAGGGAGGAAACGCCCATGAGGGCCCGGGAGGGTCTCGCAAGCCGCGTGCCAATGCGGGTGGCGAGACCGATTCGTCGTCGTGCTCTAGCGGCTTCGCTCAGGCAGCCTTGAGCACTCAGGCAGCCTTGCGGTTCACCCGGCTCTCGGCGAGCGAGGTGAGGATCTTGTCGGTCGCCTTCTCCTCTTCGAGGGTCTGCTGCAGCGGCCCGATCACGTCCTTGCGGCCGAGCTGCTGGGCATAGGCGATGATGGTGCCGTAGCGGGTGATCTCGTAGTGCTCGACCGCCTGGGCGGCGGCCAGCATGGCGGCGTCGCGCACCTCGGCGTCGTCGGTGTCGCCGATGATTTCCTCGGCCTCGGCGATGATCCCGTCCATCGCCGCGCAGCGGACGCCCTTGGCGGACTGGCCGAGCGTCTGGAACACCTGGTCGAGCCGCCGGATCTGGCCTTCGGTCTCGCGCAGGTGGGTCTCGAAGCCCGCCTTCAGCTGCGGGTCGCTCGCCTTGGCGATCATCTTCGGCAGCGCCTTCGTGATCTGCTGCTCGGCGTAGTAGATGTCCTGGAGCATGTGGTGGAACAGATCGTCCATGCTCTTGATCGGTTTCGAGAACAGGCCCATGGCGTTCTCCCTGGAAGGCGCAGAGATGCGCTCAGCTGCGCAGCATCGTCATCTGCGTAGGGTGTAAAGACGTCCGCGCAGGGTAAAAGCATCTCGGCGAGCGCGACGGTTCAGCCGTGCTCCTACGACTGTCGAGGAACGTCGCCGGTCTGAGCCGGTTCCTCAAAAACTCCGGGCGGGTATCATTTCGCCGCCCGCGGGTCCGGGCTCCGAGGGTCCTGCCCGGGCCACTCGACGATGCGGTCGGGCAGCTCCTCGGTCTCGAACTCCTCCTCGGTGCCGCTGACCTTGCCGCGGACCGAGATGCCGGCCTCGTGCACGGTGCGGCGGGTGCCGGAGACCAGGGGGTGCCACCACGGCAGGTCGTGCCCGTCGCGCACCAGGCGGTAGCCGCAGGTCGGCGGCAGCCAGGGCAGAGAGCGCACCGCCTCGGGCGTCAACCGGACGCAGTCGGGGACGCGGGCCTGGCGCCTCGCGTAGTCGCTGCAGCGGCAGGTGCCGGCATCCAGCAGCGTGCAGCCGATGTCGGTGTAGTGGATCTCGGCGGTGTCCTCGTCCTCGAGCTTGAGCAGGCAGCAGCGGCCGCAGCCGTCGCACAGGCTCTCCCATTCGGCCGGGCTGAAATCCTCCAGGACTTTGCCGCGCCAGAACGGGGTCGCGGCCTTGAGGGAGGCGGGCGGGCGCGGGGTCTTGCTGCGGGCTTCGGCCACGGATGCGAAAGGCCTTCGGGGCGCCGGATCGCCGGCGCGGGAGGGAAAGGAGGGTCGGAAGACGTTCTCCGAGACACCCCCTTGCCGCGCGCGGGGCCTGCGGGCAAGCGCGGCCGGCGACGTCTGCGCAATCCTGCGACGTCGTGTCGGTGCGGGACCGCCCCATATAGGTCGCGACGACCTGCGATCGCCGCTCCGCCTCGCGCTACGATGCGGGGTTTGCTAGACCTGATGCCGCGTCACCCGAGGACCCGCCCAAGTGCCCGAGAATTGGCCCGAGAACCGGCCCACCCACCGGCTGACCAGGCTCCGGACCCGCCTGTCCCACGGGATGCTCGGCTTCGACGCCTGGATGAACGACGGCCTCTACAACGGCGGCCGCTCGTTCGGCGAGGCCTACGGGCGCTACGCCGAGAAGATCCAGCGGCGCTTCCGGGTCGCGGGCATCAAGCGCGTCGTGCTCGACCTCACCAGCGAGGCGGTGACGCTCGGGCTCGCCGGCGGCGTGGTGATGCTGACGCTCGCCCAGCCGGCCTTCAACCAGACCAGCGAGAACTGGCTCAAGGCCCCGGACCTCGCCGTGACCTTCCTCGACCGCTACGGCACCGAGGTCGGGCGGCGCGGCATTAAGCACGACGATTCGCTGCGCATCGACGAGTTTCCCGACATCCTGGTCAAGGCGCTGATCTCGACCGAGGACCGGCGCTTCTACGAGCACTGGGGCATCGACCCGATCGGCACCCTGCGCGCCGTGACCGTGAACGCGCGCGGCGGCGGCCACGTCCAGGGCGGCTCCTCGCTCACCCAGCAGCTCGCCAAGAACCTGTTCCTGTCGAACGAGCGCTCGCTCGAGCGCAAGGTCAACGAGGCGTTCCTGGCGCTCTGGCTCGAGTGCCACCTGACCAAGAACGAGATCCTGAAGCTCTACCTCGACCGGGCCTACATGGGCGGCGGCACCTTCGGGGCGGCGGCGGCGGCGGACTACTACTTCGGCAAGAACCTCAAGGACATCACCCTGCCGGAGGCCGCCATGCTGGCCGGCCTGTTCAAGGCGCCGACGAAGTACGCGCCCCACGTCAACCTGCCGGCGGCGCGCGCGCGGGCGGCGGACGTGCTGCACAACATGGTCGAGGCGGGCTACCTGACGGAAGGGCAGATCCAGTCGGCCCTGCGCAACCCGGCGACCCCGGTGACGCGCTCGCGCGACATCAGCGCCGACTACTACCTCGACTGGGCCTTCAACGAGATCAAGAAGCTCGTCGACGAGGGCAAGCTGAAGAAGGAGCGGGTGCTGGTCGTGAAGACCCCGCTCGACCTCGCGATCCAGAAGCGGGCCGACCAGGCGGTGGAGAACGTGCTGCGCCAGTTCGGCGACGCCTTCGACGTCGAGCAGGCGGCCCTCGTGACCATGGACCCCGACGGCGCCGTGCGGGCGATGGTCGGCGGGGCCGATTACGGCCAGAGCCAGTTCAACCGCGCCACCGACGCGCTGCGCCAGCCCGGATCCTCGTTCAAGCCCTACGTCTACGCCGCGGCGCTCGCGACCGGGCAGTGGCGGCCCGAGAGCAAGGTGGTCGACCGGCCGGTCTGCATCGGCAACTGGTGCCCGGCGAATTACGGCCGCTCCTTCGCCGGCACGGTGCCGCTCTGGGTCGCGGTGGCGAAGTCGATCAACACCATCCCGGTGCAGTTCTCGATCGCCATGGGCAAGCAGCTCGGCGAGACCCACGACGCCCGGGCGGCCAAGCTCGGCCGCTCCAAGATCATCGCGCTCGCCCACAAGATGGGCGTGACCTCGAACCTCGTCGATTCGGTGTCGCTGCCGATCGGCTCGGCCGAGGTGACGGTGATCGACCAGGCCGCCGGCTACTCGGTCTTCGCCAACGGGGGGCGGCGGGCCAAGCCCTACGCGGCGACCGAGATCCGCACCGGCGCCGGCGAGGTGATCTACCGCCACGACACCAGCGAGGCCCCCCCCGAGCAGGTGCTCTCGACCCGCGTCGTCGCCGACATGAACTACATGCTGAACAAGGTCGTCGACGAGGGCACGGGCCGCAAGGCGGCGGTCGAGGGCGTGCGCACCGCCGGCAAGTCAGGCACCACCAACGCCTACCGCGACGCCTGGTTCGTCGGCTACACCGGCAACCTCGTGACCGCCGTCTGGTACGGCAACGACGACCATTCCTCGACCAAGAACCTGACCGGCGGCTCGCTGCCGGCGATCACCTTCCACGAGGTGATGGCCCCGGCCCACCAGGGCCTCGAGATCAAGCCGATGCCGGGCTTCGAATCCGACAAGGCCGGCGCCCGCACCGCGCAAGGTCCCGCCCCGGCGACGCCCCCGCCCGGCGCCCCGGCCGGCGCCCTGTCGCGCCGCTCCTTCGAGGTGCTGGGCGGCCTGGGGACCCTGTTCCGCTCGGTCGAGAGCCCGCCCCCCGGACGGGCGGCGTTCAACGCGGTGGGAGGCGGCGGGGCCGGCGGGTCGTCGGTCCGGTGACCGGAGGGGGGATGCGTCCCGCGGCTGCCGCGATCCCCTGCGGCTCGGGACGCGAGGCCGGGAGGCGCCATCCGATGACGCCTCCTGCAGTCCGGGGCCGATGATGCGCGATCCGACATCCTGCGGCGCACGCCCCTTTGGGACGACCGACGGCCGCATCCTGCGAGGCGACCTAGCCACCCCGCCCGACCCTGTGACACCATGACATTCGCTTCCGCATTCCGGCACGCGTTCCAGGGCCGCACGAAGGCAAAGGCCATGAAGTACGTGGCGGTCACCCGCATTCTCGACGAGGCGGACATCGTCGAGGCCTTCACGCGGCATTCGGCCTTGTTTGTCGGCCACCACATCTTCATGGACAACGGCAGCAACGACGGAACGCTGGACATTCTGCGCGCGCTGCAGGATGAAGGATTGCCGATCACCGTTTTCCAAAATAAGTCAGTGCATTACAACGAGCGCGAATTCAATACTTTTCTGTACAAGGAAGCTGTCGACAATCACCAGGCTGACTGGGTCGTCTTCCTGGACGCGGACGAGTTCCTCGACGATCGGCATCTCGGGATGTCGTTTCACCAATATTTCGAAGCCTTGTCGCGGAGCGATCGCCCGGCTCACTGCGTCAAGGTTCCGATGGTGAACTATCAGTACACCCGTCAGGACGACAAGGGCGAGGTCATCGTCCCCCGGCGCATGATCAGGCGCCACGCGCCGAGCGACACCTGCAAGGTGATCGTGAGCGCGAAGATCCGGCACGACGACATCCTCATCGACAACGGGTCGCACCACGTCTTCTGCCGTGGGTCGGAGGTCCGTGAGGCGATCACCGAGAACAGCATCTGGCTGGCGCATTTCTCCGAGCGCTCGCCGTTCCAGCTGGTCGTGAAGTTCGTGCGGGGCTGGGCCAAGGTCCTCGCCGCCGGCGAGAGCGTCATCGAGACCGGGGCGAGCTCCCATTACCGTGGGCCGTTCCACATGCTCAGGGACAACCCGGAATCGCTCCTCCGGAGCGAATGGTTCATGACGCACAAGAACGAGCATCCGGATCTCGTCGAGGATCCGATGCGCTACCACGGCGGGGAACTCCGATACACGAAGAGCCCCGACGACGAGATGCTCGCCGTCAGGAGCCTGATGGGATACCTGACGGACCTGGCCGATCAGCACGGCCGGCTGATCGACTCCAGCGCTTCCGTCAGGCAACTGGTCGAGCAGTGGGGATCCCGGCACGACAGGATCCTGTGAGCCGACGCGCGCAGGCTTACGGAGCCTGCTCGCTCGATCCGTCCCGGCGGCGTGCACCCGCGGGCAGAGCGGCGGGCGGTTGCCAAAAAACCCGTTCGGCCCCGGCCCGACCTGGGCTAGACACGGCCCCACGATGCTGACCGAGAACGTCGCCCCTCCGGCCTCCGGGCGTACCGCGCCCCCAGGCCCTCGACACCCGGCCGGCCTGCGCCTCCGGCTCCTGCGGGGGCTCGCGCGCCCGCGCCGGATCGGGACCGTGGGGCTGGTGCTCTACGCCCTCGCGCTCGGCGCGGTCCTGGGCCTCGCCAGCGCCAACTGGGCGACGCGGGGGCGCTACCCGTTCGGGGGCGTCGCCCTCAACGCCTGGACGGCCTGGCCGAAGATCGGCTCGCGCGACGCCGACCCCTACGTGCGGGCGATCCACGCCCGCACCGGCGAGGTCCCGCTGGCGCTCGGCGAGGGCCTGCTCCTCACCGCGATCAACGACGATGCCGGGCGACGGCTCGACCCCTCCTGCCGCTATCGCATCGCCGGAGCGACGCCGCCGGCCCGGGCCTGGACCCTGACGGTGGAGCGCGGCCGCCTCGCCAAGCCCGAGAGGCAGGCCGGCTCCGCCCCGCCGCCGCGCACCGGGTTCACCTCGACCGAGGTGCTGCGCGACCGCGACGGCCGCTTTGCCGTGAGCGTGAGCCCGACCGTGCAGCCCGGCAACTGGCTGCCGATGCCGGAGGGCGAGGGCTCGATCCGGCTGG
Source organism: Methylobacterium terrae (assembly GCF_003173755.1). Lineage (NCBI taxonomy): Bacteria > Pseudomonadati > Pseudomonadota > Alphaproteobacteria > Hyphomicrobiales > Methylobacteriaceae > Methylobacterium > Methylobacterium terrae. The sequence continues at coordinate 2,194,568 of NZ_CP029553.1, forward strand.
TGCTGCGCCTCTACGACACGCCGGTGGCGGCGAGCACCGGCGTGCTCGAGCGCGAGGGCGTTCCCTCGATCACCCGGGAGGATTGCCCGTGACGCCCCTCGGCCGCTTCGTCCTCGCCACCCTGTGCGGCCTCGTCCTGGCCGGGCTCGTCCACGTCGCGACGGTGCTGGCGATCCCCTATCTCGCCGCCGGCGACGCCCTGGCGCGCTCGCGCGCGACGCTCGCCAACGACACCTCGGTGCTGGTCCACGCCGCCGAGACCGGCGGGGCGGCGGACGCCGCACCGGCCGAGGCGGCACCGGGGCAGCCGGCACCGGGGCAGCCCGCGGAGGGCTGGCTGCCGCGCCAGGACCCGGCGGTGGCGGTGGGAATCTGCGCCTACGACCTCGACGACGGCCCGGTGCGGATCACCGCCGAGACCGGCCCGCTCCTCGAGACGATCGCGCTGCACGGGCGCAACGGCGCCTACTACGCCATCACCGACCAGGCGGCCTTACGCGGCACGGTCGAGCTCGTGATCATGACCCGGCGCCAGTTCGACGAGGCGCTCGCCACCGCCGACGAGGACGAGCGCAACCGCGACGTGCGCATCGTCGCGCCGAGCCGGGAGGGCTTCGTCAGCGTGCGGGTGCTCGCCGCCCTGCCGAGCCAGCAGGCCCAGGCCAACGAGGCCGCCCGCTCGGTCTCGTGCACCATCGACGGGCCGGACGAGTAGGGCCTTCGCTCCTACCCCTTGCGCACCAGCACGACCTCGCCGGGACCCGGCGGGACGAGGCCGCAGCGCATCTCGGCATCGGCCGGCAGCAGCGGGTCGAGGAGGGTGCGGCGCGAATCGAGGAAGGCCAGCGCCCGCTCGGCGGCCACCGCCTCCTCCTCCGGGGCGGCCACCAGCAGGTGCTCGAGGGCGTAGCGGTAGGAGGCGGAGCGCGCGCCGGTCTCCAGCCGCACCCAGGCGATGAGGCAGCGATTCTCGGCCACCCGCATCGCGGCGCTGCGCACGTCGCGGTCGTCGAGGGTGGTGATGAAGGGCAGGCTCTGCAGCCGCGTCAGGTCGGCCCGCACCACCCGGGCCGCCGTCTCGGCGAAGGCCGGGATCAGGCGCCCGTCCGCCACGAGGTCGTCGGAGAGGCGCCGGTAGCGCGAGACGACCGAGCGGAACGGCCCCGCGGTGATCGCCTCGTAATAGGCGGTCGGGTCGGAGAGGCGCCAGCCCACCGGCAGCACCCGGGCGCGGGTGAGGTTGTCGAGGGCGGCCTCGAAGGCGTTGCGCTCGCGCGCCGGCATCAGGAAGCGCCAGGCCCGGTCGCGCAGGGCGCGCTCGTCCTCCGTGAAGGGAAACGGCGATGCCGCCTCGCCCCGCTCGCGCGCCGCGAGCGTGCCGGCGGCGTCGATGAGGCTGTTCCAGGCGGTGGGGGCCGGGCGGCCGAAATCGCCCTGCTGGGCGCAGCCCGCCACCAGCGGCAGGCCGAGCAGCAGGGCGCGGGCCCTCGCCGGGCGGCGCCCGCGCTCAGCGCCGGCAGCGCCGCTCCGGAGCGGGGCGAGTCGGCTCGGCGGGGTCGGGCAGCCTCTCATAGCGCACTCCCGTGAACAGCAGAATCGTGCCGCGGACCGCGTCCGCCGCGTGAGGATCGGTCCCGTGGGAAACAGTCCCGTCAGAAACTATCCCCTGGGAAACGGCCGCGCCGCCGCCGGCCCGGGGCCGGCGCGCCGTCGCGAACGGGATGATGTCCGCCGAGGGACGTCGCTGTGGGCCGACCATGGTGCGCTCTCCCGCCTCTCCGTCACGTCCCTCCGGGGCCGCCGCCCATCGCGGCCTCGCGGGATCACCAAACCACGCACATGGTTAACGGATTGTTTCCAGGCCGCCGCGCCCGAGGGGCCGGGAGGCCGGCGGCGTAAACCATCGGTGAGCGGAGCGGGGCGTCATCCCCGCTGTCCCCAGGCCCGCGCCGGGCCGGTGCCCGCAGCCTTAAGCGTCGCTTTACGCCAGTCCTCGCATTCTCGCGGTCGCTTTCATGTCCTGCGTACCCGATCGCCCATGGCCCGCACCGCCGCCGACGCACCGCCGGACCTCTCCGGCCTCCTCGATCTCGCGCGAGACCGGCGTCTCGACATGAAACCGGTCCTGCTGCGGGTGCAGACGGACCTGTTTCGCGCCGCGCCGGTGCGGGACGTGTCGACGATCAAGGCCTTCGAGGCCCTGGCCTGCGGGCTGATCCCGACGGTCGACGACGCCACCGCCGAGATCGTCGCCCAGAAGCTCGCCCCGCTCCCCGACACGCCCCAGAGCGTGCTGGCGCTGCTCGCCGCCCATGGCGGCGGGGCCCGCGACGCGGTGCTGGCTTCGAGCCCGGTGCTCTCCACCGCGGTGCTCGACGCCGCCGGCAACGGCCCGGCCCTCGACGCGATCATCGCCCTGCGCCACGACCTCGGCCGGACCGTGGTCGAGGATCTGAGCCTGCGCGACGAGCCGGACGTCGACCTGGCGCTCGCCCGCAACGCGACCGCGCCGCTCGCCGGCGCCGCCCTGGAGCGGCTGGTGGAGCGCGCGCGCCGGCGGCCGGACCTCGCCGCCCTGCTGCTCGCCCGCGACGACCTGCCCGCCGTCGACCTCGCCCCGCTCTACCTCCAGGCCGACGCGCCGCGCCGCGCGGCGATCCGCGACGGCGTCGCCGCCCGCGCGGCCCTGCGGCCGCAAGCCCGGGCCGGGATGCGCGCCGCCGGCGCGGCGCTCACCGCGTTTGCCGGCCGCGGCGAGCCCGAGCGGTTCGAGGCTGCGCTCGGCGAGGCGCTCGGCATGCCGGGGGTGAGCTTCCGCGCCACCGAGCCGGAGCGCCGCGACCTCCTGGCGCTGGCCCTGCGCGCCGCCGACCTCGCCGAGGAGGAGGCGGTGTTCATCTTCCTGCGCCTCGACCCCTCGATCGCCCGCTCGGTCGAGGCGGTGTTCGGCCTCACCGACCTCTTTCGCGCCATGGATGCCGCCACCGCCCGCGACCTCGTCGCCTCGATCCTCGGCAGCGAGCCGGCGGCGCGCGGCGCCACCCCCGAGCAGCACCGTCCCGCCCACGGCCCGGCCTCCCCGCGCATCCGGCCCGCGGCCGCCCCGGCCCTGCGCCCGGCCCTGCCGGAACGGACCCGCAAGGCGCGCTGAGAAGACGCGCTGAGACGAGGATCCGGGGGAGGCCGGCGGACGGTTTCCCCCGGGTCGTGAAATGGTCTAGGCACGGCGCTCCGGACGCCGCGCCGCTCTCCGAACGGGCCGGCGCGCGACGGGACAACGAGAAACGTCTCGGGAGAGCCTCGTGAGTGCCAGCCTGCCGGTCGCCCTGCCCGATATCGGCGACTTCAAGGACGTTCCGGTGGTCGAGATCCTGGTCAAGCCGGGGGACCGGATCGCCGTCGACGACCTCCTGATCAGCATCGAATCCGACAAGGCCACCATGGAGGTGCCCTCGCCGGTGGCGGGCGTGGTGGCGGAGATCCTGGTGGCGCCGGGCACCCGGGTGTCGACAGGAGCGCCGATCCTGACGGTCGACACCTCCGGCGAGGGCGCCGCGCCGCAACCGGCGCCTCAAGCCGCGCCCGCGTCCCGGCCCGTGCCCGCGTACCAGGCCGCCCCGGCGGCGAGCCCGGCTCCGGCGGCGCCCGCGCCCGCGGCGCCCTCGTCCGACGCCCACGCCACCCCCTCGGTGCGCGCCTATGCCCGCGAGCTCGGCGTCGATCTCGCCGGCATCCCCGGCACCGGCCCGCAGGGGCGCATCCTGCGCGAGGACGTGCTGGCCTTCGTCCGCGGCCAGATGGCGGCTCCCGCTCCCGCCGCATCGCCGGCCGCCGGCGCTCCGCCGGCACCGTCCCCCGGCATCGGGGCCGGCCTGCCGGCCTGGCCGCAGGTCGATCACGCCAGGTTCGGCCCGGTGCGGCGGGAGTCGCTGTCGCGCATCCAGCAGATCTCCGGCCAGGCGCTCGCCCGCAACTGGCTGACGATCCCGCACGTCACCAACTTCGACCACGCCGACGTCACCGAGACCGAGGCGCTGCGGCGCGAGCTGAACGGGGCCGGGCGGCCGGGCGCCCACAAGGTCACCATGGTGGCGATCCTGATCAAGGCCGCCGCCGCGGCGCTCCGGGCGTTCCCCCGCTTCAACGCGGCGCTCGACGGCGACGCCCTGATCCTGAAGGACTCCGTCCATGTCGGCTTCGCGGTCGACACGCCGCGGGGCCTCCTGGTGCCGGTGGTGCGCGACTGCGACCGCAAGGGCCTCGTCGAGATCGCCCAGGAGATGGGGGAGCTCGCCGAGCAGGCCCGCTCCGGCACCCTGCCGCCGGGCGCGATGCAGGGCGGCGGCTTCTCGGTCTCCTCGCTCGGCGGCATCGGCGGCGACGGCTTCACGCCGATCATCAACGCGCCCGAGGTGGCGATCCTGGGCGCGGCGCGCTCGCGCATCGAGCCGGTCTGGGACGGCAGCGCCTTCCAGCCGCGGCTGATCCTGCCCTTGAGCCTGTCCTGGGACCACCGGGCGGTGGACGGCGCCGCGGCGGCCCGCTTCCTCTCGCACCTCGCCGCGGTGCTCACCGACCTGCGCCGGGGGCCCTATGATCCGGCCGGCCGCGCCGGCCGACCACCCGGCCCTGGCGCGGCTGTTCCGGGAGATGCAGGCCTACTACGCCGTCTCCTGCCCAGGCCCGGACGAGATCGAGGCCTCCCTCGCCGGGCGGCCTGCCGGCACCGAGATCCTGGTGGCGGAGGAGGGGACGGATCTCGCGGGCTTCGCCGCCTTCTCGGCGATCTATCCCGGCCCGGGGCTCGCCGGCGGCCTGTTCCTCAAGGAGCTGTTCGTCGGAGGCCGGCATCGCGGCGCCGGCCACGGTCGCGCCCTGGTGCGGGCGGTGGCGGGGCAGGCCGTGGCGCGCGGGCTGACGCGCGTCGACTGGACGGCGGATGCCGGCAAGCCCGAGCTGCTGGCGTTCTACGAGGGCCTCGGCGCGGCGCAGAAGCCCGACAAGGTGTTCTTCCGGCTCGATGGGGAAGGGCTGGCGCGGCTCGGCGGCGGGAGTGCTGCGACCTCGCGCGCGTCCGAACAATGAGAAGCCGCGGGAGCCCCTCTCCCGTGCGGGAGAGGGACATCGCGCTTTACTTCGAAGCACCGCAAACACCTGAAAGCCTCATTGCACCAGCTCCGACCCAGGTCTAGTCTGCCTCTCATGGACGAGAGCGACGCCCTCTTCGCCGCGTTCCACCGCACGGCCGAGCCCGCGGCCGCCGGGGCGGTAGAGCGGCTGCTGCGGGACGGATCCGATGCCGACCTGGCGCGGATCAACGCGGTGCGCCTCGCGGCGCAGGCCGGGATCGACGAGGAGCCGGTGATCGCCGCCCTCCTGCACGGCGCGCGGCTCGGCCTGCTCGAGATGGCCTGGAACGTGCTGTGCCCGAGCTGCAGCGGCGTGCTCGAGGCGCCGGCGAGCCTGCGCGGCGTGCGGCGGGATTATCATTGCGCCTTCTGCTCCCTCGACAGCGAGCCGGTCCTCGACGACACGGTCGAGGTGACGTTCACGGTGAGCCCCCGAATCCGGCGCATCGCCGCCCACGATCCCGACGGGCTCGACGTCTGGGACTACCAGCGCCAGGTCTTCTTCGGCTCCGGCGTCGCCTTCCCGGAGCCCGAGGCCTTCGCCGCCCTGGCGCAGCGGGCGCTCGTCGAGACGGTCGAGCTGAAGGCCAGCGAGCGGATGATCCTGGCGTTGCAGCTCGGGCACGAGCCGCTGATCGTGGTCGATCCCGTGACCCACGCCGCCCACGGCATCACGGTCGAGGGCGAGCCGACGCAGGAGCGCCAGGACCTCGCCCTCGTCTTCGACGAGGCCCGGACGGGTGCCGGCAGCGACGCCTTCCGCCCCGGCCCCTTGCGCCTCTCCCTCGACAACCGCAGCGCCAAGCGCGTGCTGCCGACGGTGTTCCGCCTCGGGCCGGACCTCGAGGCGCTGATCGGCGGGCGCCGGCCCTTCCTCACCGCCAAGCGGCTCCTCAGCAACCAGACCTTTCGCGATCTCTACCGTACCGACACGCTCGACATCGACCAGCGGCTCAAGATCCTGAGCCTGACCTTCCTGTTCACCGACCTGAAGGGCTCGACCGAGCTCTACGCCCGGGTCGGCGACCTCGTCGCCTACGACCTCGTGCGGGCGCATTTCCGCCTCCTGCACGAGATCGTCGCCGCCGAGGGCGGGGCGGTGGTCAAGACGATCGGCGACGCCGTGATGGCGACCTTCCCGAGCCCGCACCGGGCGGTGGCGGCGGCGCTCCGCATGCGGACGGCGATGCAGGGGCTGAACGCCGAGCGCGGCGCCGACGACCTCGTGCTCAAGATCGGGCTGCACGAGGGGCCCTGCCTCGCGGTGAGCCTCAACGACCGCCAGGACTATTTCGGGCAGACCGTGAACGTCGCCGCGCGGGTGCAGCAGCTGGCCAGCGCCGGCGGCATCTTCGCCACCGAGACGGTCCTGCATCACCCGGAGGCCGCCCGCCACCTCGCCGAGACCGGGGCGGCGGCGCGGGCGGAGTTGCGGGCCTTGCGCGGCATCGCCGAGCCGGTGCCGGTCTTCGAGATCACCTGAGATCCGGCGCGACGCCCCGATCGACGAGGCCGAGCCGCGGCACCACCGTGCCGGGGCTCAGGATCGCGCCCGGCGCCACCACGGCATTGGCCCCGAGCCGCACCCCGTCCCCGACGAGGGCGCCGAACTTCGCGCAACCGGTCTCGATCACCGCGCCGTCGTGCCGGAACGCCACCGTGGCGCCCGGCCACTCGTTGCGGTGGTTGGCGATGACCGCTCCCGCCTCGAGGTTCGCGCCCCGGCCGATCACGCTCTCGCCGACGAAGTTGAAATGGGCGAGCGCCGTGCCGGCGAACAGGAACGAGGCCTTCAGCTCCGACCCCGGCCCGATCGTGCAGGCCTCCTCGAGCCAGGCGCCGCCCCGCAGGGTGGCGCCATGGCCGATGAAGCAGCGCGGGCCGACGACGAGCGGGCCCTTCAGCACCGCGCCGGGCTCGACCCGGGCGGTTCGATGAACCGCGACCGCCTCGGCGATGGTGAACTCCGCGCCGAGGCCGCCGAGGAGGCGGTGTACGATGTCCTGCGCCGCCGCGGTGAGCGACCAGGGCGGCTCGGCGGCAAACGGCCCGAGGGCGGAGGCGGCGAAGGCCGGGATGTGGCGGGCGAGCAGGCTCATGGCCGTCCCGGCGTCAGGCTCAGTCGCAGACCCGCACCCGGCGGATGTAGACGTCGCCGAACTCGTCGATCATCCGGCGGCGGACGGTGTAGCAGTCCGGGCCGTAGCCGTAGGCGGGCCCGCCATAGACCGGCGTGTAGCCGTAGGCCGGGCCGGGGGCATAGCCGTAGCCCGGGCGCGCGCCGGCGGCGAGCGCGCTGCCGAGGGCGAGGCCGCCGACCGCCCCGAGGGCGAAGGCCGGCCCGGCCCGCCAGCGCGCCTCGGCCGGGGCGGCACCGGCCAGGGTCACGCTCGCTAAGGTCGCCGCGGCCACGCAGAGTGATGCGATGCGCTTCATGGCAGATCCCCAATTGACGTGAGATGGGACAAGCAATCGCGAGCATCCGGAACTGATGGACGTTCCGCCATCGCTCGATACCTGAACGTTCGCACGGCCACGCTGAACGCATGCTGAAGCGTGGCTGCAGGATGCCTTCAGCCGAGTTCTTGCCTCGGCCAAGTTCTTGCCTCGGCCGAGTTCGTCCCTCGGGCTCAGGTCGCGTCGGCGGCGGGCTTCACCCGGACGAGGCGGTGGCCCGAGACCTCGGCGCCGGCCTCCGGGGCGAGACGCCGGAACGACAGGGTCGAGAGGCCGGAGACGACCGCCACCGCCAGGAAGGCGGGCCAGAAATCCTCCGCCCGGATCTCGGTGCGGCCGTGCCACTCGGCGGCCGACTGGAGCGCGAAGGCCCCGAAGGCGACGCCGATGCTCAAGGACAGTTGCTGGGCCACGCTTGCGAGGCTCGTCGCCGCGCTCATGTCGCGCGGGTCGACGTCGGCGTAGGCGATGGCGTTGACGGCGGTGAATTGCAGCGAGCGGAAGCAGCCGCCGATCAGGAGGACCGTGATGATGAGGGCGTGCGGCGTGCCCGCGGTGAACAGGCCGTTGACGGCCAGCAGCCCCGCCGCGATCACCGCGTTCACCGTCATCACCGCCCGGAAGCCGAAGGCGCGCAGGATGCGCGCCGCGATGGTCTTCATGAACAGCGCGCCCGCGGCGGCCGCGAAGGTGATGAGGCCCGAATGCAGCGGGTCGAGCCCGAAGCCGAGCTGCAGCATCAGCGGCAGCAGGAACGGGATCGCCCCGGTGCCGATGCGAAACAGGCTGCCGCCGAGGATCGCGGCCCGGAAGGTCGGATGGCGCAGGAGGTCGAGGCGGATCACCGGATGCGCGACCCGGCGGCTATGGGCGAGGTAGAGCCCGCACAGCACGATGCCGGCCCCGGTGCAGGCCCAGGAGACCGCCTCCGGCAGGAGGTGGCGCCCGCTCGAGGCGAGCCCGAGCATCAGGCTCGCGAGCCCGGCCCCCGACAGGGTGAAGCCGAGGAGATCGAGGGGCGGGCGCGCCTCCTCCTTGATGTCCTGGAAGTAGCGGGTGGCGAGCAGGATGCCGGCGAGCCCGATCGGCAGGTTGATGAAGAAGATCCAGCGCCAGTGCAGGGTCGTGGTGATGAGGCCGCCGAGCGGCGGGCCGATCACCGGGCCGACCAGCGCCGGGATGGTCAGCGTCGCGAGCGCCTGGACCAGCTCGCCCTTCGGCACGCTGCGCAGCAGCACGAGGCGCCCGACCGGCACCATCATCGCCCCGCCCATGCCCTGGAGGAAGCGCGCGGCGACGAACCAGCCGAGCGAGGTCGACGCCGCGCAGGCGAGCGACCCGGCCATGAACACCGCGAGCGCCCAGCGGAAGACCGTGCGGGCGCCGTAGCGGTCGGCGGCCCAGCCGCTGATGGGGATGAAGATCGCCAGGCTGACGAGGTAGGAGGTCAGCGCCAGCTTCAGGGCGATCGGGTCCTCGCCCATATCCGCGGCGATCGCCGGCAGCGACGTCGCGAGGACGGTGGAATCCGTGTTCTCCATGAACAGGGCCGTCGCGACGACGAGGGGGACGATCCGGGCTTGGCGCATGGTGCCGTATCTAGCGCCTGGCTCCCGCGCCGGAAGCGCGAATCGGCGGGACTTTTCCGGTCACCTATGCCGTGGATGCGTGGCCGCCCGCAGACTTTCATCCGATCGTGACCGAATGCAGTTGGATCGTTTCCCGTTGATTCTCGGACCCGATCCACCGGCAAACCGTCTCACGCCGCCGGAAGGGTCTCGGCGATCTGCCGCAAGGCCTCGTTGATGCGGGTCTGCCAGCCCGGGCCGGTGGCCTTGAAGCGCTCGATCACGTCCTGGTCGAGCCGCAGGCTCACAAGCTGTTTCGTCGGAGCCTTCTGCAGCCCGCGCGACCGGCGGAAAGCCGCCGCCATCTCGGGGAACACCTCTGCGAAGGGCCGCGCCTGCGCGAATCGCTCCGGCGTGATCTCGGGGTTGTCCGGATCGGCCGCGATCCCGGCCTGTATGCGTGCCTCGTCCTCGTCGGTGATGGGCGTCAGCTTGAGTTCAGGCATCTTCGACGATCCTCCGCTCTGCGCGGCTGGCCGGCCGCAGGCTGATCAGGGTGAGGGCTTCGCTTCCGAGAGGAGAGAACACCGCCGCAACGAGCCGGCCGTCGAGTTCGTTCAACGCGACGTATCTCGGTCGCCCGTCGGACGCGGCGTAAGAAGGTAGGATTACCGCCTCTTCGAAGACGAACCGATCGCGGGCATCGGCGAAGTCGAGGCCGTGCTTCGCGAGGTTCGCCTCCCTTTTCGCCTCATCTCAGATGACCCGCATCGCCTCGTCCGAGTTCCGTCAGGGCCAAATTGTATCTACAATCCGCGCTCCTGGCGAGGGTCCGGCTTCCCGTGCGAAGGCTCACTCCGCCGCGATCGACGCCGCCATGTCGGGTGCGGCCCGCCGCGGGACCGAGATCTCCGCCACCGGCAGGGCGCCGTCGTCGGTGAGCGCCACGAAGCGGTTCCCGTCATAGGCGTGGAGCGTGCCGGTCTCGATCTCGAAGAACCAGCCGTGCAGGGAGAGCCGCCCCCTGGCGAGCGCCGCCGCCACGCTCGGATGGGTGCGTAGGTGGGCGAGCTGCACCACCACGTTCTCGAGGGCGAGGGCCCGCAGGCGGTCGGCCGGGTCGATGTCGTCCGGATAGGCCTCGCAGACGATGCGGTCGGCGGCGTGGCTGTGGCGCAGCCAGGCGGCGACGTTCGGCATGTCCTTCAGCGCGCCGGGCTGCATCAGCCCCTTCATCGCGCCGCAATCCGAGTGGCCGCAGACCACGATGTCGCGAACCCCGAGCGCCACTACCGCGTACTCGATCGCCGAGGAGACGCCGCCGTTCATCTCCGCGAAGGGCGGGACGATGTTGCCGGCGTTGCGGCAGACGAACAGCTCGCCGGGACCCGCCTGGGTGATGTGCTCGGGCGCGACCCGGGAATCGGCGCAGGCGATGATCAGGGCCTTGGGCTGCTGCCCGTCGCGCACCAGGCGCCGGTACATCTGCCGCTGGCCCGGGAAGACGCTGCCGCGAAAGGCGGTGATGCCCTGGATGATGCTGCTGTCCACGAGGGGGTCCTTGTGCATGAGGGTCGAGAGCGGAGCAGCGCCATCAGGCGGTCCGCGCTCCCTTGCGATGAAGTGATCGTCTCTCGATCGACTGTATTGATCGATCGTATTTTGACGATCGCCGATGAGAGAAAGACTGACTGAGACGTCGATCCCGTGATGTGCGGCCACGCACCCGGGTCGATCCGATGAGGTAATCCCGGTCTTGGTGCAGGCTCGTGCGATCGCGCACCCTTCTGCTGCGGAAGGACGCTTCGCCGACGGATGAAGGGGTGAGCGGGAACGTCCGCACGCGGCTTGACCACTCCGGCCCGCGCGGCCCATACCTCGCGCAAGCATCGAGGAGGCCCATGGTCACCACCGCGAGACGGCCCGCGGGCCTGCCCCCGCGCTCCGGACCGGCGCCGGTCCCGCCTCAATCGGGCGTTCCCGCCCCCCGGCTCCGTCGCCCGCTCTGATGGACCGCGATCCGATCGTCTTCGCCTGGCGCAGCGCCCAGCGCCGGCACGCCGCCGCCATCGCGGTCGCCCTCGGGCTCGGCGGCCCGATGGTCGGGCTCGGGCTCCTGGCGCTGCGCGACCTCGTCGACGAATTGCTGGCGCTCGCCGAGCCGGGGCGGGGGCCGCTCCACTTCCTGCACCTCGTCGTGCCGCTGCCCGAGCGCCTCGGCGGAGGCGGCCTGGTGCTGCTTCCCGGCTGGCCGCTGGCCGAGAGCGCCCTGACCCTGTGGGCGCTGGGGGTCCTCATCGGCGTCGCCCTGGCGCTCGCCGGCCTCGGCTGGGGCGTGGCGCGGCTCTGCGTGACCGCGCAATCCGACGCGGTGCGCCGCCTGCGTGAGGTGGCGGAGGAGGCGATCCTGCGCTCCGGGCCGGCCGCCCGCGACGACGCCCGGGCGCTGGCCGGCCAGGTCGGCGCGGCGATCCGGGCCGCCGACGGGTTGCTCGCCGTCGGCATCCTGGTGCCGGCGCTCGCGGCGGGCAGCGTGCTGCTGGCGCTCGCCGTGGCGGCGGCGGTGGCGCCGCGCCTCGTCGCGGCGGCGGGCATCAGCCTGGTCGCGGCGGCGCTCGCGCGCCAGCTCCTCATCGCCCGCACCGAGCGCCGGGACGACCAGCGCCGCCTCGAGGGCGCCGCCCTGGAGCGCGGCCTGACCGACCTGGTGCGGCGCCTGCCGGCGGTGCGCGCCCACGGCACCGCCGCCTTCGAGCATGCCCGCCTCGGCCACGTCGCCGAGCGTGCGCGCCGGGCGCTCGCCGAGACCGAGAACGAGCTCTCCCGCGCCCGCGCCCCGGCGCTGGCGCTCGCGGTGCTGGTGCCGACGGTGGTGCTCGCCGCCGCCCTGTGGCAGGCCCCGGCCCCTGCGGCAGCCGTGAGCGCCGGCGGGCTGTCGGCGGTGCTGGGCGCGCTGGCGGTGGCCTCGAGCGCCGTCGCCGCCCTGCTGCGCCAGAACCGCCGCCGGCGGGCCGCCCTGCCGGCCTTCCGCGAGATCGCCCGCGCCACCGCCTCGCTCGAGGCGCGTGCCCGGGCGCCGCGCCGCTTGCGCGCGCAATCGACGCCGCTGCCCGACGGCGGCCCGATCGTGCTCACGAACGTCGCGGCCTACGACCCGGCCTCGGGCGAGCGCCTGATCGACCTCGACCTCGTCCTGCCGATGCCGAGCCACGTCGCGATCCTGGGCGACCGCGGCAGCGGCGGCCGGGTGCTGGCGGCGCTGATCGCCGGCCAGCTCGAACCCACCGCCGGGGCGGTCACCTACGCGGGCACCGACCTGCGCTCGGTCGATCCGGCGGAGCGGGCCCGGCGCATCGCCTATGCGGGGGGCGAGCCGGTGCTGATGAGCGGCACCCTTCTCCAGAACCTGCTCTACGGCGACCCCGCCTTCGCCGACGGATCGAGCCCGGATGCGAGCACGCCGAACGCCCGCGAGCTCGAGGAGCGCCTGGTCGAGGCCCTGTCGGTCACCGGGCTCGACCGGCTGGTCTACGGCCGTGGGCTCGCCAGCGTGCTGCCGCGCCGGCTCGACGCCGCCACCGCCGCCGCCATCGTCGAGACCCGCGGCGCCCTGCGGGCGGCGCTCGCCGCCGACAACGCCGCCCACCTGATCGAGCCGTTCGACCCCGCCCGCTACAACCGCCAGGCCACGGTCGGCGAGAACATCCTGTTCGGCGAGCCGGTCGGCTCGGCCTTCTCGGAGGCCCGCCTTGCCGGCCATCCCTTCACCCGGGCGGTGCTGGAGGCGGAGGGGCTGACCCGGCCGATGACCGAGATGGGCCTTGCCATCGCGCGGGCCACCGTCGAGATCTTCTCCGACCTGCCCGACGACCACCCGCTCTTCGACGCGTTCTCGCTGTTCCCGGCCCGCGAGCGCGGCTTCTTCGAGGACCTGATCGCGCGTCAGCCCGAGGCCTCCGGCTGGCGCCGCGGCCCGGCGGGACAGCGCGACCGCGCCAGGCTGATCGGCCTGTGCCTGCGCTACAGCGAGACGCGGCACCGCTTCGGCCTGATCGACGAGGCGATGGAGGCGCGCCTCGTCGCGGCGCGGCGCACCTTCGCCGCGCTGCTGCCGGCCTCGCTCACCGGCTCGGTCGAGTTCTACGATCCCTCCCGGGTCACCGCGGCGGCGAGCCTGGAGGAGAACCTGCTGTTCGGCCGCATCGCCGGGGCCGAGGCGGGGGCGGGAGCCCGGGTGCGCGCCCTGATGCAGGCGGTCCTGCGCGAGCGCGGCCTGGAGCGCACCGTCTACCGCTTCGGGCTCGCGAGCCAGGTCGACCCGCGCCAGGTCGATCCGCGGGCGGCGGAGAGCGGGCTTGCCGGCCGCGACGGCTTCACGCCGTTCGAGCGCGGGGCGATCGACGTCGCCCGCTGCCTGGTGCGCCGGCCCGACATCCTGGTCGTCGGCCTCGCCCTCGACGACCGCGGCGCGCCCGAGGTCATGGCCGGGATCGAGCGGCTGCGGGCGGCCCGGGCCGGGCGCGGCCTCGTGGTCTGCCTGCCGGACGAGTGCCGGCCCGACCCGGCCGCGCCCTTCGACCTGGTGCTGCGGGCCGAGCGGACCACGGTGGTGCGCACCGAGCCCGCGGATGGGCCGCGAACGGGGCTTCCGGAGACGGCCGCGCTCGGGCAGGATGCTGCGCCATCCACAGGACCGGTGCGCGAGCACACCGGCTTAACGACAGATTAGGCCGCCGGGGGGAACCTTCGTCTTGCACTCATCGTTCGTGAGACACATCTCTCGCGTACAGCCTTCCAGAGTGTCTTGCCGGGCCGCCCGGCCGGAGCAACCGCCATGTGCGTCATCGCACATCCAACCCACACAACCCCCATCACGGTCGCCGGCATGACAACGAGGGGTCCTCTCATGGAAGCCGGCCTGACGCTCCGGTTCTGGGGCGTCAGGGGGTCGACCTGCGCCTCCGGTCCGGAATTCGTGGAATTCGGCGGGCACACCCCCTGCGTCGAGGTCCGCTGCGGCGAGCGGCTGTTCGTGATCGATGCCGGCACCGGCATCAACGCGCTCGGGGCCCATCACCGCGACCGGCTGCCCCAGCGGGTCGACCTGCTGCTCAGCCACCTCCACCTCGACCATGTCGGCGGCCTGCCGTTCCTGAAGCCGGCGGTCCTCGATCCGACGCGCGAGATCCACACCTGGTGCGGCAACCTCGACGGGCAGAGCGCGGCCGAGCCCCTCGACCGGCTGTTCTCGCCGCCGCTCTTCCCGATCACCCTCGACATGTTCCCCGCCCGCTTCGTGCATCACGGGTTCCGGGCCGGCGAGAGCCTGACCTTCCCGGACGGCGCGGTCGTCGACACCATCCCGCTGCAGCACCCGCAGGGCGCCACCGGCTACCGCTTCCGCCACGGCGGCCGCACCGCCTGCTACATCAGCGACCTCGAACATTCCGAGCCCTGGCCCGATCCGGCCCTGCTCGACTTCGTGCGCGGCTCGGACCTCGTGGTCTACGACGGCATGTTCACGCAGGGCGAGTACCCGTCCTGCCGCGGCTGGGGCCACTCGACCTGGCAGAAGGGCGTCGAACTGTGCCAGGCCGGCGAGGTCGGGCGGCTCGCCATCGTGCATCTCTACCCCCAGCACACCGACGCGCTGCTGCGCGAGCTCGAGGTGCAGATGCAGGCCGAGATGCCCGGCGCCTTCGTCGCCCGCGAGCGCCAGGAGATCAGCTTCACCGCCGTGACCGCGGCGGAAAGCCCCCGGCGCCGGCGCGCCGCGCGGATCGCGGCGATGGCCTAGAAGGCCGCGGCCGCCCAGCCGGAGAGCAGGCCCGCCCCGAGCACCAGCACGAAGGCGGCGGCCCAGAGTTCGAGCACGCCGACCGCGACCGCCCCGCCCTGGCCGCGGCCGCCGGCGAGCCGGAGCGCCAGCGTCTTGGCGAAGACCGCGAGGGCTGCGAGCAGCCCGGTGGTGAGTGCGGTGCCGAGCGCCATCGCGAGCGTCGCGGCGATACCGGCCCACAGGATGCCCTGGGACAGGGCGAAGACCAGCACCAGCACCGCCCCGGCGCAGGGCCGGGTGCCGGCGGCGAGCACCACGCCGGCCTGCTCGCGCCATCCCGAGAGCCGCTCGACCCTGGTGCCGTCGGTGAGCCCCGCATGACCGCAATCGGGGCCGCAGGCCGGCCCCGCCTCGCGGGCGAGGAGGCGGGCGAGCTGCCCGGCCTTGCGCCAGGTCACGGCCGCGCCGAGCAGGGCCACGCAGGCGAAGCCCGCGGTCTCGATCACGGTGCCGGCCTGGTTGAGGCCGGCGGCGGTCAGGCGCAGGACCACGGCGCCGCCGCAGACCAGCGCCAGGGCGACGAGCGCCTGGAGCAGGGCGGCGAGCAGGCTCAAGGCGAAGCCGCGCTTCAGGGCCCGCTCGCCGGCCATCAGGTAGCCGGCGATCACCGCCTTGCCGTGGCCGGGTCCGGCGGCGTGCAGCATCCCGTAGGCGAAGCCGAGCCCGACCAGCGTCAGGGTGCCGTCGCGGCCGGCCTTGACCGCCGACACGGCGGCCTGGAGCGCGCGGGAGAAGCCGGCCTGCATCGCCAGGAGCCAGGCGCCGAGGCTGGTGGCGCCGGTGGGCGCCGCCTCGCGGAATCCGATGCCGAAGGGCGAGCGCGGCGGCGCCCGGAAGCCCGGCGCCAGGAGCCCGAGCAGGGCCGCCAGCAGGGCCGCCGCGGCCAGGACCGCGAGGGCCGCGAGCGCGAGCCGCTGGAGCCCGCGGGAGGGCGGCGCGAGGGTGAGGGCGCGGGTCAGCACGCGACGACGATCCGGTTGGCGAACTGCACGCCGTAGGTCGAGGCGGCGGTCATCGCCTCGAAGAACGCCTCCGACATGCCGGTGGCGGCGGGCGCCGCGGCCGCCGTCTTCGGCCGGTGCGCGGTGGCGCGGCAGCCGGACGGGGCGCCCTTCAGGGTGGCGACGTCGCCGCCCTCGGCGAGGCTGAAGGCGACGAAGTAGGTCGGGTCGGACACCTCGAGCGAGGCGGTGCCGGCGACCGGCGCCTTGAGCGGCAGGGTGAAGCGCAGGGTCAGCTGCCCGTCCGCGAAGGTCATCGCCGGGTCGGTCGCGGCGGCGACCTCCACCTTGCGGCCGTCGACCTTCAGCAGCGTGAAGTAGCCCTGCTCGGCGAGGTTGTCGGCGTTGTCGCGGGCGAGCGCCGCGAGCGCGGCCGGGTTCACCGGCCCGGTCGGCGACTGGCCGAGGCCCTGGACCGCGAAGGCGGAGTAGGTCGGATCGAAGGTCCAGGCGTGCCGGACCGCCTTCAGGCTGCCATCCGTCCCGTAATCGAGCTCGGCCCGGGTGGTGATCCAGACGTGGGGATGGGCGAGTGCCGGGCTCGCCGCGGCGAGGGCGGGCACGAGAGCGGCGAGGAGGCGGGAAGGGCGCGGCATGACGATGTCCTTCGGCGACGCTCGCCCGTCGCGGTGAACCGTCGGTGACGCGTCGGGCGCCTCCGGTGCCGCACTGGTCCCGCCGCAATGCGGCGGGAGCGGGGCGGCGGCTCAGCCCGCTCGCTCTCCCAGCGTGTCCTCGATGTAGAGCCGGTCGAGCAGCACCTTGGCCACCGCCATCAGGGGCAGCGCCAGGGCGACGCCCCAGAGGCCGAACAGCACGCCGAGCAGGATCTGGCCGGCGAACAGGGTGGCGGGCGGGATGTCGAGCGCCCGCTTCTGCACGAAGGGCGTCAGCACGTAGCTCTCGAGGGTCTGCACCAGGAGGTAGACGCACATCCCCGCGATCACCCCCTTCAGCCCCGAGGCGAGGGAGGCGAGCACGATGATGATGCCGGCGACCAGGGCGCCGATGGTCGGGATGAAGCAGAGCAGGCCCGCCTGGAGCCCCAGCACCAGCGACCCGTCGATGCCCACGAGCGTCAGCCCGAGCCAGACGCAGACGAAGATCGCCCCCATCACCACGAGCTGCCCGAACAGCCAGTGGCGCAGGGTGATGCCGATGTCGTCGGCGACGGAGGCCGCGTGGGTGCGGTGGCGCGAGGGCACGAAGCGCAGGACCCCGTCGCGGTAGGTCCGCGGATCGGCCGCCACGAACAGGCCGAGCACCACGACGATGAACACGTTGCCGATGGCGCCGAACACCGCCAGCGCCACCGTCGAGGCCTGGCCGAGCACGCTGCCGGCGCCCGACAGGAGCGTGCCGGGGCTCGGCAGGCCGCCGGCCCGGGGGGCGCTCGGCGCGTCCTCGTCCTGCCCGCCGCCGCCCTGCTGCGCCGCCTGCTTGAGCTTGCCGAAGTCGAGGAAGCGGGTGTCGATCCCGCGGGCGTCGAGCCAGGACTTCACGGTGCCGGATTGCTGCCGGAGCGTCTGGCTCAGGCGTTCGGCCTGCCCCGCCACGGTGGCGCCGCCGAGCCCGACCATGCCGAGCACCAGGACCGTGAGGAGCAGGCTGACGATCGCGAGCCGGAACCCGTGCCCGAGCGGGACGACGCGGCCGAGATAGTGCGTGAGCCCGTCGAGGAAGACCGCGAACAGGATGCCGGCGAAGATCAGGAGCAGCGTATCGGCCGAGCGCCAGGCGAGCAGCAGGGCGGCGGTGAACGCCACCACGGCGATGCCGGCGAGGACGAGCGAGCGGGTGCTCGCTCCGCCGGAGCGGGCAACGTCCTGGCGGGCAACGTCCTGGGGTGGGGAAACGGGCATGTCCGACGCTCTCTCCGCCGGCGGTGCGGGCCGCCAAGCCGGAGAGATAGCCCCGCGCGGCGGTTCGGCGACCGTCGATCCCCAAAGATCCTGCGATCCCAGAAGATCCCGCTATCCCCGGAGATCCTGCGATCCCGCTAACCCTCCTCGCGCCGCCGCCGCACGCCGGCGAGCACGGCGGGATGCGCGGAGGTCGCCCAGGCCTCCGCGACCTCCGGCGGCTCCACCGTGATGGGTTTGGGGAGCGCGAGCGGCGGGGCCGGGCGCCGGGGCGCCCAGTCCTTCACCTCCACGACCTCGATGATCGGCCGCGGCCGGGCGCGGACCTTGCGGCGCACCGGCTGCGGTGCGCGGCCGCCGAAGAGGCGCAGCAGCGCCCAGCCGACGAGCCCGGCCCAGGCGAGGAGCACGCCGCCCGCCGTCGGCCGCTCGGAGAGCAGGATGGTCCCGAGCCCGATCAGCGCGCAGGCCATCGCGAGGCTGCGCCCGCTGAGCGGGTCGAAGGGAAGCGGATCGGACGGGCGGTGATCGCGGGGCATGCCCGGGACAATGCCGCAGCCCCGTCAGCGATTCCTCAGCCCGACCGCTCGAATTGTCGGTAATCCCCGCTTCCCACGCTCCGGGACCCGCGTTCGCGGCTCGAGGTCGTGGCCCGCGCCTACCAGCGCGCCGCCGCCGCCGCGTCGTGCTCCGTCGCCTCGACCCAGCCGCCGAGGGTGCCGTCGGCGCGGTGCTCGCGCTTCCAGAACGGCGCGCGGGTCTTGAGGTAGTCCATCAGGAAGCTCGCGGCCTCGAAGGCGGCGGTGCGGTGGGCCGAGGCCGCGAGCACCAGCACGATGCCCTCGCCCGGGCGGACGAGGCCGTGGCGGTGGATCGCCACCGCCCCCTGGAGCGGCCAGCGCGCGGCCGCCTCGTCGAGGACGCGGCCGATCTCGGCCTCGGCCATGCCGGGGTAGTGCTCGAGCTCGAGGGCGGCGAGCCGCCCGTCCTCGTCGCGGCACAGGCCGGTGAAGCTCACGATGGCGCCGGCCCGCCCGCCGAGCGCCGCCGTGAGGGCGGCGATCTCCGCCGCGACGTCGAAGGGCTCGGGCTGGATCGAGAGGCGAGGGGTCATGGCGGGTCCGGGCGTCGGGTCTGGCGGCGTCTTAACACGAAGCGCCCCGGCCGGAGAGCCGGGGCTGTCGCAGCCGGCGGAACGGCGTAGATGTGGAGGTTCAAGGCACGGCGGGCCGCGGACGGCCGGCCGGACGGAGGACCGCCCCATGACCCCCGACCTCCTCCTCCCCTTCGACGACACCGAGCCGACCTTCGCGGCCCGGCCGGTCTGGTGCGGCCGCGGCAGCGCGGTGATCGGGCGGGCGAGCCTCGGGAGCCAGGCTTGGCTCGGCGACGAGTCGGTGATCCGGGCCGACGGCCACGACGTGGTGGTGGGCGACCGGTTCTGGCTCGGCGCCCGCTCGACCCTGCACATTGCCGCGGAGGTCTACCCGTGCATCGTCGGCGACCGGGTCACGGTCGGCCGCGACGCGGTGGTGCATGCCTGTACGGTCGGCGACGAGTGCGTGATCGAGGACGAGTGCGTCGTCCTCGACGGCTCGCTGATCGAGGATCGCGTGCTGCTGGAGGCCGGCAGCACGGTGTTTCCGCGCACCACCCTGCCGTCGGGCTTCGTCTGCGCCGGCAGCCCGGCCCGGCCGGTGCGGGCGCTCGAGCCCGGCGAGCTGACCGAGCGGGCCGAGCGCCTGCGCGAGGCCGCGGCCGACGAGCCCGCCGCAGCCCCGGGCGACGACCTCGTGCCGGATCCGACGGTCTTCGTCGCCCGCACCGCGCGGCTGCACGGCCGGATCGGCCTCGCCGCGGGGGCGAGCGTGTTCTTCTCCTGCCTCCTCGACGCGGCGGCCGGCCCGATCGTGATCGGCGCCAACGTCAACGTGCAGGACAATTGCGCGCTGCACACGCGGGGCGAGGGCCTGGTGATCGAGCGCGACACCACGCTCGGCCACAACGTGCGCGCCGCCGACGGCCGCATCGGCCCGAACTGCCTCGTCGGCATGGGCGCGCGCCTCGGCCCCGGCACGGTGGTGGAGGGCGACGTGCTGCTCGCCGCCGGCAGTGCCACCGATCCCGGACAGGTGCTGGATTCCGGCTGGCTCTGGGGCGGGCGCCCGGCCCGGGCGCTCTCGCGCCTCGACGCGGAGCGGCGGGCGATGATGGCCCGGACGGTGGCGAGCTACGCGGCGTATGGCCGGGCTTATCGCAAGCTGCAGGGGCGGGGCCAGGGATAGGGGGAGACGGGGGAGGGTTGGCGGCCGGATCCGATCGGCTCGGCTGAAGGGAAGGGCTGCTGAGTGTCGGGCATGTGCGGAAAACCCATCAACCCGATTTTCCGTACAGCTTATGAATCCGACAGGGTTTGTCGCGCGATGTCCGAATCCGTGGCCCGAAGGATGGGGCGCGACGGCTGATACGGCTCGGCCTCTATCGGAAGACACATGGTTTCCGCATGACCTGCTCCCCTGATTTCCTGCCATCCGTAAGTTGGGTCCATCGGGATGGAGATGGACCATGCGCAAGAGCCGGTTTTGCGAGGAGCAAATCATCGCGGTGCTCCGCGAGCATGACGCGGGCGTGAAGACCGCCGATCTGTGCCGGAAGCACGGGATCAGCGATGCGACACTGTACAACTGGAAAGCCAAGTACGGCGGTCTGAAGGTGTCCGAGGCAGCGCGACTGCGCACCCTGGAGGATGAGAACCGGCGGCTGAAGAAGCTGCTGGCCGAGGCCGTGCTCGACAACGCGGCCCTGAAGGATTTGCTGGCAAAAAACTGACCACGCCCGCCGCACGGTTTGCTGCTGTCGAAGCCGTGATCAAACATCACGGCTTCTCGGAACGGCGTGCGTGCGGGCTTCTCGGGGTAGACCGCTCGGCTTTCCAATATGAGCGCAGGCCCGGCACCGATGACGCGCTACGAGCTCGGCTGCGCCACCATGCGGGCGAGCGCCGCCGGTTCGGCTACCGGCGGCTGGCGATGTTGCTCAAACGGGAGGGGGCGTGCGTGAACCTGAAGAAGGTCTACCGGCTCTATCGAGAGGAGAAGCTCACCGTGCGCCGTCGCGGCGGACGCAAGCGAGCACTTGGGACCAGAGCACCGATGGTGATCCCACAGGAGGCCAACCAGCGCTGGTCATTGGACTTCGTCAGCGACGCGCTCGCCGACGGGCGGCGCTTCCGCGTCCTGAACGTCGTCGACGACCACACCCGCGAGGCGCTGGCGACGGTGGTGGACACCTCGCTCTCGGGCCTGCGCGTCGTGCGCGAGTTGGACCGGCTCGTTGCCGAGCGTCGTTTGCCTGCCATGGTGGTGAGCGACAACGGCACCGAACTCACCTCGACCGCTGTCCTGCGCTGGGCTCAGGAACGAGGCGTTGAATGGCACTACATCGCGCCGGGCAAGCCGATGCAGAACGCCTTCGTGGAGTCGTTCAATGGGCGATTGCGCGACGAATGCCTGAACGAACATGTCTTCGGCACGTTGTTCGAGGCGCGTCGCATCATTGATGCTTGGCGGATCGACTACAATACCGCCCGACCACACACGAGCCTCGCCGGGCTGACCCCGATGGAGTTCGCCGCCAAGGCCAGTGCCCTCGCGATGCAACAGACTGGGGGCACTGCGCCGCGTGGGGGCTCCATGCCCCCAGCCTGTTGCTCACCCGCCCCGCAAGGGGCAGAACAGGAACAGACCTAACCTACGCGTGGCGGGAAAGCGGGGAGCAGGTCAGAAGTGGCAGCTGCGGGGATCAGGGCATGGGGTTCGCGATTTCACTTCGGAGCGACGATCCGAGCGCAGGCATAGTTCGTGCGCTGTGGGATGTTGTCCAGCAGTTCGAGGATCAGCCATCGATGGCTATCCTCGGCTATCCGCCCCACATCACCCTCGCCATCTACGAGGGTGATGTAGTGGGAGAAGATGAGGTTCAGAGGGCGCTCGATGAAGCCAGCAGAAACCTCGGCGCGCTCACGCTGACCTTTGACGCCATCAGCAGCTTTGATGGGCCGCCGATGGTTCTATGGGCTTCGCCCCGTCCTAGCGTGGTCTTGCAGAAAATCCACGAAGCAATTCACGCCACTATCAATCCTACTTCTTGTCGGATGCATTACCGCCCTGGTATGTGGAAACCTCACTGCACGCTGGGTACGCAGGTAAGGAGTGATCAGCGTGAGGCTGCGCTGGCTTATGCCCGCAACGCTAGCGGTGTGTTCGACGTAATATTCGACGCTCTCGATTGCATATATTTTCCGCCTATCAAGCCTTTCGACTTGCGAAGGCTGTCGTAAGAGACGGAGTTCAGGATGGTCATAACGGGTCGAAAGCAGCCCCATGAAGCGTCCGTCAGGGCCCAACCCGCATGCACAGCCGGCCATCTTGGCTGTACGAAAAACACTTGTTTGCCGTGCAGTCAAGCGTGACATGCCGAATGATCGCACGGGGTGGTGAGCAGACATTAGGTTTTAGGAACGATTGGCGTTCCCTGATGGAATGCCATCTGCCAGTGGCCATCGATCAGCTTCCAAACGGAACTGCGCAGCGTGTGCAGGTCCGGCCCTCCCTCCTCCTTCCGGATAGTTCGGTAGGTTAAAAGCACCACGCCCACAGCAAGGATCCTCAACTCGTATCCGTAGGCGGTAAGTTCCGATCGCTCACAATCCCGCTCCGCGGCCAGGCTGTGAACGACTTCATCTTTCCCGCACACCCCGCCAGATCTTCCGAACTCAAGAAAATCATCAGTCAGGAGTGCGGCCACCCTACCTGGGTAATTACCCACGGGGTGTTTTTCGGCTCGCGCGTTCGTCGGCACGTCTATCCGGGCTGGCGGCTGGGAGGTTGATCAGGCTGTGATGGTGGTGAGTAGGGTGGCGAAGGACGTGGCCTTGGTCCTGAGCGCGGCGGTGGCGACGACGGTGCGCACGTCCGCCTCGCCCTGGGCGGCCCACATCGCCCGATAGCCGTTCGTCACCTTGCGCTGGATCACCGCCGGCCGCAGGTCGCGCTCGCAGGCGTTGTTGGTCACGTCCACCGTCCCGGGGAAGGCCACGAAGGTCAGGAGTTGATCGCGCGCCCGGCCCATCCGGGCCTGGAGCGCCTGGGCCAGGTCGCACGTCGCCGGGGCCTTCAGGATGTCGTCGAGGTCCTGCTCCAACTCGCGCCGCTTGCGCGCCAGGGTCGAAGTCGCCAGTTCGGTCAGCCCGCGGGCGAGCCCGAAGGCCTTGTCGAGCCACCACTGGAGCCGCAAGGCGATCAGGTCGTCGCCCGCCTCGACCGCATAGGCCACGTCGCGGGCGAGGTGCGCCAGGCAGGTCTGCTGGCGCTCGCCATGACCCTGCTGGGCCGAGTACCGGTCGGAGAGCCACACCTCAGGCCGATGCCCGGCCATCACCTCGCCGACCACGGATGCCGCCCGGCTCGGGGCGGCGTGATGTACCACCGCGTCCTGGCAGCGGAACACCCAGTGGAAGCTGTTGGTGCCCTCGATGCGCACCCCGGTCTCGTCCGAGGCCACCACGCGAGCCTGCCGCAGCCGCGCCAGCGCCGCGTCCCGGCCCTCGGCAAAGCAACCTTGGGCGCGCCGCAGCAGGTTCATCAGCCCGCCCTGGCTCAGCCTCAGCCCGAACAGATCCGACAGGGTGGCCTGCAACCGTTCGTAGGACAACGCCTGGAACGTCTTCAGATACGTCGCCACCGCGTGCAGACGTGGCCCGAACGGCGTCGCGTCGGCCCCCGCCGGCCGCGGGGCGACGACCCGGGTCCGGCAGGCCGGGCAGGTCACGCACAGGCGCCGGTGCTGCTCGACGGCTGGGCGAACCAACGGCAGGTCGATCCGCTCGTGCACGCTGATCACCTCGGCCGGCAGATCGGTGGGCAGTGGCTCGCCGCAGGCCGTACACGAGGTCGGCCGATGCTCCATGACCTGATCCGGATCAGGCGTCAGCGCCCGCTTGTGGCCCTCGTGCCCGGGCTTGGCGCCGCCCGGCCGGGCCTTCTCGCGCCGCTGCTTGCGGTCGCTCGCCGGCGGCTTGGACGAGGTGCGCGACGTCTGCTCGGGCCGGTGCAGCTTCAGCACCAACTCGATCAGTTCCTCCTTGCTCAGGCGCTCGAGGTCACTGCGGCTCATCCCGACAACGAATCAGCCAAACCGCGTTCCGGCAAGGGGGGCGACCCGACGATCCCGCCGCGGCCAAGCCGCGCCGTCCCGACACCCCCCTGGGTAATTACCTACCTGGCGTGCTACGAATGTCGGGATCATGCAACTGCTCTTCCAAGCTCCTCACGAAGTCCAGTTCGCTGGGCGAAACCATCCTGATCTCCACCGCCATTCTGCCCCAGTTCTACTCGAAGCGGTCG
Source organism: Methylobacterium terrae (assembly GCF_003173755.1). Taxonomy (NCBI): domain Bacteria; kingdom Pseudomonadati; phylum Pseudomonadota; class Alphaproteobacteria; order Hyphomicrobiales; family Methylobacteriaceae; genus Methylobacterium; species Methylobacterium terrae. The sequence goes on from NZ_CP029553.1 coordinate 2,218,828, forward strand.
CTCCGGGCGGGAAGAAGGCGTTCAGAGTGGGGTGTCCACGGACTGAACTTGGTTGATTTCGTACATTTGGTGGAGCCACTCCTCCATAGATCGGCGCATCTTCACATCAACGTGTCCGATCCCGTTGGAGATACAAGCGACTTCAAATCGGCGTTGCGCCGCATCGGCTGCAGTTAACCCTACACAACCGTCCATGAAGACACCTGTTAACAGGAGTTTGGTTACACCGTCGGCGCGCAGTGCCGCCTCAAACTCAGTATGGAGAAACGCACTGTTCTGCGTTTTCACGATACGGGTGGCGGAAGGTGGTGCCTCGTAGCCCTCGACAGGCTCAGCATCCGGTGTTCCTTCAATGAGGCACGAGTAATCATACTTAAGCATCAAACGGGACTAAGTGCTCCTGTCTGGCTGATGGATCGTAACGACATCGTAGATGGGCAAATTTGCCTGCGTGAAACGCGAAGCCAAGTCATTGATGGCGGGAAGCATACTGCCCACCTGAGCTAGCCTTTCGGACGTACGAAACATCCATCGTTGCATGTCTATGACGACGAGTGCGAGCATGGATCTGGCGAGCGCTCCGTGTACATCGAAACCATACTCTAAGGCATCAAGTTAGTTTCGAGAAATTTCGCATCGGATCGCAGGCAGCCCTTTGATGTGCCGTCACGTAGTCTTAGGTGTCGGAAAACACCTGTTTTCCGTCCATACAAGCGCGAAACGCGGAAGATCCGGGCAGGTCGAGGACAGACCCTCCCACAGCCAAATCGCACCTGCTTCGATTCTAGAGCCCCGCCACCGCCCGCCCGCCCGCGGCGCGGCGGGCCGCCTCGGCCACGTCGAGGAGGTGGCCGAGTTCGCTCGCCGCCGCCGCGACCCGCTCGGCGACGCGCTCGTCGGTCACGATCCCGTTCTCGATCTCGGCCTCGCCGGCATAGACCGCGGTCGGCGCGACGTGGGCGGTGAAGAAGCCGAAGAGGGGGCGCAAGCTGTGCTCGACCATCAGGGCGTGGCGCGGGCCGCCACCGGTCGCGGTGAGCGCCACCGGCTTACCGGCGAGCGCCGCCGGGTCGAGGAAGTCGATCACGTGCTTGAACAGCCCCGAATAGGAGCCGTTATGCACCGGCGAGCCGACGATCAGCCCGTCCGAGCCCTCGATCGCCTCGATCATGTGGGCGATCGGCAGCGGCAGGGCCTGCCGGCTGGTGGCGCCGAGCCCGGTGCCGATCTCGGCGAGGTCGTAGACCTTCAGGTCGATCGGGCGCCGGCGGCCGAGCTCGGCGGCGACCGCCTCCACCAGCGCGCGGGTCCGGGAGGGGCGGCGGACGTTGCCCGAGAAGGCGACGATGCGGGCTGGTCTCACGGCGGGCTCCGGTTGGCGGGGGAGGGGGCTCTGGAACGGGAGATCTTGAAACGGTCTTTGGCGGGCCGGCCGCGTCCGCCGTCGAATGTGCCGGGCGGGCGCGGAAGGTCAATGCGAAACCGGTGCCAGGGCTCCCGGTCCCTTAACGGGACGCGGGGTCCCGGGTTTCCAGGACCTCACCCTAGAGACCCCATGTCTCCGGACTCTACGTCCCCAGACTCTCCGTCCCCTGGCCCCACGTCTCCAGGAGATGGGGCAGCCGGGTGAATTCGTCGAAGACGTGGACCGCCCCTGCGGCCAAAAGATCCGCACCGGCCCGGTCGTGCGCCCAGTGTCCGCCGCCGCAGAAGCCCAGCACCGGGATGCCGGCGGCCCGCGCGGCGGCGACGCCCGGCACGCTGTCCTCGATCACCACGCAGGCCTGAGGCGCCACCCCCATCTGCCCGGCCGCGTAGAGGAAGAGGTCGGGGAAGGGCTTGCCCCGCGCCACCATGCTGGCGCTGAAGACGTGCCCGTCGAAATGGGACAGGAGCCCGGTCAGCGTGAGTGCGTGGCGCAGGCGCTGCGGGTCGCTGCTCGAGGCGACGCACCGCCGCTGCGGCATCGTCTCCAGCACCGCGGCGACGCCGGCGACGGCCTTCAGCTCGGCGTCGAAGGCCCGCAGGGTGTCGGCCCGCACCGCGTCGACGAAGCCGTCCGGGGTCGGCACGCCGTAATCGGTCGCGATATGCGCCATGATCGAGGTCATGCTGGTGCCGGTGAAGCGCCGGGCCACCGTGTCGAGGTCGATCGGCACGCCGATGCGCCGGAGGTTCTCGGTCAGGCGCACGAGGCTGATCGGCTCGCTGTCCACCAGCACCCCGTCGCAGTCGAAGATCACCAGCTCCGGCCGCGCCCTGCCCGTCCTGCCGTCCATGCCGTCGCCCCTCGTCCGTGTCGCCAGCCGCCGTGGCATGGCGGGGACATCGGGATCAACCCGCCACGGTGCCGCGCGCGGCGCGTCGCGCGCGGCCGTCGAATCTTGCGCCCGCGGGGGCCTCTCTCTACTCAAGGTCCGGCGCGTCCCGCGGGGGGCGCGGTCCGGAGCCCTGGATGATCCGCTTCCTGTGCCGCTGCCTCGGCCTGCTGTTCCTCGCCGCCGGCTTCGTCGGGATCGTCTATGACGGCGCCCGCTCGATCGCCAACAACGCCGTGCTCGTCACCTCGGTCAGCGACGTCGCCTCGGTGGTGTTCAAGGACCGGGCCGCGAGCCTGCAGGCGATGGCCGAGGGCGGGCAGCCGATGCTGTGGAAGCTCCTGGGCCTGCCCTTCACCCTGTCCCCGGCGGCGCCGGTCGCCCTTGTCCTCGGCCTGGCGCTGCTCTGGCTCGGCCAGCCGACGCGGGCCGGCATCGGCACGGGCTTCCGCCCGTGACCCCCCGGCGGCCCCGCGGCGGCGACCGGCCTCCCCCACACCCACGAGCATGCCCGGCGATGCGGCCTGACGCGATGGGGCGCACCGCGATCGCGGTCCTGCCCGGCCTCTCCCTCTGCGTCGCCGTCACGGCGGCGGCGAGCCTGGTCCAGGCCGCGGAGGAGCGCCTCGTCCACCACCCCTACGTCGAGGCGCTGGTGATCGCGATCCTCGCCGGCATCGCGATCCGCTCGGTCTGGGAGCCGGGGCCGCGCTGGCGCATCGGCATCGCCTTCAGCGCCAAGCAGCTGCTCGAGGTCGCCGTGATGCTGCTCGGCGCCTCGATCAGCCTCAAGGCGCTCGTCGCCTCGGGGCCGGCGCTGCTCTCGGGCATCGTCGCCACGGTGGCGATCGCGCTCGCCGCCAGCTACGCGATCGGGCGCCTCCTCGGGCTGCCGGCCCGGATGTCGATCCTGATCGCCTGCGGCAACGCCATCTGCGGCAACTCGGCCATCGCGGCGGTCGCGCCGGTGATCGGGGCGAACGGCGACGACGTCGCCTCCTCGATCGCCTTCACGGCGATCCTTGGCGTGCTGGTGGTGCTCGGGCTGCCGCTCCTGATCCCGCTGCTCGGCACCAACCCGACCGAGTACGGCGTGCTCGCCGGCCTCACGGTCTACGCGGTGCCGCAGGTGCTCGCCGCCACCGTGCCGGTGAGCCTCGTCAGCACCCAGGTCGGGACGCTGGTCAAGCTCGTGCGGGTGCTGATGCTCGGGCCGGTGGTGCTCGGCCTGTCGCTGCTCGCCCCGCGCCTGCGCGACGAGCCCGGCGCCCCGGCGGGAGCGCGCAAGAGGCTCGGCTTCTTCAAGCTGGTGCCGTGGTTCATCCTCGGCTTCCTCGCGCTCGCTGCCGCCCGCTCGCTCGGCCTCGTGCCCGACGCGGCGCTCGCGCCCCTCACCCGGGTCGCCGGCATCCTGACCATCATCGCCATGGCGGCGCTCGGCCTCGGCGTCGACGTGCGGGTGGTCGCCCGGGTCGGCGCCCGGGTGACGCTCGCGGTCACCGCGTCGCTCGGCGTGCTGCTCCTCGTCAGCATCGCCCTGGTGCGGGGGCTGGGGATCTCCTGAGCCGGGATCCCCGTCGACCGGCTCGGCCCGACCCGACGTCCCCCGTATCGTCCCGGGCTCCGCTCCCGCGGCGCGGGAATGACCGGGGGAGGGCGCCACCCGGTGCGGGGCGAAGGACCGCCGGTCCTCAGCTCCGGAGCGACGCCGTTCCCGATTTCGGGCCCACCCCGTCCGGCACCGGGACCGAGGTCGCGCCGTAATTGGCGTTGAGGGTCAGGTTCGGCCCCTCGTAGAGGTTGATCTGCCGGGCGACGATCACCGTGTAGGCCGACTGGTCGGCGACCGGCCGGCTGCTGTCGATGATCAGCCGGCCGGCCGGCAGGTAGATCGTGCCCAGCATCGTGCGGGCGTTGTCGCTGAGGATGCGGTACTGCCGCATCGGCGGCGCCGGGCCCGGCGGCGGCGGCGGCGGCGGCGTGACGTAGATGTCGATCGGCACCGGGACGGGGTCGGAGACGGTCCGCTGCTCGGCCATGAGCAGGCCGGCCATCACGCCGCTCGTCGGTGCGGTGAGGCTGATCGTCGTGTCCTTGTCGAACAGCAGCCCGCCCTTGTCGCCGGTGAAGAAGAAGCCGACCCCCTGGCCCGACAGGCTCGCCTTCTTGTCGACGATCAGCGGCCCGTCCCTCATCACGTAGGTGCCGGCCCGAAGCGTCACCATGGCATTCTCGGTGATGCGCAGGCCGCCGCAATAGGTGCCGGGATCGAGGGTGACGATGCCGGTCACCACGTTGATCGGACCGGGGGGCGGCGCTTTTGCGGTCGGGTTCGCGAACGGGCTCAGGATCACGCAGTTGATGTCCGGCGTCGGCAGCGGGCGGTCCTTGAGGGGATCGCCGATCGGGGTGCAGTCGGTGATCGGCGCCGGGGTGAACAGCGCCTTCGCTCCGTCGAAGCCGCCCGCCGAGCAGATCGAGAGCGCGCGGGCCGTGGCGCTGTCCTTGCCCTGGATGCCGCTCGGGCTCACGGAGTTCGAGTACAGCGAGCAGCCGTCGGCGGTGACCTGCGCCTTCTTCTCCAGGTCGAACGCCCCCTTGGCCGAGGGGTCGAGGGCGAGCAGGCACAGGCGGACCGAGCCGACGAGCTGGGCCGTCGCGCGGACGATGAGCGTGCTGGAGGGCAGGCTGAGCAGCTTGCCCATCAGCGAGGGCACCGTCTCCTCGATCACCGTCGAGACCGAGTTGCGGCTGTCGCCGACCGTCGCCGTGACGGTGCTGGCGCGGTCGGCCGGCGTGCGCGCCTGCGCCTGGATCGCCTGCCGGGTGACGCTCGTCACCGAGGCGTCGTCGGAATTCGAGAGCTTGAGCATGTTGGCGCCGGCGAGCACCCCGGCGTCGGCGGCGTTCTGCAGCTGCGCCTTGCGGTAGATCAGCCGGCCGTACTCGACGGCGGCGCTCACCGTTCCCAGCAGCACCGGCAGGGCGACCGCGAAGGCGATGAGGAAGGCGCCGCCGCGATCGCGCGCGAAGAGCCGGAGCTGGCGGGCGAGGCGCGGCCGGCGAGTGTCGGGAGACGGCTTCATCGATGGAGGTGCGGCGCCGTTGAGCATGGATGGGTGGTGCGGTGCTCCCCTGCGCACAGGGCGCCTGGTCGAGAGGACGTGGTCGCGCGACGCGCAAGCGACCGGATCCGATGACCCATTGTAGAGCGCAGACCCACAACAGCTGATAAAAGCAGCATTGTTAGCGCGAGTTTCGCACGCCGGCCGGGGATCGTGGTTACGGCATCCTTGAGGTCTCGGCGGGCCGGCCTAGGGACCCCGGCGGGATCGGGGTGGGCACGGCGTCGGTCTTCGCAGGCCCGGGCTACGGTCCTCTCCTGCCGGACGCAGAGGGCGGTTCCCCGCAGCCGGCAGCCTCGAGGTTCGCGCGGGCCCGCCCGTTCGACGGGGCGAGCGGGGCGCGACGGTTCCGGTGCGCGAGCGCCGCCGCGCCTCCGGGTCAGGTCGGCGGGACGGCGCCGCGGCGCTCGGTGGCGGGAGCGGCCTGGATCGGAGCGGCCGGGACCGGCGCCATCGTCGGAGCGGTCTTCGCGGCCGGCTTCGGCGCGGGCTGCGCGGGGGGCTTCGCCCGGGCGCTCCCGTCCTGCGCGCCTCCGGTCGTCGCCGCGGCCGGATTGGCGGTGATCGGCTTGGTGGTGATCGGCTTGGCGGTCGCCGGCTTGGCAGGGGCCGCCTTGATCGGAACGGCCGTGGCCCTGGCCGGAGTGGCGAGCGCTCCCGTCACTGCCGGCTCGGCCGGCTTGCCCGTCTCCTTGCCGGTGTCGAGGCCGTAGACGTCGTCGCGAAAATGCACCCGCCCGTCCGGGGTGGCGTAGCCGGTGAGGTAGACGAAGGTCACGGGAACCGGCTTTGCCAGCTTGATGTCGCGGCGCTCGCCCGTGGCGATGCCGGTCTCGATCTCCATCGGCCCCCAGGCCGAGCCGGCGCCGTTCGGGCCGGGCGTGCCCTCGAGCAGCCAGCCGACCAGCGCCTTGACGTCGGCGACGCGCACGCAGCCCGAGGAGTGGAAGCGCACGTCACGGGAGAAGAGCGACTTCGAGGGCGTGTCGTGCATGTAGACCGCGTGCCGGTTCGGCATGTCGATCCGCACCTGGCCGAGCGAGTTGTCGAAGCCCGGATCCTGGCGCAGGGTGTAGTTCACCGCCCGCTCGGTCGACCAGTCGACGGCGGTGGGCTGCACCTCCTGGCCCTGCCCGTCGAGCATGCGGATGTGCATCTTGGCGAGGTAGCCCGGATCCTTGCGCATGTGCGGGATGATGTCCTTCTTGATGAGGGACACCGGCACGGTCCAGGTCGGGTTGAAGTTGATGTTGGTGATCCTCGTCTCGACCGACGGCGAGGCCCGCTCCGGCTTGCCCACCACCGCGACGTAGCGGCGCGCCACGCTGCCGTGATCCACCGCCTCGACGGCCGCCGCCGGGATGTTGACCACCACGTAGCGCTCGCCGAACGGGAAGCTCGACCCGATCAGGCGGTTGGCCGAGGCCGCGAGCTGGCGCTGGCGCACGCTCGCCGGCACGTTGAGGGCGGCCACGGTCTGGCGGCCGAGGAGCCCGGTCTCGGCCAGGTTGTGCCGGGACTGGTAGCGCTTGAGCGCCGCGACGAGGCCGGGATCGAGGGTGTCGGCCTCCGGTCCGCCAGGGGCCAGATCCTCGGTCAGCACGAGGTGGCGGCGAAGGAGCGGCACCGCCGGGTTGCGCTCGCCGGGCTTGACCACGAGGTCGGCCGGCAGCGGCTGCCAGCCGCCGGCCTCGACCAGGGCTTGGTAGCGCTCCGCCGCCCGCAGGGTATCGAGGAAGGTCGCCGGGGTGAGCGTCGGGGTGGCGTCCTGCGACATCCGCGCCACCACGAGCGGCGGCAGCTCGCGCGAGACCTTTTTCGGAGCGGGCTTCCCATCGACAGGTTTGGCCTCGGAGGGCTTGCCCTCGGAGGGTTTGGCCTCAAGGGGCTTGGCCTCACCCACCTTCGGGCCGGCTCCGGGCTGGATCGGGCCGACCGGCAGCGGCGTCGCGCCGCCCGGGAGGGGGGCGGGCGCGGTCGTCACCTCGCGCCGCGCGGGCTCGACCGCGCCCGGCGGGACGGGGGCCGCCTGCATCGGTGACGGCGAGCCTGAGCCCGGCACCGGGGCGGGCGGCAGCGGCCCCGCGGGCTCGACGGCCGCGGCCAAGCCGGTGCCCAGCACCCAGGCCAGGAAAGCCGCCGAGGGCAGGCACGGAAACGCAACACGCAACACCATCACCGGCCTCGGACAAGGACGCCCCCCAGGATGGTCACGCCAGGGTTACCAAAAGCCTGCCGACCTGACTCAAGGGCCGCCGAGGGCGCCTCGCGCCGCCGCCAGGATCTCGTCGGACAGCGCCGGATCGTCCACGGCGCGGGCCAGCACCAGGGCGCCGACGAGGCTCGAGACCGCCGCGAGCGCCGCCGCCCGGTCGTCCTCCGGAAGCGCCTCCTGCATCCGGGCAAGCCGCGCCTCAAGCCCCTCCGTGAAGGCGCGCCGCACGGGCGCCGGCTGGCGCGCCGCCTCGCCGCCGAGAGCCGCCAGGGCGCAGCCGGTGCCCGGCCGGTCGCGGTGGGCCGCCGACAGGTAGGCGGCGACGAAGCCGGCGAGGTCCGGTGCGGTCCCCTCCGCCCGGGGCGCGGGGGTGAGGGACTCGGCCAGCGCCCGGGCGGCGAGGTCCTCCTTCGAGGCGAAGTGACCGTAGAAGCCGCCATGGGTGAGACCGGCGGCCTCCATCACCTCGGCCACGGTCACGGCGGAGAACCCCTTCTCGCGGAAGAGCCGGCCGGCCGCCTCGAGGATCCGGCGCCGGTTCTCCTGGAACTGCTCGCGCGACACCCGCATGCGGCGGCCGCTCCCTGATTGACATGATTGAGGACGACGATCATCAATACCGTAACATGACAAGCGTCATGAAAGAAGCGCGGAGAGGATCCATGGACGCCATCTCGTCGCGGGAGGAGCCGGCGCGGGAGCGCCGCGTCGCCTGGGCCGACCCGCGGGCGATCGCCCGGGCCGGGCAGGGCATGGCGGGGCTCGACTTCCTGCGCGCGCTCATCGCCGGCGACGTGCCTCCGCCGCCGATCGTGACCCTGATGGGCATCGGCCTCAGCGAGGCCGAGCCGGGCCGGGTGACGATGCGGATGCCGGCGGGCGAGTACCTCTACAACCCGATCGGCAGCGTCCATGGCGGCGCCCTGGCGACGCTCCTCGACAGCGTGATGGGCTGCGCCGTGCACAGCATCCTGCCGGCCGGGCGCGGCTACACGACCCTCGAGATCAAGGTGAACTACCTGCGGGCCGTCACCGCGGGGTCGGGCACCGTGACGGCGGTCGGCCGGGTGGTCCATGCCGGGCGCCGCCAGGCCGTGGCCGAGGCGAGCCTCACCGACGAGGCCGGCCGGCTCTGCGCCACCGCCAGCACCACCTGCCTGGTCTTCGACCTGCCCGCGACCCCGGAGGCGCGCTCATGATCCCCTATCGCAGAGCCCTCATCGTCGGGGCGGGCGCCGGCATCAGCGCGGCGCTGGCCCGGCTGCTGGCCGCTGAGGGGCTGACGGTCGGCCTCGCCGCCCGCGACGCGGAGAAGCTCGCCGACCTCGCGGCCGAGACCGGGGCCGCGACGTTTTCGGCCGATGCCGCCGACCCCGCCGCCGTGGAACGGCTGTTCCTGGAGGCCGACACCCGCCTCGGCGCGCCCGACGTGGTGATCTACAACGCCAGCGCCCGGGCGCCCGGCCCGCTCGCCTCCCTCGACCCGGAGGCCGTGCGCCGGGCCGTCGAGGTCACCGCCTACGGCGCCTTCCTGGTCGCCCGAGAGGCGGCGCGGCGCATGGAGCCGCGCGGCCACGGGGCGCTCCTCTTCACCGGCGCCACCGCCGGCGTGAAGGGGTTCCCGCTCTCGGCCGCCTTCGCGATGGGCAAGTTCGCCCTGCGCGGCCTCGCCCAGAGCGCGGCGCGCGAGCTCGGGCCCAAGGGCATCCACGTCGCCCACTTCGTCGTCGACGGCGCCGTGCGCAGCGCGCGCCGGCCCGACCCGGCGGAGCGACCCGACAGCACGCTGACCCCGGAGGGCGTGGCGCGCGCCTATCTCGAGGTCCTGCGCCAGCCCCGCGACGCCTGGTCGTTCGAGGTCGAGCTGCGGCCGTGGGTGGAGCGGTTCTAGAGCGTCTTTCGACGAAGCGGATGCCGGTTCGTCGCGAGAAAATGCGGCAAAATCAAAGACCTGGAGCAGCGCCCGATGGCAACGCGGTCGGGCGTTGCCCGAGACGCGGCAGGCCCTCCCGCGTGGATGGACCGCCATGATCGTCCTGCGGTGGAGGCGAGTGAGAAACCATCATGGACAGTCACATCGTCCGCGAACGCACCGCGATGATCGCTTCGATGAAGCCCGTACTGGACGCCGGCCCCTACTTCTTCTGCTCGACCACGGACCGCGCAATAATCTCTTCGTGTGCGGATAAAGCATTGATGGTCTTCGTCGAGAGCGAGGGTGTGCCATTGATCCTGACATCGCCGGACGCTGAGGCGCATGGGTTCAATACCGATCTGCCCATGAGCAGGATCGTGCTCGAGGTTTTCTCGGCCCTCGACGGCGTCGGGCTGACCGCAGCGGTAGCATCAACGCTCGCGAACGAAGGCATCTCCTGCAACGTCGTGGCGGCATACCATCACGACCATGTCTTCGTGCCTCAAGACAGCGCGGGAACGGCGCTCGATGCATTGAGGTCCAGGCAGCGGCAGGCGGAGAAGGAAGCCGGTTAGGCGAGGTCCGCAGGTCGCTTCGGGCAGCCCCTCGCAGAGCCAGGTCCGATCAGTCACCCCCGACGAACGTCCGTCACGCCGCCCGCACCGCCTCCAGGAAGCCGTGGACCTGGCCGCGCAGCCGTTCGGCCTGGCCGGCGAGTTCGGAGGAGGTGGCGAGCACCTGGTCGGCGGCGGTGCCCGTCTCCTGCGCGGCCTGCGACACGCCGGCGATCGTCGCGGTGACCTCGCCGGTGCGGGACGAGGCCTGCCCGACCGAGGCGACGATCGCCCGGGTCGCGCCCCCCTGCTCGCGCACGGTGCCGGCGATGGCCTCGGCCGTGTCGCTCACGGCGTGGATCGTCTCGGTGATGCCGGCGATCGCCGTGACCGCCCGGCCGGTGGAGGCCTGGATCCAGGCGATCTGCTCGCCGATCTCGGCCGTCGCCTTCGCGGTCTGGCCGGCCAGCTGCTTGACCTCGGCGGCCACCACCGCGAAGCCCCGGCCCGCCTCGCCGGCCCGCGCCGCCTCGATCGTCGCGTTCAAGGCCAGCAGGTTCGTCTGCTGGGCGATGCCCGAGATGAGGGCGACGACGTCGCCGATCCGGTTCGCCGCACCGGCGAGGTCGGCGACAATCGTGCCGGCCTGCGCGGCCTCCGCGACCGCCGCCTTCGAGCGCTCGGCCGAGGCCGCGGCCTGCCGGTCGATCTCCGCCACCGAGGCGCCGAGCGTGCCGGCCGCGTCCGAGACCGTGAGCACGTTCCGGGCCGCGTCGCCGGCGGCCTGCGCCACGGTGGCTGAGCGACGGGCGGTGTCGCCCGCGGTGGCGGTGAGCTGGGCCGCGGTCGCCTGCATCTCGGTCGCCGCCGCCGAGACCATGCCGACCACCTCGGCCACCGCCCGGTCGAAGCCCCGCACCAGGTCGTCCACCGCTCCGGCCCGGCGCTCGCGCTGCGCCTGGCCCGTCGCCTCCGCGGCCCGCAAGCCCTCGGCCTCGGCGAGGCGGTCGCGGAACAGCCGCACCGAGCGGGCCATGGTGCCGACCTCGTCGCCCCGCTCCGTCGCTGGAACCGGTGCGTCGAGGCGGCCCTCGGCCAGCGACCGCATGGTCCGGTCGAGGGCCGAGAGCGGCCGGCCGATGTGACGGGCGAGCGCCCAGGCGACGGCGAGCGCCGCCAGGGCGACGAAAGCCAGGATGCCGAGGAGCACGAGGGCGGCCCGGTGCCGGGAGGCCGCCAGGTCCGAGACGTCGAGCGCCACCTCGATCGTGCCGATCGCCTGGCCGGTCGAGGCGACGAGCGGGCCGGCCATCACGGCGGTCGCCCGCCCGGAGAGCGCGGTCTCGCGCCAGGCGATCGGCGCGGCCATCGCGGCGGCATGATCCGCCGGGTCGAGCAGGGTCTTGTCGGGGAAGGTCGCCGCCAGGGTCGCGGGCGCCCCGGCCTTGACGAGGTGGAACGCGAGATCGACGCCGAGCCGCTGCTTCAGGTCGGCGAGGAAGCCGGCGCCGAGCGAACTGCCGACATCGACGATGCCGACGGTGGCGCCGTCCCGCACCACCGGCACCGGCGAGAAGATCGCGATGACCTCCCGCCCGGGCTCGATGCCGGTCACGGGCCGGCCGGTCTCCAGCGCCTGCCGCACGGTGGCGCGGCGGGCGAGCACCGAATCGCCGTGGGCGTCCGGCGTATGGAGGCGCGCGAGCGCGGTACCGTCCGGGCGGAAGAAGCTCACCAGCCGCAGGTTCAGGCCGTCGGCCAGGCGCGCTCCGAGCGTCGCGTAGCGGCCGAGGATCGCCGGGCGGTCGCCCCGCTGCATCGCCTCGCCGAGCGCCGGGTCGTGGGCGAGGCTCGTCGAGACCGCGAGCCCCCGCTGTCCCTGCTCGACCATCGCGTCGGTCACCGCCCGGTAGCGCTGGTTCAGGGCCGTGGCGACGGCGGCGTCGGCGGCCTGCTGCTGCTGCCGGTAGGCGGTCCATCCGAGAAGCGTGGTGGCGCCCAGGGAGCCGGCGAGCAGTGTCGCGGTGAGCTTGCCTCCGATGGAGCGCAAGGCGGGCGTGCGTCGCGAGATCATGGCGGGTGCGAATGGCTCGGCAGGTCGGGCGTGATCGCCTCGAAATTGTCGATCCGGAGTTAAGGGCGCGTGAAGGCAGGATCGCGTGAGTTCATGGCCGGAGGGATGACGTTAGGCCAAGCGTCTCGGTCTGATCCGGACGGGATTGCATTGCGAGAGAGCGATGCGACGTCTCGCGAATGTCGGAGCGGGATCGTGGTCGCCGCCCCGGGATTGTGTCGGGCGGGCGCCGGATCGCGACGCGGATCAGGGCGGCCGCCCCGATCGGCCGCGCAGGTGACGCCGATGCCCGAGGAGGCGCCGGTGATGAAGGCCGCGGAATTCCCGTATCCGGATCCGTCGGAGGCTTGCGTCGGCCAGGCCATGGGCGGGCTCCTCGTCGGCGACGTTTCATGATTGCCGTCATGTTTCATCGATGTCGACGATCATGGAAACCGTCTATGGCCGCGTGCGCCGGCGCACGCCGGGTCGCAACCTCCGCACAAGGCAGGAGCGTCACAGAGCGGTGAGGCAGTGTCGCCTGTGCTGGGACGGGATTGGCTGAGGGGATGTCCGGTCGCGAGCAAGCCGAGAGGCTGTGGAGCAACATCGTCGAGCTCGGCCCCCGGCGCCTCGCCGCGCTCGGGCTGATCGGTCTCGTGGTCTTCCTGGCGGTGGGCTTGGGCGCCTACTACCTGAGCCGGCCGGCGCAGGAGACGCTCTATACCGGCCTCTCGCGCGAGGACGTCGCCCGCATCGGCGGCGTTCTCAAGGATGCGGGCATCCGCTTCGACGTCAGCGCCGACGGCGCCGCCGTGATGGTGCCCTACGGCAATACCGCGCAGGCCCGCATGCTGCTCGCCGAGAAGGGCCTGCCGCAGAGCTCGAAGTCGGGCTACGAGCTGTTCAACGACCTCGGCTCCCTCGGCATGACCTCGTTCATGCAGGAGGTGACCCGGGTCCGCGCCCTCGAGGGCGAGATCGCCCGCACGATCCAGGGCATGAAGGGCGTGCGCGCGGCGCGGGTCCACATCGTGCTGCCCGAGCGCGGCTCGTTCCGGCGCGACCAGCAGCCGCCCTCCGCCTCCGTGGTGGTGCGGACCGAGCCCGCCGACGACCGCAGCGGCGCCCAGGCGATCCGCCAGCTCGTCGCCTCGGCGATCCCCGGCATGAAGCCCGACCGGGTCACGGTGATCGGCGCCGACGGCACCCTGCTCCTGTCGGGCGACGACGGCGGCCAGGCGCCGACCGGCAAGATGGCGAGCCTCGAGAAGGATGTCAGCCGCGAGGTCCAGGACCGGATCCGCCGGGCGCTCGCGGCCTGGCTCGGCATCGGCAACTTCGAGGTCAGCGTCGCGGCCCAGCTCAACACCGACAAGACCTCGACCAACGAGACGATCTTCAACCCAGACCAGCAGGTCGCCCGCTCGGTCCGCTCGGTGCGCGAGAACGAGAACAGCCAGAACCGCAGCGCCCAGCGGCCGACCAGCGCGCAAGCGAACCTGCCCGACCAGCGCACCCGCTCGGACGGCAACGACACCGCCAGCAACGAGACCTCCAAGAAGGAGGACCTGACCAACTACGAGATCTCCCAGAAGGTGATCCAGACGGTGAGCGACGGCTACGCGGTCAAGCACCTCTCGGTGGCGGTGCTGGTCAACCGCTCGCGCCTGGCGAACGGCCAGCAGGGCCAGGAGGCCGCGGCGGCGGTCGAGAAGCAGATCGCCGAGATCGAGCAGCTCGTCGCCTCGGCGGCCGGCGCCAGCAAGGAGCGCGGCGACACGATCAAGGTCGCGGCGGTCGGCTTCATCAACGACGGCCAGGCGCTCGAGCCGGTGCCGCCGCTCAGCATCGCCGACGTGATGGTGCGCCAGTCCGCGACCCTCATCAACGCGGCCACCATCCTGGTGGTGGCGGGCCTGCTGATCTGGTTCGGCCTGCGCCCGGCGCTCCGCGCCATCCTGGCGGTGCCGGAGGCGGCCCAGACCGAGCTCGCGGCGCTGGACGCGGCCGGCGCCGCCGCGGCCCTGCCGGGGGCGATCGAGGCCGGCGCCCTGCCGGCGCCGGGCGCCGTGCCGGTCGTCCCCGGCCAGCCGGCCCTCGCCGGCCCCGACGGGATGCCCGCCATGGCCAGCCTGATCGAGGACATGGCCGAGAAGGCCAGGAACTCGCCGCAGAAGCGGCTGGAGCAGATGATCGACGTCGACGAGGAGCAGGTCGCCGCCATCCTCAAGCGCTGGCTGCTGCGTGAGGAGCCGGCGTGATGGACGCGGTGATCGCCCGCTACCTGCCGGACTTCGCCCCGGGCCCCGTGCCGCCGCAGGCCGCCGCGCCGGACGCCTTCGGCGACCCTTGGGCCGGCCTCGCCCGCGCCCCGCGCCGGCCGCTCCCGCCGCCGGCGGGCCCGATCCCGGGCGTCCCGTCCGCCGATCCCTCCCGGGCCGCCCCGGCGCGGGCGGTCCCCGTCCCGGCGGTCCCGTTCCCCCCGGTCGAGGCGCCGGACGCCATCCGGGTCGAGCCGATCCGGGCCGAGCCCTTACGCTCCGAGCCCTTGCGCCCCGAGCCCTTGCGCCCCGAGCCCTTGCGCCCCGAGCCCTTGCGGCCGGCCGCCCGGCGCGAGACGTCCGAGGAGCGCGCCGCGCTGATGGCCGAGGCCGAGGAGCGCGGCCGGCAGCAGGGCCTGGCCGAGGCCCGCGCCGAGGCCGAGGTCGCCCGCGCGCGGGCCGAGGAGGAGGCCCGGGCCCGCCTCGACGAGGCGCGCCGGCACTGGAGTGCGGCCGAGGCCGAGGCCCTGGCCGACGGGTTCTCGGCGGCGCTCCGCGCCCTCGACGCGACCCTGTCCGACCGGATCGCCCGGCTGCTCGTGCCGGTGCTGACCGATGCGTTGCGCCGCCAGGCGGTGGCCGAGCTGAGCGCCGCCCTGACGCGGCTCCTCGCCGAGCCGCAGGCCGCCACCGTCCGGGTGAGCGGGCCGGAGGACCTGCTGGCGGCGCTCGCCGCTCGGCTCGGGCCGCTCTCGGCCGCGGTGTCGTTCGCGCCGGCCGAGATCGCCGAGGTGCAGGTGAGCGCCGACCAGACCGTGATCGACACCCAGCTCGGCGCCTGGACGCGCCTCATCGCGGCGGCGGTGGCGGAGACCTGAGATGTCCGAGGGCCATCAGGAAATCATCATCATCAAGCGCCACGGCGACCACGAGGACGGCCATCACGGCGGTGCGTGGAAGATCGCGCTCGCCGACTTCATGACCGCCATGATGGCGCTGTTCCTGGTGATGTGGCTGATCAACTCGACCAGCAAGGAGCAGAAGCAGACCATCGCCGAGTACTTCAACCCGGTGAAGCTCGCCGAGGTCACCCACGACAAGAAGGGTCTTCGCGATCCCCACGACACCCCCTCCGAGCCCGGCGCCGAGGGCGGCAAGGCCGAGGGCAGGGGCGGCGAAGGCAAGGGGGACGGCAAGGGCGAGGGCAAGGCCGGCGACAAGGCCGGCGAGGCCGCGCCGGGCAGCCGGGCGCGGGAATCGGCCCTGTTCCAGGACCCCTACGCGGTGCTGGCGCGGCTGGCCGCCGAGGGCGAGCGCGGCGACACCGCGAGCGCCGACGCGGCGGCGGTTGAGACCGGCCAGCCGGGCATCAGCGGCGGCGACGCGGCGCGCGACCCGTTCGACCCGCTCTACTGGCAGGTCGAGGCCCTGCCGCGCCACCGCACCGAGCGCCCCGGCAAGGTCGGCACCGCGGTGACGGCCCCGTCCGAGAATCGCCTCGACGCTGCCGGGCAAGTGGCCGGGCAAGTGGCCGGGCAAGTCGCCGGGCAAGTGGCCTCGGCGGGCAAGGCGCGCGATCCGAAGGACGCGCCCACCCGCGTCGCCTCGGCCGACGACGGGCTGCCGCTCACCCTGCGGGATCCGGTCAAGGACGCCGCGGCGAAGGACGCGGCGCCGAAAGCGGCCGCCCTCAAGGAGCCGGCGCCCAGGGAGGCTCCGAAGGACGCCGCCAAAGACCCTGCCAAGGATCCCGGCAAGGATTCCGCAAAGGATCCCGGCAGGGAGAAGGCGGCCGAGACCGCCGCGGTCGCCGCGATGAAGGCCGAGATCGCCAAGGCGGTGGCGCCGCTCGCCACCGGCACGCCGGTTCCCAAGGTCGAGGTGCGCCGCTCCGGCGAGGGCATCCTGATCAGCATCACCGACGAGATCGACTTCAGCATGTTCGGCATCGGCTCGGCCGAGCCGACCGCGAAGGTGGTGCGGGCGATCGAGAAGATCGCCAAGGTGATCAACGCCCGGCCGGGCCGCATCGTGGTCCGCGGCCATACCGACGGGCGGCCGTTCCGCTCCGAGACCTACGACAACTGGCGCCTCTCGAGCGCCCGGGCGCAGATGGCCTCCTACATGCTGGTGCGCGGCGGCGTCGACGAGTCCCGGATCGAGCGCATCGAGGGCTACGCCGACCGCCAGCCGCGCAACCCCGCCGACCCGAAGGCGGCGGAGAACCGGCGCATCGAGATCCTGGTGCGGGGGCTGCCCGAATGAGCCGCCGCCTCGGCGTCGGCCTCGTGCTGGCCGGATTCCTCCTCGCGCTGCTCCCGGCGGCCCTGCCGGCCCGCGCCGGCGGCGACGGCCACGCCGCGCCGGCCGCCGACGCGCATGGCGGCGGACACGGCGGGGGAGGGGGCCACGGCGAGCCGGCAAAGCCCGTCGAGCCGCTGCCGGTGGCGCCCCGCGGCCTGCCGGTCGAGCTGGTGCGCACGCTCCAGCTCCTGCAGGACCGCATCGCCCGCGGCTCGACCCAGGCCCACCTCGCCCAGCGCCAGCTCCTCGGCCACATCGAGCAGCGCCTGCTCGCCCTCGAGCCCGAGGCGTGGACGAACCCCGAGAACGTGCGGGCGGCGGTGGTCTTCGCGCTCAGCGGCGGCGGTCCGACGCTGCTGCGGCGGATGCGCGAGACCGCGAAGCTGCCGGAGGACGGCGCCGCCCTGGTCCAGGGCGCGCTCGCCTATCTCGAGGGCCGCGAGCGCGAGGCCAGGACCCTGCTCGGCCGCTTCGATCCCCGCACGCAACCCCCCGGCCTCGCCGGCCAGCTCGCCCTGACCCAGGCGGCGCTCGCCGTGCGCGAGGCGCCGCGCCGGGCGATCGAGCTTCTCGACCTCGCCCGGCTGCTGGCGCCCGGCACCCTGGTGGAGGAGGGCGCGCTGCGCCGCGAGATCTTCATCCACGCGCAGGGCGGCGACGCGCAGCGCTTCGAGGCCCTGTCGGTCCAGTACCTGCGGCGGTTCCGCCGCTCGGTCTATGCCGGCAACTTCCGCCAGCGCTTCGCCACGGCGCTGACCCGGCTCGATTTCGGCAGCGACCGCGCCCGCGTCGCCCGGCTCGAGCGGATGCTCGACGAGATCGAGCCGGGGGAGCGGCGCGACCTCTACCTGCTGGTCGCCCGGGCCGGTCTCGAGCAGGGCCGGCGCGAGACCGCGACCTTCGCGGCCGAGCGGGCGCTCAGCCTCGCCGGCCCCGACAGCGAGGCCGCTGCGCGTGCCCGGCTCTACCGCGCGGCCGCCCTCATCGTGGTGGACGGACGCTACGAGGAGGGCCTCGAATCCCTGCGCGCCGTCGACCGGGCCGGGCTCGACCCGGCCGACCTCTCCCTCCTCGACGCGGCGCTCTCCACCGCCGGCCAGATCCGCGGCGGGCCTGCGCCCGCGCCCACCGCAGCCCCGGTCGCGCCCGCCGCCCCGCCCGCAGGCGGGCGCCAGCTTCCCGAAGCCGCATCGATCGCCCGGGCGCGGGAGGCGCTCGCGCAGGTCGACCGGATGATCGACAGGACCGACCCGTGACACCCCTCGACGCGATGCTGCCGGGCCCGCGGCCGCGCCTCGACGGCGCCCCCAAACCCGGTGACCCGGCCCGCCCCGGTGCCGGCCCCGGCTTCGACGCCGTGCTCGAAGGCTTCGAGGGCCGCGGATCCGCCGCCCGGCAGGCCGGGACGCCTGCGCCGGAGGCCGGGGCGGCCCCGGAGGAGCCGGCCCCGCGCACCGACGCGGCCCCGCGCGCCGCGACCCTGGGCGCGCTCCTCGCCGGCTCGCCCCCCGCCGCGCCCGTCCGACCGGGCGGAGCCGACATCGCCGCCCTGATGGAGCGGGCCGCCGGCCGCGCGACCGCGCCGGGCCCGACCGACGCCGCGACGGCCTCGGTGCCCGAGGGCGACGCCCCGGCCGGGCCACCCGCAGGGGCTCCCCCGGCCGCCGCGGCGCCCAGTCCGATCCCGCCGCACCCCGAGGCGTTCGCCATCCGGTCGCAGACGGTTGCGGCGGCGCGCGCGCTCCCGCCGCGGGAGGCCGCGCCGCCTCCGGTCGCGCCGTCGCGCGCCGCGTCGGCGACGCAGGCGCCGGTCGCGGCCGAGGACGCCGCTCCCGAGAAGGACGCGACCCCCGCGACCGAGGCCGAGCCGGCACCCGCCCCGTCCGGCGTCGCTCCGTTCGCGGCGGTGCCGTGGCCGGTCCGCAGCGACGCCGCGATCCAGCCGCTCCCGGCGGCGACACCCGGGCCCTCCACCCCGATTCCGGCGGCGACGCGGAGCGTCCGGTTCGTCGCGGACCCGGCACCCGCCGGTCCGCATCCCGACCGCGCCGCCGCGGCGCGGCCGGTCGCGGCCGTGGTCGCGCAGGAAACGCATTTCGCCCCGGTCGCGGCGCCGACCGGCCGCACGGCTCCGGCCGCCGCAGGCGAACCGGCCGCCTTCGGGGGGACCGCACCGGCCGCGGGCCGGCCGGCTCCCGCCATGCCCGAGGCCTCGTCGCTCGGCGTCTCCGGCCCCGCGGTGGCTGCCGGGCGCGCGACCCCGCCGGGGAATAGCCGTCTCGCGGCGGCGTCGAGTGCTGCCCCGCCGTCCCCGCTCGCCCCGAGCGAGGCCGACGGCGGCCCGGTTCGGCCCGGCGCGCAGCCCGCCGTACCGCTGCGGCAGCCTCTCCCCGCGCCGGCCCGCGTCGCGACGGCGTCCGGCCCCGCCGCTCCGGCAGGCGTCCCGTCATCCGGTCGCCCGGCCCCCGTCGATCCCGCGCCCTTGCCCGGGGACGCCCGGCTCCCGGCGGCGGCGGCCTCCGCCCGGCCGTCGCTGATCGCCTCGGGCGAGCCGGACGGCACCCCGGCCCCGGTCGTCGCGGCCCCTGCCGCACCGCTGCCGCAGCCTCTTGCCCGGCCGGCCTCCGCCGCCCCGGGAGCGGGCGCTGCTTCGCCGCTATCCCCGCCCGGTACGGGCGCGCCGGCACCAGGCCCGGCCATTCAGCACCTCTCGTCATCCGATCGCGCGGCCGCCCCCGAACGTCCATCCGGGGATGCAGGCTCGGCGGCCCCGGGCTCCGCCCCGCCATCCGCGATCGCCTCGGGCGAGCCGGACGGCGCCCCGGCTCGGGTCGCCGTGGTTCCCGCCGCGCCGGCGCCGCAGCCGCTTGCCCAGCAGCCGCTCGCCCAGCCGGCCCGCGCCACTCCGCTCCCGGCCGCCTCCCTATCCCAGCCGCCCGCCGCGGCGAGCGTGTCCCTGCCGGGCACGAGCCCGACGGCGTCGCCCCCCGCCGCTCCGGGTGAGCCCCCGTCTTCCGGTCGCGGCCCCGCCGTGACGCCGGACATCGCCGTCGACCGTCCGGCCCCCGCCGCGCCGGCACGCACGCCCGAGCCGCCGCACCGGAACGACGGCGAGCGCCCGGCCCCCTCGAACGCCAGGCTCCAGTCGGAGGCCAGGCTCCAGCCCGAGGCCAAGCCGGTCGCCCCCGGGGAACACCCGGCCGACGGGGCGGAGCCGGCCGCACCCGGGCCGGCCGCGACCGCCTCCGGGCTGGCCCCGGCGGCGCTGCCGCCCGCCACCCTGCGCCAGATCGCCGACGCGGTGACGGCCGGGGCCCCGCCGCCGCCGGATTCCGCCGCGATCCGGGCCGGAGCCTCCGCGGCGGCCCTCGCCGCCGCCGCCCAGGCGGAGGGGCCGGTGCGGCTCCTCACGCTGCAGCTGCGTCCGGCCGAGCTCGGCCAGGTACTGGTCCGGATGCGGCTCCAGGACGGTCGCCTCGAGATGAGCCTGCGCGCGGAGCGCGAGGAGACGGCCGAGCTCCTGCGGCGCGACGGCGGCCTCCTGACCGCTCTCGTGCGCGAGGCCGGCTACCAGCCCGACCTCGTCACGGTCCAGGTCGGCCGGGTGCCGGGCCAGGACGCGCCCGGCCAGACGTCGCCGGGACAGAGCGCCTCGCCGCAGGGCGGCCAATCCCCGTCGGCCTTCGCCGGCGGCCAGCAGCAGGGCGGCGCGACTCCGGATCAGCCGGCCCGCCGCACCCCCGACGCGCCTGAGGAAGGCGGGCGCCGGACCATGGAGCAGAGAGATGAAGCCCATCCTGGCGATCGCGACGGCGGCGGCCTGTACCTTTAGCGCCGTCGCCGGGGCCCACGCCGCTGCCACGGTCTCGGGCGCCGCCAAGGCGCCGCTGCCCGCGACCGGCAACGTCTGCGAGCAGCAGATGGCGCAGGCCGCCTCGCGCCACGGCGTGCCCCTCGGCATGCTCTACGCCGTCGGGCTGACCGAGAGCGGCAACCGCGGCTCGCTGCAGCCCTACGCGATGAACATCGGCGGCAAGGCCTATTTCGGCGCGAGCGCCGCCGACGTGGTGCGGCGCCTGGGCGAGGCGCAGGCCAGCGGCGTGCGCCTGGTCGATCTCGGCTGCATGCAGATCAACCATCACTACCACCGGGCGAAGTTCTCCTCGCTCGAGGCGATGATCGACCCGCGCCAGAACGTCGAGTACGCGACGACCTTCCTCAAGGAACTCAAGGCGCGTGAGGGCAGCTGGACCCTGGCGGTGGCGCGCTACCACGCCGGCCCGAACAACAACCCGGCGCAAAAGCAGTATGTCTGCCGGGTGATCGCCAACATGGTTGCCTCGGGCTTCGGCCAGTGGACGCCGGGAGCCAAGACGTTCTGCAAATGAGGACGTTCTGCAAGTGAAGCGCTGCGAGGCCCGCGAGGCGTTCCGGCCGGAGATCGGCCGCTGATCCGCCTGCGGGGCGCGACGGGGTCGTGTACGCGGCCTCGGATCTTCGGCCTCGCCGCATCGCCTGCGGCGAACCGGTCTCCGCGTCTGCGGACGATGCTCTACGCAGTCTGCTCGGATACGCGGCTAGACCGCGATCCGTTACGTCAGCCCGGCATGAAAACCGGTGGTTCAGCCCACGTAGGTGTAGCCGATGTAGCGCTTGGCCTCGATCGGGTCGTGGCCGAGCGCCTGTGCCAGCTTCTTGCGCAGCTTGCTGACGTGGCCCTCGACCACGCTCTCCTCGGCGCCGTCGCTGTAGACGCCGTAGACGCCGTTGAAGAGCTGGGTCTTGGTGACCCGCCGGCCGCGGTTGCGGACCAGGAATTCCAGGATGTGCCGCTCCCGCCGCGGCAGCGACAGGGGTACGCCGTCGATCTCGGGATCACGCCCGTCGAAGAACACCCTGAGCCGCTCGGGGACGGGGCCGGCCGGTGCGCCCGGCTGCTCCGCCGGCGGGGTGCCGGCCGGGTCGGCCGGGGCCGGCTCGCCGTTGACGCGGCGCCAGATCGCCTCGGCCCGGGCCAGGATCTCGCGGACGTGGACGGGCTTGGGCAGCACGTCGTCGATGCCGGCATCGAACAGCACCAGGGTCTGCTCGAGCGAGCGCGAATCGGCGAGCGCGATGATCGGGGCGCGGGATTGCCGGCGGATCGCGCTCGCGCAGCGGGCCCGCTCGTCGAAATCGCCGAGCAGGAAGCCCTGAACCGCGTCGAGGTCGCTGCGGGTCGCCGACTCGATCCAGCTCGTGAACTCTTCCGGCGAGAGCGGAAAGGAAGAAACTCCTTCCCGGTCGAACCCGGCCTTGAAGCCTGCATTCACCGATTTCCTGGCATCGACCAAGAAATACATCTGTCGTACCCTCATCGGGCGAGGCCGGATGGCGCCGCGAAGCACCGCCCGAACCTGCGTCCCGTCTTGCCCCGCCGGCGTGGAACCTTCGGCACTCCGCTGCGCGCAGTGCCCGGGCCGTTCCGAATTCCTGCGGTGTCCGATTTGCGCCGAAGGAAGTCATGTCCGGGTGATTGCGGCCGGTCAATGACGGCTGCACCGCAGCAAGCCCACGGTGCAGGACTTTTTTGCGAAACCGCCGAGGGTGTGTGCGCGGGGACGCGTTAGGCCGGGGTTAAGCGTGCCTCACGGACCATCCCGGGCACGGGCGCCGCTCGCGGCGGCGTCGGTGCGGGGAGCGTCTCGCGGGGTGCCCGGCCCCGCCGATTCGCCGGGAGGCGGAATTCGCCTGGGGTCGGGATTCGTCTGCGGCCGGGATTCGCCGGCCGCACCGGCTCAGGAGAGCCGGGCCTCCGAGAGGGCGCGGGCGAAGGCGTCGAGGCGCAGCGGCGGGCCGTCCTCGGCCAGGATGCGCTGGATCGCGACGCCGACGAAGCAGCCGTCGAGGACGAGCTTGAAGAACACCGTCACGGGCTTCGCGGCGAATTCCATGTCGAGCACCACCTGCATCGAGCGGCCCCAGTCGAGGCAGACGTCGGCGGCGTCGGCATAGGTCAGGGTGGCGTGCTTGAAGAACGGCTCGGCCGAGGAGGCGACGAGGTCGGCGATGTTGCCGTGGCGCTCGCCCCGCACCCAGCCGATCAGCACGCTGCCGTCGAGCAGGCAGAATTCCGAGATGAAGTCGCGGATCGCCGTCGCGAAGACCTCCTCGGCCGCCGCGATCACGTCGGCGGACACCATCCGGGCCTGCGCGAGATCGTGGTCGTGAGGGATCATCGTTGTCTCGCGAACAGGAAGAACAGGATCTGCGCGACCGCGCGGTAGAACTCCGCGGGAATCATCTGGTCGACCTGGACAGCATCGTACAGCGACCTTGCCAGAGGCTTGTCCTCGATGACGGCGATGCCGTTCTGCTCGGCGATCTCGCGGATGCGGAGCGCGATCAGGTCCTGGCCCTTGGCGAGCACGATCGGCGCCGGCCCCTCGGAGGGCTCGTAGCGGAGCGCCACCGCGAAGTGGGTCGGGTTGGCGATGACGACCGTGGCGCGGCTGACCTGGCCGAGCATGCGCTTGCGCGTGCGGTCCTGGGCGAGCGAGCGCAGGCGCGCCTTGACGCTCGGATCGCCCTCGACCTGCTTGTGCTCGTCCTTGATCTCCTGGCGCGACATCCGGAGCTGGCGCTGCCAGCGCAGGCGGGCCCAGACGAGGTCGCCCGCCACGATGACGATGGTGGCGATGCTCACGGCCGAGACCAGGCGGATCGCGGTCGTGAGGATCAGCTCGGGAAGCTGGCTCGGGTCGACGAACATGGCACTCACGGCTTTGCCCTGTTCCGAGCGCAGGAGCAGGAGGACGACGAGACTGACCGACGAGACTTTAAGGACGGCTTTCAGGAACTCGACCTGGCCGGAGCGGCCGAAGATCCGGCTCCAGCCCGAGGCCGGGGAGACGCGGTTCCACTTCGGGGCGATCCGGTCGGCGACGAGGCGCGGCACGTTCTGGCCGAGGGAGGCGACGAGCCCGAACCCCGCCAGCACCAGGAGGATCGGGGTCAGGAAGCGGGCGAGCGCGAACCCGGTGGCGTGCATCAGGGTCAGCGCGTCCTCTCCGCTCGCGAGCGAGAACCCGCCCGGATGGTCGAGGAACGAGGCGAGGTCGCGCGACAGGGCCGCCGCCTGCCCCCGCACCACCAGGCTGAGGCAGACCAGGAGGCCGAGGATCGAGGCGAAGACCGGCGCCTCGCGGGAGAACGGCACGTCGCCCTTCTCGATCGCGTCGCGCACCTTGCGCTCGGTGGCGGCCTCGGTCTTGCTCTCCTGGTCGGTCTCGTCAGACATGCGGGGCGGCGCGGGGCGCGCGCCCCGTCCAGGACGCGCCGCGGCCGGTCACCGCCCGGCTCCCGCCCCCGGCCGGCTCAGCGGATGAGCGCGTCATCCTCGCCTCCCGGGTTGATCTCGATCTCGCCGCGGCCGGCCATGTCCATGGCGAGGTCGGTGATGCTGCGGCGCGCCTCCATCACGTCGCGCTGGGCGGCCGGCTCGCCGCCGTTGAGCTCGTGCTCGACCATGCGGCGCACGCGCGCGGAGAGCGCGCTCAGCACCACGGTGCGGAACTCCGCGTCGGTGCCCTTGAGGGCCAGCACCAGGCGGTCGTTCGGCACCGCGTCGAACAAGGTGGTGCGCGCGCGCGGCTGCAGCTTGACGATGTCGTCGAAGGTGAAGAGCAGGCCCTTGAGGATCTCGACCGATTTCGGCCGCGCCTCGGCGAGGCTGGTCAGTGCCTCGTCCATCTGCTGGCGGTCCATCTTGTTGATGATGTCGGCCATCTTGGCGTGGGTGTCGGCGCCGGAATTGCGCGACCCGTTGATCAGGAAGTCCTCGTGCAGGGTGCGCTCGACCGCCTGCATCACCTCGTCGACCACCGGCTTGAAGGCGAGCATCCGCCGCATCACGGTGTTGCGCAGGGGAAGCGGCAGGTGCCCCATCACCTTGGCGGCGATGGCGGGCTTGACCCGCGACAGGATCAGGGCCGCGGTCTGCGGGTGCTCCTTGACGAGGTAGCTCGCCAGCACGCTCTCCTGCACGCCCGCCATCCGCTCCCAGACCGAGCGGTTGGCGTTGCCGCGGACCTCGGCCAGGATGTCGGC
This sequence comes from Methylobacterium terrae, assembly GCF_003173755.1. NCBI lineage: Bacteria > Pseudomonadati > Pseudomonadota > Alphaproteobacteria > Hyphomicrobiales > Methylobacteriaceae > Methylobacterium > Methylobacterium terrae. Next base: position 2,243,664 of record NZ_CP029553.1, read on the forward strand.
GACCTGGTCGGCCGGCAGCAGGCCGGTGAGGAGCTTCTCGACCTCCTGCACCGTGCCGACGAGGCTCGCGCCGCCGGCGAATTCCTCGGCGAAGCTCTCGACGACGCCGTCGACCTGGTCCGGGCTCACCGCCCCGAGCCGCGAGGCCGAGTGGGTGATCCGCTTGATCTCGTCCGGCTCGAAGTACTTCAGCAGGCGCCCGGCCGCGGGCTTGCCCATGGCCAGGAGCAGGGTCGCGACCTGGTCGACGGGCGCGAGCTGCCGGGAGGCGCCGCGCAGGGCCGGAGGGGGCGCCGCCATGTTCACGCGATCAGCCGTTCTGCGACGCGTCGGCCGGGCCGACCACCTCGGTCAGCGAGATGCCGAAGCGGGAATTGTCCTCCTCGACGATGACGATCTCGCCCCGGGCGATCACCCGGCCGTTGACCATCACGTCGACCGGCTCGCCGACCCGGTGGTCGAGGGGCACGATGGCGCCGCGGCCGAGCTTCATCAGGTTGGCGACCGGCATGGTGGCCGAGCCGAGCACCACCTGCACCAGGACCGGGATGCGCAGGATCGAATCGAGGTTGCGCCCGTCCTCGGCCGGCCGGGCCGCCTGCGCGGATCCCTGGCTCGGGAAGAGGGGGCCGGCCTCGGCGTCGGGAAAGGGGCTCGTGCTCATCGCGGGCTCGCGTGGAAGTCTCGAAATGTCCCTGGCGGTTCTAGGCGCTCAAGCTGATCCGAGGCTTGCGCCCGCCGATCCGGGGTTCGCGCAGCAGCGTCCCGGCCGCGCTCCCGGCGCCTCAGGCGCACGGGCCGCGGCCGGCGGCCCGCATCGCCTCGCGCCGGCCGGCCTCGAGGGCGTCGAGGGCGGCCTGCGCCTCCTCGATCTTGGCGCTCAGGGCCTCGAGCACCTGGCGGCCCTCGCCGGTGAAGCTGCGCACCGCCTCGCCGGCGCTGGCGAGCGCGTGGCCGGACGCCGCGACCGCCCGGCCGTACTCCGCCTGGGCGCGGTCGAGGCGCTTGAGCTTCAGGTAGAGCGGCAGCACGCAGGCATTGGTGCCGACCAGGGCGGCGAGCAGCACTCCGTCAACCAGCGACACCATGCTCCGTCCCTTCCTTGTCCTGGATGGCCTCGTCGATCCGCAGGACGTAGGCGCCCTGCGACTGCCCGGCACGGCACCAGAACAGCGGCTTGTCGTTGCCCTCGAGCTTGATCGGCGTCGCCGGCGTGGCGTCGAGGGGGATCACCTGGCCGACCGTGAGGCCGGCGATCTCGCCCAGCGTCAGGTGGCGCTCCTCGAGCACCGCGCGCAGGTGCACCGTGGTCTTCTGCACCTCGGCGGCGATCTGGCTCATCCAGCGCGGGTCGCGCCGGGCGCTGGTCTCGCCGGTCAGCACCTTGGCGAGGCTCGGCCGCAGCGGGTTGAGCACCGATTGCGGGATGACGATGAACATCTCGCCGCCGCGGTTGAGCGCCTGGAGCAGGAACTTGGCCTGAATCGCCTTGTTGCTGCGCCGGCCGATCACCGCGAACTCCATCCGGGTCTCGGTGCGCTCGAGGGTGAAGGCCGTCCTCGAGACGAGGCCGAACGAGGCTTCGAGCGCCCGGCCGACCTGCTCGAGGACCATCTGGGCGATGCGCAGCTCCATCGCCGAGAAGGCGCGCTCGTCGTCGACCGGCTGCTCCGAGCCGTCGCCGCCGAACAGCACCTCGACCATGGTGAAGATGAAGTCGCGGTCGAGGCCGACCAGGACGTGGCCGTCCCAGGCCGGGGCCTGGAAGATGCCCACCACCGCGTTCGCGTCGTAGGCGTCGAGGAACTCGCCGAAGCGCCCGCTCTCGACGCCGCTCAGCGAGTAGAGGACCGACGAGGCGGCGAGGTGCTTGAGGCCGTCGCCGCAGGCCGTGGCGAGCCGGTCGAAGATGAGCTGCAGCATCGGCAGCCGGTCCAGGGAGAGGCCGGCGGCCTCCTGGATGCGGGCGCGGATGTCGGCGGGGCTCGTGAGGATCGTCGGTTCCATCGTCTCGGATGCCAGGCCCTCAGGCCGCCTCGCGGGTGGTCGTGGTCATGCCGCTTCGCGGTTCGTCGCGGTCAGGCCGCCGCGCTGGCTTGGGCGCCCGGCACGGTGGCGGCCTCGACCTCGTCGATGGTCGGGCGGTCGGCGGCGGCGATGCCCTTGCGGCCGTGCTCGATCGCGACCTGCGGCAGGGCGCCGTTCATGTAGGCGATCAGGCTCTGCTTCACGATGGTGTAGACCGAGCACTGCTTCTCGCGCACCCCCTTCACCTTGATGGCGAGCGGCGCCAGCACGCCGTAGGAGGCGAACACCCCGAAGAAGGTGCCGACGAGCGCCGCGCCGATGAGGCCGCCGAGGATCTGCGGCGACTGGTCGAGCGCGCCCATCGCCTTCACGATGCCGAGCACCGCCGCGACGATCCCGAGCGCCGGCAGCGCCTCCGCCACCGTGTTGATCGCCGCGTAGGGCTTCAAGGCGTACTTCTTGTGCGTGCCGATCTCCTCCTCCATCAGCGCCTCGATCTCGTGCGAGCGGGCGCCGCCGATCAGGATCAGCCGGCAATAGTCGCAGATGAACAGGACCAGGCCCTGGTCCTTGGTCACGGTCGGGTAGTTCTTGAAGATCTCGGAATTCGCGGGATCGTCGAAATGGGTCTCGACCTCGTTGCGCGGCTTGGTCTTGATCTCGCGCAGGAGGGCGTGGAGCAGGCCGAGCAGCGACAGGAAGTCCTGCCGCTTCGGGCCCTTGCCGCTGAACGCCTCCATGGTCGCCTTGCCGGAATCGACCACGGTCTTCATCGGGTTGGCGATCACGAAGGTGCCGGCCGCCATGCCGCCGATGATGACGAACTCCCAGGGCTGCCAGATCACGATCAGGTGGCCGCCCATGGCCACGAAGCCGCCGAGCATGCAGCCGATGGCGATGACCAGGCCGACGATGATCCCCATGTCCCGCAACGCTCCGTCTTGACGGGGGATTGCTCTAAGGCCGGTGGCTTGCGCGGGGCTTTTTCGGCAGGCCCCCCGGCGCGGGTCCCGCTCCGGGGCGGGGCCGGGTCCGGCCGCGGGTTGTCCCGGGTTCGGCCTGCGGGGATTCCGGTTGGTTCTTCCGCGGGTTGCCCCGGGGTTGTCCCGCTTGTCCCCAGGGCATTCGGGCGCCGGAGGGCGGCTTAATCGCTTGATAAGGCGAGGATTGCGATAGTCCCTCCTGTCGACGGGGCCAGAAACGGCCGCCGAGGCAGGCGCAGCGGATGAGCTTTTGCAAGCTCAAGACATGATGTCGAACCGCTGACCCCGGTGAGAAGCCGGATGTGTAGTAACGCGCAGACGGACATGTGCTTTGCGGCTGCAGGCACAGGACCGTTCCTCTGCACCGGTGCGAGCCCGGAGACCATCGCACATTCCCGCCCACGCGCAAGACCGGAACGATCGCCGTGACCAGCCTGCTGACCAACAACGCCGCGATGACGGCCCTGACGACCCTCAAGTCGATCAACAGCCAGCTCGATACGACCAGCAACCGGGTCTCGACCGGCCAGCGCGTCTCGACCGCCTCCGACAACGCCGCCTACTGGTCGATCGCCACCACCGTGCGCACCGACAACGCCTCGCTCTCGGCGGTCAAGGACTCGCTCGGCCTCGGCTCCTCGGCCGTCGACACCGCCTATAACGGCCTCAACTCGATCATCACCGACCTCCAGAACATCCGCGGCAAGCTGCAGAGCGCGATGACCCCGGGCGTCGACCGCGCCAAGGTCCAGACCGAGATCGCCGCCATCCAGTCGAAGATGAAGGCCACCGCCGACTCGTCGAACTCGAGCGGCCAGAACTGGCTCTCGGTCGACTCGACCGCCACCAACACCAACTACCAGGCGACCCAGAAGGTCGTCGCCGGCTTCTCGCGCGGCTCGGACGGCACCATCACCTTCTCGATGGTCAACATCGACGTCAACTCGATCAAGCTCTACGACAAGAACGCCGGCTCCTCGGTGACGAAGCCCGCCACCGCGGCCCAGGTCGTCGGCTCGACCTCGCTCACCGGCACCGGCGCCTTCTCGCCCGGCGGCATCGCCGACTTCGCCACGCCGTCGGGCGGTCTGACCAAGCAGGTCAACTTCGTGATCGACCTCGGCGGCGGCGCCAGCGCGGCGATCCAGCTCGACAAGGACACCCTGAAGTCCACCGCCAAGGACCTGACCAAGGTCACCACCGACGAGATGCTGGCGGCGATCAACAACCAGATCGCGGCCTCGGGCGCGGCCAAGCTCACCGGAAAGGTCACCGCCGGCCTCGACACCTCCGGCCGCCTGAACTTCACCACCGTCGGCACCGGCACCGGCGCGACGCTCAAGATCGGCAACGCCAACACGACCGACACCACCAAGTTCGCCGCCTCCGACATCGGCTTCGGCACGACCTCGAACGCGCCGCTCCTGACCGCCGGCACGAACTACGCCGCGCTCGACATCTCGGGCGCCAACACCAAGGTGATCACCGTCAACGACGGCGGCGGCGTCAAGACCGTGACGCTGAACGCGGCGGCCTACACGGGGGCTGGCTCGGCGGTGAGCTCGGGCGCCGCCACGCTGAGCGGCGCGGACGCCGTGACCCTGATCAACTCCCAGCTCAAGACGCTCGGCAGCACCGCCACCGCGAGCTTTGCGGGCGGCAAGATCAGCTTCACGACCACGGGCGCCGGCACCGGCGCGGCGGTGACGGTCGCCGGCACCGACGTGACCAGCTTCGGCTTCACCTCCGGCCAGACGATCACCGGCACCAACGCCTCCGCCGGCGCCGGCACGGCCGCGACCACCACCACCGCCAAGGGCATCCTCGACACCAACACCGGCACCTACAACGCCTCGTTCGGCGGCGGCGGGTACTCGGTGACGAACTTCAACATCGCGAACCTCGTCGGCTCGGACGGCGACGCCGACGTGTCGAGCATCCTGACCATGGTCGACAAGGCGATCGCCAGCGTGACCGATGCCGGCACGAAGCTCGGCGCCAACAAGACGCAGATCGACGGGCAGAAGACCTTCGTCGACACGCTGATGAAGGCCAACGACCGCACCATCGGCATCCTGGTCGACGCCGACGTCGAGGAGGAGTCGACGAAGCTGAAGGCGCTGCAGACCCAGCAGCAGCTGGCGGTCCAGGCGCTCTCGATCGCCAACTCGGCCAGCCAGAACGTCCTCTCGCTCTTCCGCTGAGCGGGGGAGGGCGGTCCTCCCGGACCGCCTCTTGCATGGATCCACGAAGAAGGGCCGCGCTCGCTTCGAGCGCGGCCCTTCTCGCATTCCGGGTGTCCGCACCGGGATCGTCCGGTGCGGAAAGAACATGGTTAATACATCTTCACCGGTTTCCGCAATCGTCGAAGATCGGCCGGTCGCCTGTGCGTCGGCGTCGCGGATGGTTCCTGGCCGGTGATCGTCGCGATCGGGACAATTGCGACCCGGTTTGGTTAATCGCTTTGTAAGCCTACTCGGTCATTATCGCCGCATCGAGAAGCGCTTCCGGCAACCCTGCGGCGGCGCTTCCGGGAACAGGCCAGCGGGTGGGTCTCCGGCGAGATCCACGGACATGACGTCGGTCCGCTGATCCGGTGCGAGTCCGGAGGTGTGATGCGCGGCGGATGGATCCCTCCCGGGTTCGTCCCGGCCCCTCGGGGGCCGCCAGGCCGCGCCGGTGCGAGCCCGCTGACCCGGGCTCTCCTCTCGTCCCTCCTTTTTCGGAAGACAGATCCGTGACCAGCCTGCTGACCAACAACGCCGCGATGACGGCCCTGACGACCCTCAAGTCGATCAACACCCAGCTCGACATGACGAGCAACCGGGTCTCGACCGGCCAGCGCGTCTCGGCCGCCTCCGACAACGCCGCCTACTGGTCGATCGCCACCACCGTGCGCACCGACAACGCCTCGCTCTCGGCGGTCAAGGACTCGCTCGGCCTCGGCTCCTCGGCCGTCGACACCGCCTATAACGGCCTCAACTCGATCATCACCGACCTCCAGAACATCCGCGCCAAGCTGCAGAGCGCGCTGACCCCGGGCGTCGACCGCGCCAAGGTCCAGACCGAGATCGCCGCCATCCAGTCGAAGATGAAGGCCACCGCCGACTCGTCGAACGCCAGCGGCCAGAACTGGCTCTCGGTCGATTCGAGCCCGGCCAACACCAACTACCAGGCGAACCAGAAGGTCGTCGCCGGCTTCTCGCGCGGCTCGGACGGCACCATCACCTTCTCGATGGTCAACGTCGACGTCGCCTCGATCAAGCTCTACGACAAGAACGCCGGCACCACGGTGACGAAGCCCGCCACGGCGGCCCAGGTCGTCGGCTCGACCTCGCTCACCGGCACCGGCGCCTTCTCGGGCGGCACCGCCGACTTCGCCACCGCGACCGCCGGCAAGACCAACCAGGTCAACTTCGTGATCGACCTCGGCGGCGGCGCCAGCGCGGCGATCCAGCTCGACAAGGACACCCTGAAGTCCACCGCCAAGGACCTGACCAAGGTCACCACCGACGAGATGCTGGCGGCGATCAACAACCAGATCGCGGCCTCGGGTACGGCCAAGCTCGGCGGCAAGGTCACCGCCGGTCTCGACAATGCCGGCCGCCTGACCTTCGCCACCGTCGGCACCGGCACCGGCGCCACGCTCAAGATCGGCAACGCCAACCCGACCGACTCGACCAAGTTCGCCGCCGCCGACATCGGTTTCGGCGCGACCACGAACGCGCCGGTGCTCACCGCCGGCACGGCCTACGCGGCCCTCAACATCTCGGGCGCCAACACCAAGGTCCTGACCGTCGACGACGGCACCGGCAGCCCGGTCACCACCGTGACCCTGAACGCCGCCGCCTACACCAACGCCGGCTCGGCGGTGAGCTCGGGCGCCGCCACGCTGAGCGGCGCGGACGCCGTGACCCTGATCAACATCCAGCTCAAGGCCGCCGGCAGCACCGCCACCGCGAGCCTCACGGGCGGCAAGCTGGTGCTGACGAACACGGGGGCGGGCAGCAACGCCTCAGTGACGGCGAACGGCGCGGACGTGACCAGCTTCGGCTTCACCGCCAACCAGACGATCACCGGCACTAACGCCGCGGCCGGCGCCGGCACCGCCTCGACGACCACCACTGGCAAGGGCATCCTCGACACCACCTCCGGCACCTACACGGCGATCTCGGGCTCCTACTCGGTGGCGAACTTCAACATCGCGACGCTCGTCGGCTCGGCCGGCGACGCCGATGTGGCGAGCATCCTCAACATGGTCGACAAGGCGATCGCCAGCGTGACCGATGCCGGCACGAAGCTCGGCGCCAACAAGACGCAGATCGACGGGCAGAAGACCTTCGTCGACACGCTGATGAAGGCCAACGACCGCACCATCGGCATCCTGGTCGACGCCGATGTCGAGGAGGAGTCGACGAAGCTGAAGGCGCTGCAGACCCAGCAGCAGCTGGCGGTCCAGGCGCTCTCGATCGCCAACTCGGCCAGCCAGAACGTCCTCTCGCTCTTCCGCTAAGACGATCGACCGCCGCCGCCCCGGCGGCGGTCGCGCCGACGCGAGAAAGCCCCGGGCGGTGGACCGCCCGGGGCTTTCTTTCGTCTCGACCGGTCGGGGCGGGAACTCAGCCGACGAAGGTGTAGCCGGCCAGGCGCTTGGCCTCGATCGGGTCGTAGCCGAGGCGCATCCGCAGCTTCTTGCGCAGCTTGCTGATGTGGCCCTCGACCACGCTCTCGTCGACCGCCGTGTCGAGGTCGCCGTAGACCGCCTTGAAGATCTGGCCCTTGGTCACCGGCCGGCCGCGGTTGCGGGCAAGGTAGTCCAGGATGTCGCGCTCGCGCCGGGGCAGGAGCAGGCTCTGGCCGTCGATCTCGGGGTCGCGCCCGTCGGCGTGGACGGTGAGGCGCCCGCTGCGGTCGGGCGTGCTCGCGGGCTTGACCTCGCTGCGGTTGGTCCGGCGGCGGATCGCACCGGCCCGGGCGATGATCTCCCGCACGTGGACCGGCTTGCGCACCACGTCGTCGATGCCGGCGGTGAACAGGGCGAGGGTCTGCTCGAGGGAGCGGGTCTCGTTGAGGGCGATGATCGGCGCGCCCGACAGGCTGCGCAGCAGCCCGGTGAAGGCGGTGCGGTCGGCGCAGTCGCCGATCACGAAGCCCTGGATCGCCGCGAGATCCTGGGCCGGCGTCGTGTCGATCCAGGTCTGGACGTCCCGCACGTCCAGCCCCCGGGCCGCCACGCCTTCCGAATCGAAGCCCTCAACGTACTGAGCGGCCACGCTTTCCCGCTCGTCGACGACGATGTACACGCCAGCCCCCAAAGATTCTTGCAGAGATTTTTGGACGAGTTTCTTGGTTCCGCCGCCGGTCACGGCAGCGGGTCTGCTTATTTTCTGTATTTCAGAGAGGTGCCGGGACTTCGCGGTGGACTCGCGACATCTTTCGGCGCGCACGGTGAGGTGCGAGGTGGTGAACGATTTGTTAAAACGACTTTCGCGCCGAAATGGTTAATTTTTCGTTAACCGTGAGCCAAAGCTGTCCGTTTGCGGACACAGCCTGTGGCGCAGCGGCAACGCGTGAACCGCGAAACGCCGTTAGATCAATGGTTTGGCGGAACCGATCGCGGGCGATCGATCTGTTGCGGCCGAGCGACAGGTCGGCGCGCGCCGACGGCCTCCGCGCAACTGCATCTTCAAATTGTGTTCGCTCGAAAATGCACGCAAAAGCGCGGTCCCGCCGCGAGGCGCCGCCCTACCCGTCGAGCTCCGGGTAGCGCCGGAAGATCCCGTCCTCGTCGAAGGGGATGCGCCGCTCGCTCGCCAGGTAGGCGTTGATGCGCGGCCGGGCCGCCACGAGGCGATGCAGGGCGACGACCTTCGGGGTGGCGGCGAGCGCCCGCTCGGTCGCGAGCGGAAAGGCGTAGGCCAGGCCCTCGACGAGCTGGAACAGCGAGAGGTCGGCGTAGCTGAGGCGGTCGCCGACGAGGTGGCGCGGACCGGCAGGGTTCGTCGCCAGCACCCGTTCGAGCCAGCCGAGGAATTTCGGGATCCGGTTCTCGCGAAAATCCCGCGCCCGGCGGGCCGCCTCGGGCCTCTGCTCCTCGTAGTAGAGGCCGGAGGCGATCGGGTGGTGGCTGTCATGGGCCTCGGCCACCGCGTCCGCGATGGTGAGCTGGATCTGGTGGGTCCAGATCCGGTCGGCCTCGCTCTCGGCCACGAGGCCGAGGCGCGGCCCGAGATGGAGCAGGATCGCCGCGGTCTGGCCGATCACCAGGTCGCCGTCGCGCAGGTAGGGCGGCGCGAAGGGCGGGTGGGGCGGCCGGTCGAGGCCCGCCATCATTCCGTCGATGCCGTCCTCCCGGGCGACGTCGACGTAGTCGGCCCCGGCCTCCTCGAGGGCGAGGCGGACGAACTCGCCCCGTCCCTGGATCGCCGGCCAGTAATGGAGCTCGTAGGCCATCGGCGCGAAACCCCTGCTCGCGAAAGTCCTGCTCGCGACGCCGTCGCCCGGAAGAGAGGTCCGGGCGCCGGCGAAAGGCTCACCAGCCCCGCGTCTCGTCTCGGTTCGGGCGCCGCCCCTGCGGCGTCAGGCCGTCGATCACGCCGGGCAGAACCTGGGCGAGTTGGGCCAGCAGGTCGTCGCGGCCCAGGCCCGTCTGATGGCTGAGGGTGTCGATCGTGTCGGGCCCGAGGGCCTGGGCGAGCTGCTGCGGCTGGATCGGCCGGTTGTGGCCCGGGCCGATCCAGGATTCGATCAGCTCGCCGAGGCCGCCCTGGCGGAAGCGATCGATCAGGTGGTCGAGGCCGCCGCCGCCCGCGTCGTCGGGCTGCTCCCGGTCGAGGCGGGAATAGGGGCCGGCGCCCTGGTCGAACGGGTTCTGCGCCCCGCCGTCGCCGGGGGAGGGGGGCATGGTCCCGCCGCCGGGCCCGTCGAGCATGCCGGCGAGGTCGGAATACGGGTTGTCCGGATCCTCGCCGCGCCGGGAGCGGGGCGCCTCGTCGCGGGGATCGGGCGTGCCGTAGCCGTGCGGATCGGGGGCGTAGCCGTCCTCCGGCCCGCCCTGGGGCACCGGCCGGCGGCCGCCGCCGAAGATGTCGCCGAAGCCGCCGTTCATCGCCTTGGCGGCGAGCAGCATCAGCAGCGCCTTGACGAGGGGCGACATCGCGCCGGAGCCCCCTTGACCGCCCTCTCGGCGGCCCCCGCCCCCGAGGACGTTGCCGAGCACGGAACCGATGACCTGATCGAGCAGACCCATGGGGCGCCTCCCGTCGCGCGTGTGACGCCTGTTAACCGCGTGGCCCGGAAGCGGTTGCCTCAGCGGCGGTCGCCGGCCCCGTCGCCGCCGCCGGTGGCGCGGCGGTCCTTGGCGTCGAGTTGCTCGAGCGGGTTGGTGCGCGCGCGCGCGCCGCCGCTCAGGCCGGTATCGCCGGGCATCACCTTGGTGTCGGGCTTGATCGCCTGCGGCGGCGCGACGCCGGGGCTGGTGCCGCGCGCCTCGTCCGGCACGTCGGCCTGGGTCGGCTGGTCGCGGCGATCCGAGATCGCGAGGGCGGGCGCGGTGACGGCGGCCAGGACTAGGGCGGCGGGCAGGGTAGCGAGAACGAGGCGGGCGAGGGGGGCCATGGCGGTCTCCGACGAGTGTTGCTGCGGAGCAAATCGGCGGAAGCTCTGCGGTTCCGGCGCGTCTGCGACCGCGTCCACGACGGGAGAGGGACCGCCCGGGGGCGGTCCCTCTGGGTCGTTACAATCCCATCAGGGCGTTGGCGGTGCCGAACACCGTCATGGCGAGACCGCCGGCCAGGACACCGATCATGCCGTAGGACACGGCGCGCAGAAGTTTCATGTCGCTCATCGTCGAGATCTTCCGTATCGAAATCGTCACTTCAGGTTCGTCAGGATCTGCACCGGTCAGCAGCGGTGGCCGCCGGAGGTCTGTCCGTACTGCTTGACCGGGAAGTTCTGCTGGTTGGCGTTGCCTTCCGAGGCCGAGCTCATCGGGCAGGCGCCGTAGAACGGCACGCTGGTGTTGGCGGAGCCGATCGACCCTGTGGTCTCGACGTCGCGGGGAGAGAACGGGGCGGCGGAGGAGGTCGCGCTGAATGCCATGGCGGACGAGATCGGAGCGGCGCCAAGGACAATCGCGGTGACGACGGCGGCGATGCGGGTCTTCATCTGGTATTCAGGCTCCGTTGCGCTGTGCAGGCCGGGGTCGATGGCCTGCCTCTGTTGCGATGATCGGAATATAGGCGGCCGCGAACCGCCGCGATGTGCCCCCGCGCACGCGGCGGCGCGGAACAAGGATCGGTGCCGGGCCGTGGGCCGGACCTGCGCGCGCGGCCGTTTCGCTGCGTGAGGGGGGCGCGCGCCGCGGGCGCATCGGGGCGGGCGTCACATCCCGCTACCACCCGGGCCGCTTCCCTGGAGCTAGTCTAAGCGGCGACACCCGGGCGGCCGCGAGGCGCGGCGCCCCCGCACGCAACGAGGTTTCCGCTGCCGATGGCCAAGCCCGTCCACTCGATGATCCGCGTCCTCGACGAGGAGCGCTCCCGCGCCTACTACGCCCGCGCCTTCGGCCTGGAACTCGCCGAGCGCATCGGCTTCGACGGTTTCGCGCTCGTCTACCTGCGTCACCCCTCCTCGCCGTTCGAGCTGGAGCTGACGGTCAATTTCGACCGCACCGAGCCCTACGACCTCGGCAACGGCTACGGCCACCTCGCGGTGGTGGTCGACGACGTCGATGCCGAGCACGCCCGCTTCACCGAGGCGGGCCTGCCGGCGACCCCGGTCAAGGACTTCCAGCACCAGGGCAAGACGCTCGCCCGCTTCTTCTTCGCCACCGATCCGGACGGCTACAAGATCGAGGTGATCCAGAAGGGCGGCCGCTTCGGCTGACGCATCCCGGCCGGCCGGGAAGCGCGCGCAGACGCGCCCCGTGCCGGCGGCACGACGACCCCGACAAGAACCATGACCCGAGGAGACACCCGATGAGAGAAGTCGATCCGCGCACGCGGTTCAGCCGCCGCGGCTTCCTGCAGAGCGCCGCCGTCGCCGCGCCCGCCGCCGCCCTCGCCACCGGCGCCGGGCTCCCGATCTCCGAGGCGTGGGCCGAGAACGGGGCCGCCCTGGCGCCGGCCGAACTGAAGACCCTGGTGAAGATGGCGCGGGACATCTACCCGCACGACTTCCTCGGCGACGTCTACTACATCACGGCGATCAAGCCCTGGGACGGCAAGGCCGCCGCGGACCCCGCGGTGAAGACGCTGCTGACGCAAGGGGTGCGCCGCCTCGACGAGGATGCGCAGGCCCGCCACAAGGTCGCCTACGCGCAGATCGGCTGGGAGGCCGACCGCGTCGCCGTGCTCGAGGGCATCAGCCACACCGACTTCTTCAAGAAGATCCGCTCCGACCTTGTCGTCTCGCTCTACAACCAGCCGGAGCTGTGGCCGAAATTCGGCTACGAGGGCCCGTCGGCCGACAAGGGCGGCTACATCAACCGCGGCTTCAACGACATCGACTGGCTGCCGAAGGTCTGACCGGCCGCGCACGCCCGCAATATCGACCGTCAACACAAGAACAATCAATGAACAGCCGCGCCGGCCCGGCCGCGCGGACCGGAGGAAACCATGGCCACATTCGACCTGAACGACGACGGCCTCGTCGTCATCGTCGGCTCCGGCGCCGGCGGCGGCACGCTCGGCACGGAGCTCGCGCTCAAGGGCATCAAGACCGTCATCCTCGAGGCGGGCGCCCGCCACAACATGGAGGATTTCGTCAACGACGAGTGGGCGAGCTTCGCCCAGCTCGCCTGGACCGACATGCGCACCACCTCGGGCTCGTGGCGGGTGGCGCGGGACTTCCCCAACCTGCCGGCCTGGATCGTCAAGGCGGTGGGCGGCTCGACGGTGCACTGGGCCGGCGCCTCGTTGCGCTTCGAGGAGCACGAGTTCCGCATCCGCGACCATTACGGCGCGATTCCCGGCGCCAACCTCCTCGACTGGCCGCTCACCCGGGCCGAGCTCGACCCCTGGTACGAGAAGGCCGAGGACCGGATGGGCGTGACCCGCACCAACGGCATCCCGGGCCTGCCGGGCAACAACAACTTCAAGGTGATGGAGGCCGGCGCCCGCCGCGTCGGCTACAAGGAGGTCCATACCGGCCGCATGGCGATCAACAGCCAGGAGCGCCACGACCGCGGCGCGTGCCAGCAGATCGGCTTCTGCTTCCAGGGCTGCAAGTCCGGCGCGAAGTGGTCGACGCTGATCGCCGAGATCCCCCGCGGCGAGGAGAGCGGCAACCTGGAAGTCCGCCCGAACTGCATGGCCTTGCGCATCGAGCACGACGCGTCGGGCAAGGTGACGGGCGTGGTCTACGCCGATGAGACCGGCAAGCTCCAGCGCCAGAAGGCCCGCATCGTCGCGGTGGCCGGCAACTCGATCGAGAGCCCGCGGCTGCTCCTCAACAGCGCGTCCTCGCTGTTCCCCGACGGGCTCGCCAACTCGTCGGGCCAGGTCGGCCGCAACTACCTGCGCCACATGACCGGCAGCGTCTACGGCGTGTTCGAGAAGTCGGTGCACATGTATCGCGGCACCACCATGGCGGGCATCATCCGCGACGAGGCCCATCACGACCCCAAGCGCGGCTTTTCCGGCGGCTACGAGATGGAGACGGTGTCGCTCGGCGTGCCCTTCATGGCCGCCTTCCTCAATCCCGGCGCCTGGGGCCGGTCCTTCACCAGCGCCATGGAGCAGTATCCGCGCATGGCCGGGATGTGGCTCGTCGGCGAGGACCTGCCGCAGGAGACGAACCGCATCACCCTCGACCCCACCGTCAAGGACAAGCACGGCATGCCGGTGGCGAGCGTGCACTACGACGACCACCCCAACGACATCGCGATGCGCAACCATGCCTACCAGCGGGGCGCGGCGATCTACGAGGCGGTCGGCGCCACCGTCACCTACCCGGTCACGCCCTATCCGAGCACCCACAACATGGGCACCAACCGGATGAGCGCGAAGCCGCGGGACGGCGTGCTGAACAAGTTCGGCCAGACCCACGACGTCAAGAACCTGTTCGTCTCCGACGGCAGCCAGTTCACCAGTGGTGCGGCCTGCAACCCGACCCTGACCATCGTGGCGCTGGCGCTCCGCCAGGCCGACCACATCGCGGGCGCGATGCAGCGGCGGGACATCTGATGCGCACGGCAATCCTGATCCTGCTCGCGGCTCTCGCCCTCCCGGCCGCACCGGCACTCGCCCAAGGACCGCCTGCCCAGGGCTCGCCGACGCCGCCCGCGCCCTCGCGCCAGCCCGGCGGGGCCGCGGCCTATCCCGACAGCCCGGGCGGCCAGCCCTCGGCCGAGCGCGGCGGCCGCCCGGTCGCCACCGACCACGCCGCCTGCCCGAGCCCCGGCCCGTGCCCGGCGGCGCCGGGCCCCTCGGGGGCGGCGGATGCGAGCCGGACGCCGACGCCGAGCAGCTCGGTCGGCCAGGCCGGCCCGGTGCCGAGCACCGCCTATCCGGACGCCCCCGGCGGTTTGCCGGCGAGCCGGCCGGACGGCACGGCGCCGCGGTGAGCTTCCGGAACCGTCCGTCCGACGCCCTTGTAGTCATCCCGGGTGCCGCTGCGCGGCCTCGGGATGACGCGTGGCGTTCGAACCGCATCGGCGTCGTATCCTTGCGCGCTGCTTCGTCGTCTCCATCGAGGACCTGAGAACGGGGTCGCGAGCGAGACCGGAGGAGCCTCCGGCCGACCGCAGCCGTCACGCCCGCCCCTGCACCGGCAGGTCGGCGAGCATCGGCCTCGGCCGCTCGATGAGCGCCGCCGCCAGCATCGCCTCGAGCCGGATCAGGTCCTCGTCGGGCTCGGGGGTCCAGCCGCAGCCGCAGCGCGGCGCCGGGCCGTGCAGGGAGGCGATCTGGCGGTAGAGCGTGCCGACCGTGCGGGCGGCGGCCTCGAGCGCGGCCATCGGCGGCAGCGGGCCGCGCTCCAGGGCGTCCCAGAAAGCCAGCGTCAGGGCCCGCTCCAGGGCGTCCTGGCCCTGCGCCTCGGCCTCCGCCCGCAGGCGCTCGCGCCGGTGCAGGGTCGCCGCGTTCGTCTTCATCGTGGTCATCGCGCGCCCTCCGCCTCGCTGAACAGGCCGACCAGCCGCTCCCAGGACAGGCCGACCGGGGGCCATCCCTCGCGGATCAGCCCGGCATAGCCGTGAATCAGGATTAGCGCTCGCGCCATCGCGGCCTCCATCTCGGGTCGTGCCGGGGATCGGCCCGCCCTCCATGCAGCACGATGTCGTCATTCGCAAGATCATCGCGAAATATTGGAGGACTTCTATTTTAGATACTGCAATCTATATTGAGATCTGAGTTATGAAAATTCCAAGGTGCGGCGCAGGCCGGAGGCGGATTGGCAGCGGCGCCGGGAGCGGCTACCTGGGGCGCCGATTCATGCCCGGAGGCTTGCCCGATGACCGACACCCCGCCCGACCGCCTCAGCACCGACCCGCGCAGCCCCTTCCACGACGCCGCCCTGCTCGAGCGCGGTGTCGGCGTGCGCTTCAAGGGCGTCGAGAAGACCAACGTCGAGGAGTACTGCGTCAGCGAGGGCTGGGTGCGCCTCGCCGCCGGCAACGCCAAGGACCGCTTCGGCAACCCGATGACCGTGAAGCTGAAGGGCCCGGTCGAGCCGTATTTCCGCACCCCGGACGCGGCGCCCGAGGCGCCTACGGCCGAGTAGCGGCCGCCCGCAGCGACGCGAGGTCGAGGCGGCGGGTCACCATCCTGAGGCCGCCCGCCTCGTCCCGCGGCCACTCGTCCTCCGGCCGGTCCCGGTACAGTTCCACTCCGTTGCGGTCGGGATCGTCGAGGTAGAGCGCCTCGCTGACGCCGTGGTCGCTCGCCCCGGTGAGCGGGATGCCGGCGGCCTCGAGGCGCGCGAGCGCGTCCGCGAGGGCCGCCCGGGTCGGGTAGAGGATCGCCACGTGGTAGAGCCCGGTATGGCCGGGCGGGGGCGGGGTGCCGCCGGCGCTGTCCCAGGTGTTGAGCCCGATATGGTGGTGGTAGCCGCCGGCCGACACGAAGGCCGCCTGGGTGCCGTAGCGCTGCATCAGCGCGAAGCCGAGCACCCCGCAATAGAAGCCGAGCGCCCGGTCGAGGTCGGCCACCCGCAGGTGGACGTGGCCGATGCGGGTGCGGGGGTCGACCGGCGCGGTCATGGTCGCGGTGTTGGTCTCCTGCATGGTCTTCTGCTCGTCTCGTCCCCTGAGTCCGGCGGTCTGCGCAGACTGCACCGTTTGAGAATGTCCGGAAATCCGGCATCTCGTAGCATCACCTCACACGCTCGGAGTGAGATCGCGTCGTGCCCGACCGGCTGACCGGAATGCAGATCTTCGTGCGCGTCGCCGCCGCCGGCAGCCTGTCGGCCGCCGCGCGGGCGCTCGGCCTGTCGCAGAGCGGCGTCACCAAGCACGTCGCCGCCCTGGAGGACCGGCTCGGTGCGCGGCTCCTGCACCGCACCACCCGCCGCCTGACGCTGACCGAGGCCGGCCGGCGCTACCTCGAGGCCTGCGAGCGCATCCTCGCCGAGATCGACGAGGCCGAGGCGGCGGCCGGGGCCGAGGCGGAGGAGCCCCGCGGCACCCTGCGGCTCAACGTGCCGGTCTCGTTCGGGGTGCTGCACGTCGCCCCGGCGCTGGCCGAGTTCGGCCGGGCCCACCCGGCGCTCACCGTCGAGCTCGGCCTCAACGACCGCCCGGTCGACCTGATCGAGGAGGGCTGGGACCTGGCGCTCAGGATCGGCCACCTGCGGGATTCGAGCCTGGTCGCGCGGGCGCTCGCGCCGTGCCGGATGCGGGTCTGCGCCGCGCCGGCCTATCTCGCGGCGCGGGGCCGGCCGCGCCGCCCGGAGGATCTCGGCCAGCACAATTGCCTCGGCTACACCCTGGCGAGCAGCGACGGCTGGCGGTTCGAGGGCGTCACCGTGCCGGTCGAGGGATCGCTGCGGGCCTCGAACGGCGCCGCCCTGGCGGCGGCGGCCGAAGCCGGGCTCGGGGTGATCTACCAGCCGACCTTCCTGGTTGCCGACGCCCTGCGCCGGGGCAGCCTGGTGGCGCTCGACCTCGGGGGCATCCCGTCGCTGCCGATCCACGCGGTGATGCCCTCGCGACGCCGCCCGCCGGCCAAGGTCCGGGCGCTGGTCGAGTTCGTGGCGCGCCGCTTCGCCGACCCGCCCTGGGACCGCGACCTGCCGGCCCCGCTCGCGGCCGAGGACCCGCTGCCCGGGGAGCCCCGCGGCCAGGAGACTCGCGGCCAGGAGACGCGCGACCAGGAGACTCGCACCCGGGAACCGCGCACCTGCGAGCCGCCGGCCCGTCCGCGCGCGGAACCCGCGAGGCCGTCGTGAACCGGCATGTCCCCCCGTTCGCCGAGCCCTGCTTCGGCGGCTCCTTCCCGGACCGCGACTTCCTGCGCCTCATCGAGGCGCACGGCCTGACCGGCAGCTGGACCTGGACCTTCGCCACCGACGAGCAGGCCTGGTCGCCGGGCCTCTACCGGCTCCTCGGCTTCGAGCCGGGGGCCGTGCGGGCGGATTACGGCCTGTTTCTCAGCCTGGTCCATCCCGACGACCGGCCGCTCATCGTGGCCAATGTCCAGGTGATGCGGGACGGGCTGTTCAACGACCACACCGTCCGGGTGATCCGGCCGGACGGAACGATGCGGGTGCTGGCCTGCCGCGGTACCGCCTACGTCACCCCGGAGGGCCGGCCGCGGGCGGTGGCCGGAGTGGTGCTGGACGTGACCGACGCCGAGCGCCTGGCCGGCCTGCACCGGGAGGAGCAGCGGCGGCGGTGGGCCCTGTTCGAGCAGGCCCAGGCCTGGACGCACGCCTCGCCCTGCGGCACGCCGATGCGCATCGCCTCGCGGGAGCTCCTGAGCCTCACCGGCCTGTCGCAGCAGGATTTCCACGACGACTGGACCCGGATCCTGGTGCCGGAGGAGCGCGCGTGCGTCCTCGACCGGCTCCGGGGGCTGCTCGCCGCCGGGCGGCCCTTCGTGGTCGAGCAGCACCTGGCCCTCGAGGGCGGCGAGAGGGGCCGGTTCCGGGGCGTGTTCGTCCCCGTGCGCGACGCCGCGGGACGGATCGAGACCTGGGCCAGCCTGAATTCCCGGGTCGACGGGATCCGGCCGGTCCCGACCGGGCCGGCGCGGCGCAGCCTGGAGCAGGCGGTGGAGGGCGCCCATCTGCGCGCCGCCCGCGGCCTGCTCGACTGGTCGATGGCCGATCTCGCCGCCGCCAGCGGCCTCTCGCTCTCGACCATCCGGCGCCTGGAGGAGGAGGGCGAGGGGCAGGCGGCCCGCAGCCGCCACGCGGCGGTCACGGCCCTGCGCCGGGCCGGCATCGGCTTCGTGCTCGTCGAGGGCAACGCCCTCGCGGTCGCCCGATTGCGCTGAGCCGAAGGGGCTCCGGGAAGGGTGAAACGGGTTCGTCGCGCAGAGATGCGATGACACGCGCCCTTTCCGGCCCCGGCGGTGCTTGCCATATCAGGTCCATGCCCGCCCCGAAGAAGCCCCGCCTGTCGACCGGCAAGGCCTCGAAGCCCGAGCTGAAGCCGCTCGACCCGTTCCTCGCCGAGCTGCTGAACCCGGCGCTGAACCGCGACCGCCTGCCCGTCATCGAGCCGCCTCCGCCGCCCGAGCCGCCGAAGCGCGGCCGCCCGCGCAAGGACGCGGCCGCGGTCAAACCGGACGCCGAGCCGGACGCCAAGAGCGGCGCCAAGAGCAGCGCCAAGAGCGGCGCCAAACCCGTGCGCCGTGCCAAGCGCGGGCCGGATGCGGCCCCGGACGGCTTCGGCGAGGCGCCGCAGGCCGCCTTCGCGCACGGCACGGCGGCCGATGTCGAGCCGGCGCTCGCCCAGGCGCTCGGCCTGCGCGAGCCCGACGGCGAGGCGGTGGAGGAGCGCGGGTCGCTCGCGGCCGAGGGCGTCTCGGCGACGGTCGACGCGCTGACCAAGCTCCTCACCGAGGGCAACCCGCTGTTCAAGAACGGCGAGCTGTGGCGGCCGCACCGCCCGGAGCGGCCGCAGAAATCCGAGGGCGGCGTCCCGTTCCGGCTGAATTCCGAGTTCACCCCGGCCGGCGACCAGCCCCGCGCCATCGCCGAGCTCGTCGCCGGCGTGCAGGGCCAGGAGCGCGACCAGGTCCTGCTCGGCGTCACCGGCTCCGGCAAGACCTTCACCATGGCCAAGGTCATCGAGGAGACCCAGCGCCCGGCCCTGATCCTGGCTCCCAACAAGACCCTGGCGGCCCAGCTCTACGGCGAGTTCAAGAGCTTCTTCCCCGACAACGCCGTCGAGTATTTCGTCTCATACTACGACTACTACCAGCCCGAGGCCTACGTCGCCCGCTCCGACACCTTCATCGAGAAGGAATCGTCGATCAACGAGCAGATCGACCGGATGCGCCACTCCGCCACCCGGGCGCTCCTGGAGCGCGACGACGTCATCATCGTCGCCTCGGTGTCGTGCATCTACGGCATCGGCTCGGTCGAGACCTACACGGCGATGTCGTTCACGGTCAGCCTCGGCGAGAAGATCGAGCAGCGCCAGCTCGTCGCCGATCTCGTGGCGCTGCAATACAAGCGCATCCAGTCCGACTTCGCCCGCGGCACCTTCCGGGTGCGCGGCGACGTGATCGAGCTGTGGCCGGCCCACCTGGAGGATCGCGGCTGGCGCATCGGCCTGTTCGGCGACGAGATCGAGTCGATCTCCGAGTTCGACCCGCTCACCGGCAAGACGATCAACACGCTCAAGTTCGTCAAGGTCTACGCCAACAGCCACTACGTGACCCCGCGCCCGACCCTCCAGCAGGCGGTCAAGGGCATCAAGGACGAGCTGAAGTGGCGGGTCGAGGAGCTGACCCGGATGGGCCGCTTGATCGAGGCCCAGCGCCTGGAGCAGCGCTGCACCTTCGACCTCGAGATGATCGAGGCGACGGGGGCCTGCAACGGCATCGAGAACTATTCGCGGTATCTGACCGGCCGCAAGCCCGGCGAGCCGCCGCCCACCCTGTTCGAGTACCTGCCCGACAACGCCCTCGTCTTCACCGACGAGAGCCACGTCACGGTCTCGCAGATCGGCGGCATGTACCGGGGCGACTTCCGCCGCAAGGCGACGCTCGCCGAGTACGGCTTCCGGTTGCCCTCCTGCCTCGACAACCGCCCGTTGCGGTTCGAGGAATGGGACGCGATGCGCCCGCAATCGATCCACGTCTCGGCGACGCCGGCGAAGTGGGAGCTGGAGCAGACCGGCGGCGTCTTCGCCGAGCAGGTCATCCGCCCGACCGGCCTCGTCGATCCGGTCATCGAGGTGCGACCGGCGAGATCCCAGGTCGACGACCTCCTCGGCGAGGTGAAGGAGGTGGCCGCCGCGGGCTACCGGACGCTGGTGACGACGCTCACCAAGCGCATGGCCGAGGACCTGACCGAGTACCTGCACGAGAACGGCGTGCGGGTCCGCTACATGCACTCCGACATCGATACCCTGGAGCGCATCGAGATCATCCGCGACCTGCGCCTCGGCGCCTTCGACGTGCTGATCGGCATCAACCTCCTGCGCGAGGGCCTCGACATCCCGGAATGCGCCCTCGTCGGCATCCTGGACGCCGACAAGGAAGGATTCCTGCGCTCCGAGACCTCGCTGATCCAGACCATCGGGCGGGCCGCCCGCAACGCCGAGGCGCGCTGCATCCTCTACGCCGACCACGTCACCGGCTCGATGGAGCGGGCGATGGCGGAGACCGAGCGCCGGCGCAAGAAGCAGCTCGCCTACAACGAGGAGCACGGCATCACGCCCCAGAGCGTGAAGCGCAACATCTCGGACATCCTGGAGAGCGTCTACGAGCGCGACCACGTCCAGGTCGATACGGGGCTCGCCAAGTCCGCTGTCACGGTCGGCCACAACCTCAAGGCGGTGATGGCCGACCTCGAGAAGCGGATGCGGGCGGCGGCGGCCGACCTCGACTTCGAGGAGGCGGCGCGCCTGCGCGACGAGCTCAAGCGCCTCCAGGCGACCGAGCTCGCCATCGCCGACGACCCGATGGCCGAGCAGGCCGACGTCGAGCGCGAGGCCGGCCGCTTCGGCGCCAAGCGCAAGCGGCGCGGCCCCGAGCCGCTCGGCTACGGCCCCGGCGGCAAGGGCACCTCCGACGAGGGCACCCGCATCCGCGAGCCCGACCTCGACGAGATGGGCCCGGGCACCGACCGCGAGGTGCCGTTCTCCTACGCCGAGCGCCCGACCGGCCGCTCGACGCAGGGGTTTCCGGGCCAGCGGCCGAAATACAAGGGGCGCAAGGGGCGGGGCTGACGCCCCGTCCCGCCCGAATAGGCTCGATCTCTCCTCTCTGCCGGGGGCCGTTGCTGTGCTCTCGCGCGGATTTCGCCGACCCGCTTGCGGAACACTTGCGGAACGCTTACCATGTTCGCGATTTGTTTCCGGAGCGCGCCAGCGCGGGGATGAGAGTGTCACATGCTCACGCGTAAGCAGTTGGACCTGCTCCGCTTCATTCAGCAGAGAATGCGCGAGACGGGCGTGCCCCCGTCCTTCGACGAGATGAAGGACGCCCTCGACCTCAAGTCGAAATCGGGCATCCACCGCCTGATCACGGCGCTCGAGGAGCGCGGCTTCCTGCGCCGCCTGCCGAACCGGGCCCGGGCGATCGAGGTGATCCGCCTGCCCGACACGGTGACGGGGCCGGCGCAGGCCGCGCCGAGCGCCGAGGTGGTACGGTTCAACCCCAGCGTGGTCGAGGGCGGTCGCGCCCACGAGCCGAAGCGGCCCGCCGGCATCCCCGCGATGGCGACGGCATCGGACGAGAACGGCCAGTCGGTCAGCGTGCCGGTGATGGGCCGGATCGCCGCCGGTACGCCGATCTCGGCGATCCAGAGCCAGAGCCGCACGGTGGCGATGTCGCCGGACTTCCTCGCCAGCGGCGAGCACTACGCCCTGGAGGTGCGCGGCGACTCGATGATCGAGGCCGGCATCCTCGACGGCGACCTCGTGGTGATCCGCCGCCAGGAGACCGCCAATACCGGCGACATCATCGTGGCGCTGATCGACGACGAGGAGGCAACCCTCAAGCGCCTGCGCCGCCGCGGCTCGTCGATCGCGCTCGAAGCCGCCAACCCGGCCTACGAGACCCGCGTGCTCGGGCCCGACCGGGTGCGGATCCAGGGCCGGCTGGTGAGCCTGGTCCGGAAGTACTGAGGCGGGTCGAGAGGCGACGCCCGAACCCTCCCCCGCAGAGGGGAGGGTTCGGGCGGTGCGCCCTTCAATGCGCGCTGCCCGTCGCCACGAACTTGAACAGGAACACGCCTGCGATCACCCACACCACCGGCTTCACCTCCCGGAACCGCCCGGTGAGCAGCTTGATCACCGCGTAGGTGATGAAGCCGAAGGCGACGCCGTTGGCGATCGAGTAGGTGAAGGGCATCAGGAGCGCCGTGACGCAGGCCGGCAGCACCTCGGTCAGGTCGTCCCAGTCGAGGTCGACCAGCTCGTGCAGCATCAGGCAGGCGACGTAGAACAGGGCCGGGGCCGTGGCGTAGGCCGGGACCGAGCCGGCGAGCGGCGCGAAGAACAGGCAGGCGAGGAAGAGAACCGCCACCGTGGCGGCGGTGAGCCCGGTGCGGCCGCCCTCCTCGACGCCGGACGCGCTCTCGAGATACGCCGTGGTGCTCGAGGTGCCGAGCAGCGAGCCGACGAAGATCGACGAGGAATCGGCCATCAGGGCCTTGTCGAGGCGCTCCATCTTGCCTTGCGTGAGCAGCCCCGCCCGGTTGGCCACGCCCATCAGCGTGCCGGTGGCGTCGAACAACTCGACGAGGAAGAATACCAGGATCACGTTGAGGAGCCCGCCCGACAGGGCGCCGGTGATGTCGAGGGCGAACAGGGTCGGGGCGATCGAGGGCGGCAGCGAGGCGACGCCCTGGAAGTTGTTGTCGGCGACGACGAAGCTGAGGGCCGTGACGGTCAGGATGCCGGCCAGCAGCGCGCCGCGCACCTTGCGCACCGAGAGCACCGCGACGATCAGGAAGCCCAGCACCGCCAGCACCGCGCTCGGCTTGTGCAGGTCGCCGAGGGTGACGAAGGTCGCCGGGCTCGCCGCCACCACGCCGGCGCTCTTCAGCGCGATGATGGCGAGGAAGAGCCCGATGCCGACCGTGATGGCGATGCGCATCGATCGCGGGATGCCCTCGACGATGATCCGGCGCAGGCCGGTCAGCGTGACGGCCATGAAGAGGAGGCCGGAGATGAACACCGCGCCGAGCGCCGCCTGCCAGGTGTAGCCCATCTGGAGCACCACCACGTAGGCGAAGTAGGCGTTGAGCCCCATGCCCGGCGCCAGCGTGATCGGGTAGTTGGCGTAGAACGCCATCACCAGCGAGCCGATCGCCGCGACGAGGCAGGTCGCGACGAACACCGCGCCCTTCGGCATCCCGGCATCGCCCAGGATGTTGGGGTTGACGAAGATGATGTAGGCCATCGTCAGGAAGGTGGTCAGCCCGGCGAGCAGCTCCGTGCGCACGGTCGTGCCGTGGGCCGAGAGCGCGAAGGTGCGCTCCAGGACTCCTCCTCCGGAAGAACCATTCGGCCGGGTCAGGCCGTCGTCGCGCTTCAGGTCCATCGCTCCTCCTCGCCGCTGCTGATGGCGTCGCTGA
Organism: Methylobacterium terrae; assembly: GCF_003173755.1. NCBI lineage: Bacteria > Pseudomonadati > Pseudomonadota > Alphaproteobacteria > Hyphomicrobiales > Methylobacteriaceae > Methylobacterium > Methylobacterium terrae. The sequence continues at coordinate 2,267,375 of NZ_CP029553.1, forward strand.
TCTGTCGGTAGATCCGGTCGGGCGCGAAGGGCGTCGCGGTCAGCCGCGCGCCGGTCGCGTCCCGGATTGCATTCCCCAGGGCCGCCGCCACGGGGTTGAACGGGCTCTCGCTCATCGACTTGGCGCCGAGCGGACCGATCCCGTCATGGGTGTCGGCGAAGATCACCTCGGTGCGGGGCACGTCGGCGATGGCCGGGATGTGGTAGGTGCGGAAGGACGGGGTCGCGACCCGGCCCTCGGCATCGATCGCCAGGTCCTCGAAGAGCGCGGCGCCGAGCGCCTGGGCGACGCCGCCCTCGATCTGGCCGCGGCACTGGACCGGGTTCATCACCCGCCCGGCATCGGCGGCGTGGACGCTCCTGAGGATCCTGACCTCGCCGGTCCCCGGCCGCACCGCGACCTGGAAGCCCTGGACGTTGAACGCCACCGAGCGCGGGCTGCCGTCGGCCCGGCCGAGGGCCTCCGCAGGGGCGAGGTCGGCGAGGGGGATCCGCGCCTCGCCCGCGACCACCGCATCCCCCTCGAGGCGGCAGGCGGCGGGGTCGGTCCCGAGGCGGGCGGCGGCGCGCTGCTTCAGCGTCGCGGCCAGGGACCCGGCGGCCCGCAACGTCGCCTGGCCCGCCACCACGATGCCGGTGCTGCCATAGGCGCCGGTATCGTGCGCCACCGCGTCGGTGTCGCCCTGGCGCAGGGCGATCCGGTCCGGCGTGGTGCCCAAGATCTCCGCGGCGATCTGGCCGTGCACCGTCGAGGTGCCGTTGCCGAACTCGACCGTGCCGACGCTCACGGTGTAGCGCCCGTCCTCCCGGAGCGCGATCCGGGCCTCGGCGAAGTGGCCGCGGGGCGGGATGGTGTCGATCATGGCGAGCGCCATGCCCGAGCCCGTGCGCCAGCCCGGCGGGCCCGCGGGGGGCGGCTCCGCGAGCGCCGCCGCGACCGCGTCGAGGCATTGATCGAGGCCGTAGCTGCCGTACCGGACGTCGTGCGGCTCCAGGCTCGTCGAGACCATCGGGTCGCCGGGCCGCACCGCGTTGCGGCGGCGCAGCTCGAACGGATCGAGCCCCAGGGCGCGGGCGAGCTCGTCCATGGCGGATTCGACCGCGAAGATGGTCTGGCTCAGGCCGTAGCCGCGAAACGCCCCCGCCGGCACGGTGTGGGTGTGGACGGCGGTGCCGTCGACGCGCTTGTTCGGGCAGCGATAGACCGCGATCACCTCGTTGCAGCCGTGATGCAGCACGCCGCCGGCATGGTTGCCGTAGGCGCCGGTATTCGAGAGCACCTCGAGGGCGATGGCCGTCAGCGTGCCGTCGGCGCGGGCGCCGAGGCGCACCCGCACCCGCATCGGGTGGCGGGTGGTGGCGGCGGTGAACTGCTCGGCGCGGGTCGTCTCGAAGCGCACCGGCCGGCCGGTGGCGAGGACGGCGAGCGCCACCAGGTCCTCGGTCAGCATCTCCTGCTTGCCGCCGAAGCCGCCGCCGACCCGGCCGCACGCGACCCGGACCTGATCACGGGGGAGATCGAACAGGGCGCAGAGGGCGTCGCGGGTGAGGAACGGCACCTGGGTGCTCGAGCGGATCACGAGCCGCCCGTCCGGGTCGCGCCAGCCAAGCGCCGCGTGGGTCTCGAGATGCGCGTGCTGGATCCGCTGCGAGCGGTAGGTGCCCTCGTGTACCACGTCCGCGGCGGCGAGGCCGACCGCGACGTCGCCGATCTCGCCGTGGGCCTCGGCGGCGAGGTTGGGGTGGGGGTGGAGCGGCGGCGCGTCCTCGCCGGTCGGCCGCGCGCCGTGCACCAGGGGCGCGTCGGGGGCGAGGGCCTGCTCGGGGTCGAGGCAGGCCGGCAGCACCTCGTACGCGACGACCAGCGCCCGGCACCCGGCCTCCGCCGCCGCCTCGCTCTCGGCGACCACCGCGGCGACGCGCTGGCCGACGAAGCGCAGGACCGGGTCGAGCACCCACGTGTCGGCGGCGTCGTCGGCCGGGTTCTCGTGCCGGCCGGTCGAGAACAGCCGGTCCGGCGCATCCGCGTGGGTGAGCACCCGCACCACGCCCGGCAGGGCGAGGGCCGCCGCGGCATCGATGCGCCGCACCCGGGCGTGCGCGTGCGGCGAGCGCAGCACCTTCAGGTGCAGGGCATCGGGCATGTCCAGGTCGAGGGTGTAGCGCGTCCGGCCGCTGACGATCGCCGCGCTGGCCGGGGCCGGCGGGCTGTGCGCGCAGGTCGAGGCCTCTCGCGGCGCGTCGACGGCGGCGATGCCTTCTCGCCCTTCGGCGATGCTCGCGATCGCGTCCGCGATCGACCGGTAGCCGGTGCAGCGGCAGAGGTTGCCCTTGAGCGCGGCCGGCAGGTCGCGGGCCTGGCCCTGGTCGAGGACGGCCGCGGTCATCACCATCCCGGGGGTGCAGAAGCCGCACTGGAACCCCTGCGCGGCGACGAAGGCGGCCTGCACCGGGTGCAGCCGCTCCGGCACGCCGTCGCCGGGCGCGCAAGGGCCGGCCAGGCCCTCGACCGTGGTGATCGTTCGCCCCGCCGCCCGGAAGGCCGGCACCAGGCAGGCATGCAGCGGCTCGCCGTCGAGATGGACCGTGCAGGCGCCGCAATCGCCCGCGTCGCAGCCCTTCTTGACGCCGAACCAGCCGAGTTCGCGCAGCAGCGTGCGCAGGCACTGGCCGGGGCGAGGCGCGACCTCGTGGGCGTGGCCGTTGACGGTGAGCCTCATGCGACCCCTCCCGCGATCTCGGCCCGGGCCTCCTCGGCGATGAGCCCGGTGACGTGGCGGCGCCAGTCCGGCGCGCCGTGGACGTCGTCGTACCAGAGCCCGTCCGGGATCGCCGCGGCGAGCGCCGCTGCGAGCTCGTCCGCCCCCGGCACGCCCCGAAGGTCGATCCGCACCGGGCGCCGGGTCGCGGCGGTCACCGTCAGGGCGAAGGCGCCCGACGGGTCGAGGGTGGCGATCACCAGGGCGCCGGAGCGGCCGTTGGGGCTCAAGGACAGGCGCCGGAAGGCGGTGCGCCGCCGCAGCGCCGCGGCCGGCAGGACGATCTCGCGCAGGATCTCGCCGGGCGCGAGCGCGGTCGCCTGCGGCCCGCGCACCAGGTCGCGGACCGGCAGGCGCCGCTCGCCGCCCGCGGGCGTCCAGATCAGGCCGGTCCCGTCGAGGGCGACCGCGAGGGCGATCATCGGGCCGGCGGGGAGGGCCAGGCAGAGATTGCCGCCGACCGTCGCGGCGTTCCAGACCTTGAACGAGCCGAGCAGCGCCCGGCAGCACCGCCCGATCAGCGGCGCCGCCGCGAAGGCGGCCGGCAGGTCGAGCCGGTCGAGGGCCGCGATGGTGCAGGTCGCGGCGATCCGGAGGCCCTCCGGCGCCAGCGCGTGCGGCTCCCAGCCGAGGGAGGGCAGGTCGATCAGCCGACCGATCCCGTCCTGCGGCTCGGAGTAGAGCCAGGTCCCGCCGGCGAGCCAGGCGTCGCCCGGTCGCCAGGCCGGCAGCGCGGCCCGGGCGCGGGGCACCACCACCTCCGTGATGCTGGTGAGGTCCATGACCCTCCCTCGTGCGGCCCCGGGATCGGGGCCGTGCGGCCCTCGGGTCGGGGCCGTGCCGCCCCGGGATGAGGCGGCCGCCAGCTTAAGGCAAGATCGCGTCCAGCGCGGCGGCAATCGTCGAGCCGGGCGGGGCGGCGACGCGGAATCGACCGCGGCGCCCGCCCGCCGCCGCGACGTTGAGCCGGCAAAAATGCAACTCTGCGCAGCCGTTAACTATTTGTTAGCAATTCGATTGACTTTAGCAAGTCGTTAACCCACTTATCGCGCATCCCGGACGATGAACAGGTCGCCGACATGCCCACTCTAGAAAAGTCTACTACCGGATATACGTTCGCGAGCGAGACGGGGGTGAAGGACATGCAGACGACGTATCCCAGCGGAACGGACCGTTCCGAGGGCGCGAGCCGGGCGATCAACTTGGAACTAACACGGAAAAAAGTCCTGAAGGCGAAGCCTGCCGCGAAGTTCAATCCAGAGTTGATTATCAAATCCTTCAATACCTGGGCGTTCAAGCGCGAGCAGCCGGGCAACGCCGAGCGGCTGGTGCCGATGGTCGAGGCGGCGGCCCGGGCCGGGCGCCCGCTCGAGTTCGTGCTGTACTGGGGCAAGGGCCCGCGCTCGGAGATCGCCCCGCCGGACCTCGCCTGCCTCGATTACCTCGGCCAGCTCGCCGAGCGGGTGCGCCAGGCCTACGCGCCGGGTGCGATCTTCCGCCTGATCTTCACCGACACCCACGCGTCGCTGAACGGGCATCCGGCCGAGGTGGTGAATGCCTATTTCGGCGCCATCGATGCCGCGGCGCAGGCCCGCGGATTCACCAGCACCCGGCTCAGCGACGTCGTCGCCTTCGCCCGCGAGATCGGCGCGGACACGGCCGGGGAGGAGCCCTCGGGCGAGGTCCTGGCGAGCCTGATCGCCTGCGCGGCCAAATGGTACCGCGGCGAGGGCTCCACCGAGCAGGGCGCCCTCGACTACCACCGCATGAACATGATCGAGAAGCGCGCCGTCGCGGCGGCCTTCCCGGAGGCGGTGTTCGTCACCTTCAACGGCAGCGAGTTCCGCGACCTGTTCCCGGCCACGATGCCGATCTTCTACATGTACTCCCTGCGCCGCGGCGTCGGGGTGAAGCCCTGGTTCATGGATGCCGAGTTCGCGGCCGCCAAGCTCTCGGATGACAAGTCCGAGGGCACCAAGGCCCGGGATGGCGACTCCTCGGGCGCCGAATCCACGGACGTGCACCCGGCCGAGCAGCCGGTCTCCTGACGCCACCTCCGCCGGAGACCGCCCCATGACGAGCGCTGCCGTTTCTCAGGCCGCCGGCCCGAAGCCGGCGGAGGCCGCCCGCCCCGCCGACAACGTCCCCCTGGGCATCGCGCTGATGATCGGCGCGACCGTGCTCCTGACCCTGTCGAACGCGTTCTCGAAGCACCTCGTCGCGCATTATCCGGTCGGCGAGGTGATGTTCCTGCGCTCCTCGATCGCCTTCGGGCTGGTCTGCGCCTTCATGCTGCCGGCGACGGGACTCGGGGTGTTCCGCACGAAGAAGCCCGGGGCCCACGTCGCCCGGGGCCTGTCGCAGGCGATCTCGCAGACGCTGACGGTGCTGGCGCTCGGGCTGATGCCGCTCGCCGGGGTGACGGCGATCGGCTTCTCGGCGCCGCTCTTCGCCGCCGTGGTGGCGATCCTCTGGCACAAGGAGGCCTCCGACCCGGTGCGCTGGGGCGTGCTGGTGGTGGGCTTCGTCGGCGTGCTGGTGGTGACCAATCCGGGCGCCGACTCGCTCCAGGTCGGGGCCTTGTTCGCGCTGGGCAACGCCGTGATGTACGGCACCGTCACGGTGGCGGTGCGCGGCATGGCCAAGACCGAGAAGGCCGGCACCCTGCTGATCTGGCAGATGGCCGTCATGGCGGCGGCGCATTCGGTGCTGCTGGTGTTCGGCTTCCGGCTGCCGAGCCTGCCCGACGCCGCCCTGTTCGGGCTGCTCGGGGCCTCGAATGTCGGCGCGCAGTATCTCTGGACCCGGGCGCTCGCCTCGGCGCCGGCCACCGCGGTCTCTCCGTTCTACTACCTGATGCTGGTCTGGGGCATGGGCCTCGGCTACCTCGCCTTCGGCGAGGTTCCGAACCTGCACCTCGTGATCGGCGGCGTGATCGTGGTCGCGGCCGGGGCGCTGCTCCTCTGGCACGAGACCTGGACGCGCCGGCGCAAGAGCGCGCCGCACGTCGAGGCGAACCAGGTCCAGGCGAACCAGGTCCAGGCGAACCAGGTCCAGGCGAACCAGGTTCAGGCGTCGTCTCGGGTCGACGCGCCCCGGCTCAACGTCCCCCCGCGGCTGTCCCGTCCGGCCGTCCTGCGGATGCACCGGCCCGAAACGATCGTTCTCGCCCGGGATTACGCGGGTTGAGCGTGGTTCGGTGGTCGCGCACGTGACCTCGCTTCACCCCTTCACCTGTCCAGGGTGGGGGGTGAACGCGATCTCGAGCAGGGAGCGGGCTGCCGGCAAACCTCCGTACCCGGCGCCTTGCCGGGGATCGAGGCCGGGGATCGAGGCCGGGGAGCCGATCGGAGCCGGATCGCCCTTGTCCGAACCCGAGAGGGCAGGGCGCGATCATCCGCCCTTCCGCCTCCGGGGGGATGAGGTCGCGGGTGCGATTTGGCCCCCATCCACCCCGAGCGTCGAACAGGCGCCGAGCCGCCCCGCGGGATGGGCGGACCTCCGTTCCCGGCCGGTCCCCGGCGGTCACGCCGCCAGGGTCTTGGCCCGCCGGTCCTCGGCACACCAGCGGCCGATGAGCGCCCGGGCCTCCTCGGCCGGCACCGGGCGGCTGAACAGGTAGCCCTGGACCTCGTCGCAGCCGAGGAGCGCCAGCACCCGGTGCTGGTCGGCGGTCTCGATTCCCTCGGCGGTGGTGCGCATGCCGAGCACCCGGGCGATGTCGATGACGGCGCGGACGATCGCGGTGTTCTGCGCGCCCGAGCCGAGCCCGGTGACGAAGCTGCGGTCGACCTTGATGCGGTCGAACGGGAAGCTCCTCAGGTAGTTGAGCGAGGAGTAGCCGGTGCCGAAATCGTCCATCGCGACCTGCAGGCCGAGCGCCTTGAGGTCGCGCAGGATCGCCAGCGTCGCCTCGCCGCTGTCGAGCAGCATCTGCTCGGTGATCTCGAGCTCGAGGCGGTGGGCCGGCAGGCCGGTCCGCTCCAGCACCCCGCGCACCATCCCGACGAGGTCGGGGCCCGAGAACTGCACCGGCGACAGGTTGACGGCGATCTTCAGCTGTCCCGGCCACGTCGCGGCCTGGCGGCAGGCCTCGGTCAGCGACCACTCGCCGATGGGGTGGATCAGGCCGCATTCCTCGGCGATCGAGATGAACAGCGAGGGCGGCACGTTGCCCCTGACCGGGTGGCGCCAGCGCGCCAGCGCCTCGAACCCGGCGATCTCGCCGGTCTTGAGGTCGACGGAGGGCTGGTAGTGCAGCTCGAGCTCGCCCCGCTCGATCGCCCGGCGCAGGTCGCCCTCGAGCTGGCGACGCTCCGCCAGCCCCTCGCTCATCTGCCGGTCGTAGAACCGGAAGGTGCCGCGCTTGCCCGCCTTGACGGCGTAGAGCGCGAGGTCGGCGGCGATCAGGAGGTCGTCGGCGGTTCCGCCGTCCCGCGGCCCCACCGCGATGCCGACGCTGACGCTGGAGCGGATCTGGTGGCTGCCGATCTCGAAGGGCGGCAGCACCGCCTCGGCGATGCGGCCGGCCAGCGCCTCGAGGGCGGCCCGGTCGCCGGCGCGGGGCACCAGCAGGGCGAACTCGTCGCCGCCGAGGCGCGCCAGCAGCTGGCCGGGCGCGAGCACGGCGGCGAGCCGGTCGCCCACCGCCTGCAGCAGGTGGTCGCCGACCTTGTGGCCGAGGGTGTCGTTAACGAGCTTGAAGCGGTCGAGGTCGAGGAACATCACCGCGTAGGCGGCGTCCGGCACCGCCCGCGCCGCCTCTACGGTCGCCTCGAGCGAGGCGCGGAACACCCGGCGGTTCGGCAGGTCGGTCAGGGGATCCTGCGAGGCCAGCCGCGCGACTCGGGCCTCGGCCTCGGAGCGCTTGGCCTCGATGCGCAGCAGCTTCTCGACCGCGATCCCGACGAGGAGAGTCAGCAGCGCCGCCACCACGGCGTCGATCCGCAGGGTGGAGCGCGAATCCTTGTAGATCTCGGCCTCCGGCACGCTGACGCTCACCCAGAGGGGATGCTCGCGCACCTTGCGGATCGTCACCAGCCGGGTCTCGGCCCCGTCGGGCATCTCGAGGGTGAAGGTGCCGGAACGGCCCGAGCGGATCTTCTGGTAGGTCTCGGTCCGGCCGAGATCGGCGCCGACCCCGAAGCCGCCGCCGACGCCGCCGCTCGAGCGCACCACCCCGTCGCTGCCGATGAGCGAGATCGAGGCCGGGGTGCCGAGGTCGATCTTGTCGTAGAACTTGGTCAGGTGGCTCGGGTTGAGCGAGGCCACCACCACGCCGCCGAAGCCCCCGTCCGGCCCGCGGAAGCGGCGGCTGATCTGCACCGAGACCCGCCCGCTCGCCCGCCCGATCACCGGGCGGCTGATGTAGAGGATGTCCTCGGGGCTCTCGATGTGGACGCGGAAATGGTCGCGGTCGCTGAGGTCGGTCGCCGGCGGCGGCTGAGGCCCGGCATTGGTCGCCCGCATCACCCCGTCCGGCCCGATGATCGCCACCTGCACGATGATCTCGCTCAGGAGATCGGTCGTGTTGACGATCGTTCCGTAATCCTCCCGGCCGGCGCGGTTCTCGATGCTGCGCCGCATGTACAGCAGCGACTTGTCGATCTCGCCGATCGACCGCAGGACGTTCTCCTCGAACACCATCGCGAAATTGTGCGTGGTGCGCTCGGAATCGTGGAGAGCGTCGCGCATGTCGGATTCGTGCTTGACCGCGACGCCGACCCACAGGAGCGCCACCACGATCAGGCCGAGGATCACCGGCCCGCGGCGCTCCGCCAGGAATCTCGGAAATTGCTTGAGGTACAGCGCCATCCCGGCTCGTCCAGCAGCTTTCGGTCACTAGAGTATGGAGCGCGAAAGTTATCGTTGTCTGAATGCCGACGTCCCATTGCGACGGATTCGCATGCCGTCACAGTGGCATAGCTTTGCCAGATCAGGGGTTCGACTGGCATGTTGCTTGATCGATCAGGTTGTGTCCTGATTGTATAGCCTGGTCCAGAGGTAGGCCTGTGAGCCTGGGAAGCGCCTTCCGGTCGTCAAGTCTTCCGAACACCGAAGCCGACGAAAGTCGATACACCCGAACGCAACCGATGGTAGTGGAAACTGCAGGGCCGTCGTCGCGGCCGTGGGTCGAACCCGCACCGCGGCGGGTCGTCACGTCTACGACTCATCCCGCGAGCCCAGTCGATCGTGCTCAACTCGATCATCGATCCGGCTTTCCACGCTCGACGATCCGGCGATCGGCCGCCGGGCATCCTGCCGCCGTCTTCGCGGCCGGTCGACCGGGAAACGACGACGTACTTGGTGAACTACGAGACGCTGGTGCACCCGAGAGAAGCGTCAGCGATGGTATTCGGCGAAGATGGCACGCTGAAAATCTCGCGCCCGTTGCCGGCCGTCCGGTTTCCAACATTTGTCGGGAGGCGCGGCCTCGGACCGATCGGCCGCGAAACCTGGCGCCATCAGGCGCGGCGGCGGCGTAACCGGCGCCAGCCGAGGACCACGCCGCTGCCCGAGACCACCAGGCCGAGGGCGCTGAGGACGCCGATCAGGCCGAGGCGCAAGGGCGGATGCTGCGCCAGCGGTCCCGCATCGAGGGTATGGAGGGCGTCGAACAGCCAGCGATTGGCCCGCCCGCTGCGATCGGTCCGGTCGAGGATCGCGCCGGTGGCGGGATCGAGGTGGAACCAGGTCGCGGCGGGATCGTCGAAGGCGAGGCGCAGCACCGGCAGGAGCGGGGCGCCGTGCCGATCGTACCAGTAGGAATCCGGGGCCTCGATCCGGGTCGCCGAGCGGAGCGCGGCGGCGGGCAGCATCGCCCGACCGGCCGCGACGACCGCCTCGGGCGCGAGCGCGGTGCCGCAGCACGGAGCGACGCGCCCGGGAGCCGCCGCGGTGACGAGCGGCCGGCCGCCGATCCAGGCGAAGTCGAGGGCGACGCTTCCCGCGGGCGCCCGCGCGAGCGCGGCGAGGCCGAGCGGAAACAGGGGGGCCGCCTGCCCGGCATAGGCCGCCCGCATGGCGGCGTCCGGCACGCGCGGCCCGAACCAGCCGCGCGGGTTCATCGACAGCCAGCCGCTGAGCACGAAGGTGACGACGGCGAGGCCCCCGGCCAGGCCCGCGAGGTGGTGCCAGGCGGCCCACCCGCGATGGGGCGTGAGGCGGTCGCGCATCAGCCGGACGAAGCCGAGCCCGTAGCCGCTGACCGCGCCGGCGAGCGCGATGCCGGAGACCCACAGCACCACGTCCTGCCACAGCCCCGCCCGCGCCCGCAGCGGCGTGAGGTAGATCCAGTGGGTCACGGCGCCGACCCAGTTCCACACCCGCTCGGCCCGGGTGGTGTCGAGGACGAGCTCGCCCGTGGCGACCGAGAGATAGAGCTCGGTGCCGGCGGGATCGCCGAGTGCCACGCGCCGGAACGGCCGCGCGGGATCGAAGCGCGCCGTCACGGTCCACTGGTCGCGGGTCACCGGTCCGAGATCGGCCACGGACCGGGCCGCCGGGTGAGTGGCGGCGAGCGCTTCCGCGCCCGCGGGGGTCAGGGGCGGGAAGGGCGCGCCGGTCTCCGCCGAGACGGCCCGGCGCGTCCCCTCGGCGCCGGTCATCCAGTAGGCGGGCTCGGAGCCCCGCATCGCCAGGGTGAGGCGGGCGGGGAAGCGCGCGAGGCCGGCCCGCTCCATCGCCTCCTGGGGCGTCAGCCGCACCGCGTCGAGGGCGAGCGGCGGCCGGGCCGCGATCCGCTCGGCCTCGGTGAGCGCCGGGAAGCCGACGCACAGCATCACCAGCCCGGAGACGAACCAGGCGGCGAAGACGAGGCCGGTGGCGATGCCGAGCCAGCGGTGGCCGAGATGCAGCCACCGCTTCAGCCGCTTGACCGCGCGTCTCACGGGCGAGGCCGGCATCAGAACGTGACGTGGTAGGCGAGCTCGACCGAGCGCGGGCGGCCGAGCAGCCAGGAATTGCTGTTGCCCGAGATCGCGTAGAGCTGGTCGGTGAGGTTGTAGCCGCGCAGCGACAGGCGCGAGGTCGGGGTCACCTGCCAGTCCAGGGTGGCGTTGAGCAGCGTGTAGGCCGGGCGCCGGAACGTGTTGGCGAAGTCGCTGAAGACCGGCCCGACGTCGTTGACGCCGAGCCGCGCCACCCAGCCCGGGGCGAAGGCAAAGCTGAGCCAGACGTTGGTGACGCGCTGGGGCACGTCGACCGGGACCCTGCCGGCGAACGAGACCAGGCCCGCATCCGTATTCTGCGAGAACGCGTCGTAGCGGGCCCGCAGCAGGGCGGTGTTGGCCTCGATGCGCCAGGCCTCCGACAGCTGGTAGGCGAAGGCGACCTCGACGCCGCGGGACGACTGGCTGCCGACCTGCGCGACCTCGGTCGGCCGGTCGAGGATCGGGGTCAGCAGGTTGTCCTTGCGGATGTGGTAGGCCGCGACCGTCCACTCGCCGCGCCCGCCGTCGAACAGGCCCTTGGCGCCGACCTCGACCTGGCTTCCCGTGGCGAGCTGGAACTGCGCCTGCGACACGCTGGTGGTGATCAGGCTGCCCAGCGGATCGGCGGCGGTGGCGTATTGCGCGTAGAGGGCGAGGTCGGGCGTCGGGGTGTAGACGGCGGCGACGCGAGTGCTCACCGAATCGAAGGTCTTCTCGAAGGCCGTTCCCGCGAGCGGCCGGCTCACCGCCACGGTCGGCGCGTCGTAGCGAACGCCCGTCACCAGGGCGAGCTGGGGCGACAGCTCCAGCCGGTCCTCGGCGAAGACCGAGGCCTGGCGGGTGCGCGAGACGATGTCGGTGCGGGTGCCCGCGAGGTTGATGAAGCGGCCTTGCGCGAAGGTGTACGGATCGACGAAGCTCTCGCCGCCGAACGGGGAATTGCTGTCGCGCCGGAAATCGATGTGGTTGACGTCGAAGCCGACCACCACCGAATTCCTGAACCCGAACAGGCTGCCGCGGAAGGTCGCGTCGAAGCGGTTGCCGATCTGCTCCTGGTGGTGGCGGATCTCGATGTAGTCGTCGCGCCGGATCAGGCCGGTGGCGGGCTGGTAGGTGTATTGCTCGACGTCGCGCCAGTGCCGCTCGGTCGAGAGGCGGTAGGCGGTGTTGCGGATCGTGATGTCGGGAGTGGGGCTCCACTCGGTCCGCAGCTGCGTCCAGTTGTCGAACCAGGCGATCTGCGAATCCCGGATGTTGTAGTTGGTGAAGCGCAGCCGGTCGGGCACCCGGCTGCCGACGAGGGGCGACCCCCAGTAGCGCGTCGGCTCGTTGTAGCCGAGGTCGTGGGAGAGCGTGACGCTGAGATCCGGGGTCGCCCGCCACGTCGCCGCGGCCGACAGCGCGATGTTGCGGAAGTCGCCGTCGGGCTTCACCCAGCCGTCCGCCCGGTTGCCGCTGAGGTTGATCCGGTAGGCCAGGTCCTCGCCGACCGGGCCGCCGGTATCGAGGGCGAGCCGCGCCACGCCGTCCGAGCCGATCGCCGCCCGGGCCTCGCCGACGGGGATGAAGACCGGCTTCTTCGGCACCACGTTGATGATGCCGCCGATCGCGCCCTCGCCGTAGAGCACCGAGGCCGGGCCGCGCAGGACCTCGATCCGCTCCGCCGACCAGGTGTCGAACGGGAACGTCACCGTGCCCGCCCCGACGTAGAGCCGCGTGCCGTCGTAGAGCTGCTGCACCGAGCCGGCGCCGGCGAAGCCCCGCGCCGTGAAGGCGAGGTTGCCGTTGCCCGGCGCCGCGATGCTGGTGATGCCCACGGCGTTCTGGGTCACCGCGTCGTCGACGGTGTTCTGGCCCCGGGCCCGGATGGTCTCGCCGCTGATGATGTCGAGGCTCGCCGGGGTCTCGAGCGGGGTGAGGCCGAGCCGGGACCCGGAGCGCGACGGCGTCGCGAGGTTGAGGCGGGGGCGGCGGCCTCACGGCTGCGGGTGCCCGCGACCTCGATGGCGTCGAGGGGCAGATCCTCCGCCGCGCCGGGCTTTGCGGCGAGCAGCGGGGCGGCGAGGGCGACGGCGAAGGTGGCGTGACGGGGGGCGCGGCGCGCGGGCATGATGGTTTCCGGAGCAGGCTGTCGCTCCGTCCCTAGCCGCTTCCATCGCATATGTAACGTTATAAAGTTACATATGTGCCCTCCGGGTCGACGCGCGCGGGGTCGGCCGCGCGCGAGGCGCACCGGATCGGCGGGTCGGAGGAGGGCGGCGGGCGGCATGGCGGGACGGCGCGAGGCTGTGGCACGTCACCGCGAACGAAAGCGGGGCGGAGGCCTACGCGCCCGCCTCGACACCCATCAGGACACCCCGCCCGACGTGCTCGCGTGTGACCACGGCTGACGGCAGGTCTCCTGGCTCACGGGTCGTCGCCTGCCATCGTCTTCCCAGGGACTTGTGACGGTCCCCAGTGACGTACGTGATGGAAGGCTCGCCGCTCACAGTTGCGGGGGCAGCCGCGGCATCGGGCGAGCCCTCACCGCGTTCCCTTTTGATCCCCGAAGGGAACCGTCGAGTCAGAGCTTAGCCGTTCGGTAACGAAGGAGCAATGGTGACGCCCATGGTCGCCCGCCCGTTTCTCGCGCCCGTGACCCTCCCCCCGCAGAGGGGGAAGGTTTCCGGCGTGGCTCGCACCGCACCCCAGCTTTCTCAACCACGCCGCGCGATCCGCATCGACGCCGCCCCGGACCCCTGACATACAAGACCGCGAGCCGGCCCGGCTGGGCCGCGTCTAAGATCTGACAAAGATTCCCTGGGAGGTTTCCTGATGCCGTTCCGCTGTTGGGCCGCCGGCCTCGCCCTGTCGCTGCTCGCAGGCACGTCCGTCTTCGCGCAGGACGCCAAGGCGCCGATCAAGATCGGGGTGCTCAGCGACATGAGCGGGCCCTTCGCCGACCAGGCCGGCACCGGCTCGGTCACCGCGGCGCAGCTCGCCGTCGAGGACTTCGCCAAGGAGGCCGGCGAGCTCAAGGTCGAGGTCGTCTCGGCCGACCACCAGAACAAGCCCGATATCGGGCTCGCCACCGCCCGCCGCTGGCTCGACCAGGACGGCGTCTCGACCATCGTCGACCTGCCGAACTCGGCGGTGGCGCTGGCGGTGTCGAACCTGATGCGCGAGCGGCACCGGGTGGCGCTGGCCTCGAGCGCGCTCACCTCCGACCTCACCGGCAAGGCCTGCGCGCCGACCACCGTGCAGTGGGTCTCGGATACCTGGGCGCAGGGTTCGGCCACCGCGCGGGCCATCGCCGGCCGCGGCGGCAAGTCGTGGTACTTCGTCACCGTCGACTACGCGCTCGGCCACGCGCTCGAGCGCGACGCCACCGTGGCCCTCAAGGCCGCGGGCGGCACCGTGAAGGGCTCGAGCAAGCACCCGCTCAATGCCGGCGACTTCGCCTCGCCGCTGCTCTCGGCGCAAGGGTCGGGCGCCCAGGTGCTGGCCCTCGCCGATACCGGCGCCGACATGATCAATGCCGTCAAACAGGCGGCGGAGTTCGGGGTGATGCCCGAGATGCGGCTCGCCGCCCTGTTCGTGCAGCTCTCCGACACCCACGCCCTCGGCCTCAAGGCGGCGCAGGGGCTGCAGCTCGCCTCCGCCTTCTACTGGGACCGCACCGACGGCACCCGCGCCTTCGCCAAGCGCTTCGCCGAGCGAATGAACGGCCGGATGCCGACCGAGAACCACGCCGGCGTCTATTCCTCGACGCTGGCCTACCTGCGGGCGGTGCGCGACACCGGCACGATCGAGGGCGAGAAGGTCGTCGCGGCGATGCGCGAGAAGCCGATCAACGATTCCCTGTTCGGCACCGTGACGGTGCGCCAGGACGGCCGCGCGGTGCACGACCTGTTCCTGTACGAGGTGAAGGCCCCGGCCGACAGCAAGGGCCCCTACGACTACTACAAGCTCCTCGACACCGTGCCGGGCGACCAGGCGTTCCGGCCGATGGCCGAGGGCGGCTGCCCGCTGGTGAAGTAGGGCGGCGGCTCGACATCGGCGGGGCCTGCTCCAGATCGGGTGTCGTTCCTTGCGAGGCCCTACCCATGTCCGACGCGTTCCTGACACTCAACGACGGGAAGCGCATCCCGCAGCTCGGCTTCGGGGTGTGGCGGCTCGAGAACGAGGAGGCCCCGGCGATCGTCGGGGCCGCCTTCGAGGCCGGCTACCGGCTGATCGACACCGCGGCGATGTACGGCAACGAGGCCGGGATCGGCCGCGCCGTCGCCGCCTCCGGCCTGCCGCGCGACGAGATCTTCGTCGCCACCAAGGTCTGGAACGACCGCCACGGCTACGACGAGACCCTGCGGGCCTGCGAGGAATCGCTGGCGCGCCTCGGCCTCGACCACGTCGACCTCTACCTCGTGCACTGGCCGGTGCCGCAAAACGGCGCGTACGTCGACACCTGGCGCGCCCTGATGCGCCTGCGCGAGGACGGCCGCGCCCGCTCGATCGGCGTGTGCAACTTCACGGTCGAGCACCTGAAGCGCGTCATCGACGCCACCGGCTCGACGCCGTCGGTCAACCAGGTCGAGCTGCATCCGCGCTTCCAGCAGAGCGCCCTGCGCCGGTTCCACCAGGAGGCCGGCATCGTCACCGAGGCCTGGGCGCCGCTCGGCCGCGGCGGCCTGCTCGACGATCCCGCGATCGTGGCCATCGCCGAGAAGCACGGCCGCACCCCGGCGCAGGTCGTGCTGCGCTGGCACCTCGATCTCGGCAACGTGGCGATCCCGAAATCGGCGAACCCGGCCCGCATCCGCGAGAACCGCGAGGTCGCAGGCTTCACCCTCGATGCCGACGACCGCGCCCGCATCGAGGCCCTCGACGATCCGGCGGGGCGGATGGGGCCGGATCCGGACACGTTCGGCGCCTGAGCGGCGCTTGATCGGCGGTGCCGGCGCCGCTTACGCTTCCGGTCCCGCCGATCCCTTTTCGAGAGACAGACCTTGAGCGGCCGCACGCCCCCCGAGACCCGCGCCGCCTACCGGCGCTTCGTGCCGATCACCACGCGCTGGGCCGACAACGACGTCTACGGCCACGTCAACAACGTGGTCTACTACGCCTTCTTCGACACCGCGGTGAACAGCGTGCTGATCGCCGAGGGCGCCCTCGACATTGCGAACAGCCCGGTGATCGGCCTCGTGGTCGAGACCGGCTGCCGCTACTTCCGCTCGATGGCGTTTCCCGACCGGGTCACCGCCGGGATCCGCGTCGCGCATCGCGGCACGTCGAGCGTGCGCTACGAGGTCGGGCTGTTTCGCAACGACGACGAGGACGCCGCGGCGCAAGGCCACTTCGTCCACGTCTACGTCGACCGGGCGACGCAGCGCCCGGTGCCGCTGCCCGACGACCTTCGCCGAGTGCTGGAGCCGCTCGCGGTCGGCGGGTGAGCGCGTCGCGGCGAGGGCGCTACGGCATCAGCCGCAGCGCGTCGGCGAAGAAGTCCGGCCCGCCGAAATTGCCCGACTTCAGCGCCAGCCACATGTCCCGGTCGGTGGTGCGCAGGACCGGCACGCCGGCGGCGATCTCGGGGCCGACGCGGAAGGCCGGCAGCCCGAGGCGGTCGACCACGGCGCCGGAGGTCTCGCCGCCGGCCACCACCAGCCGGCGCACCCCGTGGGCGACGAGCCCTTCGGCGATCCGCGCCATCGCGGCCTCGATGGCGTGGCCGGCGGCGTCGCGGCCGTAGCGGGCCTGCACCGCGGCCACGTCCTCCGGGCCGGCGCTGCTGGCGATCAGCACCGGGCCGTCGCCGATCCGCTCACCCGCCCAGGCGAGCGCCGCACCGGCCTCGTCCTCGCCGGAGAGGAGCCGCGCGGGGTCGAGGCGGCGCACCGGCATGACGGCCTCGGCCTTCGCGATCTGGCCGAGCGTCGCCTGCGAGCAACTGCCGGCGAGGCAGGCCGCCGGGCCGCCGATGGCGGGGCCGAGGTCGCCTTGCGCCGCCGCCGGGGCGACGCGGCCCGCCGCCACCAGCGCCCGGGCGAGCCCGAGCCCGAGGCCCGAGGCGCCGGTCGAGACTTTCCGGGTGAGCGCGGCAGCGCCCAGCACCGCGAGGTCGCGGTCGAGCACCGCGTCGGCGATGGCCGCGCCCGTGCCGCCTTCCGCGAGCGCGTCGAGCCGCGCGCTCACGGCCTCGGCGCCGCCCGCCACCGTCGCGAGGTCGACGAGACCGACCGGCGCGCGGCTCTGGCGCGCCAGCACCCGCACGAGGTTCGAATCCCGCATCGGGTTGAGCGGGTGGTCCTTGAGCGGGCTCTCGTGGAGCGGCACCGCGCCGACGAACAGGTGGCCGAGATAGACCGTGCGCGCCGTCTCCGGGAAGGCCGGGGTGACCAGCGCGATCGCCTCGCCGGCATCGGCGCGCAGCGCGTCGGTGACCGGGCCGATATTGCCGGCATCGGTCGAATCGAAGGTCGAGCAGACCTTGAACAGCAAGTGGCCGGCGCCGCGGGCGTTCAGCCACGCGGCGGCCTCGCGCGAGCGCGCCACCGCCTCCTCGGCGGGGATCGACCGGCTCTTGAGCGACACCACGACGGCGTCGACCTCCGGCAGCGCGAGATCGGCGGCCGGCACCCCGATGGTCTGGACCGTGCGCAGGCCCGCCTTGGTCAGGGTGTTGGCGAGGTCGGAGGCCCCCGTGTAGTCGTCGGCGATGCAGCCCAGCGCCAGGGTCATGCCCGTGCTCCCTTGTACGGCTGGAACCAGCCGAGCCCCTCGCGCGTGCCGGCCCGCGGGTTGTACTCGCAGCCGATGAAGCCGTCGTAGCCGAGGCGGTCGAGCTCGGCGAACAGGAACGCGTCGTTCATCTCGCCGCTGCCGGGCTCGTGGCGCTCCGGCACGCTCGCGGTCTGGACGTGGCCGACGATCGGCATCAGCGCCCGCAGCCGCATCGTCACGTCGCCGTGCAGGATCTGGCAGTGGTAGAGGTCGAATTGCAGCTTCAGGTTCGGCCGGCCGAGGTCCCGGATCAGGTCGGCGGCGTAGGCGAAATCGTCGAGGAAGTAGCCCGGCATGTTGCGGCCGTTGATCGGCTCGAGCACGAGGTCGAGGCCTTCCCTCCCCAGCCGCTCCGCCGTCCAGGCGACGGCGCGGCGGTAGGAATCCCGCGCCGTCGCATCGCTCCGGTCGGCCATGCCGGCCATCAGGTGCAGGCGCTTCACCCCCGTCGCGCGGGCGTAGGCCAGCGCCGTCTCGACGCCCCCCTTCAGCTCCTCGAAGCGCTCGGGCAGGGACGCGAGGCCGCGTTCGCCGGCCGCCCAGTCGCCGGGGGCAGGTTGAACAGGGCCTGGGTCAGGCCGTGCGCCTTCAGCCGCTCGCCGATCGCCTCGGGCGGGTGATCGTAGGGGAACAGGAACTCCACCGCCTCGAACCCGGCCTCGGCGGCCTGCGCGAAGCGGTCGAGGAACGGGACTTCGGTGAACATCAGGGTCAGGTTCGCGGCAAAGCGCGGCATGAGGATCCTCCCTTGATCAATGCCGGCGCCCTTGACGGGCGCGACGTCTCCAGAAGCGGTTCAGCTGCTCTCCGGCCCCCTCCCATCCGCGACCTCATCCTGAGGTGTCGGTCGATCATGGATCGACTGGCCTCGAAGGAGGGCTCCGGCAGTCTCCGAGATCCCTGGAGCCCTCCTTCGAGGCCCACTGACGTGGGCACCTCAGGATGGGGTTGCGGGTGGGATGGGACCGATAGTGTCCCGATCGACCGGCGTCAGCCCGTCCCGCTCGGCAGGGCGGTGCCGGTCACCTGCGCGTAGATCCGCGCCACCGACGCGTCGTCGTCGCGGCCCATGCCGGCGCCGGCGGCCATCAGGAACATCTGGAGCGCGGCGGCCGCCACCGGGACCGGGAACTTCTGGCTCCGCGCCATGTCCTGCACGATGCCGAGATCCTTCACGAAGATGTCGACGGCGCTGCGCGGGGCGTAGTCGCCGTCGAGCACGTGCGGCATCCGGTTCTCGAACATCCAGGAATTGCCGGCGGAGGCCGTGATCACCTCGTAGACCTTGCGGAGATCGAGGCCCTGGCGGGCCGCGAAGGTCATCGCCTCGCTCGCCGCGGCGATGTGCACGCCGGCGAGGAGCTGGTTGATCATCTTGAACGCCGCGCCCTGGCCGGCGGCGTCGCCGAGCTCGTAGAGCTTGGCCGCCATGGCGTCGAGGGCGGGCCGCGCCCGCGCGAAGGCCGCGGCGCTGCCGGAGGCCAGGATCGTGAGCTCGCCCTGCGCCGCGCGCTGGGCGCCGCCGCTGATCGGGGCGTCGAGGTAGTGCCGGCCGGTGGCCTCGAGCCGGCCGGCGAGCCGGCGGGCGACCTCCGGATCCATGGTGGCGCAGGAGACGAACACCGCGCCTGCCGGCATCGCCGCGGCGATGCCCTCGGATCCGAAAAGCACCGCCTCGGTCTGGGCCGCGTTGACGACGACGCAGACCACGATGTCCGCATCGGCGGCGGCCTGCGCCGGGCTCGCGGCGCCGCGTCCGCCCTCGGCGGCGAAGCGCGCGACGTTGTCGGGGGCGACGTCGCTGCCGGCGACGTCGAGGCCGGCCCGGCGCAGGGCCTGCGCCATCCCGTATCCCATCGAGCCGAGTCCGATCACCGCGACGCGGGCGGGGGTGTCGCTCATGCCGTTTCCTCCTGCGGGGCGCGTGCGCGGCCCGCCGCTGCGCGATCTGACGCCGCGCCGTCGTCCCCGGCTCTAGCACCGATTTGGCAGCGCTGCCAATCCGGACCATGGGTCCGTTGAGCCGGCCGGAGAACCGTGACATCGTGGCCGTCCCGAGCGCCGGTGACAAGGTGCCGGGTGGGAGGGGACGGCGAATGGACGACGGCGGCAACGAGGCCTTCGCGATCCGGGACGAGAGCCTGCGGGACGAGGCCTTTCGCGACGGCGCCGGCCGGCGCCCGATCACGCTCGCGGACGTCGCCCGCGAGGCGCGGGTCGGCGAGAGCACGGTGTCGCGGGTCCTGCGCAGCCACGGCTCGTTCTCGGAGAAGACCCGGGCCCGGGTCGAGGCGGCGGTGGCGCGCCTCGGCTACGTGCCGAACCGCATCGCCGGCACGCTCGCCTCGACCGGCTCGCGGCTGATCGGCATCGTCATCCCGTCGCTCACCAACATCGTCTTCCCGGACCTGCTGCGGGGCGCGACCGCGGCGCTCGATCAGGAGGGCTTCCAGTCGGTCATCGCCGTCACCGACTACGACCAGGACCGCGAGGAGGCGGTGGTCGGCTCTCTCCTGAGCTGGCGCCCGGCCGGGCTGATCGTCACCGGGCTCGAGCACAACCCGGGCACGCGGCGCCGGCTGCTCTCCAGCGGCGTGCGGGTGGCCGAGCTCCTCGACATCGACGGGCCGGGGCTCGACATCGTGGTCGGCTATTCCAACCGCGCCGCCGGCGAGGCGAGCGCCCGCCACCTCGCGGGCCGCGGCTACCGCCGCATCGGCTATGTCGGCCACGACCTCTCGAAGGACCGGCGCGCCGCCAAGCGCTACGCGGGCTTCCGCGAGGGGCTGGCCCAGGCCGGGCTCGCGCTCGCCGGGGAGGAGCGGGTGGCGAGCCCGTCCTCGGTCGAGGCCGGCCGCGAGGGGCTGGAGACCCTGCTCGCCCGGGTGCCGGACCTCGACGCGGCCTATTTCTCGAACGACGACATGGCGCTCGGCGGCTACTTCCACTGCCTCGCCCGCGGCGTCGCGGTGCCGGGCCGGCTCGCCCTGTTCGGCTATAACGGCCTCGATGTCGGCCGGCTGATGCCGCAGCCGCTCGCCACCATCCGCACCCCGCGGGTCGAGGCGGGCGCGACGGCGGCCCGGCTCCTCTGCACCGGGGCTCCGGCGACGGTGGTGGATCTCGGCTTCGAGCTGATTGAGGGAGCGACGGCGTGACGGACGTATCGACGATGAGCGAAACCTCCTTGCGCGAGGCGATCTGCCGCTTCGGGCGCTCGCTGTTCGAGCGCGGCCTGACGCCGGGCTCGTCCGGCAACATCTCGCTCAGGCTCGACGACGGCGGCTGGCTGGTGACGCCGACCAACGCCTCGCTCGGCTTCCTCGACCCGGCCCGGATCTCGCGCCTCGACCGCCAGGGGCGGCTCCTGTCGGGCGACAAGCCCACCAAGGAGATCCCGCTCCACGGCGCCCTCTACGACAGCCGGGCCTCGGCGAGGGCGATCGTCCATCTCCACTCGACCCACGCCGTCGCGGTCTCGATGCTGCCGGAGATCGACCCCCGTGCGGTGCTGCCGCCGCTGACCCCCTACAGCCTGATGCGGGCCGGCGCGGTGGCGCTGGTGCCGTATTACCGCCCCGGCGACCCGGCGGTGGCGGACGCGATCCGGGGGCTCGCCGGGCAATACTCCTCGGTGCTGCTCGCCAATCACGGGCCGGTGGTCGCCGGCGACGATCTGGAGGCGGCCGTCTTCGCCACCGAGGAACTGGAGGAGACCGCCAAGCTCTACCTGCTCCTGCGCAACCTCAACCCGCGCCACCTCACCCCGGCGCAGGTGCAGGACCTGGTGAGCCATTTCGGGCTGAGCCTGCCGGAGCACGGGCACGGGCATTGATCGTCCGCCGGGTCAGAACGAGGAGCCACTCCGATGATCGACGACGGTCACGCCTGGGAGCCCACCGACGAGACGCTCGTCGCGTCCCTCTCGGGCGGACGGGCCCTGATCGACTGGTTCGGGTGCTGCCCGAGTTTCCACGACGCCATCCTGGAACGCGTCGCCATCGCGGATGGTGACGCATCGCTCGCGCTCAGGGCGTTCCGGATGACGGATCAAACCGACGAGAACGGTTGCTTCATCCTCGATCGGCATGCGGACGTGATCATCCAGATGCGGTGCGTGACCGGGCTGCGCCTGACGGGCGACGCGGTGTCCATCATCTCGGCGCTGACGGTCCGGCGCCTCCCCGCGACTCCGGACCGGTCCGAATGGCCGACCTGTGACGGGCCGGCCGCGGGCGACATCGAGGTCGCGTTCGGCACCTCGATCGGCCTGACCGGATCGGTCTACGCGAAGACTGTCGAGTTCGAGCTTACACCTGCCGAAGAACCAGCGTAGCGCGCAGTAAGCTCGAAGAAACCTCCGGCCGGTGGCGCTCCCAAGGGGACTCGAACCCCTGTTTTCGCCGTGAGAGGGCGACGTCCTAGACCGCTAGACGATGGGAGCTGTCCCGGCGGGATGGCGGCGGTATAGCCATGGGCCTGGACGGGCACAAGCCCGAAATCGTATCCCGGCACCGTTTTCGAGTGATGCGGCGGGAGCGGTGGGTTTGAGCGAGGCAGAGGTGCGGGAGGGCGTGATCCCGGAAGGGGAGGGGAGCGAGCGGCTCGACCGGGCGCTGGCGCGGCTGTGGCCGGACCTGTCGCGCAGCCGCCTGCAGGCGCTGATCCGCGAGGGCCGGGTGACCCTGGAGGGGGCGCCCGCGGGCGATGCCTCCGCCAAGGTCGCGGGCGGCCAGCGCGTCGCCGTGGCGGTGCCGGCGCCGCGCCCGGCCGAGCCGGAGCCGGAGGCCCGCGACCTCGCCGTCGTCTACGAGGACGACGACCTGATCGTGATCGACAAGCCAGCGGGGCTCGTCGTGCATCCGGGCGCGGGCAACGACAGCGGCACGCTCGTCAACGCGCTCCTCGCCCATTGCGGCGCGAGCCTGTCGGGCATCGGCGGCGTCGCGCGGCCGGGCATCGTCCACCGCCTCGACAAGGACACGACCGGCCTGATGGTGGTGGCCAAGACCGACCTCGCCCATCAGGACCTCTCGGCGCAGTTCGCCGATCACGGCCGCACCGGGCCGCTGGAGCGGGCCTATCTCGCCCTGGTCTGGGGCGTGCCGGAGCCGGCCCAAGGGACGATCGACGCGGCGCTCGCCCGCTCGGAGCGCAACCGCGAGAAGATCGCGGTGGTGCGCGAGGGCCGCGGCCGCCACGCGATCACCCACTACCGCACCGAGGGTGTTCTCGGGCATCAGGAGCCGGTCGGGCTCGTGCGCTGCCGGCTCGAGACCGGGCGCACGCACCAGATCCGCGTGCACCTGGCGCATCGCGGCCATCCGCTGCTCGGGGACGCGGTCTACGGCGCGGCGTTCCGCACCAAGGCGAACCGCTTGGGTGCGGAGGAGCGCGCGGCGCTCGACGCCCTCGGCCGCCAGGCGCTGCACGCGGCGCTCCTCGGTTTTCGCCACCCCCGGACCGGCGAGGCGCTCCGGTTCGAGAGCCCGCCGCCGCCCGACATGGCCCGGCTGATCGCGGCACTGACGTCCTGAACGGGACGAAGAACCCTCCCCCGGACGTCTCATGGAAGGGGGGGGCGGTCCGCGCTCACCCTGCGTCAGTGCGGCACCGCACGCGGCAAACGGCCACGGCAGCACAAACCGGCGCTTCACGCGTTAGTCGCGACACCCGTCGCTACCGGGCCGGACCGCTCTCTGCTATGGTGGCAGATCGAACGGCCGGCCAACGGGAGGTCGTTCGCGCTCGCCCAGTCTTCGAAGGGGAGCTTCTAGGAGGTTGGAATGGCTGCTGCACTTCCCGTGCTCGCCAACGAAGGGGGCCTGTCGCGCTACCTCGACGAGATCCGCCGGTTCCCGATGCTGGAGCCGACGGAGGAATACATGCTCGCCAAGAGCTGGCGCGAGCATGGCGATCGCGACGCCGCCCACAAGCTCGTGACCTCCCACCTGCGCCTCGTGGCCAAGATCGCCATGGGCTATCGCGGCTACGGCCTGCCGATCGGCGAGGTGGTGTCCGAGGGAAATGTCGGCCTGATGCAGGCCGTCAAGCGCTTCGATCCCGACAAGGGCTTCCGCCTCGCCACCTATGCGATGTGGTGGATCAAGGCGGCGATTCAAGAATACATCCTGCGCTCGTGGTCGCTCGTGAAGATGGGCACGACCGCGAACCAGAAGAAGCTGTTCTTCAACCTGCGCAAGGCCAAGGGCCGCATCTCCGCCCTCGACGAGGGCGACCTGCGCCCCGACCAGGTCAAGCAGATCGCCACCCGGCTGGGCGTGCCCGAGCAGGACGTGATCGACATGAACCGCCGCCTCGGCGGCGACGCGTCGCTCAACGCCCCCTTGCGCGAGGAGGGCGAGGGCGAGTGGCAGGACTGGCTCGTCGACGACAGCCCGACCCAGGAGACCGTGCTCGCCCGCGAGGAGGAGGGGCAGAACCGCCTCGCCGCCCTCAAGGACGCGCTCGGCGTGCTCAACCCGCGCGAGCGCCGGATCTTCGAGGCCCGGCGGCTGGCCGACGACCCGATCACGCTGGAAGACCTCTCCAGCGAGTTCGGCGTCTCCCGCGAGCGGGTGCGGCAGATCGAGGTGCGGGCCTTCGAGAAGGTGCAGGACGCGGTCAAGCGCAACCTCGCTACCCGCGAGGCGCCGCGGGCCGGGGTGCCGGCCTGACGGGCCGGTGCCGGGCCGCGGCGCCCGGCGCTACCCGATTGGCATCCAGGCCGAGAGGCCGATCAGCACCAGCGGCATCACCGCGAGCGCCAGCACGGTCTGCATCGCCGTGATGCCGGCCATGAGCGGCGCGTCGCCGCCGAGCTGGCGCGCCAGGATGTAGGCCGAGGAGGCGGTGGGCAGGACCTGGAACAGCAGGGCCGTGGTGAGCGCCGGCCCGTTCAGGCCGAGGAGCGAGGCGACCGCCAGGGTCGCCGCCGGCATCGCCAGAAACTTCATCGCCGATGCCGACGCGACCGGCCGCAGCCAGGCCCGCGCGCCTCCGAACTCGAGCGCCGCGCCGACGCAGAGGAGGCCGATCGGCAGCGAGGCCGCGCCGAGCGTGCGCAGGGCGGGCTCCAGGCCCGGCGGCAGGCCCCAGCCGAGGAGCTGGACCGCCATCCCGGCGAGCGAGGACACGATCAGCGGGTTGGTGGCGAGCTGCCGGACGATGCCGCGGGCCGTCAGCCGCGCCGCGCCGTGGCGGGCGAAGACGAGCACGCACAGGATGTTGACCGTCGGCACGATCGCCGCGTTGCAGATCGCCGCGAGCGCGATGCCCTTCTGGCCGAACAGGCCGGCGGCGAGCGTGACGCCGACGTAGTTGTTGAAGCGCACGCTGCCCTGGAACACCGAGGTGAAGGCCGGCCCGTCGACCCGGAGCAGCGGCCGCACCGCCAGGACGAGGGCCGCCACGGCGAGGGTCGAGAGGATCAGGGTCAGGGCGAGCGCGCCGACCGGCACCGCCTCGACCCGCGCGGTGGCGAGGCCGTGGAAGAACAGGCTCGGCAAGAGCACGAAGTAGCCCAGCCGCTCCGCCTGCGGCCAGAAGCTCTCGGCGAGGAAGCGGCGGCGGCGCAGGGCGAAGCCGAGGGCGGTGAGGAGGACGACCGGCAGGAGGGCCAGCAGGACGGCGCCGGTCATGGGGCGGGGGTCAAGGCGAGGCTGCCTTCGGAGGGAGGGGCGATCGGGCGACGCGGCATCGCCGGCCGGATCCGGGAAGGGATGACGGCCCAGCTTAAGCCGTCGGCCCGGACCCTCCCACCCGCTTCGGAGGAGGGCGGCCATGCGTGCGGGGCTCCGACCGCGCAGTCGGCATTGTCGAGCGATGGGGTTCCCGGTCCGAGCATGTCGCCCGGGGGGCACGGCGTCGGCCCCCGGCGTGAGCGCCGAGGGGTCGCTTGGCGTACGGGCACCCCGTGCGGCGGGTTTCGCCCGCGCCGGTCGCGGGCATCGTTCGCGCGAGGCCGGCTCGATCCAGCCGGCGCTCCGCGCGATCGCCTCTGCTCGATTGTAAAATGAAGTTGTAGTCGTGAAGACCGAGATCCGTGGCGCAGGGCGAGAGGCGACGTTCCATAATACGCATTGGAGTATCTATGGTGCCCGCATCTTCGTTTTATACTCGATAAATTAATTAGATGTTAAGCAGGCTATTTTACCTTGCGTGAGCTGAAGGGATAGATTCATGCTGCGCCTGTCGAACCTCAAGATCCTGCACAAGATCTCCAGCATCATCGTTCTGATCGGCCTGATCGTCGGGGGTTGCATCTGGTACGCGCAGGCGCGCATGTCGACGATCGACGAGGCCTATAGCCTCTTCATGGTGCAGGAAGCCCGCGCCGTCGCGACGGCGCGCCGTACGAACCGCTACGCGTTCGAGCTCAACTACTGGGTCTACCGCATCATCGCCGAGACCGAGAACGATCAGGTGCTCGCGGCGGATGCGGGGTTCGCGGCGGCCATGCCCAAGATCGGGAGGACGCTCGAGGACCTGCGAGGGCAAGCGCCCACCTTCACGGCCCGCATCGACGCGCAGATCGTCCGGGTCGACCGCTTCGTCGAGAACGTCAAGGAGGTTCGCCGCCTCGGCCTCGCCAACCACAACGCCGAGGCCATCGCCCTCGTGCACCGCACCATCGATCCGACCTTCAACGCCATGGTCGAGGAAGGCAACGCGCTCGCCGACGACATCCGCGCCTACATGGAGAAGAACTCGACAAGCCTCACCGACCAGACCACAGCCACCCGCCGCAGCCTGATCGGCCTCGGCGCCATGGGCATTCTGGCCGGGCTCCTCGCGGCGACCGTGATCGCGGTCTCGGGCATCACGCGCCCGCTCGGCCGCCTCGTCGCGGTGCTGCAGCGCATGGCCGCCGGCGAGACGGCGGCCGAGATCCGGGAGGCGCGGCGACGAGATCGGCGCCGTCGGCCGGGCGGTCGAGGGCATCAAGGCCATGGTGGCGCAGAAGGCTGCCGAGCAGGCCGAGATCCGGCGCATCGCCGACGAGGCCGCCGCCCACGCGCGCAGGCGCACGATGATGGAGCTCGCCGACGGGTTCGAGCGCGCCGTGGGCGGCATCGTCGGCATCGTCTCGTCCTCGGCCACCGAGCTTCAGGCGACCGCCCGGCAGATGACCGCGACGGCGGCCGAGACCGCGTCGCAATCGACCGCGGTCGCGGCGGCGGCGGAGGAGGCGGCCGCCAATGTCGGCACGGTGGCCGCCGCCGCCGAGGAGCTGGGTGCGGCGGTGCAGGAGATCGGCCGGCAGGTCGCCGGCTCGTCCGGCCTCGCCCAGTCCGCCGTCGCCGAGGCCGACCAGACCTCGCGGCTCGTGCAGGAACTCGTCCAGGCCGCCGAGCAGATCGGGGCCATGGTCGGGATGATCTCCACCATCGCCGGCCAGACCAACCTGCTCGCGCTGAACGCCACGATCGAGGCGGCCCGGGCCGGAGCCGCCGGCCGCGGCTTCGCCGTCGTGGCGGCCGAGGTGAAGGATCTCGCCGCGCAGACGGCCCGGGCGACCGAGGAGATCGGCCAGCGCATCGGCCAGGTGCAGGGCGTGACCGGCCAGGCCGTCGGCGCCATCGGGGCCATCGCCGGGCGGATCCGGGAGATCAACGGCGTCGCGGCCTCCATCGCATCGGCGGTGGAGCAGCAGGGCGCGGCGACGCAGGAGATCGTCCGCAACGTGGCGCAGGCCGCGAGCGGCACCTCCGAGGTGACCGGCAACATCGCGGGCGTGGCGCGGGCCTCCGAGGACACGGGCGCGGCCGCGCATCAGGTTCTCGCCTCGGCCTCGGAGCTGTCGCGCCAGTCCGAGCACCTCTCGGCGGAGGTCCACCGCTTCCTCGCCACCGTCCGGGCCGCGTGAACGGCACGCGCGGGTTTCGGAGGCTCACGGGCTGGAGAGCCTCCGAACGGCCCTCACGCCCCGATCAGATCGCGGATGCGGGCCGCCAGCATGTCCACCGCGAAGGGCTTCGTCAGCACCGCCATCCCCGGCTCGAGCTGGCCGTTGCTCAGGAGGGCGTTCTCGGCGAAGCCGGTGATGAACAGGACCTTGAGATCGGGGCGGGTCACCCGCGCCGCGTCCGCCATCTGGCGGCCGTTCAGGCCGCCGGGCAGGCCGACATCGGTGATCAGGAGGTCGATCCGGGCGTCGGATTGCAGGATATTCAGGCCGGCGCCGCCATCCGTCGCCTCGACGGCCGCGTAGCCGAGGTCGCCCAGGACGTCCGCGACCAGCATGCGCACGGTCGGCTCGTCGTCCACGACCAGCACGGTCTCGCCGGCCGCCGCGACGGGGTGCAGGCGGTTCTCCGCCGGGGTCTCGTCGGCCTCCGCCCGGCCGCGATGGCGCGGCAGGTAGATGCTGACGGTCGTGCCCTCGCCCTCCTCGGAGTGGATGCGCACCTGCCCGCCGGATTGCTTGGC
Source organism: Methylobacterium terrae (assembly GCF_003173755.1). Classification (NCBI taxonomy): domain Bacteria; kingdom Pseudomonadati; phylum Pseudomonadota; class Alphaproteobacteria; order Hyphomicrobiales; family Methylobacteriaceae; genus Methylobacterium; species Methylobacterium terrae. The sequence goes on from NZ_CP029553.1 coordinate 2,295,254, forward strand.
GAAGCCGTAGATCATCGAGAGGCCGAGGCCCGTGCCCTGGCCGAGCGGCTTCGTCGTGAAGAACGGGTCGAACGCCTTGGCGATCACCTCCGGGGGCATCCCGGTGCCGGTGTCGGAGACCGCGAGCGACAGGTACTCGCCCTCCGGCATGTCCTGCCGCCGCGCCGCCTGGCCGTCGATCCGGCGGTTGCCGGTCTCGATCGTGATGCGGCCGCCGTCGGGCATCGCGTCGCGGGCGTTGATGCACAGGTTCAGCAGCGCGTTCTCGAGCTGCGAGGGGTCGACGAGGGCCGGCCACAGGTCGGGCAGGAAGACGGTATCGATCCGGACGCTCGGCCCGACCGTGCGCTGGATCAGCTCGATCATGCCGCCCACCAGCGCGTTGACGTCGGTGGCCTTGGGATCGAGCGTCTGGCGGCGCGAGAAGGCGAGCAGGCGGTGGGTCAGCGCCGCCGCCCGCCGCGTCGCCCCTTGCGCCGCGACCATGTACTTCTCGACGTCCTGGAGGCGGCCCTGGCCGATGCGGGCGTTCATCAGCTCGAGCGAGCCCGAGATGCCGGCGAGCAGGTTGTTGAAGTCGTGGGCGAGGCCACCGGTGAGCTGGCCCACCGCCTCCATCTTCTGCGACTGGCGCAGCTGCTCCTCCGCCTGCATCAGATCGGCGGTCCGCTCCGTCACGCGCTGCTCCAGGGTGCCGTTCAGCGCGCGCAGCTGGGCGAGGGCGCGGTCGCGCTCCTGCTCGACGCTGCGGCGCTCCTCGACGTCGAGGAGGACGCCGGGGAAGCTCAGCGGCGCCCCGTCCGGGCCGCGATCGACGCGGCCGTTGGCCTCGATCCAGTAATAGTGCCCGTCCGCGCGGCGCACTCGGTACTGGTGGGCGTAGGCGCCGCCCCGCGCGATCACCTCGTCGATCGCCGCGGCGAGCCCGGCCTGGTCGTCGGGATGGACGGTCGCGACGATCTGGGCGAGCGGGATGCCGTCCCGGCCCAGCGCCGGGTCGAGGCCGAAGGCCCCGGCGAAGCCCTCGTCGACGGTGAACCGGTCGCCGGGGATGTCCCAGTGCCAGGTGCCGATGATCGCGCCGGCGGCGAGGGCGAGCTGCACCCGCTCCACGTTCTCGCGGGCGACCGCCTCGCTGGCGCGCAGGCGCTCCTCGGCGCTGCGCCGCGCGGTCACGTCGTTGAAGATGATGGCGATCTGCCGGTCGTCGGGCTCGCCGACCGGGACGGCCCGGACGTCGAACCAGCGCTTGAACGCCTCGGCATAGTTCTCGAAGTTCGTCGGCTCCCGGGTCTTGGCGACGCGCCCGTAGGTCTCGAACCAGAACCGCTCCAGGTCCGGGGCGAACTCGGTCACCCACTTGCCGCGCAGGTTGACGCCGGCCTCGCGCTCGAAGGCCGGGTTGGCCTCGAGGAAGCGGTAATCCACCGGCCGGTCGTCGGCGTCGAACTTGACCTCGACGATGGCGAAGGCCGCCTCGATCGTGTCGAGGATCGTCCGGAAGCGCTCCTCGCTCGCCCGCAGGGCGGTCTCCGCCGTGCGCAACCCGGTCATGTCGAGCATGGCGCCGATCATGCGCACGGCCCGGCCGCCGGCGTCCCGGATCACGTGGCCCCGGTCGAGCACCTCCGCGTAGGAGCCGTCCGCGCGGCGGAAGCGGTACTCGTCGGCCCAGGCCGCCTCGGCGCCGTCGATCACCGCGTGGATGGAGTGGTCGATGCGGGCCCTGTCGTCGGGGTGGATCTGGGCGATCCACCAGTCGCCGGTCGGCTCCACGCGGTCGAGGGCGTGCCCGTAGGCCCGGGTCAGCGCCTCGTTCCAGAGCACGCCGTTGGTGGTCAGGTCCCAGTCCCAGATCGCGTCGTTGGTCGCCCGGGCGGCGAGCCGGTAACGGGCCTCGGTCTCCTTGAGGGCGATGCCGGCCAGGTGCTCGCTGGTGCGGTCGCGCATGATCTTCACGAAGCCGGCATGCGCGCCCGCCTCGCCGCGCAGCGGCATCAGCTCGCCCGAGGCCCAGAACCGCCGGCCGCCCTCGCGCATGTGCCAGCGCTCGTCGGACGCGCGCCCCTCGCGCAGCGCCTGCCGCATCTCCCGGGCGGGGCGGTCCTCCGCCCGGTCCTCGGGCGTGAACAGACGCTCGGCGCTCCGGCCGCGCATCTCCGCGGCGGTCCAGCCCATCACGTGCTCCGCACCGGGATTCCAGTCGGTGATGATGCCGGCGGGATCGGTGACGATCATCGCGACGTCGACCGCGCTGTCGAAGATCGCCCGCTGGCGCGCCTCGCTGCGGGCCAGGGCCGCCCGGCTGGCCTCGAGGGCCGCCGCCAGATCCTGCGGAGCGTCGGACGCCTCGACCGCCCGGGGCCCGGGCTGCGCGGCGTCCGACGCCGCATCGATCCCGGCCGCCTCCAGGACCCCGCGCAGGCGCACGACTTCCGCTTCGAGCGCGTCGCGCGAAAGGGTTCTCAGCACGTCCCCGGACACTGGTCAGCCTTTCCTCAGGGGCACGCTTCTACCTGCAACCTCCAGCACGCACAATCAGATCGGACGAGCCCGGTATCCGGCGAAGTCGCTACCGCTTCGCCGGAACGGGCCGCAACATCACTCGTTTGGGGCCGGTTTCGATCGCCGCGCGATCGGCGGCCGTGCCGGATCGGACACAGGTCGCGCCACGGGTTCGCGGGGCGGGGCGGCACCCCCGCGGGCGGTCCGCGGCGTCTCGCCTCCCGGGTACGACGCGGGCCATCCGGCCTCCCGGACGCCCATCAACGCCGGCAGGCGGCCCTGTCGCGACCGGACCCGCCGGGCGTCAGCCCCGCGCCGTCCTCACGGCTGCCACTGCTCGAACGCTTCGCGCAGCACCTTCTCCCCGGCATTGCCCTTCTCGAAGGTCAGGATGGCCCGGTTGCCGTTGGCGTAGCGGATCGGCAGGTCGATCCAGTTGCGCTTGAGCAGGAGGTCGGTGTTGCGCTCGATGTCGGCCTTGAGGTTCGAGAGGCCGATCAGGAACAGGTTGTCGCGCACCGGGACCGGCAGGCCGGAGACCGGCGAGCCGCGGCCGGTCTCGTCGTCCTTGAACTGGATCAGGCCGACGTCGCGTACCGTGCGGTTCGGATCGGTCGAGGTGAAGGTGAGCTCGAGGATGTGCGAGGCCGGCAGCGTCGCGTCGGTGTTGCGGCGCAGGACCATGGCGAGGCTCAGGCCCGCATCGGGCACGTCGACGGTCGCCCGCACCACGGTCTGGAGCGGCTGGCCCTGGCCGGCATTGATCGCGTCGAGGCGCCAGACCACCCGGGCCTGCGTCGCCTTCGGGGCCGACCCTTGCGGGCCGTTCTCCTCGTAGAGCGTGCCGCGCTGGGCGACCGCGATGTCGGGCGTCGGCGAGGGACGGGCCGCGCCGCCCTGGGGTGCGGCGGCGGGCGCGGGCGCCGGGGCGGGGGCCTGCGGCGCCCGCTCGCCCCCGACCCGGTCGGCGAATTTCGAATCCTGGTTCTCGGCCGGCCGGTTGGGGCCGTTCTCGGCAAAGCCCGTCGGCAGGGCGGCCGGGTTGTCGCGCAGGGACCAGGCGGTGACCGCGATGGCGCCGACCACCGCCGCCAGGACCGCCGCCACGATGCCGTTGCGCACGAGGCGCGAGCGGTCGCGCTTTGGCGCCACCACGTCGAGGCGCGGGCGCTGCGGGGCGGCGAGGCCGGAATCCGGGTTCGCCGGCTCCTCGGCGGGCTCCGGGTTGCGCGGCCGGACCGGCGGCAGCTTCAGCTCGACCGGGGGACCGGCCTCGGGCAGGGCGTCGGCGTGGTGCGGGGCCGGCGCCTCGGGAGGCGACGGCTCGGGCAGGACGGCGACGGCGCGAGGCGGCGCCGGCGGCTCCTCCGGCGGCGTCTCCGGGACCGTGGGCGGCTCGGGCGGCTGCGGTGGTGCGGGTTCCGGCTCGGGCAACCCGCCATGCTCGATCTCGAGCCGGGCGATCGCCCGGTCGAGGGAGACGCGCTCCGCCTCGATGTCGGCTTCCGACAGGGGCGGGTCGAGGGAGCGGAGCTGGCCGATCAGCGCCGCGCGGGCGCGCTCGTAGACCGTGTGCCGCAGGTCGGGCGAGCGGTCGGGCAGGGCCTCGAGGGCGCGGGCGAGCAGGGGATAGTAATCGGCCATGGTCGCCGCATGCCTTGTCGTGCGGGGCGGCGGGCGTCAAGCTTCGCCCGCCGGGAACGCGGCGAAGTCCGCTCAATCCTCGAAGGGGTTGTGGACCAGGATGGTGTCGTCGCGCTCCGGCGAGGTCGAGAGCAGCGCGACCGGCGCGCCGATCAGCTCCTCGATGCGGCGCACGTACTTGATCGCCTGGGCCGGCAGGTCGGCCCAGGAGCGGCCGCCCGCCGTGGTCTCGCTCCAGCCCTCGAAGGCCTCGTAGATCGGCTCGACCCGGGCCTGCTCGGCCTGGCCCGCCGGCAGGTGGTCGATCTCGCGGCCGTCGAGGCGGTAGCCGGTGCAGATCTGGATCGTCTCGAAGCCGTCCAGGATGTCGAGCTTGGTGAGCGCGATGCCGTTGATGCCCGAGGTCCGCACGGTCTGGCGCACCAGGGCGGCGTCGAACCAGCCGCAGCGGCGCTTGCGCCCGGTGACGACGCCGAACTCGCGGCCGCGCTCGCCGATCCGCTCGCCGATCGCGTCGGTGAGCTCGGTCGGGAACGGCCCCTCGCCGACCCGGGTGGTGTAGGCCTTGACGATGCCGAGCACGTAGCCGATCGCCCCCGGGCCGAGGCCCGATCCCGTCGCTGCCTGCGAGGCCACGATGTTCGAGGACGTCACGTAGGGATAGGTGCCGTGGTCGACGTCGAGGAGCGCGCCCTGCGCGCCCTCGAACAGGATCCGCTTGCCGGAGCGGCGCGCGTCGTCGAGGAGCGACCACACGGTGTCGGCGAAGGGCAGGATCTTCGGCGCGATGGCGAGCAGCTCGGCCTTCAGCGTCGCGCCGTCGATCTCGTCGATGCCGAGGCCCCGGCGCAGGGCGTTGTGGTGGGCGAGGAGCCGCGAGATCTTGGCGTCGAGCATCTCGGCATTGGCGAGGTCGACGACCCGGATCGCCCGGCGGCCGACCTTGTCCTCGTAGGCCGGGCCGATGCCGCGCTTGGTGGTGCCGATCTTGAGCACCGCGTTCGAGGTCTCGCGGAAATGGTCGAGCTCGCGGTGCAGCGGCAGGATCAGCGTCGCGTTGTCGGCGATGCGCAGGTTCTCGGGCGTGATCGCCACGCCCTGCTGCCCGATCTTGGCGATCTCCTCGACGAGGTGCCAGGGATCGACCACGACGCCGTTGCCGATGACCGACAGCGTGCCGCCGCGCACCACGCCGGACGGCAGCAGCGACAGCTTGTAGGTCACGCCGTCGATGACGAGGGTGTGGCCGGCATTGTGCCCGCCCTGGAAGCGCACCACGACGTCGGCCTGCTCGGAGAGCCAGTCGACGATCTTGCCCTTGCCCTCGTCGCCCCACTGGGCGCCCACGACGACGACGTTCGCCATATCACAAATACCCGTCCCTGCCCGCCGCGCGAAAAGCCCCGGCGCGTGCAAGGCGCGGGGCTGATCGGCTTGCGGATGGTGTCACGCGTGTGCGCTCTTCGGCGATCCCGGCCGGGAAATCAAGCGACGGCCGGTGGATGCGCCCCGCGCAGCGTGCTTGGTACGCTATTTGGCCTGGGTGTTCGGGCCCTGGCCCGGCAGCTCGCCCGGCTTGATCACCGGGGTCGAGTTCGGGGTCGGGTCCGGCGGCCGCACCGCCATGTCCGGGGCGCCGGTGGCCGGCGGCTTGATCACGCCGTCCGATTGCTGGAGCTTGTCGCTCAGCGTCGAGCCGGTGGTGTCGGACTTGTCGGCGTTGGAGGTCGCGTCGCCGGGCCGGACCTTCTCGGGGATGGTCTGGTTCAGGGGCGGCAGGTTCGGGTCGCGGGTGCGGCCCTGCAGGGGCACCTCGGGCGACTGGGCGAGGGCGGCGGTGGCGCCGGCGACGATCGCCAGCACCGCCAGCCCGCCGCGCATCAGCTTGGTCATCGGGTTTCTCCTGAGGATGGAGTCTCCTCAGGGAAACCGGGCCGGCACGAGAGGGTTCCGGCCCCGCTTGGCTTTGCGACCGGTCCCACCCTGATCCGCTGTCGCGCTTCGTCTCCCGACGGCGACGCTCTAGGCGGCCGCTCGCTCCAGCGGCCGGATCTCATCCATCTCCTCACCGATCGCGTTGCGGGCCGTCAGAAGATCGAAGCGACTCTGAAGGTTCACCCACACCTGTGGGTCCATCCCGAAGTAGCGTCCGAGCCTCAAGGCCGTATCGGCGGTGATGCCGATCTCCTCGCGGGCGATGCGCTCGATCCGCGTGCGCGGCACGCGGCACGCCTTCGCGATCGCATACGCCGTCAAGTTCAGCGGAACCATGAATTCCTCCCGCAGCACCTCGCCCGGATGCATCGGTGGCAGGACGGTCTCGTTCTCTGTGCTCATAACCGTTTGGCTCCAAAGGAGTAGGGCGCTGCCCAGAACGGCGGTCGTCAGTGATAGTCCACGATCTCGACGTCTTCCGGTCCGGTCTCGGTCCAGCGGAAGCACAGCCGGAACTGGACGTTGATCCAGATGGCGCGCTGCCCGGCTCGCTCGCCAATCAACGGGTGCAACTTGTCGCCCGGCGGGGCCTTCAAGGCGTCGAGCGAGGTCGCCGCGTCGAGATAATTGAGCTTGCGCCGGGCCGTCTTGAGAATGGCAGCCGGGATGCCCTTTGGGCTTCGCCCCTCGAAGACGTCCCGGGTCCAGCTATCGGCAAAGCTGCGGATCACGATACGACGCCCTCGCCGACGAATGATATCGCAAAGTGATACGTTCTGGTCAAGGAGAAGGTATCGCTAGGCGATACCAACAGCGTCGCCGCTCGCACCTGTGCGTGCCGCACGTCATAGAAATGCCCGAGGATGTCCCGGGCATTCCGGAGGCGGATCAGACCCGATCCGCTGGCCGGCCGTCGAAGGCCGTTGGAACGATGCTCAGCCGGCCTTCGCCATGTCGAGGTAGAGGTCGCGCAGGCGCCGGGTCATCGGCCCGGGCTGGCCGCCGCCGACGCGGGTCCCGTCGATCTCGACCACCGGCATCACGAAGGCGGAGGCCGAGGTGAAGAACGCCTCGGCGGCGGAAAGCGCCTCCTCGACCGTGAAGGCGCGCTCCTCGACCGTGAGCCCGTTCTCCTCGGCGAGCCGCATCACCGCCCGGCGGGTGATGCCGGGCAGGAGCGCCGTCGAGAGCGGGCGGGTGACGATGCGGCCATCCTCGGTGATGATGAAGGCGGTGGACGAGCCGCCCTCGGTCACGAAGCCGTCCTCGTGCATCCAGGCTTCCGCGACGCCGGCGGCCGCGGCCTGCTGCTTGGCCAGCACCTGGGCGAGCAGCGCCACCGACTTGATGTCGCGGCGCTTCCAGCGCAGGTCCTCGACGGTGATGACCTTGGCGCCGCGCTCGGCGAGCGGGTTCGCCGAGACGTTCTTGGCTTGGGTGAACATCACCACGGTCGGCGGCGTGCCCTCGGGCGGGAAGGCGAAGTCGCGCTCGGCGACGCCGCGGGTCACCTCCATGTAGACGAGGCCTTCCCGCAAGGCGTTCCGGGTGACCAGCTCCTCTTCCAGGTGAGTCCACTCGGCGATGGTGTGGGGGTTGCGGATGCCGATCTCGCCGAGCGAGCGGTCGAGCCGGGCGAGGTGGGCCTCGTTGTCGACGAGACGCCCTTCCAGCACCGCGCTCACCTCGTAGATCCCGTCGGCGAACAGGAACCCGCGGTCCATGATCGGGATCGTCGCCTCCTCGAAGGGCACGAAGCGGCCGTTGACGTAGACGATGCGGGACATGCGGGTCTTCCTCTCGCGGGACCGGGTTCCCCGGCCGTTCACGAACAAGCCGCCCTTGAAGCACCAGCCGGAGCCCGGCGGCAAGCGCGATTCCGGCCGCCCCGCCTTGCACGATTCGTGCACGCGAGCCGCGCGCGCGGCGGTTGCGCGGGCTGCCGGCCACGACCTATCGTCCGCCGGACACGAGAGGAAACGACATGCGGCTCACCCCCGACGCGAAGGGCGTCTTCCCCATCGCCCCGACCCCCTTCCACCCGGACGGCCGCATCGACGAGGCCTCGGTCGACAGGATGACCGATTTCTACGGCGAGATCGGCGCGACCGGCCTGACCGTCCTCGGCATCATGGGCGAGGCCCCGAAGCTCGACGGCGCGGAAGCCGTCGCCGTGGCGTCCCGGGTGATCCGGCGTACCAGGCTTCCCGTCGTCATCGGCGTCTCGGCCCCGGGCTTCGCCGCCATGGGCTCGCTCACCCGCGCGGTGATGGATGCGGGCGCGGCGGCCGTGATGATCGCGCCCCCGCCGTCCCTGCGCACCGACGACCAGATCGTCGGCTACTACGCCCAGGCCGCCGAGGTGATCGGCCCCGACGTGCCGTTCGTGATCCAGGACTATCCGCTCACCTTGAGCGTGGTGATGACGCCCGACGTGATCCGCCGCATCGTCACCGACAACCCGAACTGCGTGATGCTCAAGCACGAGGACTGGCCGGGGCTCGAGAAGATCTCGACGCTCCGCGCCTTCCAGCGCGACGGCTCGCTGCGGCCGATCTCGATCCTGTGCGGCAATGGCGGCCTGTTCCTCGACTTCGAGTGCGAGCGCGGCGCCGACGGCGCCAATACGGGCTACGCCTTTCCGGAGATGCTCGTCGACGTCGTGCGCCTGAGCGCGGCCGGCGAGCGCGAGCGGGCCCACGACGTCTTCGACGCCCACCTGCCGCTCCTGCGCTACGAGCAGCAGCCGGGCCTCGGCCTCGCGGTGCGCAAATACGTGATGATGCGCCGCGGCATCCTGGCCTCGGACGCCCAGCGCAAGCCGGGGGCCGGATTGTCGGCGACGGCGAAGGCCGAGGTGGATTTCCTGCTGGAGCGGCTGGGGCGGCACGATCCGCGGGCGCGGGTCTGACGCTGGCCTCAGGCAGCGTCCTCGAGGTGGATGCGCAGGACGGAGCCCGCGGCGGTCGCGATATTGACCCGTGCATCGAGCGAGACCGTGTCGAGCTTGCCGCGCATCCAGTCGTTGAGCCGCGGGCGTGTCAGGTTCAGGCGGGCTGCCGCCTGAACCTGGGGCAGCGCCCAGCTGCGGATCCGCTCGCGGATCTGAAGCAGCAGGTCTGCCCGGGCGGTCATGTTCGCGGCCTCCACAGGGTCGTCGGCCAGGGCGTCGAAGGCGCTCGCGAAGGCTTCCGTGGTCATCGATGTGCCTGCCTAGCCTTGAGTGCTAGGTTAGGCGGACTCGTTCGATTAAAAAACTGGCTCCGAAATCCTGTTCACTCTTCTCATCCTGAGGTGTTGGTCGATTGAAGATCGACTGATCTCTAAGTGGGCTCCAGATGCGTGCGTGATTTCTGGAGTTCTCCTTCGAGGCCGGCCGATCTTCGATCGGCCGGCACCTCAGGATGAGGTCGTGGATGGACTATGCTGCGTCGCGGTACGGAGCTTCAGCTCTCCGAACCGAACACCCGCCGGAAGATCGTGTCGACGTGCTTCAAGTGGTAGCCGAGGTCGAAGCACTCGGCGATCGCCTCGGGCTTCAATGCGGCGGTGACTTCCTGGTCGGCCTGGAGCAGGGTGAGGAAGTCGCCCTCGCCGCGCCAGACCGGCATCGCGTTGCGCTGGACGAGGCGGTAGGCGTCCTCGCGCGATACGCCGGCCTGGGTCAGGGCCAGCAGCACCCGCTGCGAGTGGACGAGGCCGCCGAGCCGGTCGAGGTTGCGCTGCATCTGCTCGGGGTAGACCAGCAGCTTGTCGACCACGCCGGTGAGGCGGGCGAGCGCGAAGTCGAGGGTCACGGTGGCGTCCGGGCCGATCATCCGCTCGACCGAGGAGTGCGAGATGTCGCGCTCGTGCCAGAGCGCCACGTTCTCCATCGCCGGCAGCGCGTAGGCGCGGACCATGCGGGCCAAGCCCGTCAGGTTCTCGGTCAGGACCGGGTTGCGCTTGTGCGGCATCGCCGAGGAGCCCTTCTGGCCCTCGGAGAAATACTCTTCCGCCTCCAGCACCTCGGTGCGCTGGAGGTGGCGCACCTCGATCGCGAGGCGCTCGATCGACGAGGCGACGACGCCGAGCACCGCGAAGAACATCGCGTGGCGGTCGCGCGGGATCACCTGGGTCGAGACCGGCTCGGGCGTCAGGCCCATCTTCTCGGCGACGTATTCCTCGACCCGCGGGTCGATGTTGGCGAAGGTGCCGACGGCGCCAGAGATGGCGCAGGTCGCGATCTCGGCTCGTGCCGCGACGAGGCGGGCGCGGTTGCGCTCGAACTCGGCATAGGCCTGGGCGAGCTTGAGCCCGAAGGTGACCGGCTCGGCGTGGATGCCGTGCGAGCGGCCGATGGTCGGGGTGAGCTTGTGCTCGAAGGCCCGGCGCTTGAGCGCGGCCAGAAGCCCGTCGATGTCGGCGATGAGCAGGTCGGCGGCGCGGGCGAGCTGCACGTTGAGGCAGGTGTCGAGCACGTCCGACGAGGTCATGCCCTGGTGGACGAAGCGCGCCTCGGGCCCGACGATCTCGGCGAGGTGGGTCAGGAACGCGATCACGTCGTGCTTGGTGACGCGCTCGATCTCGTCGATGCGCGCGACGTCGAACACCGCGTCGCGGCCCTTCTCCCACACCTTGGCGGCGGCCTCCTTCGGCACCACGCCGATCTCGGCGAGCGCGGTCGTGGCGTGGGCCTCGATCTCGAACCAGATCCGGAAACGCGCTTCCGGCGACCAGATCGCCGTCATCTCGGGCCGGCTGTAGCGGGGGATCATCGTCGGGGCTCCTGGCTCACGGGCGGGATTGGGATGCCGCGACGGCTATGGGATGCGGGGCGAGAAGGCAAGGAAGGGCAGGGGAGAGCCGGAGGGCCATGCCGGCCGCCCGGCCTGCGCGGGCTCGCCTTGCCGCGATCATCCACCGGCATCGTTTCGGCGTCGATCACCCGGACGCACACTCGCGATCCGCCGCCGCGCTCAACTTTCGGCTGCGTTCGATAAAATTTTAGCCGGGCGGTCAGGCCGGTCTCAAGTCGCGGGCAGCACTCTGACGGCGTCGTCCAGCGGGGCGCGCGTTGAGTGGGATCGGGGCTCGAGATGGTTGATCGTCTGTCGTTCGGTGCGGGTTCGCTGCGCAAGATCGTGATCGCGGCCGCGGCGGCCTTGCCGTTGATCGGCCTGCAGGCTCCCGCGCAGGCGGGCGACGGCGGGGCCATCGCGGCGGGCATCATCGGCGGGCTGGCCCTGGGCGGACTTGCCGCCGCGGCCGCGGCGCAGCCGCGCTACGCCTATCCCTACCCGGCCTACGGCTACCCGGCCTACGGCTATCGCCGGGTCTACTACGCGCCGGCCCGGGATTGCTGGATGCAGCGCCGGCGGGCCCGCGACGATTTCGGCAACGTCTATTACCGCCGCGTGCGCGTCTGCGGCTGAGGTCGCCGGGGCGCGCCCGAGGCGCGTCCCGCGCGGGAGGGCAGGCTCCTGATGCGGGTCAGAACCGCATCGTCAGCCCTCCGTTCACCGCGTAGCCGTCCCCGCCGGTGCGCGCGAAGGTGGTGCCGCCGGTGAGCGTCAGGCTCATCCCCGGCGTCACGTCGGCGGAGAGGCCCGCCTCGACGAGGCCGTAGGTGCCCCGCGCCCCGCGGCCGAGCGGGGTCAGGATCGGCAGCAGCGGCGTCGAGGTGAGCGAGGTGACGAGCGTGCGGCCGCCGTCGAGGAATTCGTGCTCGGCCGTCACGTTGACGAAGGCCCGCACCGGCAGGCCGACCAGGCTGAAGGGCGCGGCGCGAAGCTGGACGCCCGCCCTGCCGACGAGCGACTCGAGGCTGGTGGCGCCGACGGCTTGCGTCAGCACGGGGTCGCCCCGCTCGGTATAGGCGCCGACCCGGGTGGTGGCGTAGGTGAGGCCGACGATCGGCCCGAGGCGCACGGGCCCGAACGTGTCGAACAGGTAGCCGGCCTTCGCCGCCACCGCGACGCTGTCGCCGCCGGTCGCGCCGTTCAGCGGATCGATCACGCCGGGGCGGGTCACGGAGTAGTCGTGGCGGCCATAGGCCAGCACCGCGTCGGCGAACAGGTTCTGGCCCGTGAACGAGCCGTAGGCGGCAAAGCCGTAGCTGTCGACGTCGATCGAGCCGGCGCCCCCGCGAAGGTTGGCGTGCGGGTTGGCGTAGTTGAAGGCCAAGCCGAAGCGCACGCCCGGCATCGGCGTGGCCTCGAGGCCGATCGTGCCGCTCGGGCTGTCGTAGTCGTAGCCGGTGGCGAAGCCCCGGGTCGCCCGGCTGCCGCCGGCGTAGCCCCCCTGGCCCCACACGATGAGCGGGCTCGCGGGCGCCCCGAGCGGCGCGACGCCGCTGGTCCCGAGCGCGGCGGTCGTCTCGCCCGGAGCGGGGGCGAAGAGCCGGTAGGCGTCGAGGCGCTGGAGCAGGGCGCCGGCGAAGCTGGTGGTGCCGATTTGGCCGAGCTCGGCCTGGGCGGCGATGCCGTTCGGCGCGGCGAGGGCGTTCGCCATGTAGCGCGACAGGACGAGGTAGCCGCCCTCGGTCAGGTGCACCCCGTCGAGGGAGAGGTAGGTGTTCTGCACCGCCTTCGGCGCACCGATGCAGGCGGCGACGAGCGCGCACGGCGTGCTGGTGTTGGTGAATCCGTAGCGGCCCGGATCGGCGATGATGCGCTGGAAGATCTGGCCGTTGTCGAGGAGGAAGATCCGGGTGCCGGCGGCCGCGTAGGGCGCGAGGCCGGCCTGGAGCCCGTCGAAATAGGTGCGCGCGAACAGGTCGGCGGCGGCGGCGTTGCCGGAGGCCGCCACCCGCGGCAGGCCGTTCAGGGTGGTGAAGCCGTTGAACACGATCGTGCCCGCGCCGGCGCCGACGAGCTGCCCGACGCTGCCGACGGCGTTCGCCGCCGAGACCCGGCCGAGGAGCGGCGCCTGGGCGGCGGTGAGCCCGGAGAGCGCCGCGCCGATGCCGTCGTTGCCGCCGATGTTGACCGCGACGAGGTTGCCGGGGCCGAGGCGCTGGCCGCTCGCCAGGAACGCCGCAACCTCCTGGGTCAGGCCCGGCAGCAGGGCCGAACCGACATTGCCGGTGCCGGTCTGGGCGCCGCCGACGGCGTAGTTCGCGACCGCCGCATCGGGCAGGCCGTAGATCGCCTGCAGGCCGTCGACGAAGTTGGCGCCGTTGGAGTAGCGGCCGTTCACGTAGGGAAAGCCGAGGGGCCGGCCGGTGAGGCGCACCACGTTGCCGGTATCGGCGTAGCTGTCGCCGAAGACCGTGAGCCCGGTCACCCCTTGCGCGGCCGCGCCCTGGATGCCCGCCAGCGCCGTGCCGGCGAGCCACGCCGCGGCCATGCCCGCCCGGAGGCGCCCGATTCCCTTGCCCATCTCACGCATCCCCCGAGGAGCCGGCGGCATTGGGCTGCCGCTTCGTCGCCATGATTGGGGCAGAGCGGGGGCGGCCCGGTCAAGGTTCGGGCGGCCGAGTTACGAAGGCGAAAAGGCGAGAGGCCCGGCCTGTGGCCGGGCGGCGACAGGCGCGGGGCCGCCTCAGGCCTCCTCCACCCGGGCCCAGCCGTTCGGCATCAGCCGCTCCTGGGGGGTGAACTTGGCCTTGTACTGCATCTTGCGCGAGCCCTCGACCCAGTAGCCGAGGTAGAGGTAGGGCAGGCCGAGACCCCGGGCGCGCTCGATGTGGTCGAGGATCATGAAGGTGCCGAGCGAGCGGTCGGCCTCCGCCGGGTCGTAGAACGAGTAGACCATCGACAGCCCGTCGGCGAGCACGTCGGTGAGGCAGACGGCGACGGGCGCGCCGGTGCCGCGGCCGTTGATCGCGGTGTCGGGCCCGCGCCGGCGGTAGACCACCAGGTGGGTCTCGACGTGGCTGTCCTCGACCATCATGGCGTAGTCGAGCACCGTCATGTCGACCATGCCGCCGTCGCCGTGGCGGGCGTCGAGGTAGCGGCGGAACAGCGCGTACTGCTCCGAGGCCGGGCGGTTGGCCTGGGCCTGCCCGACGAGGTCGCGGTTGCGCTTGATCACCCGGCGCTGGCTGTCGCTGGGCTTGAAGTCGTCCACCACCACCCGGACCGAGATGCAGGCCCGGCAGGTCTCGCAGGCCGGCCGGTAGGCGATGGTCTGCGAGCGACGAAACCCCCCTTGCGTGAGGATCTCGTTGAGGTCGCGGGCGCGCCGGCCGACGAGGTGCGTGAAGACCTTCCGCTCCTGCTGCCCGGGCAGGTACGGGCAGGGCGAGGGCGCCGTGAGGTAGAACTGCGGTGCGTCCCGCGGATGGCTCGTCACGCTTCGTCGTGCTCGCAGGCAGGGGGCCGACGGAACGCCGCCGGGACGGACAGGATAGCACCGGCGCCGCCGGCCTCAACAGGGTCGGGCGGCGGCGACGACGAATCCCGCCGAATTAAGCGCGGCGGGGCGCCGAAGGTTGCACCCTCACGCGTCGCGCACCACCGCGAGGTCGATGACGAGGTCGTGGCCCATCCGCCGGTCGGAGCGGAGCACGCCGATGCCGATGTCGAGGAGCCAGAGCAGGAAGGTCGAGAGCGCGAGGTAGAACAGCAGCGCGTGCACCGAGGCGGTGATCCAGTCCACGGGTCCGCCGGTCGTCGCCCGCACCGCCCGCAACGACATGAGCCGCATGCCGAGCGTGCTCTGGCGCGGCCCGCCGACCGTGATCGCGCTGTAGAGGATGCCGCTCGCCGGCAGGACGGCGTAGAGCACCCAGCCCACCCCGAAGGTGATGACCCCGAGGAACGAGATCGCGAGCCACAAGAGGCAGCTGAAGCCGAAGATGAACACGATGTCGAGCAGGTAGGCCATGAACCGCCGCGACAACGAGCCGTGCGCCACCAGCACCGGCGGCCCGGCCCAGCCGGGACCGGACGGGGGCGCGTAGCCCTGCTGGTAGGAGTTGCCAGGATGGGGCCCGCCATAGGGACCGCCTTGCCAGGAATTCGCCATCGCTTCGTCTCCACCGCCTCGCCACCCGATAAGGTGGGCGTGGCGGCAGGCCGTCTCAAGGGTGACGATGCGCGGGATCGCGCCCGGGAGGCGCGATCTCGCACCTGCGTCATCCCGCATCCGTTCGGCAATCCGGTCGCGGCGTGCCGCTGCGCACATTGCTGTAGAGTTAGCGGGATTAAATTAAATTATACTTGATGTGTGTGACCGCACATCAGTCTAACTCACCGTCATCTAGGTTCTCGACATGGCAATTGGCAGGTCCCGCCGCACGGGACGCTCGCCGCAGATCGAGGATCGACCCATGAGGACGCACCATCTCGCCACGCTCGTCGCCGCCACCCTGGCGCTCCCCCTGCTCGCGGCGGGCGCCGCCCGGGCCGATGGCGGCGGCGGCGGGCGCATGCCGGCCGGAGGCGGGCACATGAGCAGCTACGTCAACGATCCCTACCACGATCCGCGCTCCGCCTACTCGCAGCGGCGCGGCACCGGGCAGCTGCTCGGCGCGCCGATGATGGCCGATCCGGGATCCCGTCTGCTGCCGCGCGGGGCCGGGGTGCCGGCCTGGGCGGTGCAGCCCGGGCGCCGGTGACGGGAGCGGTGCCGGCCTCCGCAGGAGGGCGGGCCCCCGGAGAGACGAGGAGCGCGAGAGGGGATTCCATGCCTCTCTCCGCATCGCCGGAAGCAGGATCGCGCTGCATCCTACGTCGTCCAGCCGCCCTGTCATCCATGGACATCCGACAATAACGACGTCCTTCGACCGGCGTTGTCGTGAGCGACCTTGCGCAATGGAGGCGGCATTGACATTCGATAACTAACAGAAATCTCAGAACAATCATCGGGCCGCGAGCACGGCTGCTGAAACTCGGGGAGGAAGGCATGGAGATGCCGCATTCGAAGGCCCGGCGACGGGATCGCCGGACGGGCGCGAGCGTCGGTCCCTCCGGCCCGCCGGGGAAGGATGCTCGTCGCGGCGGGGCCCGCGAGGGTCGACGGCGGATCCTCGCGGTCGCCTGCCTCGCTTCAGCGATGCCGTTCGCGGGCTCCGGACCGGCGCTCGCGGGATCCGCCGCCCAGCCCGGGCAATCGGTCGGCCTGCCGGTCGGCGCGCAGATCCCGCACGGCCTCTACCTGATCACCGCGTCGAATTTCGGCGTGCGCGACACCGCCCCCGGCGTGACGCCCCTCAACGTCAACACGATGACCCTGGCCTGGGCGACCCCGTGGGACCTGCTGGGCGGCCGGGTGCAGCTCTTCGCCGGATTCCCGTACTCGGCGGTCGGCCCCCAGAACAGCGACTGGCAGAGCGGCTTCGGCCAGCCGCTCCTCGCCGGCCAGCTCGCCTGGGATCTCGGCAACGATTTCGGCTTCAGCTACCTGCTCGGCGGCTACTTCCCGAGCCAGACGGGCTTCACGACGCAGGTCCCGTCCCTGACGCACCGCTTCGCGCTGAGCTACGTCGGCAACGACTGGAACCTGACCGGCCACCTGTTCTACGGCCACTTCCTCGGCGACCGGCCGCCGCCCGGTGTCGCGACCTATCCCGACTACATGAACCTCGACCTGACCGCGACGAAGAAGTTCGGCAAGTGGCAGGTCGGCGCGGTCGCCTTCGCCTCGACCGACCTGCCGACCGGCGTCGCGGGCGACCGCGCGCAGGGGCAGATCGCCGTCGGGGGGCTCGTCGGGTACAATTTCGGCCCGGTGAACCTCCAGGCCTTCGTCACCCGCGACGTGATCGACCGCAACTACGGCGGCCGCGACACGAGGGCGTGGCTCAGGGCCGTGATCCCGCTCTACCAGGACAAGCAGGAGGCCGCGCCCGGCCGCACCCTGGTGACGCGCGAGCAGTCGCGCTGAACGGCCGGTCCGCGGCGGCGGGGTCACCCCCCCGTCGCCGCGTTCCCGTGCGGCCCGATGCGGCGCGGCTCCAGCCCCTCCTCGCGCAGGGTGTCGAGGATCTCGGCGGTGTGGCCGGGGCCGCGGGTCTCGATCGTCACGTCGATCGAGACGCTCTTGGCCGGCACGTCGAGGTGCAGGCGGCCGTGCGAGACCTCCAGGATGTTGGCCCCCAGCTCGCCGAGGCGCCCGGCCACCCGGCCGAGCACGCCGGGCCGGTCGCTCGCGGTCATCCGGAACGAGATGATGCGGTCCTCGCGCTCCAGTTCGCGCACCATCACCGAGGCCAGCAGCCGCGCGTCGATGTTGCCGCCGCACAGCACGAGGCCCACCGTGCGGCCGGAAAACAGGTCGGGCCGGGCGAGGAGCGCCGCGAGGCCGGCCGCGCCTGCGCCCTCGGCGAGGCTGCGCTGGAGCGTGGCGTAGTCGTGCACCGCCCGCTCGATCTGCGGCTCGTCGACGAGGACGATCTCGCGCACGAGGTCGCGGATGATCGGCAGGGTCAGGCGGCCGACGGTCTTGACCGCGATGCCCTCGGCCAGCGTCGGGCCGCCGATCGGCCGGTCCACGCCGTCGATGGCGTTGAGGAACGAGGGGTAGAGCGCGGCCTCGACGCCGTACAGCGCCACCCGCGGCCGCAGGCTCGCGCCGATCGCGATGCCGCTCATCAGCCCGCCGCCGCCGATCGGCACCACCAGGCCGTCGAGGTCGGGGGCGTCCTCCAGCATCTCGAGGGCGATGGTGCCCTGGCCGGCCATCACCAGGGGGTCGTCGTAGGGGTGGACCAGGACGTATCCGTGCGCCTCGACGAGGCGATCGACGGCGGCGGCGGACTCGACCAGGGTCTCGCCCTCCAGGACCACGGTGGCGCCGTGGGCGCGGGTGTTCTCGACCTTCACCAGCGGGGTCGTCGCCGGCATCACGATGGTGGCCGGGATGCCGAGGCGGCGGGCGTGGTAGGCCACCGCCTGAGCGTGGTTGCCGGCCGACATCGCCACCACGCCGCGGCGGCGCTCGGAGGGGTCGAGCGCGCTCAGGTGGTTGACCGCGCCGCGCTCCTTGAAGGCCCCGGTCGCCTGCATGTTCTCGTGCTTGACCAGCACCCGCGCCCCGGTGAGCTCGGAGAGGCGCGGCGCCGGCACGAGCGGCGTGCGCAGCACGTGGCCGCGGATGGTGTGGGAGGCCCGGACGACGTCGTCCGGGGTGATGGCGTAGGGCTGGCTCACGCGCGGGCTCTCCGGGGCTGCGGCACCATAGAGGCCGCCCCGCCTCGCGTCAGCCCGCCCCCGGCTCGGCGAGCGCCGCGTCCGGCGTGTCGAGGTAGTAGTGCTTGAGCAGGTAGAGCGCCGCGCCGCCGATCGGGCCGCGGTCGCTCGTCAGCCCCGAGAGGTCGGTGCGGCTCATCCCCGAGAACTCGCAGACCGCGTAGCGCGGCAGCGGGGTGCGGCCCTCGCGCTCCTGCGCGAAGTCGATGCGGATGCTGCGTTCCTGCGGCCCGGAGCCCGTGCGCAGGACCGTGATGCGGGCGCCCGCCGGCACCAGGGTCGGCAGGGCGCGGCGGCAGGTGCGGGCCTGCTCGGGATCGGGGCGGCCCGCGCAGGCGCCGAGGCTCGCGAGGGCGGCGAGGGCGGCGAGCCTCGCCCTCGATCCCGGTCTCAACCTTGCCGCAGCCGCTCGGCGACCCGCGGGGCGAAGTAGGTGAAGATGCCGTCGGCGCCGGCGCGCTTGAAGGCGGCCAGGCTCTCCATCATGGCGCGCTCGCCGTCGAGCCAGCCGTTCTGGGCCGCCGCCGCGATCATCGCGTACTCGCCCGAGACCTGGTAGGCGAAGGTGGGCACGGAGAACGTCTCCTTCACCCGGCGGATCACGTCGAGGTAGGGCATCCCGGGCTTGACCATCACCGAGTCGGCCCCCTCGTCGAGGTCGAGGGCGACCTCGCGCAGGGCCTCGTCGGTGTTGCCGGCATCCATCTGGTAGGTGCGCTTGTCGCCGACCAGCGTCGCGCTGGTGCCGATCGCGTCGCGGAACGGGCCGTAGAAGGCGCTGGCGTACTTCGCCGCGTAGGTCATGATCTGCACGTCGCGGTGCCCGGCCCGGTCGAGCCCGGCCCGGATCGCGCCGACCCGCCCGTCCATCATGTCGGAGGGGGCGATGATGTCGGTGCCGGCCTCGGCCTGGATCAGGCTCTGCTCGACGAGCAGCGCCACCGTCTCGTCGTTGACGATGACCCCGTCCTCCAGGAGGCCGTCATGGCCGTGGCTGGTATAGGGGTCGAGGGCGACGTCGGTGATGATGCCGATCTCCGGCACCGCCTTCTTCACCGCCCTGACGGCGCGGCAGACCAGGTTGTTACGGTTCAAGGCCTCGGAGCCGGTCGCGTCGCGCAGCGACGGCTCGACGAAGGGGAAGAACGAGATGGCGGGGATGCGCAAGGAGGCCGCCCGCTCGGCCGCCCGCACCGCCTCGTCGACCGAGAGGCGCTCGACGCCCGGCATCGAGGCGACCGGCTCGCGCCGGCCCTCGCCCTCGATCAGGAAGATCGGCCAGATCAGGTCGTCGACGGTCAGCGTCGTCTCGCGCACCAGGCGGCGCGACCACTCGGCCTTGCGGTTGCGCCGCGGGCGCTGGGTCAGCGCCAGAGAGGCCGGCTCGGTCCGGGCGGCTTCCCGGGCGAGCGGCCGGGGCATCGGCTGGATCTGCGACATCCGGGGTCGGGCCTCCTCGTGGCCCGCTCCGCGCCGGGCCTGGTTCACGTCGAATTCGTCCAATCCGCAGGTAGCACGTTCCGGCAGGCGCCAGAACCCGGGCGGAGGTGCAGAGAAGGGCCGCGGGCGCATGGCAGGGCCGCGGCGGCGCCCGCGCCGGTGATGCAGGTTTGTCTGGGAAAAGAAGAGGCTCAAGTTTCCCCTCTCCCCGCGGGCGGGGAGAGGCCTGAGCTCCGAAGGGGCTCAGGGAGCCCACAGGGCGAGGGTGAGGGGGTGTTTCCGGAGGAGCCTCACGCGTCGAGACCCCCTCACCCTCGCTCCGGCTGCGCCTCCGCTTGCTGCATCTCCTGAACGGAGACGCAGCCCTCTCCCCGCCCGCGGGGAGAGGAGATTAACCCGCGCCCTTCTTTTTCCCCTGACATCCCGTGCCGTTGACGCGGCAGGCCGCACCCGGTTAACCGCCCTTAACCGGGAGGGTGCATCATGAGCGACGCGGGCGTGACGGCGAACGACGCGGTTCTGTGCGAGCGGCGGGGCGCGGCCGGGCTCATCACCCTGAACCGGCCAAAGGCGCTCAACGCCCTCAACCTCGAGATGGTGCGCGCCCTGCGCGGGGCCCTCGACGCCTGGGCGGCGGATCCGGCGGTGACCCGGGTGGTGGTGCAGGGCGCCGGCGAGCGCGCCTTCTGCGCCGGCGGCGACATCCGCCGCATCCACGAGGAGGGCAGCGCCGGGCATTACGCCGAGGCCGAGACCTTCTTTCGCGAGGAATACGAGCTCAACGCGCTGATCCAGCGCTACCCCAAGCCCTACGTCGCATTGATCGACGGCATCGTGATGGGGGGCGGCGTCGGCGTGTCGCTGCACGGCTCGCACCGGGTCGCGGCGGAGCGCACGGCCTTCGCGATGCCCGAGACGGGAATCGGCTTCTTTCCCGATGTCGGCGCCACCTACGCCCTGCCGCGGCTGCCGGGCTTCGTCGGCACCTATCTCGCGCTCACCGGCGAGCGGATCGGCCAGGGCGACGTCCTCGCCTTCGGGCTCGCCACCCACGCCGCGCCCGCCGCGCGCTTCCCCGAGATCCGCGACGCGCTCGCCGAGGGCGGCCCGGTCGAGGCGGCGCTCAGGTCGGGCGAGCGGCCGGCTCCGGGCCCGCTCCACGCCGAGCGGGCGGTGATCGACGCCTGCTTCTCGGCCGACAGCGTGCCCGAGGTGCTGGCGCGCCTCGACGCCGACGGCTCCGCGTTCGCGAACAAGACCGCCGCGACGATCCGCACCCGCTCGCCCACCAGCCTGACCCTGGCGCTCGCCCAGATGCGCCGCGGTGCCTCGCTGTCCTTCCCCGAGGCGATGCGCCTCGAGTACCGCATCCTGTGCCGGATCCTGCGCGGCCACGACTTCTACGAGGGCGTGCGCTCGGTGCTGATCGACCGCGACGGAAAGCCGGACTGGCGGCCCGCCACCCTGGAGGCGGTCGCGATGGCCGACGTCGAGGCGCATTGTGCGCCGATGGCCGGCGAGCCGAGCTTCACTTAGGCCATGCGCTCCCTCAGCAAGGTCCGGGGCACGCCCCGGCGGGCGGTCCCCGAGGAAGCGGCCGACCGCATCGAGCGCCGGGCCCCGCGGCCCGAGACGCGCTGGGACGTGGTGCTGGTGTGGCTGATGCGGGTCGTCGCCGTGGTCTGGATGGTCAAGGGCCTGAGCGCCTGGGCCGAGATCCTCGGCGCCCGCCCCAACGCCGCGCCGTTCGAGACCGCGCCGATCGGCCGGCAGGCGGTGATCGTCTATTTCGGCGTCATCAACCTGCTGGCGGCGGTGGGCCTGTGGCTCGCCACCGCCTGGGGCGGGGTGGTCTGGCTGCTCGCCGCCACCTCGGCGATCGTGCTCGCGCTCCTGACGCCGCAGCTCCTGCCGATGTCGCTCCCGAGCCTCGCCTTCGACGGCATGATCATCCTGGTCTACTTCACCGTCTCTTGGCTGGCCTCGCGCGAACTACGCTGATCCTCAACCTTTCTCGAAAGTGAACGATTGGGTTCATCTTCGGTTTACCGACAGAGGTAAATCGAGAATTTATCCTGTCGTTTAAACTCACATTCACGGGGCGCGCCTAATTTGAACTCATAAGCGGAGCGGGACGAAACCGCCGAGCACCCCCGTACAGAGTGAGGCGTTCCGATGAAGACCCAGGCGACGAAGGTGGCGCAGACGATCTCCGCTCCCGAGACCGAGACCGCCGTGCGCCCCCACTACCTCGAGGCCCTCCACCTGGTCGAGCGGCTGCACCGCCGGCTCCTCGACGTGATCAAGGACGAGTTCGAGCGCCGTGGCCGCGAGGACGTCAACAGCGTCCAGGCGCTGCTGCTCTACAACATCGGCGACAAGGAGCTGACCGCGAGCGAGCTGCGCACCCGCGGCTACTACCTCGGCTCGAACGTCTCGTACAACGTCAAGAAGCTGGTCGAGACCGGCTACCTGCACCACGCCCGCTCGAAGACCGACCGCCGCTCGGTCCGCATCAGCCTCACCGACAAGGGCCACGAGGTGCACGAGATCGTCCGCGGGCTCTACGAGAAGCACGCCAAGACGATCCAGCCGATCGGCGGCATCTCGGAGGACGATTTCGGCCGCCTCAACCAGGCGCTCGCCCGCCTCGAGCGCTTCTGGACCGACCAGATCCGCTACCGGCTATGAGGCGAGGACGCGCTCCCGGACCGACCGGATCCGCACCTGCCTCGCAAGGGTCAAATCCCATCGCCCGAGTGATCGCGCGACCAAAATTGAGATCCACCGCATCATCCCCGGGGCCGCGAGAGCGGTGCCCCGGGATCGTCCGTTGGTTCGGTGACGGGGCGGGCGTTCATGCCGCCGGAGCGCGTCCGGCAGGTTCCGCGACGCGGACCGGTAGAGGGTCGAAACGAGCCTCGATCGTCAGCCCCGATACGAGGGCCTCGGCAGGGCAGGGCGAGCCCGGTCGCGGCCGTTCCGCCATCCGCGCTCGACGCCCGCCCTAGTTCAGCAGAGCCCGGCTGCGGCTGTCCCGCGCCCGCACGGACGCCATCGGCAGGCGCAGGACGCGGCGCTGGTGCTGGTCCTCGACCCGGACGGCGCTGCGGGTCCAATCGCAGGCGACCTCGCGATCGTCGAGCAGGCCGGCCGCGAGCTTGGCCGCCACTTCCAGCGCGTCGGCCAGGCTCGACAGCTCGACCCCCTCGGGGTCGATGATCAGGCGGCGTCCCGACTGGAAGTGGAAATAGTAGACGGTCATCACGGGCCCGGCGGCGATTCGTCAGGTTCTATGACACAGAATCGGATCGAGGGCGAACCCTCCCGCATCAAACCTGGAGATCCCGCGCATCTTCAGAGATGTGGAGGCCGCTCCGGGTTTGTAAGATCTTGAAATAATTCCTCTGACCGAGATCGACGACTTTGCGTCATTTTCGAGTGCGGCTTTCGGACCGGCCAAATAAGAAAGCCGCCCGAAGGCGGCTCTCCAACGTCCGTCGAGGTCGCCGGCAGGTCAGGCCCGCAGGCGCGTCCGGACCTCGCCGAGGCTGCGGCGGACCAGATCCTGGGCGGCGTCGCCGCTGACCTTCTCCCGCAGGATCGTCTCCGAGACGCGCACGGCGGCTTCCGCTGCGGCGGCCCGGACCTCGGCGGCGGCCTGCGCCTCGGCCTGGGCGATCTTCGTCTCCGCCGCCTTGGTGCGGCGGGCGACGAACTCGTTCAGGCGGGCATGGCCCTCGGCCGCGGCGGCCTCGGCCTCGGCGCGGGCATTGGCGACGATCTCGGCGGCCTCGCGCTCGGCCTCCGAGCGGCGGCGCTGGTAGTCCGCCAGCACGGCCTGGGCCTCCTCGCGCAGGCGACGGGCCTCGTCGAGCTCCTTGCGCACGCGCTCGCCGCGCTTGTCGAGCCCGCCGATGATCTGGTCGAACAGACCCATCTTCCAGGCGATGCCGCAGAACACCACGAAGGCGACCGCGACCCAGAACTCCGCATCGAACAGCATGATGGTGATCTCCTGCGGGCTCAGTGCGCGGCCTGGGGCCGCGACGCGGCCGTGCGGTCGTAGGCCGCCTCGACGGCGCCGCGCTCCGGCGCCTGGCCGGTGAGGCGCTCGACGATGGCGGTCGCGGCGTCGGCGGCCACCTCGCGCACGCTGCTCATCGCGGTCGCGGTGCGGGTGCGGATCTGCCCCTCGGCCTCGGCGAGCTTGGTCGCGAGGTCGGCCTCGAGGGACTTGCGGCGGGTCTCGGCCTCGGAGGCGAGCTGCTCGCGGGTGGTCTGGGCGATGCCCTTGGCCTTGTCCTGGGCGTCCTTGAGCGCGCGCTCGTAGGTGTCGCGGGCGCTGTCGGCCTCGGCCTTGGCGCGGGCGGCCTGGTCGAGGTCGCCGGAGAGGCGGGACTGCCGGTCGTGCAGGATGCCGGCGATCTGCGGCAGCGCGATCTTCGACATCAGGTAGTAGAGCAGGCCGAAGGCGAGCGCGAGCCAGAGGATCTGCGCGACGAACGTGCTGCTCTCGAACGGCGGGAAGCCGCCGCCATGCTCGGAGGCCGGCTCGTGAATCATCCCCTCCTTCAAGGGGGCGGGTGCGTGTGGCTGCGCCATGGTGTCGTCCGGGTGTGGGGGAGACGAAGCGCTCCCGCCGAGCGCTCGGCCGGGCCGGCCGTCGCGCCGCCACGCCTCGCGGGCGGCGGCTGCACGAAGTGGTGTCGGGTGCCCCTAACGCACGCGCACCGGAGCCTCGTGTGAAGGCCCGGTGCGCGGGTGGACCACCTCGTTTCGGTAATCCTCGCCGGGATTAGACGGCGAACAGCAGCAGCAGCGCGACGAGCAGCGAGAAGATGCCCAGCGCCTCGGTCAGCGCGAAGCCGAGGAGCAGGTTGGCGCGCTGGCTGTCGGCCGCGGAGGGGTTGCGCAGGGCGCCGGCGAAGAACTGGCCGAACAGGTTGCCGAGGCCCACGGCGGCGCCCGCCATGCCGAGGCAGGCGAGGCCGGCGCCGATGTACTTCGCAGCAACGGGATCCATCGTGATGCTCCTAAGGTCGTCTAGTCGTCTGGCGGGGATATCCGGCCGCGACACGGCGAACCGGGGTGGGAAGCTCTGGGGCTATCGCGGGCGGGGGAGGGGCCTCGCAGGAGGCCCCGTCCCTCTAGTGGCCCGGATGCAGGGCGTCGCTGAGGTAGATCGAGGTCAGCGTCGCGAAGACGTAGGCCTGCAGCACCGCGACCAGCATCTCGAGGGCCGTGACGGCGACCGAGAGGGCGAGGGGCAGGGGCGAGAGGATGCCCCAGACGCCGGCGGCGAGCAGGGCCGGGACGAAGCCCGCGAAGATCTTCAGCGCGATGTGGCCCGCCAGCATGTTGGCGAAGAGACGGACCGAGAGGCTGATCGGACGCGAGATGAACGACACGACCTCGATCACCACGATCAGCGGCTTGAGCCAGCCCGGCACGCCGGGGGGCACGAACAGGCCGAGGAAGTGGGTGCCGTGGGCCATGAAGCCGTAGATCACCACGGTCAGGATCACCACCAGCGCCAGCATGAAGGTGACGATGATGTGGCTGGTCACCGCGAACGCGTAGGGGATCATCCCGAACAGGTTCAAGAGCAGGATGAACATGAACAGGGAGAAGACCAGCGGCACGAAGCGCTCGCTGCCGTGGCCGGCCGACTGGTGCACGGTCTGGCCGATGAACTCGTAGAACACCTCGGCCAGGGACTGCGCCCGGCCCGGCACCACCGCGCGGCTCTTCGTGGCCCAGATCGTCAGGAGCGCGATGAGCCCCACGGCCAGGAACATGTACAGCGCCGACTGGGTGAAGGCGATGTTCTGGTGGCCGATATGCCCGAACGAAACCAGCGGCTTCAGCTCGAACTGGTGGATCGGATCCATCTTGACGGCCATGCCGGTCCCGCCCCCTCGTGTGTCGCCGCCGCGGGCTTCTCCCGCCGCGCTGCCAATCCGTGCAGGCGGATGCACGGCATCCACCGGATGATCAAGACCCTGGCGGGCCTTTCTTCGTGTCCACGCTCGGAAAAAATCCGGAAACGCGCATCACGTTGTAAATTCCGGCCGCGAAGCCCAGGACGAGCAGGACGATCAGGCCCCAGGGCTTGGTGCCCAGGAGACGATCGCAGCCCCAGCCGAGGAGGCCGCCCGCCAGCACGCCGGCCACGAATTCCGTGGACAGCCGCATGGCGACGCCGAGGGACGAAGGCCCGCCGCTCCCTTGACGCGACGAAGGATCGGGAGACGCCGCGGGGCGCTTCCGGTCGATCTGCATCTCGAGACGCTTGAGCCTCGCGGAGAGGTCGTCGTCGGGGGAGGAACCCTCACCGGTGCCGTCCTTCCCTCGCGGGTCGTTGCCGCTCATGGCGAAACCTCGCGCGTGAAGGACGAGGAGATCCGGTCCGGCTACCCCCGTCGAGCGGGCGCACCATAGTTTCGCCCACCTTGGGTGTCAAGGCACCCCGAAGCGGCGGTAAGTCATTGGACTTTCGACTGATTTCGCACTGCACGCGCCGCCGCGGTCAAACCGTCTCGGCCAGCCGCTCGGCGGTCGCGAGATCGACCGAGACGAGCTGCGACACGCCCCGCTCGGCCATGGTCACGCCGAACAGACGGTCCATCCGCGCCATGGTGATCGGGTTGTGGGTGATGACGATGAAGCGGGTGTCGGTGTCGCGCGCCATCGCCGAGAGCAGGTCGCAGTAGCGCTCGACGTTGGCGTCGTCGAGGGGCGCGTCGACCTCGTCGAGGACGCAGACCGGCGACGGGTTGGTGAGGAACACCGCGAAGATCAGGGCGGTCGCCGTGAGCGCCTGCTCTCCCCCTGACAGCAGGGTCATCGTCTGCGGCTTCTTGCCCGGCGGCCGGGCCAGGATGTCGAGGCCGGCTTCCAGGGGATCGTCCGAATCGACGAGCGTCAGTTCCGCGGTGCCGCCGTTGAACAGGGTGGTGAACAGCCGCTCGAAATGCCCGTTCACCGCCGTGAAGGCGGCGAGCAGGCGCTCGCGCCCCTCGCGGTTGAGGCTCTGGATCGCGCCGCGCAGGCGCCGGATCGCCTCGATCAGCTCGTCGCGCTCAGCACCCAGCTCGTCCCGCCGCCCTTCGGTCTCGCGCAGTTCCTCCTCGGCCCGCAGGTTCACGGCGCCGAGCCGGTCGCGGTCTGCCTTGAGCGCGGCGGCCCTCGCCTCGACCGAGGTCACGTCCGGCAGGGGATCGCCGGGCGTCGCTCCGGCGAGGGCATGGAGGCCTTCCGGCGTCGTCTCGAGGGTGTCGGCGATGGCGCGCACGACCTCGGCGAGGCGCCGCTCCAGCGCCTCGTGGGCGGCCGCCGCCGCGCCCCGCGTCTCGCGGGCGCCCGCGAAGGCGTCGAGGGCCCGGCGCGCCCGCTCCTCGGCCTCGGCCAGCGTCCTCTCTCCGGCGGCCAGGCGCCCGCCGGCCCGCGCGCGGGCCGCGCCGGCCTCCTCGGTCGCCGCGTCCAGCCGGCGGCGCTCCTCGGCGTAGGTCTCCGGCGCCTCGGCCAGCTCGGCCTGCTCCTCCTCGGCCGCCGCCAGGCGGTCCCCGAGTTCCTCCAGCACGGCATCGGCCCGCTCGGCCCGCTCCTGCCAGCGCGCCCGGTCGGCGTTGAGCGCCGCGCGGCGGGAAGCGGCCTCCTCGGCGGCGCGGGCGAGCGCGAGCCGCGCGGCCCGGGCCTCGGCGGCGGCGAGCCTGTGCGCCTCGGCCTCGCGGCGGGCGGCCTCGACGCGGGCGCTCAGGTCCTCGGGCTCGTCGAGGGCGGCCAGCGCCTCCTCCGCCGCCTCGGCCGGGCCGCCGCCTCCTCGGCGTCGGCGGCGACGCGATCCCGCGCCTCGGCGAGGGCGGCCCGGCGGGCGGCGGCCTCGGCCTCCCGGCGCTCGGCATGGGTCAGGGTCTCGCGGGCGCCGTCGAGGGTGCGCCGGGCGAGGCGCGCGCCCTCGACGGCGCGCAGCTCCGCGGCGGCGGCCTCCCGGGCCCGGGCCTGGAGGGCCTCGTAGGTCTCCCGCGCCGTTTCCGCCTGCTCCCGGGCGAGGGCGGCCGCCTCGTGCAGCGTCTCCAGCCGGTTGCGCTCGGAGAGCCGTCGCGCCGCCGGACGCGGCGCCTCCGCGGCGGCGGTGAAGCCGTCCCAGCGGAAGAGGTCGCCGCGCTGCGTGACGAGGCGCTGGCCCGGCTGCAGCCGGGCGCGCAGGGCGACCGCCTCGTCCTGAGCCACCACCCCGACCTGGCGCAGGCGGCGGGCGAGGGCCGGCGCGCCGGAGACCAGCGTGGCGAGCGGCCGGGCGCCGTCCGGCAGGGCCGGATCGGTGCCGGGATCGGGGGTGAGCGCCCAGTGGGTCGGGGCTTCCGGGTCGGTCGCGGCCTCGAGGTCGTCGCCGAGGGCCGCCGCCAGGGCGGCCTCGTAGCCCGGCGCGACGGCGAGCGCGTCGAGGACCGGGGGAAAGCGCGCCTCCGCCGCCGGCGCCACCAGGCGGGCGAGGGTGCGGGCCTCGGTGTCGAGCCGTGCGGCCTCGCGCTCCGCCGCCGCCAGGACCGGCCGGCCCCGCGCCTCCGCCTCGCGCGCCTCGGCGACGGCATCGCGGGCGGCGCTCGCCTCCGCCTCGGCGCCCTCGGCCGCCTCCTTGGCCTCGTCGTAGGCCTCCCGCAGGGCGGCGAGCCGCTCGGTCTCGCCCCCGCCGGCAGCGCTCGCCTCCCGGGCGAGGCGGGCCTGCTCGGCGGCGAGCCGCCCGGCCCGGGCGCGCTCGTCGGCGGCCGCGCGGACCAGGGTGGCGCGCCGTGCGGCGTCCTCGGCCTGCGCACCTTGCGCGGCGGAGAGCGCCGTCTCGGCGGCCGCGAGGCGGGCATCGGCCGCGGCGGCGAGCGCGTCGGCCTCCTCCCGGGCCGCTTGTCCCTCCTCGGCGTCGCTCAGCGCCGCCGCCTCGCCGTCGAGGCGCTCCAGGGTGGTGCGCGCATCGTCCCGCGAGGCGGCCTCGCGGGCCAGGTCCCGGCGCAGGTCGGCGATCCGGCGGCCGAGGTCGCGCAGGCGCTCGACGCTGCGGCGCTCCTGCGCCTCGAGCTGCGCCGCCGCCAGGGTCAGGCGCTGCAACTCCTCGGCAGCAATGGCTTGCGCCTCGCGCAGGCGCGGCAGGGCGGCGGCGGCCAACCCTTGCGCGGTCGCCGATTCGACCTGCTCTGCCTGCGCCGCCGCCAGCCGGTCGAGGGCCTGGGCGAGCGCGCCCTGCGCCGCCATCACCTCGCGGCGGGCATTCGTGTGGCCGATGAGCAGCAGCAGCGCCTCGTGCCGGCGGATCTCGGCGGCGATCGCCCGGTAGCGCTGGGCCGAGCGGGCCTGGCGGCGCAGCGAATCGACGCCCGCGGTGATCGCCGTCAGCACGTCCTCGACGCGGGCGAGGTTGTCCTCCGCCGCCCGCAGCCGCAACTCGGCCTCGTGCCGGCGGGCATGCAGCCCGCCGATGCCGGCGGCGTCCTCCAGGATGCGGCGGCGCGCCTGGGGCTTGGCCGCGATCAGCTCCGCCACCTGGCCCTGGCGCACCATGGCGGGGGAGCGCGCGCCGGTCGCGGCGTCGGCGAACATCAGCTGCACGTCCCGCGCCCGGACCTCGCGGCCGTTGACCCGGTAGGTCGAGCCGGCGCCCCGGTCGATGCGGCGCGACACTTCCAGCGCGTCGGCGGCGTTGAAGGCGGCGGGCGCGGTGCGGGCGCTGTTGTCGAGCGCCAGCGTCACCTCGGCGTGCGAGCGCCCGGCCCGCCCGCCGGAGCCCGAGAAGATCACGTCGTCCATGCCGGAGGCCCGCATGCTCTTGTGCGAGCTCTCCCCCATCACCCAGCGCAGGGCCTCGACGAGGTTCGACTTGCCGCAGCCGTTCGGCCCGATCACCCCGGTCAGCCCGGGCTCGATCAGGAACTCGCTCGGCTCGACGAAGGTCTTGAAGCCGACGATGCGCAGGCGCGTGAATTTCATGAGGGGGCGCGGTGCGCGGGTCGTGTGGGTTGCCTCTCCCCGCGGGCGGGGAGAGGGCTGTGTTCCCGTTCAGGGAACGCAGCGAGGCGGCAGCCGACGGTGAGGGGGAGTGTCCGGAGGAGCCTCATCCGGAAACACCTCCTCACCCTCGCCCTGCGGGCTTGCTGCGCCGACGACGAGGTCGCCGCAGCCCTCTCCCCGCCCGCGGGGAGAGGGGGAGGCCCGTGTCCTACTTGAACTCGCGTGAATGCATGGTCGTGGGAGGAGGACGCAGACGCCCCGCCCTCACGCCCCGACGATCGGCTTGATCACCTTCTCCATGCCCTCGATCGTCATCTCGCCCTGGTACTTCTGGCCGTTGATGAAGAAGGTCGGCGTGGCGTTGACCTTGAAGGTCGTCATCGCCTTCTCCTTCACGGCGTTGACCGCGTCGTAGAGCTTCTGGTCCTTCAGGGTCGCCTCGAACTTCTCCTTCGAGAAGCCGGCCTGGCGCATCATCTGCTCGAGGGCGTCGAGGGGCTTCGGCACGAAGGCCCAGTTCGGCTGCTGGTCGAACAGCATGTCGGTGATCGGGTAGTAGCGCGCCGCGTTGTCGGCCCGGGCCAGCATGAAGGCCGCGGTGGCGAGGGGGTCGAGGGGGAACTCGCGCAGGGTGAAGCGCACCTTGCCGGTATCGATCCAGCGCTCCTTGAGCTTCGGCCACGTCTCCTTGTGGAAGGCGGCGCAGTGCGAGCAGGTCATCGAGGCGTACTCGATGACGGTGCAGCGGGCGTTGTCGGGCCCGAGCCAGACGTCGCCGAGGGGGCCGGGCTGCATCAGGCCGTCGACCACCGGACCTTGGGCCAAGGCCGCCTGGCTGAAGGCGGAGAACGGCAGGGCCGGGGCGAGCAGGGCCGCGCCGAGGGCCGAGCCGGTGAGTGTCAGGGCCTCGCGACGGGTGAGCATGGCAGGCGTCCTCGTGAGCGGTTGCGGAGGGTCCGCATTCGTCAGTGCGGTAGAATCCCGGCCGCCTCGTGGCAAGCAGCCGGCGCATCAACAGCCCGCGACGCTTCCGCTTCGCTGGTGCCGTCGCATGCCGCGACGGCGTCCGGCGCATGGGCGCCGGCGCCCGCCCCGTCGGGCTCGCGGCCGACGCGCGGGCCGTCGCGCTCAGCGCGCGCGCTGCGCGCCCAGGACCGCGAGGCCGAGCCGGTCGAGGGCGTCGCGGAGCGCTGCCTCGCTCACCGTGGAGACGGCCAGCGCGACCTCGCCCCGGCGCACCGGGTCGAGGGGCGGGGGGGCGGCCTTGCGGCGCTGGGCCTGGGCGACCCGGTCCTGGCGCATGCGGATCTTGCCGACGCAGGCCCAGCCGTAATGGCGGTTGATGCGCTCGATCACCAGCGGCACCAGGTGCTGGAGTTCGAGGGCGAAGGCGCCCTCGACCCGTACCGTCAGGGTGCCGGGCTCCGGCCGCTGCTCGCGCGATGCCCCGCGCCGGCGCGGCCATTCGAGCTTCTCCGGCTGGCAGGCCTTCGCGAGGCGCTCGCCGACGATCTCGGCCCAAGAGGCCAGGATGTCGGTCGAGGCGAAGCCCTGGGCCGCGAAGACGGGGCCGAGGGACCGCTCGATCAGCTCGCTCAAGGGTTTGGGCCGCGCCATCGCCCGTCCGTCCTGAAGAATCGCCGTGTCCGGCGTGAAGCCCCGACAGGTAGAGCCTCCGCGTGAGGGAATGCTTAACCCTCGCACCCCGCGCCCGCCAGGACGATCCGCCCGGCCCGGTTGTCCGCGATCACGGCCCGCGAAATCCCGCTCCCGCCGCCGCGGAAAACCGGGTAAGGCGGACCGCATGGTAGCGCCCGCCGCGTCGCACTCAAGGCCGGATGCCGCCGACCTCCTGGTCTGGTACGACCGCCATCGCCGCGCGCTGCCCTGGCGCGCGCTGCCCGGCGTCGCGCCCGATCCGTACCGGGTCTGGCTGTCCGAGATCATGCTGCAGCAGACCACCGTCGCTGCGGTGAAGCCCTACTTCGCCCGCTTCCTGGAGCGCTTCCCGACGATCGAGGCCCTGGCGGCGGCCCCGGAAGAAGCCGTGATGGGAGCCTGGGCGGGGTTGGGCTACTATTCCCGCGCCCGCAACCTGCATGCCTGCGCGCGTGCGGTGGCGGAGGCCGGCCGCTTTCCCGACACGGTGGAGGGCCTGAGGAAGCTGCCCGGCATCGGCGCCTACACGGCCGGCGCCATCGCGGCGATCGCCTTCGACCGGCCGGCGGCGGCGGTGGACGGCAACGTCGAGCGGGTGGTGTCGCGCCTCTACGCGATCGAGACCCCGATCCCGGCCTCGCGCCCCGAGATCCGCCGCCTCGCGGAAAGCCTGGTGCCGCAAGAGCGCCCGGGCGACTTCGCGCAAGCCGTGATGGACCTCGGCGCCACGCTCTGCACCCCGAAGCGGCCGGCCTGCGCGCTCTGCCCCTGGATGCAGCCCTGCCGCGCCCGGGCCGAGGGCCTGCAGGAGACCTTTCCGCGTAAGGTGAAGAAGGTGGCGGGCGCGCTCCGCCGCGGCGCCGCCTTCGTGGTGCTGCGGGCCGGCGACGACGCCCTGCTGCTGCGCACCCGGCCGCCGGAAGGCCTCCTCGGCTCGATGGCCGAGCCGCCGACGAGCGAGTGGCGGGCCGATTACGACCCCGCGCAGGCCCTCCTCGACGCCCCCCTCGACGCGCGCTGGAAGCGGCTGCCCGGGATCGTGCGCCACGTCTTCACGCATTTCCCGCTCGAACTGACGGTCTTCCTCGCCCGGGTCGGCGCCGGCACGCCGGCGCCGGAGGGCATGCGCTTCACGCCCCGCGCCGGCCTCGAGGCCGAGCCGCTGCCCGGGGCGATGAAGAAGGTGCTGGCCCACGCCCTGGAGCAGAAGCTGGCGGCGCCCCCGCCCGCGCCGCGTCCTCCGCCGGAGCCCGACCTCGCGACGCTCCCCGAGCCCGAGCCGACGCCGCGGCGGGCGCCGCTGCCGAAGGTGCTGTCGCGCCGCCCGGCCTCGGCCGCCCCGGTGGTCAGGGCGCGAGATCGGCCGAAGACGCGGTGAAGCGGTATCCGGTGGTGGGGCGTCAGCGCCACGCCCCGGCCCTGGTGCCGGCTCCGCGAACTTGCTCTACCTCGTGGCTCGCGTGGCGCTCGCGCGGCGCGGACACCGTACGAGAGGGAGATCGCCACCGATGCTGAAGCTTGTCGCGACGATCGCGTTCGTCCTGTCGGCGACGGCCGCGCAGGCGGTCGAGTACCGCTGGACCGACGGCTTCGGGCAAGGGACCCTGGAGGCGAAGATCGTCAGCCGGTCCAAGGACGAATTGCTCATCTATTGCGGGTCGGGCCAGGAGGCGCGCCCGGTCGGGATGTTCTTCACGATCGGCGGCAAGCAGTACCGCAGGAGTGAGAGGACGTACGTCCAGTTCGTGGTCGATGGAAAGAACCACCCCTTCGAGTTCGCCGAGACCCGCTACGATGCGTCCGGACGGGGATTCTACGGCAACTTGTCGCGGTTCGTCGCCGCTCTCGCTCGATCGAAATCGCAGACGTTCCTCTTCGAAGTTCCGGAAGAGAACATCTCGCGATCCCTGTCCCTGTTGAATGCCGCCGACGCCCTCGGCCGGTCGCCCGATTCCATCATCGACGGTTGCAAGTAGGAGGGCGAGGCGCCGGCACCGGGGTTCCGCGATCGGTCCCCGCCGTGCCGGCGCCGGTGTCGTTCAGGCGCCGGCGGCGAGCCAGTTCTTGAAGCGGCGGGCGAAGTCGTGGGCCGTGCGGTCGAACAGGTCGTCCATGCCGCCGGCGGTGAGCGCGCCGTCCACCACCACGCCGAGCACACCCTGGCCTGCGATCTGCATACCGTAGTCGCCGGAATAGACCGTCAGAACGGCGCCGGTGCGGGCATCGACGATCTCGATGGTCGCGCGAATCGTCGGATGGCCGCTTCCGATGACGCGGAGCACCGCGGAAGGGATGTCGACCCGGAGCAGGGTGACGACGAGGCGGGTCGGCCGCGTGCCCTCGGGCCGGGAGGCCAGCGCTCGCTCCAGGGCCGTCTCAAGGCGCTGCCCCGCCCTGTCGCGGATGGCGGCCCGAGCCTCCGGCGTCTGCACCAGCGCCGGATTGGTCAGCGACAGGTTGCGGCTGCGCAGATATTCGTCCTCGCCCTCGCTCCAGTTGAGCGTGGCGCCGGCGGTGCGCACCTCGATCCCGGTGAAACGCAGCTGCGCCGTATCGGCCAGTGACAGGCGGTTCGGCGCCACGGTATTGCACGCGGCCACGCACAGGCTCGCCACCACGGCGAGCACCCACGACCATCGACCCATCGTCGGACCCTGCTCCCTTCTCGCGCCGCCTCGCGCGGTCGCGGAGAACAAGAAGTTTCTGACGTTGGGTCAATCGGCAAGCGAAGTGTGTCGCACGTGTTGATCCGAGACGCGCCCGTGGCCGGCAGGCCACGGGTGCGTCCCGGCAACTCCGCCGGTCAGGCGGCCGAGCCCATCCCGGCCCGCATCGTGCCGCGGAAGTCGTCGATGCAGACGAGGCGTCCGCCGCGCTCGGCGTGCCAGAAGGTCCAGCCGTTGCAGGCCGGCAGGCCCTGGACGAGGGCGCCGATCTTGTGGATCGAGCCCGAGGCGGGGCCGACGCCCAGCGTGCCGTCCGGGCGGACCAGGGCCTTGTGGCGCCGCCGCTCGTCGGTGAGCGTCTCGCCGGCCCGGACGTGGCCGGCCTCGAGCAGGCTCAAGAAAGGCACCCGCGGCTCGGCGCGCTTCGTCGGTGCGGTGAGGAGGGCGGCGCGCGACAGGGGCTCGATGCCGGCGATGCGCTCGCGGGCGGCCGCCGCATAGGCCGGCTCCTGCTCGATGCCGATGAAGTGCCGGCCCAGCCGCTTGGCGACCGCGCCGGTGGTGCCGGTGCCGAAGAACGGGTCGAGCACCACGTCGCCGGGATTGGACGACGACAGGATGGTGCGGGCCAGCAGCGCCTCGGGCTTCTGGGTCGGGTGCAGTTTCCGCCCGTCGTCGCCCTTCAGCCGCTCGTCGCCGGTGCAGAGCGGGATAAACCAGTCCGAGCGCATCTGCAGGTCGTCGTTGCCGCCCTTCAGCGCCTCGTAATGGAAGGTGTAGCCCTTCTGCTCGCTGCGCGAGGCCCAGATCAGGGTCTCGTGGGCGTTGGTGAAGCGCTTGCCGCGGAAGTTCGGCATCGGGTTGGCCTTGCGCCACACGATGTCGTTCAGGATCCAGAAACCAAGATCCTGCAACGCGCTCCCGACGCGGAAGATGTTGTGGTACGACCCGATCACCCAGAGGGTGGCGGTCGGCTTCATCACCCGGCGGCAGGCGGAAAGCCAAGCGCGGGTGAAGGTGTCGTAGGCCTCGAAGCTGGCGAACTGATCCCAGTCGTCGTCGACGGCGTCGACGGTGCTCTGGTCCGGGCGAAGCAGGGCGCCGGCACCGAGCTGGAGGTTGTAGGGCGGATCCGCGAAGACCAGGTCGACGCTGGCCGGCGGCAGCCGCTCGAGGGCGGTGAGGCAATCCCCGAGGATGACCTCGTCCAGGGGAAGGCGCTGTGCGGGGGTAACGAGACCCATCCGCGGCGCCGACACCACTCGCCCGGTACGCGAGACTTGATTCCGGGCGGCGGTGCCGGCGACCGCGGTACGCGGGGAAGCCATGGCAAACACCGGTTACGCGACTGACCACCAGACATTGCGGCGGCTACGGTAAAGGTCACGTTTCCCGCAGACACGGATTGCGTCTCGAAATGGGGCTGCACTTCTTGCCTAGTCGTCGGGCGGGCGGGAAAATCCGTTAACGAACGGCTACGGATCGCGGGTGCGATGGGCCTTCATCGTTCCATGGTCGCCGTCGCGGGCATCCGCCCCCAGGGCAACGCCGCCTCCGTAGATACCCCCCTTACCCCCGTCCTGCCGGCTTGCCGCGCCCTCTGAACGAGGACCCGGCCCTCTCCCCGCCCGCGGGAAGAGGGAGGTTCCCGCGCTTCACCCTTTCCCCGGGCGGCCTTGCGCGAAAGCGGGGAGGGGAGGACCGCGCGAACCCCCGCCACAGCGTCAACGCCCCGCTCCGACATAGGCCCCCTCGGGCCCGTCGGCCGGCCCCCGCCGCATCTCGCGAATGCTGAAAACCCCGAGTGCAGCCGCTCGCCGCCGCAAGTCGCCAGTAAGATTTCGACCTGCCCGATGACTTGCAAGATCAATCCTTAACGATCTGCAAGATATCGGACAGGATTGCGGCACGATCTGCCGCAAATCGGGTGGTCATATTTTTGTCCTGTTTGGTCTCGATTGGCTGTGTCGTCAGCAACCACCAAGGACAGTGGAATGAACAGCGCCAAGCCTGCGCAGCGGTCGATCGCGGCCAAGATCCCGGCCAAGATCCCGGCTCCCGTCACGGCGCTCCTCGGTGGGCTCGCCCTCGCGGGGTTCGGGAGCCTCGCGATGGTGTCGACGGCGCAGGCGCAGAGCGGCAAGGCCTCCTGGTACGCGTCCGGCCACCGCACCGCGAGCGGCGAGCGCTTCAACCCGAACGGCCTCACCGCGGCGCATCGCAGCCTGCCCTTCGGCACCCGGGTGCGGGTGACGAACGAGTCCAACGGCCGCTCGGTGGTGGTGCGGATCAACGACCGCGGGCCGTTCGCCCATGGCCGCATCATCGACCTCGCCCGCGGTGCGGGTCGGGCGATCGGCATGAACGGCGTCGCCCGGGTCGCCGTGGCGGTGGTGGACTGATCGGCGCGAGCGGCGTTGCCGTTGGGCGACGCCTCCCCACATCAGGCTCATCGTGCGAGCGGAGCGTGATGATGGCAAAGCCCCTGGTT
Source organism: Methylobacterium terrae (assembly GCF_003173755.1). Lineage (NCBI taxonomy): Bacteria > Pseudomonadati > Pseudomonadota > Alphaproteobacteria > Hyphomicrobiales > Methylobacteriaceae > Methylobacterium > Methylobacterium terrae. The sequence continues at coordinate 2,331,712 of NZ_CP029553.1, forward strand.
GTCGTGATTCCCCATCAGCTCGGCCGGGCCGAGGCCCGCCGCCGGCTCGAGAACGGGATCGGCCAGGCCAAGGAGATGCTGCAGAAGGCGGGTCTCAGCATGGCCGACGCGACCTGGACCGGCGACCGGCTCTCGTTCCTCGTCGCCGCCATGAACCAGCGGGTCGACGGCGACATCGACGTCGAGGACGACGCGGTCCGGGTCGAGGTGCGGATGCCGCTCCTGCTCTCGATCTTCGCCCACAAGATCCAGCAGATCGTCAGCCAGAACGGCACCAAGCTGCTGACCAAGGGGTAGGCCCGACGCTGCGGAACCGCGGCCGGGCGCCCCGGTTTGGATTCGACGGAAGAGAGGAGCGCTCGATGTCGAATCCCGGCCCGATCCCGGACCAGCCCTACGATCCCGTACCGCCCACCCCCGGCCCCGACACGCCGAGCCCCGGCGCGCCCGACATGCCGAGCGAGGCCCCGGGCGACCGGCCGGTCGAGATCCCGGTGAACGATCCGGGCAATTCCCCGGCGGTCACCCCCGACCCCTCGCCGACCGGCCCCGCCAACCCGACGATGTGAGGGCGAGGGCAGCATCCGGTCGCACCGTGACCGATGCTGCTCCCGGTCTCCTCCGCTGCGTGTTCCGCCGAACCGGAGGACGGTTCGGCGGAACACGGGTCACCGCCCCGCGGCGTAGCCCTGCATGCCGCGGGGATTGGCGGCGGCCCTGAGGCGGCGCCCGTCGCGACTCGCCGCCGTCAGGCGCCCCTCCGACCAGTCCGACCCGATCTCGACGACGTGGCCGCGCCGGCGCAACTCGGCGATCGTGCCTGCGCTGATCCGGTTCTCCACCACGACCACGCCCGGCCGCGCGGTGCGGGGCCAGAACGACGACGGGAAGTGCTCGGTGTGCCAGGCCGGCGCGTCGATCGCCGCCTGCAGGTTCATGCCGGCATGGACGTGGCGCAGGAAAAATTGCGGGATCCACTGGTCCTGCTGGTCGCCGCCCGGCGAACCCCAGGCGAGGTAGGGCTGGCCGTCGCGAAGGGCCATGGTCGGCGACAGGGTCGAGCGCGGGCGCTTGCCGGGCGCGAGCGCCGCCGGATGGGCCTCGTCGAGCACGAACATCTGCGCCCGCGTGCCGAGGCAGAAGCCGAGGGCCGGGATCACCGGCGAGGATTGCAGCCAGCCGCCGGACGGCGTCGCGGCGATCATGTTGCCGTGCCGGTCGATGATGTCGAAATGCACGGTGTCGCCCCGCACGACGCCGGAGCGGGCGTCGTCCGGCGGGACGGTCGCCTCGATCTTGCCCACCGTCGGCTCCCCGGCGCCGGACGCGCCCACCGCCGTGCGGGCGCCGCTGCTCACCCGGGCGTCGAGCGCCTTGCCGAAACCCGGGATCGTGCCCGGCCGCTGTTCCAGCGAGGCGGTGTCGCCGACGAGCGCGCGGCGCTCGGCGTTGTAGGCGTCCGACAGCAGGGTCTCCACCGGCACGGCGACGAAGGCGGGATCGCCGTAGAACGTGTCGCGGTCGGCAAAGGCCAGCTTGGCGCACTCGACCTGGAGGTGGATGAAGTCGGGCCCGGCCGGATCGAGACGGTCGAGGTCGAAGCCCTTGAGAAGGGCGAGCTGCTGCAGGGTCGCCAGCCCCTGCGTCCAGGGGCCCGCCTTCAGCACGGTGTAGCGGCCGTACTCGTACCCGACCGGGGCCTCGACGCTCGCCTGCCAGGCCGCCATGTCGGCCCCGGTGAGGAGGCCGCGGTGGGGCGTCCCCGTCACGTCCATCACCGGCTCGCCCCGGCAGAAGGCGTCGATCGCCTCGGCGACGAAGCCCTGCGACCAGATCCGGCGGGCGCGCTCGATCTCCTGCTCGCGCGTGCCGCCGGCGGCCTCGCGCACGATGCGGGCATAGGTCTCGGCGAGAGCCGGATTGGTGAACAGCGTGCCGGGAGCGGGCACCCCGCCGTCCTTGAGGTAGGTCGCCGCCGAGCTCGGCCAGTGCTCGCGGAACAGCCCCTCGACGGTGGCGATGGTGGCCGAGACCCGCTCGACCAGCGGGAAGCCGTCGCGGGCGTACCCGATCGCCGCCTCCAGCACGTCGGCGAGCCGCCAGGTGCCGTGGTCGCGCAGGATCAGCATGTAGGCGTCGAAGGTGCCGGGCACGCACGGCGCCAGGAGCCCGGTGCCCGGCACGAGGTCGAGCCCGAGATCGTCGCGCAGATGCGCGATGGTGGCGGCCTGCGGCGCCGGGCCCTGCCCGCACACCACCTGCGGGTGCCCGACCCGGACGTCGTGCAGGATCACCGGCACGTCGCCGCCCGGCCCGTTGAGGTGCGGCTCGACCACCTGCAGCACGAAGGCGGTGGCGACCCCGGCATCGAAGGCGTTGCCGCCCCGCTCCAGCACGCCCATGCCGACCGCGGTGGCGATCCAGTGGGTCGAGGCCACGACCCCGAAGGTGCCGTCGATCTCGGGGCGCGTGGTGAAGGGGTCGGGGGTGACGAAGCTCATCGGAGGTCCTCTTCCGGGCGGCTCCGGCGCTGGGTCTCGCGGCACCGGGGCAGCAATACTAGGCTCTAACCCGTCGCGGGAACGATGCAATCCGTCGGGGCCGGCGATGCGGACTTGCGCCTTGCCGAGGCTGACGCCTACGGCATCGTCTCGCGCAACACCGCAGTCATCCGGGTCTGCCAGCCCGGGCTCGCCTTTCCGCCGGCCCTGCCGTATCCCCCCGCCCATGGCCGCTCCTCCGCTCCTCACCCTCCAGGGCATCGCGCTCACCTTCGGCGGCACTCCGCTGCTCGCCGGCGCCGACCTGTCGCTCGCCCCCGGCGACCGCACCTGCCTCGTCGGCCGCAACGGCTCGGGCAAGTCGACCCTGCTCAAGGTCGCCGCCGGGCTGGTCGAGCCCGACCGGGGCGTGCGCTTCCTCCAGCCCGGCACGACCGTCCGCTACCTCGCCCAGGAGCCCGACTTCTCGGGGCACGCCACCACCCTGTCCTTCGTCGAGGCCGGGATGGGGCCGGGCGACGAAGTGTACCGGGCGCGCTACCTGCTCGAGAGCCTGGGGATGACCGGCGAGGAGGATCCGAGCCGGCTGTCGGGGGGCGAATCGCGCCGCGCGGCGCTCGCCCAGGCGCTGGCGCCCGAGCCCGACATCCTGCTCCTCGACGAGCCGACGAACCACCTCGACCTGCCGGCGATCGAGTGGCTCGAGGCCGAGCTGAAGGGCAGCCGCTCGGCGCTCGTGCTGATCAGCCACGACCGGCGCTTCCTCGAGGCGCTGTCGCGCTCGACCGTCTGGCTCGACCGCGGCACGACGCGGCGCCTCGAGCAGGGCTTCTCCGCCTTCGAGGGCTGGCGCGACCAGGTGTTCGAGGAGGAGGAGCGCGACCGTCACAAGCTCGACCGCAAGATCGCCGCGGAAGAGGATTGGCTGCGCTACGGCGTGACCGCGCGGCGCAAGCGCAACGTCAAGCGGCTCGCGGGCCTGCACGACCTGCGCCGCCAGGCCCGCGAGCATCGCGGCCCGGTCGGCGCCGCCACCCTGACGGTGAGCGAGGCCGAGGCCTCCGGCGCCCTGGTGGTCGAGGCCCGCGACGTCGCCAAATCGTATGGAAGCCGTCCGATCGTGCGCGACCTGTCCCTGCGCATCGCGCGCCGCGACCGCCTCGGCATCGTCGGCGCCAACGGCACCGGCAAGACCACGCTGGTCAACCTCCTCACCGGCCGCCTCCCGCCCGATTCGGGGGAGGTGAAGGTCGGGGCCAACGTCACCCTCAACCTCCTCGACCAGCGCCGCAGCGCGCTCGATCCCGAGCGCACCGTCGCGGACGTGCTGACCGGCGGGGGCAGCGACACCGTCCAGGTCGGCGGCCAGAGCCGCCACGTCGTCGGCTACATGAAGGACTTCCTGTTCTCGCCCGAGCAGGCGCGCACGCCGGTCCGCGTGCTCTCGGGCGGCGAGCGCAACCGGCTCCTGCTCGCCCGCGCCCTCGCGGAGGCCGGCAACCTCCTGGTGCTCGACGAGCCGACCAACGACCTCGACCTCGAGACCCTCGACCTCCTCCAGGAGATGCTCGGCGAGTATTCCGGAACCCTGATCCTGGTCAGCCACGATCGCGACTTCCTCGACCGCGTCGTCGACACCGTGCTGGTCTCGGAAGGGGAGGGGCGCTGGGTCGCCTATGCGGGCGGCTACAGCGACATGGTCGCCCAGCGCGGCGCCGGGGTGCAGGCGCGCGGCGTCGTGACGGCCAAGGGCGGCGGCAAGGACGAGGCCGCCAAGGAGGCCGCCAAGGAGGCCTCGAAGCCCGCCCCGGGCCGCCCGGCCGCCAAGCGCCGCCTCGGCTTCAACGAGCAGCACGAGCTCAAGACCCTGCCGACCCGCATGGCGGCGCTCGAGGGCAACCGGGCCAAGCTGCAGGCCGCCCTCGACGATCCGGCGCTCTACGCCCGCGATCCCGCCCGCTTCGAGGCGATCTCCCGCACCCTGGCGACGACCGAGGCCGACCTCGCCGCCGCGGAGGAGCGCTGGCTCGAGCTCGAGATGATGCGCGAGGAGCTCGAGGGTTGATTCGCCGCCTCGGCCGGAGGCCGGGCCGGGCCGGGCGGGGCGCCGCGACGGACCGGCGCCCCTCGAAGCGACGACAGGTAGACGCACGCGAGAAACAGTTCTCGGGCGCCAAGCCTTCCGATTTAGCTGACCCGCGTAAGCTTTCGTGGCGTCCGTGCAACATTCCGGTCGAAACCCGGCAACTCGGCGGTTCCGGATGCGGATGCCGGTTGATCCCCATCGGCGCCTCGCACATGGTGCCTCTGCACCGGGGACAACCCGGTGGGGTCCGGATGACATCCCTTCAGGGAGCGCCGGGCCGCAAGGGGATAAGAGTGGCGTGGTTCGGCTCCAGTAGGATCGTCGGGACACAGTCGTTCACCCCCAGGGTCTCGAAACTTTGGAGGTCTCGATGAAGCTCGTGAAGAGCCTTCTGCTGGGTTCGGCCGCCGGCCTGACCGTTGTTGCTGGTGCCCAGGCTGCCGATCTGCCGATCAAGAAGGCGGCGCCTGTTGAATTCGTTCGTGTCTGCTCGGCCTACGGCGCCGGCTTCTTCTTCGTCCCGGGCACCGACACCTGCCTGCGCGTCTCCGGCCGCGCCCGCTTCGAGGCCGGCTACTCGCAGGGCTATCAGCGCGGCGGCAACAACGGCGACCTGATGGGCTACCGCGGCCTCGGCCGCCTCAACCTCGACGCCCGCACGCAGACCGCCTACGGCACGCTGCGCGCCTTCGTCCGGTTCGAGCTCGCCTCCCGCACCGGCGCCTACCTGAACTCGGGCACGCAGCAGCGCATCGCCAACGCCTTCCCGGCGCTCGGCGTCGACACGTTCGGCCGCGCCCAGCAATACGTGAACGTCGACAAGGCCTTCATCCAGTTCGCCGGCCTCACCGCCGGTCGCGCGGCCTCGTTCTACGACTTCTACGCCCACGACTTCGAGATCATCGGCACCTCGCTCGGTTCCGACGTCGCCTCGACCAACCTGCTCGCCTACACGGCCACCTTCGGCCAGGGCTTCTCGGCGACGATCTCGATCGAAGATCCGACGTTCCGCAAGAACCCGCTGTTCGGCACCGCCACCGCCGGCAACGCGGCGAGCCAGTTCGCGGTCTTCACCGCCGCGGCCGCCAACCTGAGCCCGGTCATCGCCACCACCGCGGGCGGCGTGCCGATCGGCGAGGCGTTCTACGACCTGCGCCAGACCAACCGCATGCCCGACTTCGTCGGCGCGCTGCGCTACGACGCCGCCTGGGGCTCGGCCCAGCTGTCGGCCGCCGTGCACGAGCTGAACGCCCAGAACGCCACGAGCGTGCTGACCTTCGGCGGCGCCACGATCCCGGCCGGCACCGTCGTCACGCCCCGCGTCAACTCCGAGTACGGCTGGGCCGTGCAGGGCGGTCTGAAGTTCAACCTGCCCTTCATCGCTCCGGGCGATGCCCTGTACCTGCAGGGTTCGTACGGCGAAGGCGCCCAGATCTACACGGGTTACTCCCAGTACATCGGCACCTACACCGCCAGCGCCGGCAACACCCAGGGCTCGCCCTTCGCGACCTACTTCACCGACGCCGCCGTCAACCCGGTGACGGGCAAGATGGAGCTGTCGACCAGCTGGACGGTCGTCGGGTCGTACCTGCACTACTGGACCCCGGAAGTGCGCTCGGCGATCATCGGCAGCTACGGCGAGATGAGCTTCGGCCGCACCAGCCGCAACCTGCTCGGCGCGCTGAACTTCAACGGCCTCGGCAACCCGGTCAACAGCCCCGGCGCCTTCGCCTACAGCGCCGCCCTGCGCGACACCAGCCAGGTCGTAGCCGGCGCGAGCATCATCTGGTCGCCGGTCAAGGATCTCGATATCGGCGTCGAGGGTCTCTACAACCGCGTCGACCTCAAGGGCGGCCGCGTGGTCGACCAGAACAAGGCTCCGGGCCAGGTCCCGGTCGGCCTGAACGGTGCCGGCCTGCCGACCAACGCCGCCGGCGCGGTGCTGCCGACCACCAACTTCGCGGACACGTTCCAGGTCCGCATGCGCGTCCAGCGCGACTTCTAAGTCGCGGGTGCGGCCCCCTCGGGGGCCGCCGATGGACGGTCCTTCGGGGTCCCGGCGCGAGCCGGGGCCCTTTTTTCGTGGTGCAGCCGACGGCGTGTCGCGCCTTGCTGATGCCGGAAACCGGCGCCAGGGTGGCGGACACGCGCGAGGTTCAGGCCGCGCGTCACCTTTTCCGCGACGAGGTCCCTGGTGGCGATTCGCTCGATCGGCTGGCTCGCCGGCCTCCCCCTCCTGGCCGGCGCCTTCGTCGCCGCGACCGGCTGGGCCGAGCCGCGGCTCGAGGCCGCCCTGGAGGCGCCCGCCGGGGCCGTCGCGGCGGGCACCGGCCGCGACGGGGCCGAGCCGTGGCTGCGGGTCGAGGCCCGGGGCCGCGACCTCCTGGCGGGCGGCGAGGCGCCGGGGCAGGACGCCCTCGACGAGGCCCGCGCGGCGCTCAGCGCCCTCCCGGGCCATCGCCGGGTCGTCGACCGGCTCGGCCTCGTCGCGCCGGTCTCTCCCTTCACCTGGGCGGTCGTCCATCGCAGCGCCGACCGCCTCGACCTGATCGGGCACCGCCCGGCCGAGACCGGCCGCGCCGCCCTCGGCACGACGCTCGGCGCCGGGCTGCCCGCCGAGCTCGTCCTGCGCGACGCGACCCGGGCCGCCCGCGGCGCGCCGGAGGGGTTCTCCGAGGCCGCCCGCTTCCTCGTCGGGGTCGCCCGGCACCTGAAGCCCGGTGCCAGCGCGGCGATGAGCGACCGGATCCTCTCCGTCCGCGGCGAGGCGGCGGGCGTCGAGGCCTATGCCGGCCTCAGGGCCGACCTCGCCCGCCCGCCCGCGGGGTTCACGATCGGCGAGGTCGGGGTCGAGCCGGCCCTGGTCTCGCCCTTCGCCTGGTCGGCGAGCCGGGGCCCGGACGGCATCCGCCTCGACGGCTACACCGTGTCGGAGCGAGACCGGGCCGCGATCCTGGCCGCGGCGCGGCTCGCCGCCGACGGCGCCCCCGTGGTCGACGCGATGCGCACCGCCCGCGGCCTGCCTCCCGGGATCGACGCACGGGCGCTCGTCGACCGCGCCTTCGCGGCCCTGGCGCTGGTGCGGGAGGGGAGCGTCTCCCTCGACGGAGCGGCGCTGTCGATCCGGGGCTCGGCCGTCGACGCCCAGGCCGTGCGCGAGGCCGAGGCGCTGGTCGCCGCCCTGCCGCCGGGCGTCTCGCGCGGCGCATTCGACCTGACGGCGAGCCGGGTCTCGCCCTACCTGGTCACGGTCCGGCGCGGGCCCGACGCCTTCACCCTCACCGGCCACCTGCCGGATGCCGAGGCGCGCGGCGCGATCCGCGCCGCCTTGCGGCCCTACCTCTACGGCGAGCGGGTGATCGACCGCACGCGCCTCGCCGACGGTGCCCCGCCGGCCCTCCTCGAAGGTCTGACCGCGGGCATCGGGGCGCTCGGCCAGCTCGCCGAGGGGGAGGTCACGGTGCGCGACCAGAGCCTGCGCATCGCCGGGGACGGGCTCTACCCCGAGAGCGCCCGCCGGGTCGCCGCGGAAGCGGCGCGCCTCGCCCCGGCCGGCTGGCGGAGCGAGGTCGCGGTCGGGGCCCGCAGCGCGGGCCCGGTGCGGGACCCGGCGGCCTGCCGCGACACCTTCGCAGGCCTGGCGCGCGAGCCGAGCCTGCGCTTCGATCCCGGCAGCGCCGAGCTGAAGCCGGCCTTCTACCCCGTCCTCGACGAGGTCGCGGGCCTCGCCCGTGCCTGCCCGGGGGCCCGGATCGACGTGGCCGGCCACGACGACCCGCCCGGCACCGTCGTGCCGCAAGCCCCCAAGGAGGCCTCCACGCCCAAGGAAGCCTCCGCGCCCAAGGACGCGCCGAAAGGCAAGGCCGGGCTGAAGCCCGGCCGGCAGGCCGAGAAGCCCGCCGAGAAGTCCCCGGAGAAACCCTCCATGCCCGATCCCGGCCTGCCGCAGCGGCGGGCCGCCGCGATCGTCGATTACCTGCTCAAGGCCGGCATCCCGGCCGACCGGATCGCCGCCGCGCCCTCCGAGACCCCCGGCGACCGCCGGGCGGTCGCCTTCGGCTTGCGCTCCTGAGGGACGTCTCGACGTGCTGCTCCTCGCCTCCGTCGCCTGGCCGGGCATCCTCGCGGGCCTCCTGATCGGCGCCGGCACCGGATGGTGGGCCGGCCCACCCGCGACCCGGGGACCGCGCCTCGCCGCCGCCCTCGTCGCGCTCCTGGCGCTCGCCGCCGCGGCGGCGGCGCTCGCCGGCCTCGTCCCCGGACCGCTCGCGGTGCCGGGGCGGGACGGCTTCCGCGTCGAGATCGCGTCCCTGATGCTGGCGGCCTACCTCGCCGGCTGCGTCCTCGGGGCGCTGCTGCCGCGGCGGGCGTGAGACGTCAGGCCGGCTCCGGCAGCCGGGCGAGCCGGAGGGCGACCAGGAAGGCGGCGAGGTACAGGGCGCCGACGAAGCCGACGACGCCGTGCCAGCCGGCATGGGCGAAGAACCAGCCCCCGGCGGTGCCGGCCACCGACGAGCCGAGATAGTACAGGCACAGGTAGGTCGACGAGGCCTGTGCCCGGTGGTGCAGGGCCCGGCGCCCGACCCATCCGCTCGCCACCGAGTGGGCGCCGAAGAACCCGATCGTCGCCACCACGATGCCGGCGACGATGAGGCCTAGGCTCTCCGCCGCCGTCAGGGCGATGCCAGCGAGCCCGACCGCGATGGCGAGCCACAGCACCCGGCGCCGGCCGAGAAGCCCCGCGGCGTGCCCGACCAGGGTCGAGGAGGCCGTGCCGGCGAGGTAGACGACGAAGATCGCCGCGACGGCGCTCTGGCTCAGGGAATAGGGCGGGGCGAGCAGCCGGAAGCCGACGTAGTTGTAGAGCGTGACGAAGCCGCCCATCAGCAGGAAGGCCTCCGCGTAGAGCCAGGGCAGCCCGGCATCGCGCCAATGGCCGAGGAAGGTGCCGGGCACCGCCCGCCACGGCAGCGGGCGGGCGAGGAAGCGCGACGAGGCCGGCAGGAAGCGCCAGAACGCCAGCGCCGCCGCGAGCGCCAGGAGCCCGAGCACCGCGAGGGCGACGCGCCAGCCGTAATGGTCGGTGAGCACGCCGCTCAAGAGGCGCCCGGTCATGCCGCCGAGCGAGTTGCCGCTGACGAGGAGCCCCATGGCGAGGCCGATCGCCCGGCCGTGCATCTCCTCGGCGAGGTAGGCCATCGCCACCGCCGGCACGCCGCTCATGGCGAGGCCGGCGAGCGCCCGCACGGCGAGGAAGCTCGACCAGGTCGGCATGCAGGCGGCGACGAGGGTGAGGAGCGCCGAGGCGAGGAGCGAGGCCAGCATCACCGGCTTGCGGCCCCAGACCTCCGACAGCGGCGAGACGACGAGCATCGCCACCGCCAGGAGCCCGGTCGCGAGCGACAGGGACAGGCTGCTCGCCGCCGGCGTGACGCCGAACACCTCGGCGAAGACCGGCAGCAGCGGCTGCACCGCGTAGAGCACCGCGAAGGTGGAGAAGCCGGCCGCGGCGAGCGCCAGGGCGCTGCGCCGGAAGGCCGGGGTCCCGATCTCGATGCCGCCGCTCTCCATCCGCCGGTCCCCCGCGCTCACGAGGTCCCGCAGGTGCCGGAGGCGCGCCGGCCGGTCAACGGCCGGGCCGCCCCGCGCGGGGCGGCCCGGGGCAGGTCAGCGCTGCTGCGGCGTCTGCGGCTGCTGGGCCTGCTGCTGGATCAGCGGGGTGATGCGGCGCACGGTGACGCGGCGGTTCTCCCGCGAGGGGCCTTGCGTGTTCACCTTCAGGTACTGCTCGCCGTAGCCCTGGGTCGTCAGGTTCTCCGGCGGCACCTTGAAGTCGCGGGTCAGCACCTCCGCCACCGACTGGGCGCGCCGGTCGGAGAGCGAGAGGTTGTCGACGTCGCTGCCGACCGCGTCGGTGTAGCCCTCGATCAGGAATACCTCCTGCGGGTTGTTCTGGACCGCCTGGTTGATCGCCGCCGCGATGGTGGCGAGGCGGCGGGCCTGGTCGGGCGAGACCTCCCACGAGCCGGTGTCGAAGGTGATCGTGTCGATGTCGACGCTGCGCATCCGGGCGCGCAGGGTCGGGCTGTAGCGCACCTGGTCGAGGGTGTAGCGCCGCTCGACGGGTGCGACCGGCGGGGCGGTGAGCGCCTCGTAGATCGCGCCCTCGTCGGCGCGGTCGGCCTCGACTACGTAGCGGTCGCGGGGGATACGGATGTCGGGCGGGGGCAGCACCACCACGTCCTGCTGGAACGACCGCGGCGGGCCGCCATAGGCGTTGTCGATCAGAACCACCTCGCGTCCGTCCGGCCCGCGGCGGTAGCGCCGCAGCAGCCGGCCGTCGTCGTCCACCACCGTGAAGACCTGGTAGCCGCCGGGGCGGTCGATGATCGTCACGGTGTCGCGGCCGCGGCGCTCGACGCGGGCGTCGCGGTCGAGCAGGCGGAAGCGCTCGGTCTCGTCGTGGCGCAGGTAGTAGCGGTCGTCGTCGCGCACGATCACCCGGCCGGGCTCGCGGATGATCAGCCGCCCGCCCTCGTTGAACTCGCGCCGGGCGCGGCGCACGTCCTCGTAGCTGCGCACGTCGACGTCGCTGCGCCGGAAGCCGCCCGGCACGTAGTCCGGTGCGTCGCGACGGTAGCCGCCGGGCAGGTCGCCGCGGTCGTCGAAGCCGCGGCGATCGCTGCCCCGGCGATCGAAGTCGCGGCGGTCGTCGTCGCGCCGGTCGGGATCGCGGCGATCCGGGTCGCGCCGGTCGAAGTCACGCCCGTCGCGGCGATCGAGGTCGCGCCGGTCCTGGTCACGCCGGTCCTGATCGCGCGGATCGCGGCGGTCGAGGTCGCGGCCGTCACGGCCGTCGGGTCCGGCCCCGCCGGGCACGAAGGGACGGCCGGGCACGCCGGGCTGCTGGTTCGGCGGGAGCGGTGCACCGGTGGGGCCGGCGCCTGGCGCGTCGGGCCGGCCCGGTCCGCGACCGGGCTGGGTCTCGCCGGCCGGCGGGCGATTCAGCTCGCCGGGGGCGACAGCCGGCGGGGTCGGCCGGCCCGGGGCAGGGGGCTGACCCGGTGTCGGAGCCTGTCCCGGTGCGGGGGGCTGTCCGGGGCCGCGCTGGGCCGGACCGCCCGGCGCGTCGGGACCGCGGCGCTCCTCGCGCGGCTCGGGCCGCGCGTCGGGGGTCGGGCGTTCGCGCGGGTCGGGGCGCCCGGCCGGACCGCGGTCCTGCGGCTGCGGACGGCCGGGCTCCTCGCCGCGACGGTCCGGGCGGTCGGGCCGGGCATCCGGGGCCGGGCGCTCGCGCTGGTCGGGCCGTCCTGCGGGCCCACGATCCTGCGGCGGCGGTGTGCGGCCGGGCTCCTCGCCGCGCGGAGCGCGGGGCTCCGGCCGCTGCTGCGGCTCCTGGCGCTCCTGACGCTCACGCGGTTCCTGGCGCTCGCGCGGTTCCTGCCGGTCCGGACGTCCCTGCGGGCCGCGTTCCTGCGGGTCGGGCCGCTCTTGGCGCTGCCGCGGCTCGGGGCGTTCGCGAGGCTCCTGCCTCTCGCGAGGTTCCTGCCTCTCGCGGGGCTCCGGCCGCTCGCGGGGCTCTGGCCGCTCGCGTTGCGGCTCGGGGCGTTCCTGGCGAGGCTCGGGCCGCTCGCGCGGCTCGGGCCGGGGCGCGGCGCGCTCCGGCCGAGGCTCGGGCCGTTCCTGCCGGGGTTCGGGACGTTCCTGCCGGGGCTCGGGCCTCTCGCGCGGCCCGCCGCCGCCGGGACCGCCCCGTTCGCCGCCCGGTCCACCCGGACCGCCGCGCTCGCCGCCCGGTCCCGGCCCGCCGGGGCCGCCCCGCTCTCCCGGTCCGCCCTGGGCGAGCCGGATCACGTCGTCACCCCGCGCCGCCACCTGGCTCGCAAGAAGGGGCTGGAGCAGCAGCGCCGGCAGGATCGTGCCGGTCAGCAGCAGCGCGCGGGCAGAGCGCATCAGGGAACCTCTCGTCCGTCGTCGGTCCCTTCGAACAGCGTGACGGCGAGTTGGTTCCCCAAAACGGTCCCTTGGGTCAGCCGCGGTCGCCCGGTCTCGCGAGGTCCTACGGCGTCGCGACCGGGGCGGCGCCGGGGGCCGGGACGGCGGTCACCGCGGCCTGGGGTCCGTCCGCCTTCGCGGTGAGCGGCACCGGGATCAGGTTGGGGGCGATGATCCGCACGGCGGGGCGCTCGTCGGGGCCCGCCGGGCGGGCGGCCTCGGCGGCCTCCTCCTCGACCCGGGTCGCCGCGGTGGCGGCCAGCGTCGCCGCGGCCCGGTCGGCGCGGCCGACCAGGGTCAGGCGCACCTTCGGCCGCGACATCGCCTCGGCCTGGGCCGGGGTGACGAAGATGTCGCCCTTGTGGCGCACCAGCATGCTCTCGGCCTTGACCAGGGCCTGGGCCCAGGTCTGCGTCCCCTTGCACGAGCAGTTCGGGACGAACGCCTTCTGGAACTTGAACGCGTTCGGCAGGGCCGAATAGGCGCGCTTGGACTGGACCGCCGCGGCCTGGGTCAGGCCGTTGTCGGAGGGCGGCATCGAGTAGGCGGCGGCCTCGGCGCCGGGGCAGAGCGCCTGGCACATCTCGTCGGCGCCCTCGCGCCCGTCGGGGAGGTTCGGCATCGGGAAGTAGGCGCCGTCGCACATCCGCACGCAGATCACCTGCGAGCCGCCGCGGCCGAACCCGTCGGCCGGCTTGGATTGCAGCGCGGCGGGGCTCGGCAGGCCGGTGCAGGCGTCCTTCACCGCGGCGATGAGCTGCTCGCGCCGCGCGGTCGAGACCTCCCGGGCCCCGGAGCCGTAGCCGGCGTTGAGGGCGCGGATGCGCTGCTCGACCTGGGCGCATTGCGGCGGCCGCATGTCGAAGAACAGGAAGCGCCCGCCCTCGCAGCCGATCGACTGGCGATAGGCGACGAGCTGCTGGATCTCCTCGATCTGGCCGCGGTTCGAGTCCCGCTGCAGGCCGGCGAGCTCGGCGCGGAAGCGCTGGCAGGCGGCCGCGTTGGGCTCGGCCAGGGCAGCCTGGCACAAGGAAAGGGTCGCAAGGACGCCGGCGATGAGCCGGACCGTGAGGCGGAGCAGCGGCATGGCGTTCGGGGGACCGACCGGTATGCGGGGACGACCGCCCGGGGGGGCGGCGGACGAGAACGAGCTGCCCCGCGCGCGGAAGCGCTAAGCGTGGCTGGGCGGGACCGGATCGTTCTAGCCGCCCTCGCCGCCGCGCGACAGCCTCCCTACATACGTTAACCTTGATTGCGGAGAGGTTGACGCGATGGTGTGGCGGCGGAGTCTCACGGTGCTCTGGGCGGGGGTATGCCTCGGGGCAGCCACCGGCGCAGGCCTCGCGCAGGAGCCGGACCGGATCTTCGACAAGTCCACGGTCTGGCGGCCGCTGACCCCCAACGACAAGCTCGTGGTCTACGGCATCGACGACCCGGACGTGGCCGGCGTCGCCTGCCACTACACCCAGCCCGAGAAGGGTGGCATCAAGGGCACGCTCGGCCTCGCCGAGGAGGTCTCGGACATCTCGCTCTCCTGCCGCCAGGTCGGGCCGGTCAAGTTCAAGGGCAAGATCAAGCAGGGCGAGGTCGTGTTCAGCGAGCGCCGCTCGCTGATCTTCAAGAGCATGCAGATCGTGCGCGGCTGCGACGCCAAGCGCAACACCCTGATCTACATGGTCTACTCCGACAAGGTGGTGCAGGGTTCGCCGAAGAACTCGACCTCGACGGTGCCGCTGATGCCCTGGGGCACCGAGCCGCCGCCGAAATGCGGCGACTTCATGGGTTGAGCCCGCATCGTCGATCGACACCGCGACATCGGGGGCCTGCGCCGGCGCGGGCCCCGTTTTCATGCCCGACGATCCGCCCGGATGCTCGCGGCCCACCGCCTCGACCGCTGTGGCCCGCCGGCCCGCCCTTCGTCGAAATCCTGACGGCGCCGGGGCCCATTAACGATCCGGTAACCACGATGCGCGCTTCATGGCGTTCGGTAACAACTCGTCAACCGCCGTGACCAGCATCAGCCTCACACGCCCCTCCCTCCCGCTGCGCGGCCGCTCCTTCCGGGCGCTCGTGCTCGCGCCGGAGACGCCGCTCGGCGACTGGTTCTCGCACCTGGACACCCTGGTGCAGCGCTCGCCGACGCTCTTCTCCGAGCGCCCCGTGATCCTGGACGTCTCGGGCCTGGCCAAGCCCCCGCGGGGAGACCTCTCCCCCCGGGGAGACGCGGCCGGACCCGGGGCGGCCGAGCCCGCCGAGGACCGCGACGATGAATCGGCGGCGACGCCGGACATCGCCGGCCTCGTCGACGAGCTCAAGCAGCGCGGCATCCGCATCATGGGCGTCGAGAAGGCCGAGCCGGCCTGGCTCGGCCCGGCGCTGCCGCCGCTCCTCAGCGGCGGCCGCCCGGCCGAGATGGCGGCCCCGGCCGAGGACGCTCCGAAGCCCGAGGCTACCAAAGCGCCCGAGCCCAAGGCGCCCGAGCCGCCCTGCAAGCCGAACTCCCTCGTCCTCGAGACGCCGCTGCGCTCCGGCCAGTCGGTCTATCATCCCGAGGGCGACGTGACGGTGATGGGCTCGGTGGCCTCCGGCGCCGAGATCCTGGCCGGCGGCTCGATCCACGTCTACGGGGCCCTGCGCGGCCGCGCCATCGCGGGGGCGGGCGGCAACCCCCGGGCCCGCATCTGCTGCCGCAAGTTCGAGCCCGAGCTGATCGGCATCGACGGCCTGTTCCGCACCGCCGACACCACCGACCCGAAGCTGCGCAAGAAGGCGGTCCAGGTCTGGCTCGAGGGCGAGACCCTCCGGATGGCCGCCCTGGACTGACCGCGACACGAGACGACCGGGCGGGGGCCGCGGGCGATGCCGCCCCGACCCGCCCGGCGGAACGACGACCGAACAACCCCGCACGCGCGCGGGCCGGACCACGATCCGGACGCCGCCTCATCCCGACCGCTCTGGGGGGAGCATCAGAATGGCCAAGATCATAGTGGTGACGTCCGGCAAGGGCGGCGTGGGCAAGACCACCACGACGGCGGCGCTCGGCGCCGCCCTCGCCCAGACCGGCCAGAACGTCTGCGTCGTCGACTTCGACGTCGGCCTGCGCAACCTCGACCTCATCATGGGGGCCGAGCGCCGCGTCGTCTACGACCTCATCAACGTGGTCCAGGGCGACGCCAAGCTCCCCCAGGCCCTCATCCGCGACAAGCGCCTCGACACCCTCTCGCTGCTTCCCGCCTCGCAGACCCGCGACAAGGACGCGCTCACCGACGACGGCGTCGCCCGGGTGATCGGGGAACTCCGCGAGAAGTTCGACTGGGTGATCTGCGACAGCCCGGCCGGCATCGAGCGCGGCGCGACGCTGGCCATGCGCCACGCCGACATCGCGGTGGTGGTGACGAACCCCGAAGTGTCCTCGGTGCGCGATTCCGACCGGATCATCGGCCTGCTCGATTCGAAGACCGAGCGCGCCGAGAAGGGCGAGCGGCTCGACAAGCACCTGATCCTCACCCGCTACGACCCCGGCCGGGCCGAGCGCGGCGAGATGCTGAAGATCGACGACGTCCTGGAGATTCTGTCGATCCCGCTGCTGGGCGTGATCCCGGAGAGCGAGGAGGTACTGAAGGCCTCGAACCTCGGCAGCCCGGTGACGCTGAACGCGCCCCAGAGCGCCCCGGCCCGGGCCTACGCGGACGCCGTGCGCCGCCTCAAGGGCGAGACCGTCGAGATGGTCGTGCCGTCCGAGCGGCGGTCGATCCTGGGCAAGCTGTTCACCCGGAGGGCGGCATGAACCTGCTGAGCTTCCTGTCGCGGCGCGGGACGGCGCCGGTGGCGCGCGAGCGCCTGCAGATCCTGCTGGCGCACGAGCGCACCGCCTTCGGCAACTCGGACCTGGTGGCGACCCTGCGCGAGGAGATCCTGGCGGTGATCGCCAAGCACGTCGCGATCGACCAGGACAAGGTGAAGATCACCATGGAGCGGGGCAACTCCGTCTCCACCCTGGAGATCGACGTCGAGCTGCCGAAGACGCTCCACCGCGCGGCCTGAGCGGCCGCGCGTCTCCGCCACCGTCTCTTAGCGCGACCTCTTGCGCTCTCGTCCCGCCCGGGCGATTCAAGCGTATCGGGGCCGGACGGAGCGTGCTGTTGGCGGACGCCTTCCCACTGCAGGACAAGCTGGCCCTGGTCACCGGGGCCGGCAGCGGCATCGGCGCGGCGCTGAGCCTCGGCCTCGCCCGACGGGGCGCCCGCCTCGTCCTCGTCGACCGCGACCCCGAGGGGATCGCCCGCACCGAGGCGGCCGTGCGGGCCCTCGGGCGCGAGGTCGGCACCCACCTCCTCGACCTGACCGACGTCGACGGCATCGCGGCCCTGCCCGGGGCGGTCGCCTCCCGGCACGGGCCGCTCGATCTCCTGATCAACAATGCCGGCGTGGCGCTGGCCGGCCGGTTCGCCGACGTCGAGCTCGCCGATTTCGACTGGCTGATGGACGTGAACTTCCGCGCCGTGGTGCGGATGACCCACGCCTTCCTGCCCGTCCTCGAGGGCCGGCCGGCGGCGCAGATCGTCAACCTGTCGAGCCTCTACGGCATCGTCGCCCCGCCGGGCCAGGCCGCCTACGCGGCGAGCAAGTTCGCGGTGCGCGGCTTCTCCGAGGCGCTGCGGCACGAATATGCCGGCACGAATCTCGGCATCAGCGTGGTGCATCCGGGGGGGGTGGCCACCGCCATCGCCCGCAGCGCCCGGGCCGGACCGCGCCTCGATCCCGCCGAGGTCGCCAGGGGCAAGGACGCCGCCGAGCGCTTCCTGCGCCTGTCGCCCGAGGCGGCGGCGACGCGCATCCTGCACGGCATCGCCCGGCGCGAGCCCCGCATCATCGTCGGCCGCGACGCCGCCCAGGTGGCGCTGATCCAGCGCCTGATGCCGGTGCGCTACTGGTCGCTGCTCGCCCGCGCCATGGAGCGAACCACATGACGAGCCTGCGCGCCCATGTCTTCAACTGGATCATCCGTTGGCAGGTGCGGCCGAAGATCGCCCGGGCCGGCGGCGACGTCGCGGCGATCCGGCGGGTCATGAACCAGGCGAGCTTCCCCGATCTCCCCGGCCTCGACTTCCGCGCGGGCGAGGTCGGGGGGGTGCCCGGCGAGTGGGTCGCGCGCCCGGACCTGGCGCCGGACGCCCCGCGCCTGCTCTACCTGCACGGCGGCGGCTTCATCGCCTGCTCGCCCCGCACCCACCGGCCCCTCACCGGCGGCTTCGCCGCGCGGGGCTTGCGGGTCTTCTGCCCCGATTACCGCCTCGCCCCCGAGCACCCGTTCCCGGCGGCCCTCGACGACGCCGTCGCCTGCTGGTCCGCCTTCGCGGCGGCGGGGCCGGCCGGCGTCGCGGGCGATTCCGCCGGCGGCAACCTGGCGCTGGCGCTGATGCTGCGGGCGCGCCGGGACGGGCTGCCGCTCCCCGACGCCGCAGTGCTGTTCTCGCCCTCGACCGACATGCTGGGCCGGGGCGACTCGATGCGCACCAATGCCCGCCGCGACGCGATGTTCGAGCCCGACAAGCTCCAGCACCTCGTCGACCTCTACCTCGCCGGGCACGACCCCGAGGACCCGCTCGCCTCGCCGGTCAACGGCGATCCCGCCGGCCTGCCGCCGCTGCTGTTCCACGTCGGGGCCCGGGAGGTCCTGCGCGACGATTCCGTCCGATTCGCCGAGAAGGCGAGGCGGGCGGGCGTCGACGCCACCGTGAAGGTCTGGCCGGTGGTGCCCCACGTCTGGCAGCTCGCCCACGGGTTCCTGCCGGAGGGGCGCCGCTCCCTGTCCGAGGCCGCCGCCTTCCTGAAGGCGCATGCCGGGGTGCCGGAGGCGGTCCGGTGACGCAGGACGCGGATCCGCAACGGGCGCCCTGGCCGGACGAGCCCCTCGACCTCCTGGTGATCGGAGCCGGCTTCTCCGGCCTCGCCATGGCGATCCGCGCCCGGCAATCCGGGATCGGGAGCCTGTTCGTGGTCGAGAAGGCCGACGCGGTCGGCGGCACCTGGCACGAGAACACCTATCCGGGCGCCGCCTGCGACATCCCGGCCCATCTCTACGCGCTGTCCTTCGCCCCGAAGACCGACTGGAGCCGGACCTATGCCGGCCAGCCCGAGATCGCCGCCTACCTGCGCGAGCTGGTCGAGCGGTTCGGCTTGGGGAACCACCTCTCCCTCTCCACCACCGTCACCGGCGCGGTCTGGGACGGGACGCGGGCCCTGTGGCGGGTCGAGACCGATCGCGGCCCGCTGGAGGCCCGGGTGCTGGTCTCCGGCATGGGAGCCCTCCATCACCCCGCGATCCCGGCGATTCCCGGCCTGTACACCTTCCTGGGCGCGCTGTTTCACACCTCGTCCTGGAATCACGGCGTCGCGCTCGCGGGCAAGCGCGTCGGGATCGTCGGCACGGGGGCGAGCGCGATCCAGGTCGTGCCGGCCATCGCCCCGGAGGTCGGGCGGCTCGTGCTGTTCCAGCGCACGCCGCCCTGGGTGATGCCGCGCAACGACCGGCCGATCGGCCGGCGGATGCAGGCGCTCCTGCGCCGCCTGCCGCCGGCCCGCCGCGCCCTGCGGAGCGTCCAGTTCTGGGTGCGGGAGGCCCGCGCCGCCCTCGGCTTCATCCGGGTCTCGCGGCTCACCCGCCTCGCCGAGGCCGCGAGCCGGCACCACCTGCGCCGGCAGATCGCCGATCCGGCCTTGCGCGCCAGGCTCGCCCCGCCCTACCGCCTCGGCTGCAAGCGGGTGCTGATCTCCGACGACTACTACCCGGCCCTGACCCGGCCGAACGTGACGCTGGAGACCGGCACCATCCGGACCGTCACGCCCGACGGCGTGACGATGACGGATGGGCGCCACCATCCCCTCGACGTGCTGGTGCTGGCCACCGGCTTCGACGTCACCGCCTCGCTCGCCCGGGTGCCGGTGGTCGGCCGCGACGGGCTGATCCTGGCGCGGGCCTGGGGCGAGCGGGTGGCGGCGCATCGCGGGATCGCGCTCGCCGGCTTCCCGAACTTCTTCATGCTGCTCGGCCCCAATACGGGACTGGGCCACAACTCCGTGGTGCTGATGATCGAGGCGCAGGTCGAGTACGTGCTCGCCTGCCTCGCCGAGATGAGGACGCGCGACCTCGCGGCGATCGAGCCGACGCCCGAGGCGCAGGCGCGCGACCTCGCCGCCCTCGAGGCGCGGCTCGCGGGCAGCATCTGGCAGCAGGGCGGCTGCGCCTCCTGGTACCAGGATGCGCACGGGCGCAACGTCGCGCTCTGGCCCGGCACCGTCGTCGCCTACCGGCGGGCGATGCGGGCGCCGGATTGGGACGAATTCGTCCTCACCCCGGCGGGTGGCCGGGCGGGCGGCGCGCAAGAGGCGTGAATCGCATCGCTGCGCTGCGGCGATAGCGCTTTGCGCCCGTCACACACGCGTGCTATCGGCCGGTGCCAACTCAAGCCAGGCACGACGCCCGGCGCGACGCCGATCCGGCGGCTTCCCCACGGGCGCCGCACGCACCAGGAGTTGGTTCATGGCCCGCATCAGTACCGATACGATCATCGAGGGCCTGACCTTCGACGACGTCCTGCTCCGTCCCGCCGCCTCCTCGGTGATGCCGGCCGAGGTGAGCCTGGGCACGCGGCTCACCCGCACGATCAAGCTCAACATGCCGATCATCGCCTCGGCGATGGACACGGTGACCGAGGCCCGGATGGCCATCGCGATGGCGCAGAACGGCGGCCTCGGGGTGATCCACCGCAACCTCGAGCCGCCGGAGCAGGCCGAGCAGGTCCGCCTCGTCAAGAAGTACGAGTCCGGCATGGTGCTCAACCCGATCACCATCCACCCGGACGAGACCCTGGCCGACGCCTACGGGCTGATGCGCCACCACGGCATCTCGGGCATCCCGGTGGTCGAGCGCGGCCCCAACGGCTCGCGCGGCAAGCTCGTCGGCATCCTGACCAACCGCGACACGCGCTTCGCCACCGACCAGAGCCAGCCGATCTCCGAGCTGATGACCCGCGACCGGCTGATCACCGTGCGCGAGGGCGTGACCCAGGACGAGGCCAAGCGCCTGCTGCACCAGTTCCGCATCGAGAAGCTGCTCGTCGTCGACGACCACTACCGCTGCATCGGCCTCATCACCGTCAAGGACATCGAGAAGCAGGTCGCCTACCCGAACGCCGTCAAGGACGAGCAGGGCCGCCTGCGGGTCGCCGCCGCGACCACGACGGGGGAGGGCGGCTTCGAGCGGGCCGAGCGCCTGATCGATGCCGGCTGCGACGTGATCGTGGTCGACACCGCCCACGGCCACTCGGCCAAGGTGCTGGAGAGCGTGCGCCGGGTGAAGACCCTGTCGAACGCCGTGCAGGTCATCGCCGGCAACGTCGCGACGCGCGAGGGCGCCCAGGCGCTGATCGATGCCGGCGCGGACGCGATCAAGGTCGGCATCGGCCCGGGCTCGATCTGCACCACCCGCATCGTCGCCGGCGTCGGCGTGCCCCAGCTCACCGCCATCATGGAGGCGGTCGAGGCCGGCAACCAGGCCGACGTGCCGGTGATCGCCGACGGCGGCATCAAGTACTCGGGCGACCTCGCCAAGGCGATCGCCGCCGGGGCCTCGGTGGCGATGCTGGGCTCGCTCCTCGCTGGCACCGACGAGGCGCCGGGCGAGGTGTTCCTGTACCAGGGCCGCTCGTACAAGAGCTACCGCGGCATGGGCTCGGTCGGCGCCATGGCGCGCGGCTCGGCCGACCGCTACTTCCAGGCCGAGGTCAGCGACACCCACAAGCTCGTCCCCGAGGGCATCGAGGGCCAGGTTCCCTACAAGGGCCCGGTCGCGGCGGTGCTGCACCAGCTCGCCGGCGGGCTTCGCGCCGCCATGGGCTATGTCGGCGCCCCGTCGATCCCGGAGATGCAGGAGAAGGCGCAGTTCATCCGCATCACCAATGCGGGCCTGCGCGAGAGCCACGTCCACGACGTGACGATCACCCGGGAGAGCCCGAACTATCCGGGGCGGGTCTGAGAACCGGGTCGCCTCACGGGCAGGCGGCCCGAATTTCGTCGAATGGGCCGGCTGCATCGGCCGGCCCAACCCATCATCCCACCTTCCACCTCATCCTGAGGTGCCGGAGCGAAGCGGAGGCCTCGAAAGGAGGGCTCCAGGGATCGCAGAGAGTTCCGGAGCCCTCCTTCGAGGCTGCGCGATCTTCGATCGCCCAGCACCTCGGGATGAGGTCGCGAGTAGGATGACGGCCGGCCCCCGGGGACGGATGAGCGTTCCGCTCAGCCCCCCTGCGATCCGCCCGGCGCCGATCCCAGCCTCTTCGCCAGGCGCTCGATCCGCTCGGCGGTGCGCTGGACGGTCTCGGCCAGGCGCGCCTCGGCGCCCTCGCGCTCGGCGGTGCCGGCCTGGGTCGAGTCCCGCAGGGCCGCGGTCTCGCGCTCCATCGCCTCCATCCGGCGCCTGGTCTCGGCGAGCTCGTCCGCGAGGGTCAGCGCCGCCATCACGTGCAGGCGCATGTCGCCGATCTCGCCGAAGGCCTTGCGCATGTCGCCGATGCGGGCGTCGAAGCTCGCGGCCAGCCCCTCGAGGTGGCTCTCCTCGCCCTCGCCGCAGGCCATGCGGTAGGTCTTGCCGGCGATGGTGACCGTCACTTGAGGCATCGCCCCCTCCTCGAACGCATGAAACGCCAGTCCAGGGACTTCAGCCCTCGCCCCGCTCGCCCGAGCGGCCGAGCACGTCCTCGACGGTGCCGATGGCCCGGCCGAGGCGGTGGTCGACGTCCTCGGTCACCGCCTGCATCTCGGACAGGCGCGCCGTCGCCCCGTCGAGCTCCGCGGCCAGGCGGGCCCGGTCGTCGCGCATGATCTCCAGCTCGGTCTCGAGGTCGCTGTGGCTGCGCTCCGCGTCGAGCCGGCGCGCCACCGCGGATTCGAGCAGGGCCACCGAGGCTTCGAGGCGGCGCAGCGCTTCCTCCACCGCTGCGGTCATGCTCACCTCCGAGAATACGCCGACCACGAGAAACGCCGACTGAGAACGCGGGAATACGTGGCGGAAACCCTAAAGGCCAGGACCGCGCCTCGCAATCGCCGTGCCGGCGGACGGTGGTGACGTGCTGGGGAGTGCGGGGACGATTCAGGCCGCCGCCGCCACCTCGAGCCGGTTCCGCCCGCCCGCCTTGGCGCGGTAGAGCGCGCGGTCGGCGGCCGAGAGCAGGACCGAGAGGTCGTCGAGGCCGGGCCGCGCCGCCGCGAGGCCGACGCTGACGGTCGCGGCGATGCCGGGCCCCTCGCCCTGCGCCGCCGCGACCGCGAAGCGGCGGGCGATCTCCTCGCCCGTCCGCCGCGCCGCGGCGATGTCGAGCCCCGGCAGCAGGGCGGCGAACTCCTCGCCGCCGAGCCGGGCGACCAGGGCGTCCGGCCCGGCGATCCGGCGAGCGGTGTCGGCGAACAGCCGCAGCACCCCGTCGCCGGCGGCGTGGCCGTGGCGGTCGTTGATCGACTTGAAGTGGTCGAGGTCGAAGGCGAGCAGGGCCGCCGGGCGGTCCGGGGCCCGGTCCCGGAGCAGCCGCGCGCCCTCCTCGAAGAAGCCGTGTCGGTTGGAGAGGCCGGTGAGGTAGTCGGTGCGCGAGGCCGCCAGGGCGTCCGCCTGCGCCTCCTCGCGCACCAGCGCGATCAAGCCCATCGGCATCGCGACCGAGTAGAGCACGCCCTCGTACATCGTGATCTTGCCGAACAGCGGCAGCAGCGCCTCGCCGTAGGCCGCGACGAGGATCGGGGCGAGGAGCGCGCGCGCCAGGTAGAATACGCCGTGCCCGGCCGCGATCGCGACGACGACCGGCCGCGAGCGCAGGTTCCGGGCGGTGCGGCTGCGCAGGAGCGCCCGGGCCGTGAGCCCGCTGGCGAGCGCGATCGGGGCCGAGGCGACGTAGACCCAGAAGGCCTGCGGGTAGCGGACGCCGAGGGTCAGCCAGAGGAGGCCCAGCAGGGCGAGGAGCGCGGCCGGGAGCCGGAGCCCGACCCGACCGTCGAGCCGGGCGACGCCGTGCAGGACCATCAGGTAGCCCGTGACGAACAGGAGGTTGGCAACCCCCCAGCCGGCAAAGCCCGGGAAATGCGCGCGGTTCATCGCCACGAGGCAGCCCGCCGCGAAGGCCAGGTAGGCGCCGGCCCAGATCCCGAGTTCGCGCGCCCGCCGGGGATGGGCCTGGCGCTCCCACACCGTCATCGCGACGGCCACCAGCAGCGTCCCGACGGTGAGGTAATAGAGGGTGGGAAGATCGATCTGCATCGTTGTCGTCACCTGCGCCGATCGATCTACGGGCGATCAAGCGCAATTTTGGTTACAGATCCGATGGTCTCTCACCCGACACGTCGCCATGGTTAAGGCGCGGCTGACCGGTTCTCGACGATTCGACGACCCCGCGAGGGCGCCGGGCCCGGGGAGACGACCCTGCCTTCCGCCCCGGGCGACCGGGTTTTCCCCAAGCTGGCCCCCGGGTTTGACACGCCCCGGTGCCATGTTAGGAAGCCGGCGCCCCGCCAGGCGGCCGTCGCCGGCGGACAGACGGAATACGAGCTGCCGTGACGCCTCCCGTGCCCCCCGCCAGCGCCGTCCCCGAAGGGACGGCCGGCGCGTCCGGGGCGGCGAGCGCAGCGAGGGCCCCCGGCCCGATCCGACCCTCCTCGATCATCCCCGACACGCGCCGCGCCGGCCCATCCCGCGCGGCCCGCCTCGCCGCGGGGCCCAGCCGCCCCGGCTCCCTCCGCCCCGCAACCCCCGAACACCCATTCCCCAAGGGAGAGAACACATGACGGTCAAGGTCGCCATCAACGGCTTCGGACGCATCGGCCGCAACGTCCTGCGCGCCATCAAGGAGGCCGGCCGCACCGACATCGAGGTCGTGGCCATCAACGATCTCGGCCCGGTCGAGACCAACGCCCACCTGCTGCGCTTCGATTCGGTCCACGGCAAGTTCCCCGGCACCGTCTCGGTCGAGGGCGACCACATCGTGGTCGACGGCCAGCGCATCCGGGTCACCGCGATCAAGAACCCGGCCGAGCTGCCCCACCGCGAGCTCGGCGTCGACATCGCGATGGAGTGCACCGGCATCTTCACCTCGAAGGACAAGGCCAAGCTCCACCTCGAGGCCGGCGCCAAGCGCGTCCTCGTGTCCGCTCCCGCGGACGGCGCCGACCTCACGGTCGTCTACGGCGTGAACCACGACAAGCTGACGGCCGACCACCTGGTGGTCTCCAATGCCTCGTGCACCACCAACTGCCTCGCCCCGGTCGCCAAGGTGCTCAACGACGCCGTCGGCATCGAGCGCGGCTTCATGACCACGATCCACTCCTACACCAACGACCAGCCGTCGCTGGACCAGATGCACAAGGACCTCTACCGGGCCCGCGCCGCGGCCCTGTCGATGATCCCGACCACCACCGGCGCCGCCAAGGCCGTCGGCCTGGTGCTCCCGGAGCTGAACGGCCGTCTCGACGGCACCTCGATCCGCGTGCCGACCCCGAACGTCTCGGTCGTCGACTTCAAGTTCAATTCCAAGCGCGCCACCTCGGTCGCCGAGATCAACGAGGCGATCAAGGCGGCGGCGAACGGCCCGCTCAAGGGCGTGCTCGGCTTCACCGAGGCCCCGAACGTCTCGATCGACTTCAACCACGATCCCCACTCCTCGACCTTCCACATCGACCAGACCAAGGTCATGGACGGCACCTTCGTGCGCGTGCTGACCTGGTACGACAACGAGTGGGGCTTCTCGAACCGCATGGCCGACACCGCCATCGCGATGGCGAAGCTCATCTGACGCGGCAGACGCGACCGGCCGGCCCCTCCCGGGGGCCGGCCTTCGTTTTCGGGGCGGGCCCGTTGCGGGACCGCCCCCGCTCACCTCCAGGATTCGCCCCCGAGGATCCGCCGATGACCGACGCCGCGCCCTCCACACGCCCCGCGAACGCCGCCGACGCCGCCCTGCTGCAGGGGCAGACCCCGACCGCCGCGCCGCCGAACGCGGCGACCGCCGTCCCGGCTCCCGTCCCGCCGAATCCCGTCCCTCCCGGGGGTCCCGCCCAGCCCGATGCCCCCGCCCGGGTCGCCGTCGCGCTGCCCAGCCAGGTGGCGGACCAGCTCGCCCGCATCGAGGACAAGGCCTCGCGGATCGAGGACAAGTACGCCCGCTCCGAGGCGCTGCTCGGCCGGGTCGAGGACCGCGTCGAGGCGGCCGGCGCCCGCATGAACGAGGCCGCCCGCCAGTCCGATCTCGCGGCCCTGCGCTCCGAGGTCCGGGCCCTGTCCGAGCGCACCCGCGGCCTGCCCGGCCTCGGCGCGCTGATGCTGACCGCCTTGGTCACCGCGTTGCTGACGGTGGCGCTGACCCTGGTGGCGCAGCGCCTCAACCTCCAGGGCCTGATCCCGCTGCGCTGATTTCCGCGCGCCGATACCCCGCCATTCCCAGCTTGCAAGGTGCCCCCGCCGATGACCCGTTTCCGTACCCTCGACGATGCCGGCGACCTGAAGGGCAAGCGCGTCCTCGTGCGCGTCGATTTCAACGTGCCGATGGACCAGGGCCGCGTCACCGACGCCACCCGCATCAAGCGCGTGCTGCCGACCCTCACCGAACTCGTCGAGGCCGGCGCCAAGGTGATCCTGCTCGCGCATTTCGGCCGCCCGAAGGGCAAGCCGGTCGCCGCCGAATCCCTGCGCCCGATCGCCGAGGCCACCGCCAAGGAACTCGGCCGCCCGGTCGCCTTCGCGGAGGATTGCATCGGCGAGACCGCCGCCGCCGCCGTGGCGGCGCTGAAGGACGGCGACGTCCTGATGCTGGAGAACACCCGCTTCCACGCCGGCGAGGAGAAGAACGACAAGGCCTTCGTCGAGGCTTTGGCCGCGAACGGCGACGTCTACGTCAACGAGGCCTTCTCGGCCGCCCACCGGGCGCACGCCTCGACCGAAGGCCTCGCCCACGTGCTGCCGGCCTATGCCGGGCGCCTGATGCAGGCCGAGCTCGACGCGCTCACCAAGGGCCTCGAGGCCCCGGCCCGGCCGGTGGTGGCGATCGTCGGCGGCTCCAAGGTCTCGACCAAGATCGACCTCCTGAAGAACCTCGTCGCCAAGGTCGACGCCCTGGTGATCGGCGGCGGCATGGCCAACACCTTCCTGCACGCCGCCGGCCTCGGCGTCGGCAAGTCGCTCTGCGAGCGCGACCTCGCCGGCACCGCGCAGGCGATCATCGAGGCGGCGCGGGAGAAGAACTGCGCAATCATCCTGCCGGTCGACGGCGTGGTGGCCGAGGAGTTCAAGGCCGGCGCGCCCCACCACACCTACGGGGTCGACGCGATTCCCGACAACGGCATGATCCTCGACATCGGGGGCCTGTCGGTCGACCGGATCTCGGCGGCGATCGACGATGCCAGGACCCTGGTGTGGAACGGCCCCGTCGGCGCCTTCGAGATCGCGCCCTTCGACCAGGGCACGGTGGCGGCGGCCCGCCACGCGGCTTCCCGCACCAAGGCCGGCAAGCTCGTCTCGGTGGCGGGCGGCGGCGACACGGTGGCGGCGTTGAACCATGCCGGCGTGTCGGAGGACTTCACCTACATCTCGACCGCCGGCGGCGCCTTCCTCGAGTGGCTCGAGGGCAAGCCGCTCCCGGGCGTCGACGCGCTGCGCCAAAAAGCTTGAGGGTTCCATTCAGGTCGGCAGGGTTATGACGCCCGCCGGCCCTTCCGCTATCATGCGGCAACACTGACGATCCCGGAGGATTTCGACATGGCGCGCATCACGCTCAGGCAGCTCCTCGACCACGCCGCCGAGCACGGCTACGGGGTGCCGGCCTTCAACATCAACAACATGGAACAGGGCCTCGCCATCATGGCGGCGGCCGACGCCACCGACTCGCCGGTGATCCTGCAGGCGAGCCGCGGCGCGCGCGCCTACGCCAACGACGTGGTGCTGGCCAAGCTGATCGACGGCCTCGTCGAGATCTATCCCCACATCCCGGTCTGCATGCACCTCGACCACGGGAACAACGAGGCGACCTGCGCCACCGCGATCCAGTACGGCTTCACCTCGGTGATGATGGACGGATCGCTTAAAAGCGACGGCAAGACCCCGGCAGACTACACCTACAACGTCGAGATCACCCGCAAGGTGACCGAGATGGCGCACTGGGCCGGCTGCTCGGTCGAGGGCGAGCTCGGCGTGCTCGGCTCGCTCGAGAGCGGCGAGGGCGAGGCCGAGGACGGCCACGGCGCCGAGGGCGTCCTGTCGCACGACCAGCTCCTGACCGACCCGGCCGAGGCGGAAAAGTTCGTGGCGGCCACCAAGGTCGACGCGCTGGCCGTCGCCATGGGCACCTCGCACGGCGCCTACAAGTTCACCCGCAAGCCCGACGGCGCGGTGCTGGCGATGAACGTGATCGAGGAGATCCACCGCCGCCTGCCCAACACCCACCTGGTGATGCACGGCTCCTCGTCGGTCCCGCAGGACCTGCAGGACATCATCAACCAGTACGGCGGCGAGATGAAGCCGACCTGGGGCGTGCCGGTCGAGGAGATCCAGCGCGGCATCAAGCACGGCGTGCGCAAGATCAACATCGACACCGACAACCGGATGGCGATGACCGGCCAGATCCGCAAGATCCTGCAGGAGAACAAGGCCGAGTTCGACCCGCGCAAGTACCTGAAGCCGGCGATGGACGCGATGACGAAGCTGTGCAAGCAGCGCTTCGAGGAGTTCGGCACGGCCGGCCACGCCGGCAAGATCCGTCCGGTCGCCCTCTCCGAAATGGCCAAGCGCTACGCCGCCGGCAAGCTCGACCCGTCCTTCGCCCCGTCGAAGGCCGCCGCCGAGTAAGGCGGACCGGCGCGGAGACTCGTTTTCCGCGCCGCATTGCTGCCCATCATCCGATGCAGCAGGGCGGGCGGCCGAAGGGCCGTCCGCCTCGCACTTTTTTCGCCCGTGCGTTTCCCGCCCCGATACAGGCTCGCTCGAAGACCCCGATGGCCGAACCCCAGACCCGCCTGATCCTCCTCACGGCCCCCGAGGCCGGACCGGACCTCGGCCAGCGTCTCGCGCGCGCGGTCAAGGCCGGCGACGTCGCCGCGGTGATCCTGCGGCTGCCGCCCGGCGACGAGCGCGCGCTGGTCAACGCCGTCAAGGCGGTGGCGCCCGCGGTGCAGGAGGCCGGCGCAGCCCTGGTGCTCGCCGGGGGCGGCACCACCGACCTCGCCACCGTGGCCTCCCGCAGCGGCGCCGACGGCGTCCACGTGCCGGCGAATTACGGCGCGGAGGACGTCGCGGAGGCGGAGGCTCCCTCCGGGGCCGACGACGAGGAAGAGGACGAGGACGCGGGCGACAGCCCGCTGCGCTCCTTGCGCGAGCGCCTGCGCGACGGCCGCATCCTGGGTGTCGGGCGCCTGCGCACCAAGCACGCCGCCATGGAGGCCGGCGAGTCCGGCGCCGACTACGTCCTGTTCGGTGACGAGGCGAAGCTTCCCCACGACGACCTCGTGGCGCGGCTGACCTGGTGGGTCGAGATCTTCGAGACGCCCTGCATCGCGCTCGCCCGCGACCTCGCGGCGGTGCCCGATCTCGTCGCGACGGGGGCCGAGTTCATCGGCCTCGACCCCGCGCTCTGGGCGGGGGAGGGCGGCGAGGCCGCGGTGGCCGAGGCCCAGAGGATGATCCAGGACCGTCCGGCCGGGGAGGGGTGAGGATGCGCAAAGCCCGCCTCGCGATCCTGGCGCTCGCCGGAGCGTCGAGCCTCGCGGCCGGCCCGGTCTCGGCCAGATCCGCACCGGCGACCCCCGCGCCGGCGACGCCGATCACGCCCGCGCCGACCCTGCCGGGCGTCCAGACCTTCGGCGCGCCCAACAAGACCCTGCCGGGCGCCGCCTCGCTGCCGCCGGCGCCCTCCAAGGACCCGAACGCCGACCTCGCCTACGGGGCCTACCAGCGCGGCTTCTACGTCACGGCGTTCAAGGAGGCGACGAAGCGCCTCGAGACCAACAAGACCGATTTTCCCGCCATGACCCTGCTGGCGGAACTCTACAGCCAGGGCCTCGGCGTGCGCCAGGATCCCAAGAGGGCGGCCGAGTGGTACCGGCTGGCGGCCAATCTCGGCGATCCCCACGCCGCGGCGACCCTCGGCATGATGCAGATCGAAGGGCGGGGCGTGCCCAAGGACCAGGCGGCCGGTCGCGCCCTCCTGGAGAAGGCCGCCGCCCGGGCCGACGCCACCGCGAGCTACAATCTCGCCCTGATCCTGCTCGGCACCGGCGTGCCGACGGATCTCGCCCGGGCCGCCGACCTCCTGCGCCAGGCCGCCCACCAGGAGCTCGCCCCGGCCCAGCACGCGCTCGGCGTGCTCTACCTCCAGGGCCGCGGTCTGGCGAAGGACCCGGCCAAGGCGGCCGACTGGTTCCGCCGCGCGGCCGATAACGGCGACCTCGCCGGCGAGGTCGAGTACTCGATCCTCTTGTTCAACGGCGAGGGCGTCGCGAAGGACGAGGCCCGCGCCGCCCGCTACTTCCGCCACGCCGCCTTCCGGGGCAACGCGGTGGCGCAGAACCGCGTCGCCCGCCTCTACGCCAGCGGCCGCGGCGTCGCGAAGAACCTCGTCGAGGCCGCGGCCTGGGACATGGCCGCCCGGGCGCAGGGGCTCTCCGACGCCTGGCTGACCCAGGCGGTGGCCGGGCTCAGCCCGGATGAGAAGGCGCGGGCGGAGCGGCTGGCGGCGGACCGGGCGGGGCCGTGACGCGGCGCGGCTCGACGAGGAGGCCGTGCCGTCCATCCTCTCCGGACGCCCTTGCCTCTCCGGACGCTCTTGCCGCTTCGGACCTCCGTGCGCCCGCGCTCGGGACCGGGCCCGTCGGAGGGTGCCCCGCCCGTCGATCGACCGGTGGGGACCGCCGCGCATGAAGACCATCACGTCGATCCCGAACCGCCTCGTCAGCGCGATCAGGCGGTCGTTCCGGCAGTTCCTGTCGCTGCCGCTCGCGACGGTGGTCGGGTTCGTCGCCCTGAGCGCCCTGATCTACCGCGCGGACGGGGCCTGGTCCGGCGGCGGGTCGCCGGCCGGCTTCCGCTGGCTCGGCGCGCTGATGGGGGACCGTGCGGCCCTGGCGAGCCTGCTCGCGACCGTCGCGTCGAGCATCGTCACGGTCACCTCCATCACCTTCTCGCTCCTGCTCCTCGCCGTGCAACAGGGGGCGAGCGCCCTGACCGCGCAGGTCACCGACCAGTTCATGGCGCGTAGGACCAACCAGTTCTACTTCGGCTATTTCGTCGGCCTCTCGGTCTTCGTGCTGATCACCCTCGTCACCAATACGGATTTCCATCGGCCGGTCTTCGCGGCGACGCTCAGCCTGGCGCTCACGACCCTGGCCCTCTGCCTGATCATCGTGATGATCTACAACACGATCGACCAGATGCGTCCGGAGCAGATCATCCAGTTCATCCACGACAGGGTGCTGGAGGCCCGCGGCGCGGATCTCGGCTTGGTGGCGGCGACACGGCGGGAGACGCGGCCCGGCTGGATCGACCACGCGCCGGTCCGCTCGCGGGAGAGCGGATACGTCGTCGGCCTCGATCTTGCCCGCCTCGCCGGGGCCTTGGAGCGGCACGGGCGGGGCGACGTCGAGATCGAGGTTCTCCTCACGCTCGGGACGTACCGCGCCGTGGGCGATCCGGTGTTCCGGGTGCGGTCCAGGCCCGGCGCGGTCCTGACCGAGGCGGCATGCGCGCGCATCGCTGGCGCGGCTCTGGCGGCCTTCGCCTACGACGACGGACGCGATCTCCAGAACAATCCGGCTTACGGCCTGCACCAGCTCTCGACCATCGCCTGGACCTCGGTCTCGACCTCGAAGTCCAACCCCAATCCCGGCCTGGCGGTCATCCAGGCCCTGCGGGACATCATCGCGCAGTGGAGCCTGGACGAGGTCGAGGTCCGGGGCGATGCCGAATCCTGCATCGTCTACCGGGATGCGGCGCCGACCCTCGCGACCGACGTGCTGGAGGCCGTGATCGTGGTCGCGTCGGAATCGATCCAGTCCCAGACCCTGGCCGGGGCGGTCGAGACGCTCGCGCTCCTCCTGCGCCACGTCGAGAGGCCGACGGCGGAGAGGCTGGCCGACGTCGCGAACCGCACGCTGTCGAGCCTCGGCGAGCACGTTCTGACCCGGCAGCTCGAAGCCGCCCTCGCGGACCTGGTGCCGGCCCTGCGCGACCGAGGCTTCGTCGCCGTCGCCGATGCGGTGTCCGAAGCGTCGGCCGCGCTCGCGGCCAGCCTGGGGAAGCTGAACTCGCGCTCGACCCGGGTGCCCGGAGCGGGGGCGTAGCCGAAAGATCGAGGCGGGCGACCGCCCGCCCCACATCCCATCAGGACGACATCGTGCGCTCGGCCTCGCCGTCCTCGCCGAAGCCGAGCTCGTCGAACACCGCCGCGGCGGCGCGGATCATCGCCTGCACGGAGGGCAGGTCGCGGATCTGCGGGCTCGCGCTGTGCTGCAGGTCGAGGATGCCGGCAGCCAGCCGCAGGGCTTGGATCTCGGCCCGGGCGGCCTGGGAGAGGTCGGACGACGACTGGGGATTGTGGAAAGCGGGCGCCATGGTGCGTGCCTGGTGGGATGCGGAATGGGTTCGGGCAGGGGCCGGCGCGCCTCCGGCGCGGGACCGAACGGATCGGGATGCGCCGGGGATCACGACCAATGCCCTTCATCGGCGGCATTGATGCCGGTGGGCGGGTAGGTGCGCCCGACATGGCCCAGCGCGAGCCGGATCAGGTCGAGGGCGACCGGGTCCTCGCACGCCGCCGCGTGGCGGTAGGCCTCGATCAGGTGCTCGGCCAGGCAATCGGCCGGTGCGCGCGTCCCCGACGGCCGCAGGTGGCGGGAGCCTTGGCGGGCCACCTGGCGGGCCGCCTGGCGGGCGATCGGGGCGAAGGGGCGAATGTCGTCGTGCTGCGCCATCGCTGCGGCCTCAGGCTGTCAGGTCGCGACCGGACCGGGCGCGGTCCGATGGGCGGGGGCGGGCGAGGACGGAGGCGACGATGCCGTAGGCCGCGCGGGTCTCAGCCAGCGCCTCCTCGGTCGCCGCGACCGTGACGGCGCAGAGCGAGACGCCGGCGTAGTCGACCGGCAGGCCCAGCGGCCGCGGGCGCCACCCGAACTCCGCCATCTGGGGGATCCAGTAGGTCTCGGCGACGAGGTTGAGGTGCGGGATGCCCTGATCGAGGCAGTGCTCGATCAGGCCCGCCGCCACGATCCCGGCCGCCCGCGACATCGGCCGCTCCTCGCGGTAGCGCGCGGAGGCGAAGAACCGGGTGCATTCCCAGGCACCGGGCCCGCGCGAGAAGCCGCGGATGTCGGCGAGGTGGGGGAAGATCTCGCTCAGGAGCGTCGGCCGGTCGGAGGGCAGGAGCCGGGTGCCGCCCGCCACGCGCCCGTCGCCGTCGATCGCCAGGAGGTAGCGCGTCGCCTCGGTGTCGAACCGGTCGCGCCCGGCGGCGTCGACGGCCCGCAGCGCCCGGCAGCGGCACGCCTCGTAGGCGTCGCGCCGCAGGGCGTGATGCTGCGCCAGCGCGTCCGCGTAGGCGCCACGGCTCGCCCGGTCGATGACGTGGAGGCGGATCATGCGCTGACGTCCCTCGGTCCGGCCTCATAAGGCCCGATGAGGGAGCGTCCCGGTATCCCCGAAAACCGGTAGGGCGAAGGAGACTTTCGGGCGGTCCGGGCTGGAGTCGGTGCTAGAGGGTGATCTCGCGCAGGCGCAGGGCCTCGATCACCGTATGGGTGGTGTTGCGGGTGCCGATCTTGGTGCGGGCGTTGCGCAGGTGGGTCGCGACGGTC
This sequence comes from Methylobacterium terrae, assembly GCF_003173755.1. Lineage (NCBI taxonomy): Bacteria > Pseudomonadati > Pseudomonadota > Alphaproteobacteria > Hyphomicrobiales > Methylobacteriaceae > Methylobacterium > Methylobacterium terrae. The sequence continues at coordinate 2,365,165 of NZ_CP029553.1, forward strand.
TCGACCGAGACGCCGAGGAGGTCGGCGGTCTCCTCGCGGGTGCGGCCCTGCGCGGCGAAGGACAGCACGTCCCGCTCGCGCCCGCTCAGGAGACGGCCGGCCGGCTTGCGCCGCTGCACGGTGGTGCGGGCCGCCGCCGACCAGGCGTAGAGCCCGAGCAGGTGGACGGCGCGGCGCACCCGGGGCGGCAGCTCGACCCGCTCCCCGGCCATCGAGATCCCGCCCTGGAAGCCCTGGGCGTCGTGGATCGGCACGCAGTAGCCCGCGCCCATGCCGTGCTCGCGCGCCTCCTCCATCACCCGGCGGGCCCGGGGGTCTGCGTCGAGCGCGTCCGGCACCTCGTTCCACGCGAAGGGCTCGGTGGTGCGCAGGCAGTGCCGCACCACCGGGTCGTGGCGGTAATGGCCGACCCGGTCGTAATGCGACAGCCACCCCTCCGGCCAGACGCTGAGCAGCAGGTTGGGGCCGATCCGCTCGCCCGGCTGCGGCAACCGGGTGATCGCGAAGTAGGAGAATCCGCAGCGCGCCACGAGCTCGAAGATCGTCTTCTGCACGTCGAGCGGGTCCGAGAGGCCGTCGAGGCCGTCGATCAGGTCGAATGCTTGACGAATGAACGCGTCATCGGCGTCCGACATGACCCACCCCTGAACCCGACGCCACCCTCGCGCGAAGCGAGCCCGCCCCTGTCGCCATGGCCGCCGGCCCGTACGAGTATTAGAATCCCGCCGGCAAAGATCAATGCGGCCGGCGCGCTCCCCCGCCAGAGGCGCCCCCGGCGTTGCCTCAAGGCCCGTTCCGCACTATCGGGTGCCTGAACAAGCCCTCCGCTGCCGAAGGTCTGGCCGATGAAAGCGCGCGTCACCGTCACCCTGAAGACCGGCGTCCTCGACCCTCAGGGCAAGGCGATCGAGGGCGCGCTGCGCTCGCTCGGAATCTCCGGCATCGCCGGCGTGCGCCAGGGCAAGTTCTTCGAGGTCGAGGTCGACGCCGCCGACGAGGCGTCCGCCGAGGCGACCGTGAAGGCCGCCTGCGACCGGCTGCTCGCCAACACCGTGGTCGAGAACTACCGCGTCGAGATCGCCCGATGAAGGCCGCGATCGTCGTCTTCCCGGGCTCGAACCGCGACGCCGACGTCGCCCGGGCCCTGCGGCTCGCCGGCGCCGAGGTGACCCCGGTGTGGCACACCGAGACCGAACTCCCCGCCGGCACCGACCTCGCGGTCCTGCCCGGGGGCTTCTCCTACGGCGACTACCTGCGCTGCGGCGCCATCGCGGGCCGGGCCCACGCCATGGACGCGGTGCGGGCGCACGCCGCCGGGGCGGCCTGGTGCTCGGCATCTGCAACGGCTTCCAGATCCTGTGCGAGTCCGGCCTCCTGCCGGGCGTGCTGATGCGCAACGTCAACCGCCGCTTCCTCTGCCACCGGCAGACCCTGCGGGTCGAGCGCGCCGACACCGCCTTCACCCGGGCCTACGCGCAGCACCAGGTGATCGACGTCTGCATCGCCCACGGCGAGGGCAACTACTTCGCCGATCCCGAGACGCTCGCGCGGATCGAGGGCGAGGGCCGGGTGGCGTTCCGCTACTGCGACGCGGCCGGGGGGCTCACGGTCGATGCCAACCGCAACGGCTCGCTCAACGCGATCGCCGGCATCTACTCCGAGGCCCGCAACGTGCTCGGGCTGATGCCGCACCCGGAGAACTTCGTGGAAGGCCTCGTCGGCGGCACCGACGGGCGCGGGCTGTTCGAGAGCCTGGCCAAGGCGGCCTGAGGAGGGCCGCCCCAAGCATCGCGAGATCTCGGGAGGCGGGCCCGCAAGGCCCGCCTTCTCTTCGTTCAATGCCCCTCGAACTCGATCAGGGTGCGTACCGGCAGGTCGAGGGCGCGCAGGCGGTCGGCGCCGCCGAGCTCCGGCAGGTCGATGACGAAGCAGGCCGCCACCACCTCGGCGCCGATCCGGCGCAGCAGTTCCACCGCCGCCGTGGCGGTGCCGCCGGTGGCGATCAGGTCGTCGACGAGGATCACCCGGTCGCCGGGCTTCACCGCGTCGGAATGGATCTCCATCTCGTCGGTACCATACTCGAGCGCGTAGGCGATCGAGACCGTCGTGTGGGGCAGCTTGCCCTTCTTGCGGATCGGCACGAAGCCCGACGAGAGCTGGTGGGCGACCGCGCCGCCGAGGATGAAGCCCCGCGCCTCGATGCCGGCGACCTGGTCGATCCGGCCGCCCGCGAAGGGATGCACCAGTTCGTCCACGGCGCGCCGGAAGGCGCGGGCGTCGCCGAGCAGGGTGGTGATGTCGCGAAACACGATGCCGGGCTTCGGATAGTCCGGGATCGAGCGGATCGCGTCCTTGAGGGCGGACAGGGTGCGCGGGTCCATGCGGGGGCCTTCGGGGTTCGGGAAATCGGCGGGGCGGAAGGCCCGGGCCGGCCGGTGACCGGACCGGGCGGGCGCGGTCAGCCGCCGACCTTGCGCAGGATGGCGACCAGCTCGCGCTGCAGCACCTCGTTGCCGCAGGCGACCGAGCGGGCGGCCATCGGATCGGCGCCGCCGTCGGCGCTGCTGGCGAAGCCCCCAGCCTCGCGCACCAGGAGCAGGCCCGCGGCCATGTCCCAGGTCTGGAGGTCGCGCTCCCAGTACAGGTCGGCGCGGCCGCAGGCGACCGCCGCGAGGTCGAGCGCCGCCGAGCCGGTCTGGCGCACGCCGCCGGTCACCGCCATCACGGCGGCCAGCTCCTTGAGCAGGCGCGGATGGCTGCCGCGGCCGAGATAGGGCGAGCCGTAGAGCGCCAGGCTGTCGGCGAGGTCCTGCCGGCCGGCGACCCGCAGGCGCTTGTTGTTGAGGAAGGCGCCCTTGCCGCGCTCGGCGAGGTACAGCTCGTCCTTGATCGGCTCGTAGATCACCGCCGCGACGATCGTGCCCTCGCGCTCGAGGCCGACCGAGATGCAGAAATGCGGCACGCCGTGCAGGAAGTTGGTGGTCCCGTCGAGGGGATCGACGTGCCAGGTATGAGTTTTGTCCTGGCCCTCGATGATCCCGCTCTCCTCCATGACGAGGCCGTAGCCCGGCCGCGCCTTCATCAGGGCCTCGCGCAGGGTCGCCTCGGCCTTGCGGTCGGCCGCGGTGACGAAGTCGCCCGGTCCCTTGCGCGAGACCTGCAGGTTCTCGATCTCGCCGAAGTCGCGCTTGAGCCCGCGCGCCGCCTTGCGCACGGCGTCGACCATCACGGTCATCAGGGGGGAGACGATCATCGGGCAGCGGCTCCCGGGTTGCAGGTCGGGGTCATGGTGGGTCCTGAAGTGGCGGGCGCGGGCGCCCAGCGGGACGGATTGAAACGGAAGAGCGGCCCATACCTCGCCGGCGCGGGCCGCGTCACTGGTGGTTGGCTCTAAGCCCCATCGCGCGGCGTGTCACATCGGTTCGGGCAAGAAAATGCGTCCGCGGGCCGGATCGGGGCGGGCGAGGGGATGCGGAGAGCGACGGCGCGGCGGCGAACCCGTCCAGATGCGGCCGGTTGTGCTCTCGGCCCTGTGATATACTCCGAGGGAGCATGTTGGAGCTCGAGACCCCGATCCGCCCGCCCCCCGAGGACCGGCAGCCCCCGGAAACCGCCCCCGGCAAACGATCCGGCCTCCTGCGCCTCGTCGGCGGCGGGGTCATCACCGGGGCGGCGGACGACGACCCGTCGGCGATCGGCACCTATGCCGGCGCCGGGGCGAAGTTCGGCCTCGGCTTCCTATGGATCGCCCCGGTCCTGCTGCCGATGATGATGGTGGTGGTCTACGTCTCGGCGAAGCTCGGCCAGGTCTACGGCAAGGGCCTGTTCGCGGCGGTGCGCGACCGCTACCCGCGCCGGGTCCTCTACCCGGTCGTGCTCGGCGCCTTCCTGGGCAACGTCATCGAGGCGGCGGCCAATCTCGGCGGCATCGGCGCCGCCCTCGCCCTGCTGGTGCCGCTGCCGGTGCCGGTGATCGTCACCGCCGCTGCGGCGGTGATCCTGGCCTTCCAGATCCTCGGCTCCTACGCGCTCTTGCGCCGCCTGTTCCGCTGGCTGGCGCTGGCCTTGTTCGCCTACGTCGCCGCCGCGATCCTGGCCCGGCCCGACCCGGCGGAGGTCCTCACCCGCACCCTCGTGCCGAGCCTGACGCTGGACAGAGACGCGCTCATGATGATCGTCGCCTGCATCGGTACCTCGCTCTCGGCCTACATCTACACCTGGCAGTCGAACCAGGAGGTCGAGGAGGAGATCGGCCAGGGCCGCCACAGCTTACGCCAGCGCAAGGGCGCGACCGATTCCGAGCTGCGGCGCACCCGGCGCGAGGTGATCACCGGGATGCTGTTCTCGAACCTGATCCTCTACTTCATCATCCTGTCGACCGGCGCGACCCTGCACCCGGCCGGCCAGACCGCGATCGACAGCGCCGCCCAGGCGGCCTCCGCCCTCGAACCTCTGGCCGGCTCCGGTGCCAAGGTGCTGTTCGCGCTCGGCGTCGTCGGCGTCGGCTTCCTGGCGGTGCCGGTGATGACGACGGGGGCCGCCTACGACCTCGTGCAGGGCCTCGGCCGCGAGGGCAGCCTGCACGCGCGGCCCTCCGAGGCGAAGCTGTTCTACGGCACCATCGCGGCGGTGACCGCGGTGGCGGTGGGCCTCAATTTCCTCGGCTTCAACCCGATGCGGGCGCTGGTCTGGTCCGGGGTGGTGCAGGGCTTCTCGGTGCCGCCGCTGCTCCTGCTGATGATGCTGATGACGAACGACCGCCGGATGATGGGCGAGCGGGTCAACGGCCGGCTGGTCAATGTTTTCGGCTGGGCGACGGTGGCAGTCACCTTCGCGGCGACCGCCTGCCTCGTCGGCAGCTGGATCATCGCCTGAGTTCACCGATGAGCGCCGCGGCGTCGCCGCCCTGGAGCAGCGGCACCAGGGCCCGCACCCGCTCCGGCGGCAGATCCCACCAGGCGGTCTCGACGAGGCCTGCGACCGTCTCCGGCGGGAAGCGGTGCCGGGTCACCCGGGCCGGGTTGCCGGCGACGATGGCGTAGGCCGGCACGTCGCGGGTCACCACCGCGCGGGCCGCCACCACGGCGCCGGGACCGATGGTCACCCCCGACAGGACCAGGCAGCCCGATCCCAGCCACACGTCGGCGCCGATCGCCACGTCGCCGCGGGAGGCATGGTACCCCTCCGGCGCGTCGAGGTCCGGCCAGAGGCCCTTCATCGCGGCGAACGGGTAGGTCGAGACCCAGTCGGTGCGGTGGTTGCCGCCGAGCAGGATCTCGACCTTGTCGGCGATCGAGCAGTACGGGCCGATCGCAAGTTTCGCCCCGGATTCCGGGAAGCGGATTTTCGGCCTGCCGTAGGAGTACGGCCCGATCCGGAAGCCGTAGCGGGATACGAGCTTGGCGAGGTGCAGGCGGGTCTCGTTGTGAGGGTTGCGCCCCTGCCGCAGGCGGTGCAGGAAACCCTTCACCCGCGGGCTCCTTGGCGAGTCGCGGAGGGGATGGCGGGCCCGATCTTTCGGGCAATCCGGGGAGACAGCGCGGTGAGCAGCAACATTTCGGACGATCTGAAGAGCGGCGCGCTGTTCTACCACCGTCATCCGAGGCCCGGGAAGCTGGAGATCCAGCCGACGAAGCCGCTCGGCAACCAGCGCGACCTCGCGCTCGCCTACTCCCCCGGCGTCGCCGCCGCCTGCGAGGCGATCGCCGCCGATCCCGAGGAGGCCGCGACCCTGACGGCGCGCCAGAACCTCGTCGCGGTGGTGTCGAACGGCACCGCGGTGCTCGGCCTCGGCGATATCGGCCCGCTCGCCTCCAAGCCCGTGATGGAGGGCAAGGCGGTCCTGTTCAAGAAGTTCGCCGGCATCGACGTCTTCGACATCGAGCTCGCCGAGAAGAACGTCGACAAGCTCGTCGACGTGGTGGCGGCCCTGGAGCCGACCTTCGGCGGCATCAACCTCGAGGACATCAAGGCGCCGGAGTGCTTCGAGGTCGAGGAGCGCTGCCGGGCCCGGATGAACATCCCGGTCTTCCACGACGACCAGCACGGCACGGCGATCATCGTCGCGGCCGCCGTCCTCAACGGCCTCGAATTCGCCGGCAAGGCCATCGCCGACGTCAAGATCGTCACCTCGGGCGCGGGTGCGGCGGCGCTCGCCTGCCTCAACCAGCTCGTCTCGCTCGGCGCGCGGCGCGAGAACATCTTCGTCACCGACATCGAGGGTGTGGTCTATACGGGCCGTGACAAGCTCATGGACCGCTGGAAGGCGGCCTACGCCCAGGACACCCAGGCCCGCACGCTCGCCGAGGTGATCCCCGGCGCCGACGTGTTCCTCGGCCTCTCGGCCGGCGGCGTGCTGAAGCCCGAGATGCTCGAGCGGATGGCCGAGAAGCCGCTGATCATGGCGCTCGCCAACCCCTATCCGGAGATCATGCCGAACCTCGCCGAGGAGAAGCGGCCGGACGCGATGATCTGCACCGGGCGGTCGGACTTCCCGAACCAGGTCAACAACGTCCTGTGCTTCCCCTACATCTTCCGGGGCGCGCTCGACGTCGGGGCGACCACGATCAACGAGGAGATGAAGGCGGCGGCCGTGAAGGCGATCGCCGGGCTCGCCCGCGAGACCCCGTCCGACGTCGTCGCCCGCGCCTATGGCGGCGAGGCGCGGCCCTTCGGTCCGCACTCCCTGATCCCGAGCCCGTTCGACCCGCGCCTGATCCTGCGCATCGCGCCCGCCGTCGCGAAGGCCGCGATGGATTCCGGCGTCGCCAAGCGCCCGCTGCCGGACGTGCAGGCCTACGCCGAGTCCCTCGACCGGTTCGTGCACCGCTCCGGCTTCATCATGAAGCCGGTCTTCACCAAGGCCAAGGAGGATCCGCGCCGGGTCGTCTACGCCGAGGGCGAGGACGAGCGGGTGCTGCGCGCCGTCCAGGCGATCGTCGAGGAGGGGCTGGCCAAGCCCATCCTGATCGGCCGGCCGAGCGTGATCGAGACCCGCCTGAAGCGCTTCGGCCTCGCGATCCAGCCGGGCCGCGACTTCGAGCTGATCAATCCCGACGACGATCCGCGCTACCGCACCTACGTCCAGACCTACATGGACCTCGCCGGCCGCCGCGGCATCACGCCGGACGCCGCGCGGACGCTCGTGCGCACCAACAACGCGGTGATCGGCGCGCTCGCCGTCCGCCGCGGCGAGGCCGACGCGCTGATCTGCGGCCTCGAAGGCCGCTTCGAGAGCAAGCTGCGGGTGATCCGCGACATCATCGGGCTCGCGCCGGGCGCCCGCGACTTCGCGGCGCTCAGCCTCATCGTCACCTCGAAGGGCGCCTACTTCCTCGCCGACACCCACGTCCGGCCCGATCCGAGCGCCGAGGAGATCGCCGACGTCGCCATCGCCTGCGGCGACACCGCCCGCCGCTTCGGCCTGACGCCGAAGATCGCGCTCGTCAGCCACGCCGATTTCGGCTCGTTCGACACCGCGTCGGCCCGCAAGATGCGCCAGGCGCTCCACCTCGTGCGCGAGCGTGCCCCCGACCTCGAGGTCGACGGCGAGATGGCGGCCGACACCGCCCTGTCGCAGGCGATCCGCGACAAGGTGCTGCCGGGCTCGCGCCTCAAGGGCGAGGCCAACGTGCTGATCATGCCGAACCTGGATGCGGCGAACATCGCCTTCCAGTTCTCGAAGACGCTGGCCGACGCCCTGCCGGTGGGCCCGCTGCTGCTTGGGCCCGCGCAGCCCGCCCACATCCTCACCCCGTCGGTGACGGCGCGCGGCATCGTCAACATCACGGCCGCCGCCGTGGTCGAGGCGCAGGGCAGCGAAGGCGTGGCGGTCGAGGCCGACAGCACGGCGGAAGCGGGGACGCCGCTGACCTCGGCGTAGTGAAGGCAGAAGAGCCCGGCGACACGCTCGCCGGGCTCTTCTCCTCTCGCGAACCCCGTGTCCCAACCCGATCGGCTCGATCGAATGCAGGCCGACCGGGAGCGAAAATATGACGCAGGGTCATGTCCTCCGAACCGGCCATCCTGTCGCATAATTGGTTTATTTGCCGCCTTATCAGATCTAAACGCCGTTCTACGACGCAGAGGAATAGAAACGTTCATTGATGATTTTATCGAGCTTTTTATTATTTACGAAACACATGGACGTTCTCGTTCGCGGTACCAGCTTGAGCGGGATAGGAAATATTCATGTTTGCATGGCGATTTATCGTCGAGGCAAGATCGAGCGCCGACGAACGCCAACGCGACAGGGCCGCCCCACCACGGGAGCGGGGACAAGGCAGCCACTGCACGCAGCGCTCCCGGCCATCATCCAAACCGAGACGCGCGCCGCATGGACACCATCTACCTGATCTCCAAACTCATGGTGGGTGTCGTCGTCGCTCTGGCAATCGTGCCGCTCCGGGATGTCGCGCGCTTGGCAAACACCCCGGCGGTGAAGCGGGGCTGGCACGCCCTCAACGCGGGATGCGTGATCTGCATCGTCCTCCTGGTGATCCTCACCATGTCGATGCCGCCCAAGACGCTCGACCTCAACACCGTGGTCGAGCTCATCATGTACTTCGTCGGTGCCGCAGTCATCGCCGCCTTCGCCCACCTGGCGCGCCGGACGGGGCTGGACCTCATCCGGCTCGCGCCGTTCGAGGTGCAGGCCTTCACCGACGGGCTGACCGGGCTCGGCAATCGCCGCCTGTTCACGGAGCGCCTGGACGAGGAGATCGCGCGCGCCCGGGATACCGGCCTGCCCCTGTCCCTGATCGTGCTCGACATCGATCACTTCAAGCGGGTCAACGACACCTACGGGCACGCGATCGGGGATGTGGTGCTGAAGCACGTCGCGAACGCCGTGATGGCCGGAATGCGCAACGCCGACACGGTGTGCCGGATCGGCGGCGAGGAGATCGCGGCGATCATGCCGAGAATCGATCCCGCGCAGGCGGCGGCGATGGCCGACGCTCTGCGTGTCGCGATCGGTGCGACGGCCGTGCCGGTCGGCGACGGCCGCACCATCGCCGCGACCGTCAGCCTCGGCTTCGCCACGTGGAAGCCCGGGGAGGACGGCGACGACCTGTTCGGCCGCGCCGATGCCGCGCTCTACGCCGCGAAGCACGCCGGTCGCGACCGCATCAGTCTCGCGGCGTGACGGCACGCAGGAAGACATGCCGTCCTGGCACGACGGCGCGAAGTCCGGGGTCGGAGCGCGATCACGTGGTGGCGACAGCGACGCCCCTCCTCAGGGTATCTCCCTGAGCAAGGACGGTTTGCCGGAGCCGTGCCGGCTATCGGCAGCGTCCGGGCTCCACTCGCGCGGTCGCGGATTGGCGATGAGACGATCCAACCCTGCGAGGGGGCTGGAAGCGGGCTGCTTCGAGTGATCCGGTCGCGCCTCCCGGGGAAGATCCCGTCCCCCGGTTCCCGCCTCACCCCCGCGGCTTCGGCGCCGCCTTGCCCGCCTGCCCGGCCGGCTGCGAGCACCCCGCCTGCTTGCCCTTGGCGCTGTCGTCCTTGCCGCCCGGCACGAACATCGCGGAGACGCGCCCGCCGGCCACCGGGTCCATGTTCGCCCGGCCGGTATTCATGTCGTAGACGAGGCGCGAGCCGCGGGTGACGTTCTGGCACTGGCTCAGGACCACGTTGCCGGTCAGCACGACCCGGTTCGCCACCCGGTCGAACACGGCGTTGTCGCCGCTCGCCACCTGATCCTTGGAGACCACCGTGACCGGGCCGGCGCAGACCACCTGGCGGATCGCGCTGCCGTCGGTCGGGTCGGAGGACTTTTCGGATTTCGCCTCCGCCTTGGGCTCGGGCTTCGCCTCGACCTTCACGGCCTTCTCGACGGGTCTGGCCTCCGCCGGCTGGGCGATGGAGGCTTTCGCGTCGGGCTTCACCTCGGACGCCTTGGCCTCGGCTCCCTTCGCCTTCGCCTCTTTTTCCTTCCGCTGGTAGTGCACGGTCATGCTGGAGCAGCGGATGGTGCTCTCGCCCTGCACCGCCACGACGTTGCCGGCGAACACCGCCTTGTTCTCGCGGTCGAACACGTCGAGCCGGTCGGCGTCGATCTTGATCGGCTCCTTGCCGCCGCCGCTGCCGAAGGCGCCGAAGCCGGAGCCGGCTTCCTTCTTCTTGGCGGCGGGCGCCGCGGGCGTTTCCGCTCGCGGGCCGGAGGGGAAGGCGAGGGCCGCGAGGGTGAGGCAGCCGAGCGCCGCGAGGGCCGGGAGACGGGGCACGGGCTCAATCGTCCTTGATCTGGGCCTCGGTGGTCCGCAGCGGCGGATCCTGCTCCGAGGATTCCTGCGAGGGGGCGTGATTGGAGAAGACCGCCTTGACGTTGCCGACGAACGAGATGGTCTTGCCGTTCTCGGTCACGTCGAGGCCGTCGGCCTTGATCGAGCCGGTCGGCATCGTGACGGTGACCGCCTCGCGCGAGTGCATCGTGCCGGCCTTGAAGTCGACATGGGCCGAGGTGAGGCGCGCCTCCTGGCCCTTGTCGGTCCAGAGGCGGATGTGCTGGCTCAGCTCCAGCGCCTCCTTCTGGGTGTCGAAGATCCCGGCCGCCGCCTCGATATGGGCGAGCCCGCCCGATTCGTCGGTGGTGAGGCGCCCGAGCATGCTCTGCAGCTCGATGACGAAGGGCTTCCGCACGTCCTGCAGCGCGGCTTTCGCCGTGACGACGTAGGGCCGGTTGTCCTTCGAGCGGTAGCCCGAGAGGCGCGGGCTCTCCATCGTCACCTTCGAGCCGGACACGCCGATCGAGCCGAGGCTGACCGAGACGCCGAGATCGGCGAAGGGGTTGAGCCAGGTGCCGACCACGACGGCGAGCCCGGCAGCAGCAGCCCCGAGGGGAATCGCGCGCCGCAGCCAGCGCACCTGGGCGCTGTGCCGGCGCGCCCGGGCATGCGCGCGCAGCCGCCGGGGATCGAGGCCCGGGGACGGGATCGCGTCGAGCGAGGAAGCTTGCAGCAAGGTCGTGGCCACCTGCATCGTGTCGACATCCGACGCGGGACGCGCGGGACGTAAGCCCCCATGCCCCGACGCGGTGTCGAAGTTATGGCCGCCAGGTTAACAGAACGGCCAGGCTTCCGTCTCGCGCCAAGCTTCGCCTTGGAGCAGGCTCCGCCTTGGATCACGCTTCGCCTGGCGCCTCAGCTATGCGCGAAGATGTCGGTCTCGTCCCATTCGAGCAGGTCGAGGCGGGACCGCGTCGGCAGGAAGTCGAAGCAGGCCTGCGCCATCGCGCTGCGCTCCTCGCGGGCGAGCATCACGTCGAGCCGCTCGCGCAGGGCGTGGAGGTGGAGCACGTCGGAGGCCGCGTAGTCGATCTGCGCCTGGGTCAGGGTGTCGGCGCCCCAATCCGAGGATTGCTGCTGCTTCGACAGGTCGACGCCGACCAATTCGCGCACCAGGTCCTTCAGGCCGTGCCGGTCGGTGTAGGTGCGGGCGAGCCGCGAGGCGATCTTGGTGCAGTAGACCGGCCCCGGCATCACGCCGAGCCGATGGTAGAGCACCGCGAGGTCGAAGCGGGCGTAGTGGAAGATCTTGGTGACTGCCGGGTCGGCGAGCACGCGCTTGAGCACCACCGGCTCGGGGCCGACCCGCGGGATCTGCACCAGGTCGGCCTCGCCGTCGCCGCGGGAGATCTGCACCACGCAGAGCCGGTCGCGGTGGGGCTGGAGGCCGAGGGTCTCGGTGTCGATCGCGATGGCCGGGCCCGGAACGTAATCGTCGGGCAGGTCGCCGCGGTGCAGGCGGTGGGGCATGGAGGGGGTGTCCGGGGCAGCGTCGTCGTCGTGGCTGCCCCGGCGCCTACCATCACGCCCCCGGGCCGGCAAGAACGCCGGCAAGAACGCCCGCAAGGATGCGCCCGAGGAGGGATGCGGTCAGCTCTTCTGGCGGGCGATGACCTTGTCCTTGATGTCGTCGTAGACGTTCGACGGGACGATCTTCTTCGACAGCAGCTCGTCCTTGCCGCGATAGGGCCGGCCCTTGACGATCGCCTCCGAGCGCGCGGCGCCGATGCCTTTCAGGGTCTCGAGCTCCTGCTTCGAGGCGCTGTTGAGGTCGATGAGCGCGGGCTTGCCCGCGGGCGCCGCTTGCGCCGCGGGGGCGGCCTTCGGTGCCTCGGGCGCCTTCGGGGCGGTGGGAGCCGCGGGGGGAGGGGCCGTGGGCGCCGGGGCCGGCCGCGTCGTCGGGGTCGAGGTCGCGGGGGTCTGGGCCAGGGCGGGCGCCTGGATCAGGGCAGGGCTTGCGGCCAGAAGGCTTGCGCCGAGCAGGGCGGTCAGCGCCAGGGCGCGGGTCAGGCGGGGAAGACGGGTCATCGGGAAAGCTCCGATCGTGCCGCCCCCGGGCTCCCAGCGCTTTGGGTTTCCGGAGCGGCAGGGCCCATCATGCGACCTTCGCCGTTGAACGGCAGCTTAATGGGTGTATGACGGGCCGAGCGGTCTCGGGGGTCAGCGGGTTTTCTGGGCCTGTCCCCTAGCCAGGGCGGCGCGTCTCCTCTATAGACCCCGCTCCGATCAGGATCGCGACGCGCGCGGCGGCTCCACCGAGGGGCCCCTACGCGCCTGTTTTGTTGCACGGGAAGTAGTTCCAATGGCCGTTCCGAAGCGAAAGACCTCTCCGTCGCGGCGCGGCATGCGCCGCTCCGCCGACGCCCTCAAGGCCCCGACCTACGTCGAGGACAAGGATTCCGGCGAGCTGCGCCGCCCGCACCACATCGACCTGAAGACCGGCATGTATCGCGGTCGCCAGGTCCTGAAGGTCAAGTCCGACGCGTGATCCGGCGTGGCGGCGCATCCGCGCCGCCGATGACCGGCACGAGATGACGGCGCCCCTTCGCGGGCGCCGTTCTCGTATCGGGGCCGCCCCCGCCGTGCCAGGGTGGGGCCCAGGAGGACACCCATGTCGTTCGACCGTTCCCGCCGCGGTACCGATCCCCGGCAGGCCGCCGAGGCCGCTTTCCGCGCCGTGACCCGCAAGACCCCCGAGGGTCCCGCCCCCGACGCCAAGCCGGCCGCCAAGGCGGGCACCGGCAAGACTCTCGGCGTCAAGACCGCGGTGCCGGGCGTGCGCGAGACCGTGTCCCTGCGCCTCGACCGCGACGTGCTCGACCACTTCCAGGAGGAGGGACCGGGCTGGCAGGAGCGCATCAACGCCGCCCTGCGCAAGGCCGCGGGGCTCTGATTGACTTGCCGCTGGTTCGCTTGCCTGTGAACCGCTCGGTTCCGATGCGGCTCTGCCTCGTCGCGCTTCCGCTGCTGCTCGCCGCCCCGGCGCAGGCGCAGGGCGGGCAGGTGACCAACCCGTTCGCGTCGAACTATCCCTCGGTGCCGATCCGCGAACGAGTCGTCCCTCGGGGCGTCAGCGCAGGAATTGCCCGAAGGCCCGCGGCCCGTCCGCGGTCTTCACCGTCGCGGTCACCGTCAGGGCCACGGCATCGATCACCGTGAGGGTGTTCGATTCCCAGTTCGCCACGTAGACGCGCTTGCCGTCCGGGCTCGCCTGGATGCCCTCCGGATACTCGCCGACCTCGAGGCGCGGTCCCGGCGCCAGGGTCGCGGCGTCGAAGGTGCTGACCGTGCCGCCGTACTGGTCGGTGACGAAGGCGCGGCCGCCCGCCAGCGCCACCGCGTAGGGCCGCTCGCCGACCTTGACCCGGCCGATTTCCCGGTGCGCCGCGATGTCGACCACCGAGACGTCGTTCGAGCCGACATTGGCGGAGTAGGCCCGCTTGCCCTCGGCGTCGATCGTGACCCCGAACGGCCGCGTGCCGACCGGGATCGCCGCGACTCGCCGGCGCGTCGCGGTATCGACGAGCGACAGGGCGTCGTCGTCCCGGTCGGCCGCGAGGAGGAACCTGCCGTCCGGCGTCACCGCGATGCCCGACGGCGAGGTGCCGACGGCGATCTCGGCCGCCACCGCCAGGGTCCTCGGATCGACCTCCCACAGCCGCCTGGCGTACCAGTCGGCGACGTAGACGGCCCCGCTCACCGGGTTCACCCCGACCCCGAGGGGCCCGCCGCCGAGCGGCACCGTCCGGGCGACCCGCCGCGCGGCGGCGTCGATCACCACGAGCGCCTTGCCCTCCGGCGCGGTGACGTAGACGAAGCGCCGGTCCGGCGACAGGGCGATGCCGGCCGGCGCTCCCGGTACGGGAATCGTCGCCACCACCTTGAGCGCGTCGAGGTCGACCACGTCGACCACCTCGGCGTTCTGGGCGGTGAGGAACGCCTCCGCCGCCCGCGAGGGGACCGGCGCGAGGCCGATCCCCGGAACCCCGACCGCACCGAGCAGGCAGAGCCCGGCGAGGCGCCGGGCCAAGCTCGAGCGACCTCGCATCGGCAAGCCGATGCGTGGATCGCTCGAGGCCTTCCTGCGACGCAGGTTCTTGTCGGAAAACCGCACGACGCTTTTCCGGAACCTGCCCGAGTTCACGAGCTGCCCTTCTCGAGCTTCGCCTTCAGGTTGTCGAGGCCGCTGCGGTAGAGTTCCTTGACCGCCTTGATCGCCGCCTCGTCGCTCAAGTCGGGCGGCGGATCGTTGTTCATGTAGCCACGGTAGAACGCGCCGTCCCACACCACCTCCGACGCCTTGCCGCCGTCGGCCGGCTCGACCTTGATCGTCGATGAGTAGTTGTTGACCGGCAGCACCTTCACGTCGACCTTGTTGATCCGGTACGACAGGCTCTTCTGCTCGGCCGAGTACTTGTAGAGTTCCTCGTCGACGGTGGCGCCGCCCTTCAGGGTGAGGATGCGGGTGGCCTTGACCTCGTTGCCGCCCTTGCCCTCGGTCTTCTCGACCGGCGGCAGCCAGCTCATGTCCTGGAAGTTGCCGACCACGGCCCAGACCTTGTCGGGCGCGGCGTTGATCGTGACCTTCTCCTCGACCTTCTTGCGGGTCGGGCCGTGGGCCTGGGCGGCGGGGGCCGCCGCGAGGGCGGCGAGCAGGGCCGCCGCGAGGATGCGCTTCATCGGATCTCTCCTTCTCACGCGTGTCTCACGCGTCATCCACCGCGAGGGATGCGACGGCCGCCTCGGGCAGGGCGGCCGCGACCTTCGCGGCGATCCAGTTCCAGGCCTCGCGCTCGGCGGGCCCGGCCGTCTTCTCGACGGCGATGCGGTGGTGGCGCAGCTCGGCCAGCACCGTCTCGGGATCCAGCATGTGCAGGCGCGTCGACAGGATCGCCGCCTCCAGCACCGCGTTGACCGCCCGGTTGTGGCCGAGGAAGGGGCGGTGCGATTCGGCGTGCACCACCCGGCCGCGGAAGCGCGGCCGGACGGGATCGTCGCGCACCTCCACCACCTGCAATTCCATGTGGCCGTAGGCGTCGGCCAGACGCGGCACGGGAATCGTGCGGCACGGCACGCTCGCCCAGTCGCGGCGCCCGGTGACGCAGCCGGCGATCACCCGGACGTCCGCCGGCGCGGCCGCGGCGAAGAACGGCGTCGCTTCGAGGTTGGCGATGGTGGGCGAGGGTCGGAACGGCGCCACCCAGTAGTCGTCGTCCTCCCGGATCAGCCCGAACGGCACCAGGTGCAGCGCCCCGTCGGGGGAGGCTGTCGTCACGATGGTCTCGAGAATCAGGGGCACGGCTCTAAGGCTTCCCGCTGTGGCGCGTGTGGCCCGGGGCCTTGAAGCGGGTGGTGTCCTCGACCTCGTCATCCATGGCGCAGCCCCAGTCCAGCGGCTCGTCCTGCACGTAGCGCTTGCCGAGGCGCCAGGCGAGTTCCGCCTTGGTCAATTCACCGCCGAGGTAGAAGGCGTGGGCGCCGTCCCCCTCGACGCCGAGATCGGGGAAGAACGCCATCGCGTCGCGGCCGGTCTTGTGGATGTCGCGGTTGTAGACGTGCACCCCGTCCTCGGCGATCGCCACGCGGTAATTGGGGTCGCGCACCTCGGCGGCGAGACCCGCGATCTCGTCGGGCGTCTGGGTGTAGGGGCGCTTGTCGTGGAGGGCGAGCAGCGCGCGGCCGTAGCCTTTGGGGAGGGCGGCGTCGGCCTTCGCCGCGTACATCACCCGGCGGGCGGCGTCGTGCTCCTCGACCGTGCGGCGGGTGTGGTTCGAGACCTGCACGATCAGCACGTTGCCGATCGCCAGTTCCGAGCACACCCCCATCAGCAGGGCCGTCACCCCGAGGCTGTCGGCCTCGGTGAGCTCGGTCAGGTTGCCGGTCCCCATCATCATGGCGATGTCGGGGTGGCGCCGCCGGGTCTCGTGGTAGCGCACCAGCGAGGCGGCGAAGCCGAAATGGATCGGCTCGAGGATCGGGTCGGCGATGAACGGCCGGCCCGCCCGCTGCATCCTGTCGATCGCCCGGTCGAGGGACGGCAGGTCCTCGGGCCGCATCGGCACCAGCACCGGCACCGCGTCGGTCTCGAAGGCGAGGTCGAGGGTCTCCTCGTTGAGGCTCAGCAGGAAGTCGGCCCCCGCCTGCGCGCCCTGGCGCAGCTCGTCGGCCGAGAACGAATCGACGCTGACCCGCAGGCCCTCGGACTTGAGCAGCCGCACGGTCTCGCCGAGGTGGGGAAAGGGCGTGTCCGGCAGGCCGCCGAGGTCGATCACGTCGGCCCCGCGCCGGGCGAGGTCCTTGCCCCGTTCCAGGATCTCGTCCGGCGTGAGCCGCGACGCGTCGACGATCTCGGAGAAGATTCGCACGTCGTGGCGCGACAGGTCGACCGTCCGCCCGGCAAGCCCGAGGAAGACCGGCAGGTCGACGATCTCGTCCGGCCCGCGCTCCACCGGCAGGCCGAAATGCGCCGCCAGCACCGCCGGGTCGGCCCGGCAGCGCCCGGGCAGGATGACCCGCGTCGCGCCCCCCGGCATCGTGACCCGGCGCCGGATGATCTCCTCGGTCATCAGCGCCGCGACCTTCACGCCGGCATCCGCGATGGTCCAGGCGAAGCGCTCCGACGGCAGGCTCGCCGCGATCTTCTCCAGCCGCGCCTTGGCGAGGCGCCCCGTGACGAAGACGAGGTGCTCCCTCACGCGGCGCGCTCCGCGATGCCGGGGCGGCACGTCCGGTCCCCGCCCGGTCCCCGCACGACGATCGCGCCGGAATAGCGGGCCGCGAAGCTGGGCAAGGCGGCGTCGACGAGGCCGGCCCGGGCGAGCTCCGCCGGCCCGGCCCCCGGGACCGGGTCGGTGGACTTCACCAGGAGGCAGGTCCGCGCGCCGAGGCGAACTGCGAGCCAGAGCGCCAGGCTGTCCGAGGTGACGTCCCAGGTCTCGGGGATCTCCGGCCGGCCGGCCTTCAGCGCCGACGGATCCCAGACCGGCACGCGGCCGGAGGCGAGCGTTCCCGCGGGATCCTCCGTCACCGTCAGGCGCGGCTCGAGGGCGGACAGGACCCGCGCCATGCCCGCCATGGCGTCGAGGGCGAGGCGATGGGCGAGGGAATCGGGATAGCCGAGGGCGGCTTGCGTCGCCCGCACGGCGTCGGCGAGCGCGCCGCCGCCCGGCACGATCACCACCAGCCCGTCGGCACCGTCCGCGAGCCCGCCGAGCACCCGGCAAAGCCGGGCCCGATCGGCCACGAGGCTGCCGCCGACCTTCACGACGCTGAGAGCGTGGCTCATGCTGCACGTCCTGCGGGAGCAGGGCTTCCGATGAAAAGGCGCGGGATCGCCTCGAGAGGGGATCCCGCGCCATATCTTGGTTCGGATCCGTCCGCGGCCAGCCCCGCCTTCATGGACACGATCACGCCGCCTCGATGCAGGGCGCGACCGCGCCGAGGCGCTGGGCGGCCTCGGCGATCCTCTGCGGATCGAGACGCCCCGTCCGGTCGGCGGCGGCGCACAACCCGCCGCGAAAGCCGAGATAGCCCGGCCCCAGCGCCGCCAGAACCGGGATGTCGTCGAGGGCGAGCGAACCGGCGAGGCCCGAGAGCAGGCCGTGCGCCCGGCAGGCTCGCGCGAAGCCGGCGAGCCGCGCGAGGGGCAGGTGGTCGGTGAGCCGGCGCCCGTCCTTCGTCCGCGTGTCGATCATCGCGCCGGAGAAGCCGGCGGCGGCGAGCGCCGGCACGTCGGCGCCGTCCGGCCCGTCCTCGGCGAACAGGACCGCGATCACCGAGGGAGCGGCGGGCAGGCGTAGAGAGGCGGCGTCGCGCCCGGGCGCCCAGGCGATCTTGAGGTAGTGGACCCCGGTGCCGGCGAGCGCCGCGAGGCAGGCCGACGCCTCGTCGGCATCCCGCGGCTCGCCCGCCACCGCGCTCGTCGGCCGGTCGCCGGCGGCGGCCGCGATCGCCCGCACGGCGTCGGCGGAGAGCGCCCCGAGGGCGCCGCGGCCGGGATCCTTGCCGTCGATCAGGTCGGCGCCGTGATCGCGGGCCAAAGCCGCCTCGGCGGCGTCGCGGACGCTGACGAGGAGGCGGATGCGGGGAGGGGAGGTCTCGGGCACGGGGATCAGGACCGGTTCGGCAGCGGCTCGGCGAAGAGGCGGTTCTTCACCAGGGAGCGCACGCCGTGGAGCCAGGTGTCGTCGGTGTCGCCCTGGATCACCACCTGGCCGCCGCGCAGCACCTTGCCGCTCTCCGCTTCCGTGATGGTGATGTTGAGGCTCAGCACCTGCGGGGCGCTGCGCTGGACGTAGCCGTAGACGACGAGGTCCGCCCCCGCCGCCCTGGCGATCGTCTCCGCGCAGCCCTCGCACTTGTAGAACGGCGCGTCGCGCCGGATCGCGGCGGCCTGGGGGGCAAGATCCACGGGATCGAGCCCGCGATCCGTCACCGCCCGGCGCAGCGCCTCGCTGGCGAGCCCCAGGCGCCGCGCATCCTCCGGCCGCACGGGGCGCGGCCCGATCGTGCCGGGCTCGGCGAGCTCGATCCCGAACACCGCCGCCTTGGTCACCCCGGCCCTCTCCGGCGCGGCGGCGGCGGGCAGGCCGACGAGCAGGGCCGCGAGGGCGGGAAGGGCGCGCAGAACCAGCATGCCTCGACCCTCGCATGCCGGAGCGGGCCGGCGCAACGCGGTCGCCGATCGCGCCGCGTCGGACTTTTCGGGGGAGGCGCGGGTCTTAGGGAATCCTCATCGATGAGGCGTTGAGGACGTTCGAGAATCCAGGGTAGCGTGCCGCCCGCATGGCACAGTTCCGCACGGCCACCCTCGCCGCCCTCGGCCTCCTCGCCTCGCTGGCAGGCCCGCCGGCCGCCCTCGCGCAGCAGGCGCCCGCCGCGCCCGCGGCGGCGCCTCAGGCCGCCGAGATCCGCATCGGCCTGATCTACCGGCCGGTCCCGGCGCCGTCCTCCTACGACGCCCAGGCCGCGCCAGAGGACGAGGGGCTGGCCGGCGCGAAGCTCGCGATCCAGGACAACACCACGACCGGCCGCTTCGTGCGCCAGAGCTACGCCCTCGACGCGGTGGCCCTCGGCACGGCGGCTCCCGGCGAGACGCCGCCGCAGAGCCCGGTCGAGGCCGCCCGCGGCCTCGTCGCGAAGGGCCTGCGCTTCATCGTGCTGGCGCTCCCCGCCGACGAGGTGCTGGCGGTGGCCGACGCGCTCAAGGGATCGGGCACCGTCCTGTTCAACGCCGCCGCCCCCGACGACCGCCTGCGCGGCGCCGATTGCCGGTCGGACGTCTTCCACGTCGCCCCTAGCCGGGCGATGCAGACCGATGCGCTCGCGCAGTTCCTCGCCTTCATGCGCTGGCGCAAGCTCTTCCTGATCACCGGCCCGCAGGACGGCGACAAGCTGTGGGCCGAGGCGCTGAAGCGCTCGGCCAAGAAGTTCGGATTGCAGGTCTCGGCGGAGCGGCCCTGGACCTTCGGGCCCCTGGCGCGCGCCCGCGGCGACACCCCGACCCGGGCCGAAGCCCTCGTCTTCACCCGCGGCCTCGACTACGACGTCGCCGTGGTGGCGGACGAGGCGGGCGATTTCGGCGATTACGTGCCGTTCCACACCGTCGATCCGCGGCCCGTGGTCGGCACCCAGGGGCTCGTCCCGACGACCTGGCACCCGACGCTCGAGGTCTGGGGCGCCGCCCAGGCCCAGAACCGCTTCCGCCGCCTCGCCGGCCGGCTGATGCGCCCCCTCGATTACCAGGTCTGGGCCTCGGTCCGCGCGGTCGGCGAGGCCGCGTTCCAGAAGAGGACGGTCGACCCGGCGGCGCTCGCGGCCGCCATCGCCGACCCCGCCTTCAGCCTGCCGGGCTACAAGGGCGTGGGCTTGAGCTTCCGCCCCTGGGACCACCAGCTGCGCCAGCCGATGCTGCTGGTGCAGCCCCAGGCGCTCGTGGCGGTGGCCCCCGAGCAGGGCTACCTGCACCAGCGCACGCCGCTCGACACGCTCGGCATCGACCTGCCGGAGACGCAGTGCAAGCTGACGAAGTCGTGACCCGGCCATAAGTCGGTCTCGCCCACGGCGTCGCGGCGGGCCAGGTAAGAGCGCGAACGGAACGTGCGCGAAGCGCGCGGCCGGAGGGAGGACGAATGAGCCGTCACCGGATCAGACCGGCGCAAGCCGCACTCGTCGCGGCCGCCCTCGCGGCGGCCGTTCCGGCCCAGGCCACCAAGGTTCAGGCCACCACGGTCTACGTCAGCAACGAGAAGGGCAACTCGGTCAGCGTCATCGACGTCGAGACCCTGAAGGTCACGGCGACCTGGCCGGTCGGGCGGCGGCCGCGGGGGATCACCGTGGGGAAGGACGGGAGCCTGCTCTACGTCTGCGCCAGCGACGACGACCGCATCGACGTGCTCGATACCAAGACCGGCAAGATCGTGCGCTCCCTGCGCTCGGGGCCGGACCCGGAGCAGTTCATCGCGCACCCGTCCGGCAACCCGCTCTACGTCGCCAACGAGGACGACAGCCAGGTCACGGTGCTCGACATCGAGAAGAACAAGGTGGTGGCCGAGGTGCCGGTCGGCGTCGAGCCGGAGGGCATGGGATTGAGCCCGGACGGGTCGATCCTGGTCAACACCTCCGAGACCACCAACATGGCCCACTTCATCGACACCAAGACCTTCCAGGTGATCGACAACGTGCTGGTCGATGCCCGGCCCCGCTTCGCCGAGTTCAGCCAGGACGGCCAGTGGCTGTGGGTCTCGGCCGAGGTCGGCGGCACCGTCTCGGTGATCGACGTCGGAACCCGCAAGGTGGTGAAGAAGATCACCTTCAAGATCCCGGGCGTCACCGACGAGCAGATCCAGCCGGTCGGCGTCCGCCTGACCCGGGACGGGACCAAGGCCTTCATCGCGCTCGGGCCGGCCAACCGGGTCGCGGTGGTCGATGCCAAGACCTACGAGGTCCAGAAATACCTGCCCGTCGGCCAGCGGGTGTGGCAGCTCGCCTTCACGCCGGACCAGAAGCTGCTGTTCTCCACCAACGGCACCTCGAACGACGTCTCGGTGATCGACGTCGAGGCGTTGCGGGTGACGAAGAGCATTCCCGTCGGCCTGCTCCCCTGGGGCGTTGCGGTCTCGCCGCAGTAGTTTCCCCACCGCGCCGAAACGATTGTGGCGCGGGATCCCCTCTCCCGAGTGGGAGAGGGGTAGGGGCGATCGAAGATCGCGCGAGGGTGCTACGGTTCTGCAGAAGGCGCTGACTGTCCCGCTACCAGCACGAAACTTTCCGCTTCATACGGAACCGTATCACCCTCACCCCCGGCCCCTCTCCCACTCGGGAGAGGGGGGAGAGTCCCACTTCCCACCCGGATCATCCATGCGCGCCCTTCTCACCGCCGCCCTCACCGCGAGCCTCCTCGCCATCCCCGCCTTTGCCCACGACCTCACCAAGGGCCGCACCGACCTGCCCGAACTGTTCCTCGGTGCCGAGGACAACGACTACGCGGTGCCGGTGAAGGACATCGAGATGGAGGCCGGCAAGTCCTACCGCCTGCGCATCACCGCCAAGGGGCAGAAGGAATACAAGTTCTTCGCCAGCGAGTTCTTCCGCGGCGTGTGGATGAACCAGATCGTCATCAACCACCTCGAGGTGCACATGGCCGGGCCGCCGCACCACCTCGAATTCGACGACCAGGGCACGATCGCGGTCGAGTTCGTCACGGTGCGGGCCGGCGAGTTCCCGTGGTCGGTCCAGGGGCTGGAGAGCCGGGGCATGACCGGGCGCTTCATCGTGAAGTGACAGGGGTTTGCGGGCCGCCCCCGCGCGGCCTACATCGCCCTCAAAGAACCGGAGGAACCCCACGGATGCGCTCGTGCCTCGCCGCCCTCATCCTGCTGACGGCGCTCCCCGCCCGCGCCGACGACGCGGCGTCGTGCCGGGACGGCATCGCGACGATCAAGGCCGAGCTGGCGAAGTCTCCGCCCGAAGCGGTCGCGCGGACGCTCAGGAAGGAGCTGCGCGTCGCCGAGCGGGAACTCGGCGAGAAGGAGTACGACGAGTGCCTCGACGCGGTGCGGGACGCCCGCCGGGCGCTCGGCCGATGAGCGCGGCCCTCGCGGTCGAGGCAGTCAGCCATCGCTTCGGCGCCCGGACGGCGCTCGACGACGTGTCGTTCGAGGTGCCCCGGAGCGCGTTCGTGGCCCTGCTCGGGCCGAACGGGGCCGGCAAGACCACGCTGTTCTCGGTGGTGACGCGGCTCTATGCCAGCCAGGCCGGCCGGGTCGCGCTGCTCGGGCACGACCTTGCCCAAGAGCCGTCCCGGGCGCTCGCCCGGCTCGGGGTGGTGTTCCAGGCCCGCACCCTCGACACCGACCTGACGGTGCGCCAGAACCTGCTCTACCACGCAGCCCTCCACGGCATCCCCCGCAAGGCGGCGCTCCAGCGGATCGAGACGCTTCTGACCCGCATCGGCCTCCTGGAGCGGCGCGACGACAAGATCCGCACCCTGTCGGGCGGCCAGTCGCGGCGGATCGAGATCGCCCGGGCGCTGATCCACGCCCCCGACCTTCTGCTCCTCGACGAGCCGACCGTCGGCCTCGACCTCGACTCCCGTGCCGACATCGTCGCCATCGTGCGGGCCCTGGTGCGGGAGGAGGGGCTGTCGGTGCTCTGGGCGACCCACATCTTCGACGAGATCGAGGCCGAAGACCGGGTCGTGGTGCTGCATCGCGGCCGCATCGTCGCCCGCGGCCTCGCCGGAGCGTTGAGCGAGCCCTCGGGCTCCCTCGAGACCGCGTTCCGCCAGATGACGGCCGAGCGCGGGGACACGCCGAGGAGGGTCGCATGAGCGCCGGGACGACCCTCAGCCCGGTCCGCGGCCGGCTCGATGCCGGCGGCTACCTCATCGCCCTGTCGGGCATCGTGCGCCGGGAGCTCCTGCGTTTCTTCAACCAGAAGGAGCGGTTCTTCTCCGCGCTCGTGCGGCCGCTGGTCTGGCTGTTCATCTTCGCGGCGGGCTTTCGCAACACGCTCGGCCTGTCGATCACGCCGCCCTACGAGACCTACGTGCTCTACGAGGTCTACGTCGTGCCCGGCCTCGCGGTGATGATCCAGCTGTTCAACGGCATGCAATCCTCGCTGTCGATGGTCTACGACCGCGAGGTCGGCTCGATGCGGGTGCTGCTCACGAGCCCCTATCCGCGCTGGAGCCTGCTCTTCGCCAAGCTCGTCGCCGGCGTGATCGTCTCGCTGATCCAGGCCTACGTGTTCCTCGCCGTGGCGAGCTTCTTCGAGACCGACATCCCGTGGACCGGCTACCTCTACGCCCTGCCGGCCTTCCTCGCCGCCGGGCTGATGCTCGGCGCCATCGGGCTGTTCCTGTCGTCGCTGGTGCGTCAGCTCGAGAACTTCGCCAGCGTGATGAACTTCGTGATCTTCCCGATGTTCTTCGCCTCCTCGGCGCTCTACCCGCTATGGCGGATCAACGAATCGAGCGCGACGCTGTACTGGATCTGCCAGGTCAACCCGTTCACCCACGCCGTCGAGCTGGTGCGCTTCGCGCTCTACGGCGCCTTCAACCCGGTCTCCTGCGCCGTCGTGGTCGGGACCGGGCTCGCGTTCTTCGTCATGGCGGTGGCCGCCTACGATCCCGGCCGCGGGCTGCTCGCCCGGCGCGGCGGCCCGGCCGGGGAGGCGGGATGACCGCCCTCACTCGAGAGATGCCCACGATGCTCCGCTCCCTCCTCGCCACGCTCCTGATCCTCGGCGCCGCCCCGGCCCTCGCCCAGCCGCGGCCCGATCCCGACTGGCCCTGCGCCCAGCGCAAGGTCTCGACGCTCGGCCCCGGCGCGGTCTGGACCGGGCCCGACCCGACCCAGGCATTGGCCGAGTGGGGCAACGACACCGACGCGGCCCTGCTGGCTCAAAAAATCGCGTCGCGCCGGCTGCCGCTGGAGGAGGTCGACGGCCTCCTCGACGGTTTCGCGGGGAAGCTCGACAAGGCGGAGAAGGACGCCCGCCTGACCCGGGTCTTCGCCGGCGTGTTCGAGGTGCTGAACGGCGAGCGCGACAAGGTGGTGGCCGGCATCGGCCGCTACGCCCGCGGCCAGCGTGTGATGGCCGAGCGCATCCGCGACGAGGCCGGGCGGATCAGCGAGGTCAAGACCGCGCCGGACGTGCCCGAAACCAAGGAACTCGCCGAGCTCGAGGCGCGCTTCAACTGGGACAAGCGCATCTTCCAGGAGCGCAGCCAGTCGCTGACCTATGTCTGCGAGGTGCCGACCCTGCTGGAGCAGCGGCTGGGAGCGATCGCGAAGAAGATTCAGGAGCGGTTGTAAGATTTCTATGCTGAGCACGGCGCAAAGGGAGACTGTCTCATCCCACCCATAACCTCATCCTGAGGTTATGGGTGGGTTCGTGTGTCGGATGTTCGAGCCGGCTTGTGCCCGCTTCACCCCACCGGCGTGAACAGCTCGCCCTTGCCCAGGGTCGCGAGATCCCCTGAATACCGCCGCTGAGGCGCCCGCAGGAGCGCCGCCGCCTCCGGCGCCAAGGCCTGGAGCGAGGTCGCCAGCAGCTTCAGGACGACCAGATCCTGCCGCCCGGTCTCGACGAACGTCGGCAGCAGGGCGCCGTGGCGGGCGGCGACCAGGGTGCCGCGGCGCATGCCGTAGCCGGGATGGTCGCCGATCGCCTCGGCGACGATCGTGCCGGCGATCATCCGGGAGCCCGCATGGGCGCCGGCCTCCTTCACCACGATCAGCCCGGCGCGCATCCGGTCGCCGATCCGGTCGCCGGCGGTGCCGCCGATCATCAGGGTGGCGCCGTCGAGGCCGGCCGCCGCGCCGTGGAGGGCGCCGCCGGCGCTCTCGGCGGCATTTCCCGAAATGCGGATCGTGCCGCCCTTGGCCGCCGTGCCGGCGAAGGGGCCGGCGGAGCCGCTGACGGCGAGGGTCCCGCCCGTCATGCCGGCGCCGAGGCGCTGGCCGACATCGCCCTCGACGACGATGCGCCCGGCATCGAGCCCGGCCCCGACCCGATCGAGGCGGCTCGTGGCGCCGACGATCCGCACCTCGTCGGACCCGTCGAGGGCGATGGAAAAGCAGTCGCCGAGGGTCAGGCCGCGCCGGCCGGTCCCGATCGGGAGGCGGGCGGCCTCCGCCTCCGACAGGCCCGCGAGGGCAGCCGGAGTGAGGCCGGCGAGGTCCAGGCGCTCGGGCGCCTCGCGCAAGGTGAGGGTGCTCATGCGGCCTCCCCGATGAGGTCGCGAAGGTGGAAGTGGTGGCGGCCGAGATTGCCGCCGTAATTGCCCGCCGTGACCGCGACGAGGCCGAGATCGGCTCCGGCCCTGGTCGAGGCGTGGAGCGCCGCCCGCATCGCGGCCGCGACGCTGCCCGCCGAGAGCCCGTCGATGACGATCTCCAGCACCACGTCGACCTCCGGCGGCAGGGCCGAGCCGGCGCGGCCCTTGAGCGTCGGGCAGTAGGCGTCGTTCGTCGAGGCCATCATGCCCTTGGTGCGCGCCCCGACCTTGGAGCCCGAGCGCACCACGCCGCCCGGGAAGGGCAGGATCACGTCCGGGACTTTGCGCGCCGCCGCGACCGCGATCTCGGCCACCCGCAGGGTGTCGGAAAAGCGCCGGCCGAGGAACAGCAGGTTGCCGCCGCCGACCGCGCCCTGAACCGTCGGCACGGAATGCTCGCACAGGAACTCGCCGTCCATCACCGGCGTGCGCCAGTAGCGCCTCCCTTCGACGCGCTTGGCGGTGGAAAAGCCGTCGCCGAAGTAGCGGATCGCGCCGCCGAGCTTGAGCGCCTTGCCCGCGGCGGGGTCGTCCCAGGCGATCCCGGCGAAGACCGCGCTGCCCGGCGAGGTCAGCACGCATTGCCCGACCCGGCGCAGCAGCTGGTCCTTCAGGCCGCCGGCATCGAAGCCGAACAGCAGAACCCGCACGCCGGGGCGCCCGTCCGGGGTCTCGTCGGGCGAGAGCACGGCGTCGATGCCGGCCTCGGCGCCGCAGCCGATCACCGAGGTGGCGAAGCCCGTCATCGTGGTCGCGGCGATCATCGCCCATTCGGGCGTCTCGGCGGTCAGCACCAGGGCGGTGGCCGCCATGTCGAAGGCCTCCGCGAAGGTGTCCTCGACCCGGATGCCGTGGAGAATCAGGTCCGGCATGAGATCGCCTCGAACACCTCACGCTCGGGGAAGGCCGCGTCCGGCACGGTGAAGCTCGACAGCCCGGCGCCGAAGCGGCCCTGGAGGTAGGAATCGGTCCGCCGCGCCATGCCGGCATCGGCCTCGACGGAGAGACTCAGCGTTCGGCCGCGGGTCCACGAGACGACCTCGCCGTCCTCGACGATCACCGCGCCGTCCTTCAGGACCCGGTGGGCGCGGGCGAACATCGCGGTCCGGTCCGGCTGGTCGCGGTAGACCGCGATGTCGGCCCGCGCGCCGGGGCGCAGGTGGCCGCGATCGGTGAGGCCGAGCAGCTTCGCCGGCCCCGAGCGGGTGAGCTGCGCCACTTCCGAGAGGGTGTATTCGCGCTCGATGCCTGAGAGGCCGGAGCGCTCGGCCGCGACCTTCGGGTGCGCGGCGACCTCCCGGTCCCGCGCCTCCTTGTCCATCAGGAGATGGAGGATGCGCGGATAGGCGGTGAACGGCCCGCCATTGGGATGGTCGGTGGTCAGGATGGTGCGCTCCGGGTTGGGCGAGAGCAGCATCATCTCGAGCCCGATGGCGAATTGCAGCGACGAGGTCGGGCCGCGGTCGCGGTAGCGGAACGGCACGATGCCGCCGCCCTCGGCGTCGCCGGCATTGACGATCCACTTGCGCGGGCTCGCCGCCTTGCGGCCGGAGAACTGGCGCAGGATGTCGAGCGAGATCGTCGCAGTCTGGCCGAACACCACCTGGCCGATATCGAGGGTGGCGTTGGGGTGGCGCGCCAGCGCCTCGGCGATCCGCGGCGCGGCCGACATGAAGCCGCCGGTCAGCGGGTTGTCCTTGTCGACCGCCGCGTAGGCGTAGAACTGGGCGTGGGCGAAGTGGATGCGCCGGCCCTCCGCCGCCTCCAGCGTCTCGATCAGGCTGTCGTCGGCCCCCGGCAGGCCGAGATTGCTGCAATGGACGTGGAGCGGGTGCGGGACCTTCAGCGCCTCGACGGCGTCGAGGAGCCCGTCGAGGATCTTTCGCGATGTCAGCCCGTAGGCCGGCACCTCGTCGTCGAGGGAGAAGCGGACCGCCCCGTCCTTGAAGGCGTCGGCGCCGCCGGCATTGATGACCTTGACGCCGAGCGCCCGCGAGGTCGCGACGTTGAGCGCCACGAGGTCGCGGACCGCGTCCGCGCTCTCGCGGTCGCGCAGGAGTTGCAGCAGCTGGTCGTCGTTGCCCATCACGCAGAGACCGCCCCGGTCGAGGAGCGGGATCTCGGCGAGTTCGAGCTGGGTCGCCAGCGCGTTGACCGGCGGCATCGCCGGCTCGACCGCCGTGGTGTAGCCCATCCGGGCGTACAGCATCCCGACGTCGCGGCCCGACCCGTGCGGGTTCGGCGCGTCGGGCTCGGAGACGCCCAGTTCCGGCAGCAGCAGGCGCGCCAGCACCACGTTGCCGCCGGCGATGTGCGAGTGGACCTCGACGCCGCCCGCCATCACCACGCAATCGGCGGCGTCGATGGTGCGGTCGGGGGCGCGGTCGGAGGGGGCGACGACGCGGCCGTCCTCGATCCAGACGTCACCGATGGCGTCGCGCGAGGCGGTCGGATCGACCACCCGGCCGCCGGCGATGCGGGTCAGCATGAGGCGGAGCGCTCCGGTTGCGGGGCAGGGGAGGAGGAAATTCGGGCCTCGAGGTCGGCGAGGATCGCGGCGGCGGACGGCACCTCCGGCGCTGCCGCGTGCCGGGGCTCCTGCCAGGCGATGGTGGCGCGGCGCGGGTGCCAGAGCGCGGCGCCGAAGGCCTCGCCCGGGACGCCGACGCCGATCACCACCCTGGCCTCGTCCCCCCGGGGAGACCCGAGAAGCGCCGCGGTCGGCACGCTGCGGGTCCAGGCGGGGAGCGGGGCCGGCAGGGAGGCGAGCCAGAGCGCGGCGTCGATCTCGCCGGCCTCGGCCTGGCGCGCGGCGTCGAAGCGCCAGGGATCGTGCTCCGGGCGGCCGCGGCCGAAGCCGACCCGCGGCCCCTGGCCGGTGCTCCAGGCCGCGACCTGCGCCACCGCCCGGCCCTGATGGGGGTCGCCCAGCGGCAGCGCGAAGCAGCGGGTGACCTCGTTGAGGTCCTTGACGAGGCCGTTCAGCATCTCGGCCCCGAGGGCGCCGAGTTCGGCGGGGTCGTAGACCACCGCGCCGTAGAGCGCCTCGCGCAGGCGCGACGCGAGGTCGGCGAGCGGGTGGGGACCGGCGATCCGGCCGGCGACGAGGCCGCGCAGGAGGCCGATCGCCGCCGCGAGCCCGGCCTCGTCCGCCGGATAGGCGACGTGCCGGACGCCGCCGTCGCCTGCCCCCCCGAGGGCGACGAGCGCCCGGGGACGACCCGCCGCCCGGCCGCGCACGGGTGCCTCCGTCGACAAGTCCTGCGCCAGGTCCTGGACGAGGCCCGAGGCCCAGGGGGAGGCCCCGACGACCAGCACCAAGTCGGCCCGGCCCCGCGCCTCGGCCGCGGTGGTG
Source organism: Methylobacterium terrae (assembly GCF_003173755.1). Classification (NCBI taxonomy): domain Bacteria; kingdom Pseudomonadati; phylum Pseudomonadota; class Alphaproteobacteria; order Hyphomicrobiales; family Methylobacteriaceae; genus Methylobacterium; species Methylobacterium terrae. The sequence continues at coordinate 2,394,092 of NZ_CP029553.1, forward strand.
GTCATCGCGCCGCCCGAGGCCAGCGCCCCGAGATCGGCGTAGAGGCCCGGGCCCGCGACGGGATCGAGCGAGGCGCCGATCGCGCGGGCGAGGTCGAACGCCGCCTGCAAGGCCGCCGCCTCCGCGCAGAGCCCGGCGATCACCGGACCGCGCGCCCCCGCGAGCAGCGAGGCCGCTGCCGCCATCGCCTCGTCGCGCTCCACCGCCTGCCCGTCGATCCAGGCCGTCATCCGCCCTCGCTGGTTCCTGCCGCGCGTGTTCCTGCCGCGCGTGGCGCGCCGCTTTCGGTCCGGGACGGTCGCATCCGGGCCCCCGCGCAGGCAAGTCCCCCGAAAGTCCGGCTTCCGGGGGGCGGCGCCCGGGCAAATATCCGCCGGGCCCGAGTTGCCCAGCCGGCGGCCGGTGTGGGACAGTCCGGCCCGGTCGGACGGCTCCCGCGGGGGCCGCGGCGGCAGGGCTTGAGGAAGCGAGGCCGGTTTGGCGCACGAGGTGGGGACGGCGCGGGCGACGGTGCGGGTGCGCGCCCCGGCCCGGCTGCATTTCGGCTTCCTCGACCTGCATGGCGGGCTCGGCCGGCGCTTCGGCAGCGTCGGGCTCGGCCTCGACGCGCCCGGCATCGACCTCACCGCCTCCCGCGCCGACGGCCTCACGGTCACGGGCGGCGACGGCCCCGGCATCGCGGCCGAATGCGAGCGGGTGCGCACCTACGCGGCCCTCGCCGCCCGCCATCTCGGCGTGCCGGAGGCCGGCGCCTTCCATCTCGCGGAGGTCATCCCGGCCCATGCGGGCTTCGGCTCGGGCACGCAGCTCGCCCTCTCGGTCGCCGCGGCGCTCGCCGCGCTCCACGGCGCGCCCTTCGCGCCGGCGGCCTTCGCCGACGCCCTCGACCGCGGCAACCGCTCCGGCGTGGGGCTCGCCGCCTTCGTCACCGGCGGCCTGATCGTCGATGGCGGCCGCGACGACACCGATGCCGCCCCGCCGGTGATCGCCCGGCTGCCCTTCCCGGAGGCGTGGCGGGTGGTGCTGCTGCTCGATTCCGGCCGCACCGGCGTGCACGGCGCCGAGGAGCGCCGCGCCTTCCGGGAGCTGCCGCGCTTTCCCGCGGCGGAGGCCGCCGAGATCTGCCGCACGGTGCTGATGCAGGTGCTGCCGGCGGCCGCGACCGCGGACCTGCCGCGCTTCGGCGCCGGCATCACCGGGATCCAGCGCCGGATCGGCGACTACTTCGCCCCCCACCAGGGCGGGCGCTACGCCAGCGCCGCGGTGGCGGCGGCGCTCGCCGACGTCGAGGCCGCCGGCATCGCCGGCTTCGGCCAGAGCTCCTGGGGGCCGACCGGCTTCGCCCTCGCCCGCGACCAGGACGAGGCCGAGGCGCTGGTCGCGTCCTTGCGCGCCCGCCACCCGGACCTCGCCTGCCGCATCGCCCGCGGGCGCAACCGCGGGGCGGAGATCGGCTGAAACGCCGGCCGCCCGATTCGCACTAATGGACAGAGCACAGCCGGGACCGGCCGGCCTACAAGCGGCGCGGCGGCCGCCGCTCGTCGCGAGGCGAGCCGCGCCCGCGCCGTCGCTACCCTGGAGGAGGTCCGAATGGCCCGCTCGATCCTGCACATGCTGACGCCGCTCAAGCACATGAGCCCGTTCGACGTGAACATGGCGGTGGATGCGGGGTTCGAGGTCGTCTCGACCTATACGGGGGTGGAGCCCGGCGAGGTCGTGCCGCTGGTCCAGGACTCGATCTTCTCCCGCGCGCCGCAGGACGGCATCCGCACGGCGATCTTCATCGGCGGCAAGAACGCCGAGGCCGCCCTCGACATGGTGGATGCCGCGACCGGCGCCTTCGTGCCGCCCTTCGCCAACCACGTCTTCGCCGATCCGGCGGGCTCCTTCTCACCACCGGTGCCGCCATGGTGGCCTGCGCGCGGCGCGCCCTGAAGGAGACGTTCGGCGAGGCGCTGACGGGCAAGCGCGTCGCGATCTTCGGCGGCACCGGGGTCGTCGCCTATTGCGCGGCGGTGATCGCCGCGCAGGAGGGCGCGCACCCGGTCATCGTGGGCTACGACGGTCGCGAGCGGGTGGCGGCGATCGCGCGAGGCATGGGGGCGCGGTTCGGCGTCGCCGTCGAGGCCGCCGACGGCGCGACCCCGGAAGGGCGCCTTGCCGCCGCTCAGGGTGCCGAGGTGATCCTGTCCGCCGCCGCCGCGGGCGTGCAGGTGCTGAGCGCCGACGACCTGACCCGGGCCTCCCGCCTCCTCGTCGCCGCGGACGTCAACGCGGTGCCGCCGGCCGGCATCGCGGGGATCGACGTCCACGCCGACGCCGTGCCCCTGCCGAGCGGGCGGGGTGTCGGCATCGGGGCGCTCGCGATCGGCAACGTGAAGTACGGGACCCAGGCCGGCCTGTTCCGGCGCCTGCTCCAGGCCGACCAGCCCCTCGCCCTCGATTTCCGCGAGGCCTACCGCCTCGCCGTCGAGCTCACCGACCGCGCGGCCGCGGCGTGACGGCCGCGGCGGTCCTGATCGCGGCGCAGTCGGGCCGGGCGCTCGCCGCCGCGGCGCGGCGCGCCGGCTACCGCCCCTTCGTCGCCGACCTGTTCGGCGACGAGGATACCCGCGCGCTCGCCGCCGGCTACCGCCGCGTGCCCGGCCGCCTCGGCGCCGGGCCGGGGCCCCAGGGCGTCGAGGCGGCGCTCGCCGCGCTGGCGGCGGAGGCGGGCGACGCGATCGGCCTCGTCCTCGGCTCCGGCTTCGAGGGCGCGCCGGGGCTGATGCGGCGGCTCGCCGGGCGCCATGCCCTCCTCGGAGCCTCGCCCACGGCGGTCGCAGGCCTGAAGGACCCGGGCCGCTTCGCGGCCCTGTGCCGGCGCCTCGCCATTCCGCATCCCGAGATCGCGCCGGCGCCGGTCCCCGATCCGGAGGGCTGGCTGATCAAGCGGCGCGGCGCCTCGGGCGGCGGCCACATCCGCCCGGCGGGTCCGGGGCGGCTGCCCCCCGGCGCCTACCTCCAGCGCCGCGTGCCGGGAACGCCGCGCTCGCTCAACGCGCTCGCGGACGGGCGTGGGATCTCGATCCTGGCGGTGACCGAGCAATGGGCGGCGCCGGGGCCGGGCCGCCCGTTTCGCTATGCCGGCGCCGCCGGGCCGTCCGGCCTGCCGCCCGGGGTGCGCGAGGCGGCCGGGCAGGCGCTGGCCGCCCTCGTGGCGGCGACGGGCCTCCGCGGCCTCGTCAGCGCCGACCTGCTGGTCGAGGGCGAGGCCTGGTGGCTGCTCGAGATCAATCCCCGGCCCGGCGCAACCCTCGACCTGCTCGACCGCGGGCCGGCTCCCCTCTTCGAGGCCCATCTCGCGGCCGCCCGCGGCCGGCTGCCCGAGCATCGCCCGAGCCTCCAGGGTGCCGCCGCGACCGAGATCCTGTACGCCGATGCGCCGATCCCCGCCGTGCCGCCCCTCGACTGGCCCGACTGGGCGATGGACCGCCCGCCGGCCGGCAGCCGCGTCGAGAGGGGAGCGCCGATCTGCACGGTGATCGCCGAGGGGGCGGATGCGGGGGAGGCGCGGCGTGCGGTCGCTTTACGGGGCGCGGCGCTGCGGGCGCGGCTGGAGGAGCCGGCCGATGCTGGATTGGCTTTCGCCTCCCACCGCTCCATCCTCGAAGGACGAACGCGGGATCCCTCCCCCGAACGGGAGAGGGGTGAGGGTGGAGACGGTGCCGAACTGAACCCACGCCGTTGAACCGACGGCACGACGCCCAGCGCTTCACGCCGAAGCGCCACACCCTCGCCCCTGCCCCTCTCGGGAGAGGGGATCCCGCGCTTCATTCCTCACACAACGGGGCCCGCGAAGACCCCGATCGATCTGACCGGCCGTCCCGGGGCGCCATCCGCCTCGCTCCGGCCCGAGGGAGTGACACCATGAGTTCGACCCCCGCTACCGTCGCCCGCCCGAGCGTCAACGCCCTCGCCGCCCCCCTGGTCGAGGCGCTCGCCGCCGAGGCCGCGCGGCTGCGGCTCGCCGTGAGCCAAGCGCCGGACGGGCCGCGGCTGATCGATGCCGGGGCGGGCGTTCGCGGCTCGATCGAGGCCGGGCGGCGCATCGCCGAGATCTGCCTCGGCGGCCTCGGCACCGTGACGATCGCGCCCGCAGGTCCCCTCGAGGCCTGGCCGTTCACGCTCACCGTGCACAGCACCGATCCGGTGCTCGCCTGCCTCGGCAGCCAGTATGCCGGCTGGAGCCTCGCCGACGAGGAGGGGGATTCGGGCTTCTTCGCCCTCGGCTCCGGCCCCGGCCGGGCGGCGGCGGCGGTCGAGCACCTGTTCGAGGAACTGGCCTACCGCGATCCCGCCGGCCGCATCGCGCTCGTGCTCGAATCGGGGGGCCCGCCGCCGGCCTCGGTCGTCGCCAAGGTGGCGAAGGCCGCGGGCGTGGCGCCCTCCGACGTGACCTTCGTGTACGCCCCGACCCAGAGCCTCGCCGGCGCGACCCAGGTGGTCGCCCGGGTGCTGGAGGTGGCGCTCCACAAGGCGCACTCGGTCGGGTTCGACCTCGACGCCGTCGTCGACGGGATCGGCGCCGCGCCGTTGAGCCCGCCGCATCCGGACTTCATCCAGGCGATGGGCCGCACCAACGACGCCATCATCTACGGCGGGCGGGTGCAGCTCTTCGTCGAGGCCGACGATGCCGACGCCAAGGGGCTGGCCGAGGCGCTGCCGAGCACCACCTCGCGCGACCACGGCGCGCCCTTCGCGGAGATCTTCGCCCGCTTCAACGGCGACTTCTACGCCATCGACAAGCACCTGTTCAGCCCCGCCGAGGTGGTGGTGACCTCGCTGCGCTCCGGCGCCAGCCACCGCGCCGGCCGGCTGGTGCCGGAGCTGGTGGTGCGCTCATTCGCGTAGGGGCCGGGCCATGCGGATCGGGCTCGCGGCCGATAACGGCGCCTGGCACAAGGCGAAACTCCTCGCCGCCCTCGGTGATCTCGGCGCCGCGCCCGTGCTGTTCTCGCTCGCCGACGTCACGGTCGAGACCGGGCACGCCGAGCCGCTGCGGGTGCCGGGCTTTCCCGGCGCCTTGCCGGACGGGGTGCTGCTTCGCACCATCGCGGGCGGCACCTTCGAGGCCACCACGATGCGGCTCGGCGCCCTCCACGCGCTCGAGGCCGCCGGCACCGTGGTGTGGAACGGGCCGCAGGCCATCGAGCGCTCGGTCGACAAGGCGATGACGAGCCTGCTGCTCGCCCGCCACCGCATCCCGACGCCGGAGACCTTCGCGCTCTCGCGCCGGGAGGCCGCCGCGGCGGTCGTGGCCCGCGAGGCGGCGCCCGGCCGCCCGCTGGTGCTGAAACCCCTGTTCGGCTCGCAAGGCGAAGGGCTCCAGCTGATCTCGCGACCCGAGGAGCTGCCGCCCGAGGAACTGGTCGGACGGGTCTACTACCTCCAGCGCTACGTCGCCCGGCGCGACGGGGCGTGGCGGGATTACCGCGTCTTCGTCTGCGCCGGCCGGACGGTCGCCGCGATGATCCGCGAGGGCGACGGCTGGATCACCAACGTCCATCGCGGCGGCCGGCCGCTGCCGTGGCGCCCGCCGGCCCGGGCCGCGGAACTGGCCGAGGCCGCCGCCGCGGCGGTCGGCTGCGGCTATACCGGCATCGACCTCGTCGAGGACGGCGAGGGCGGCTTCCAGGTGCTCGAGGTCAACAGCATGCCGGCCTGGTCGGGCCTGCAGCAGGTGACGGAGGTCGACATCGCCCGGGAGGTCGCCGCCGGCTTCCTGGCGGCCGTGCGGGCGGGCCGCGCGCCCGGCCTCGCCGCCGTCGGGGCGGCGCGATGACCCCGCTCGCCCCGGCGGCGATCGCGGCGGCCTACCTGGCGGCGTGCCGGGCGGAGCTCGCGGCGATCAAGCCCGGCAACGTCCACGTCCACGCCGCCGGGCACCGGATGTCGGTGGCGGATTTCGAGGCGAGCGCGGTGCTCTCCGCGCCCCATGTCGCGGCGTCCGGTGCCCGGGTCGGGGCGCGGGCGGAAGGCGCGGTCGCCGCCACACGGGCCGGGATCGGCCAGAACACCAATCTCGGCATCGTGCTGCTCTGCGCGGCCCTCGCCGCCGCGGCCGAGCGGCCCGGCCCCCTGCGCGCCGGCCTCGCCGCGGTGCTGGCCGACCTCGATGCGGGCGATGCGGCCGGGGTCTACGCGGCGATCCGGCTCGCCGATCCGGGCGGCCTCGGCCGGGCCGAGCGCCACGACGTGACCGCGGACGGCCCGGTGCCGCCGCTGCTCGCCGCGATGGCGGAGGCCGCGGGGCGCGACCGCATCGCGCGGGCCTACGTGACGGGCTTCGAGGACCTGTTCGAGACCGGGCTGCCGGCGCTCGCGGCGGCGCGCGCGGCGGGCCTGTCCGAGCCCTGGACCACCACGGCGGTGCACCTCGCCTTCCTCACCGGCTTTCCCGACAGCCACCTCGCCCGCAAGTTCGGGCCCGAGGCGGCCGAGCGGGTGCGGGCGGAGGCCGAGGCCGCCCTGCGCGGGCTCGCCCTCGGCGAGGGCGCGCTGGGCCCGTTGATGGCCCACGACGCGGCGCTCAAGGCGGCGGGCCTCAACCCGGGGACCAGCGCCGACCTCACGGTCGCGACCCTGTTCCTCGACGCCCTCTGCCGGGAGAAGGCGGGAGATGCGATCGCGCCGGCCGCAAGCTGCCAATAAGTCCTAGTCCCGGCGCGGCTTTCCGGGACGCTTCGGGCCCGACATGGCCCAATGTACCGGCTTGCCCGGCTTGTTCACCGATCAGCGGCGCTGTAGTGTCCGCCCGCTATCCGGACAACCGGTTCGGCTTCCCGCTGAACGCCGACAGCAAGGATAGCGGAGCACGGCCGCATTGCTCGAGCGGCCGGCTAACCTTATCGACACCTGGGAGAACCCCCACATGGCGACGATCAATAAGGTGATGGTGGGCGAGGCCCTCGTCGGTGACGGCAACGAGGTAGCGCATATCGACCTCATCATCGGCCCGCGCGGCAGCGCCGCCGAGACGGCGTTCTGCAACAGCCTGACCAACAACAAGCACGGCTTCACCAGCCTGCTCGCGGTGGTCGCGCCGAACCTGCCGTGCAAGCCGAACACCCTGCTGTTCAACAAGGTCACCATCAACGACGCCCGCCAGGCCGTCCAGATGTTCGGCCCCGCCCAGCACGCCGTCGCCAAGGCGGTGCAGGATTGCGTCGCCGAGGGCATCATCCCGGCGAACGAGGCCGACGACCTCTACATCCTGGTCGGCGTGTTCATCCACTGGGAAGCCGCGGACGACGCCAAGATCGAGAAGTACAACTACGAGGCCACGAAGCTGTCGATCGAGCGCGCCATCAAGGGCACGCCGACCGCCGCCGAGGTCACGCAGCAGTACAAGACCGCCCAGCACCCCTTCGCGGCGAACGTCGCTTAGACAGGAAACCGTCCGGAACAGCCAGCGGCACCTCCCCCGCCGCCCCCGCCGCCTCCGCCGCAGGGACTGTTCCAGCGACTGGCCTCCATCTTCCTCGGACGCTGAGCGTAGGATCGGGAGGGCCCCCACCGGGCCCTCCCTTCTCGTTTGGGGGCTTCGACGGTCCTGGCGGTCGTCACGCCCGCAGCCGCCCGTCATGGATCGCGCTCGCGACCAGCACCCCGTCGGCGCCCGCCGCCTCCAGCGCCGGCAGGTCCTCCGGCCCGCGCAGGCCCCCGGCGGCGTAGAAGGCGGTGTGCGGCGCGCGCGCCTTGAGGGCGCGAAGGCCCGCGAGGTCCGGCCCGGCGCCGCTGCCGACCCGCGCCAGCGTCATCACGATCACCTCCGGCGGCCAGGCCGAGGCGTCCTCGTGCAGCTCCGCCGGTCCCATGGCCGACCCGTCGCGGCTGTCGAGGGAGAGCACCGCGCGGGCGCCGATCCGGCGCACCAGGCCGGCATCGGCCTGGCTCTCGCTGCCGAGGACCGGCCGGCCGAGGCCCGCCGCCAGGAAGGCCTCGACGCCCGCCTCGGTCGCGAAGCCGGCATCGACCCACAGCTCCACCCCGGGGCACGCCGCCGCGATCGCCCGCAGGGCGTCGAGGTCGGGCGGGGTGCCGTCGACGATCGCGTCGAGGTCGGCGACGTAGAGCCGGCGCGCCGGCCAGGCCGCGAGGAGGCCGCGCGCCACGTCGGCGGGGGCGGGGGTACCCGAGAGCGGCGTGACGATCGGGGCGTAGTGCGCGCGGTCGCCGGCCCGGGCCCGCACCACGACGCCGCCGCGCAGGTCGAGGACCGGCACCACCTCGGTCCGGGTTGCGGAAGGGGCGCCGCTCATGCGAGCCGAACCCGATGCAGGCAGATCGAGACCCGACCGTGACCCATCCCCATCCCTCCGTTTCGTTTCCTCGGGTCATCGGCTGGGACCTCGGCGGGGTCCATGTCAAGGCGGCCCTGGTCGAGGAGGCTCGCGGACAGGCTCGGGTGCGGGCGGTGGTGCAGGCGCCGTGCCCGCTCTGGAACGGCCTGCCGGCCCTCGACGCCACCGCCGCGGCCCTGCCGGACTGGACCCGCGCGCCCGCCCGCCACGTCGTGACGATGACGGGCGAACTGACCGACTGCTTCGCCGACCGCGCCGACGGCGTGGCGCAGCTCGCCGCCTGGGCGGCCGCGCACCTCGCCGGCGAGGTCGCGATCTATGCCGGGCGCGCCGGACTCGTCGCGCCGGAGAGCGCCGCCGAGGCCGCGCCGGACGTCGCCAGCGCCAATTGGCACGCCACCGCCGCCCTGGTCGGGACCCTGCGGCCGGACGCGCTCCTCGTCGATATCGGCTCGACCACCGCCGACCTGATCCCGGTCGTCGACGGGCGGCCCCGCGCGATCGGCTACAGCGACGCCGAGCGGCTGGAGACGGGGGAACTCGTCTATACCGGCGTGGTGCGCACGCCGCTCCTCGCGCTCGCGCAGGCCGCGCCGTTCCGCGGCCGGCGCACGGCGCTGATGGCCGAGTGCTTCGCCACCACGGCCGATGCCTACCGGCTGCTCGGGCTGCTGCCCGAGGCCGAGGACCAGCAGGACGCCGCCGACCTCAAGGGCAAGTCGGTGCGCGAGACCGAGATCCGCCTCGCCCGGATGATCGGCCGCGACCGCCACGAGGGCGGACGCGCCGACTGGGCGCGCCTCGCCGGCTTCTTTGCGGAGGCGCAAAGCCGTCTCCTGCACGACGCCGCCGGCCTGATCCTGTCCCGCGGCGAGCTTCCGGACGACGCGCCCGTGGTGGTCTGCGGCGCCGGCCGCTTCGTCGCCGCCGGGCTCGCCGCCCGGCTCGGGCGCCGGGCCGAGGATCTGGCGGACCTGGTCGCGCCCCGCCTCGCCCCCGAGGCCGCCGCGTTCGCGTCGACCTGCGGCCCGGCCCTGGCGGTAGCGCTCCTGGCGGCGGAAGGCTGACCCGTCGCTCAGATCCGCCGCGCGAGGGAGGCGCCGAGGCCGTCGTCGACGGCCGACCGCGCGCCGAGCCACGGCATGCTGATCGGGCTGTCGACGAGCAGCAGCAGGGTCCGGCGCAGCAGCTGGTCCTGGGTCTCGGGCCCGCCGACCGGCCCGAGCCCGACGCCGTTGAGCCGGTCGTCGAGTTCCCGGGTGGTGCCGAGGAAGCCCATGTGCCAGCCGGCGAAGCGACGCTCGGCGGCGAAGTCCATCTCGATCACCGCGAGCGTGTGGTGGCGCCGGTCGGCCAGGATCGCCTCGAAGATCGGCTGGACCCCGGATTGCGGGCCCTCCAGCACCTGGAAGAAGCCGACCCCGGTATAGACCAGCACCCCGGAGACGTCCGCCGCCCGGTTGCGCGTCCGGGCGGTGGCGATGAGGTCGGCGACGTGGCCGTGCCCGAGCATCACCTCGGTCGGATGCGCGGCCTTGCTCTTGTAGACGATGCGGAAGATGTCCTTGGACATCCGATTCTCCGGGGCGGCGATCCGGCCTGCATAGGCCGACCGGAGTGGATCGCGATAGCGCCCTGATGCAACCGCAAGAACTTTTATGTCACCCGCGCCACTCAGGATAGAATTCCTGCCCCGGATCAGCTGCGCCAGCGCAGCTCCCGGGGCTCGAGCGGGTTGACGAAGGCGGCGCCGGCCTCGCGGGCGCGCAGGAACTCGCGCTTGAGGCTGAAGTACCATTGCGACTGCACGTCGCTCTCGCCCATCAGCACCATCGCGGGCTTCCGGTCGAGGCCGCGCTGGGCGATCTGGAGCACGTCCCGGTCCTGGCCGAGGAACTGGCGCATCAGCGGCCGGGCGACCGGCTTGAGCAGGTTGAGGGCCGGGATGTTCCAGTACATCGCGTTGATGAGCGCGGTGCGCCCGTTCGCCAGCGGCGAGGCGAAGGTGTAGTTCGCCAGCCGCTTCTCGCCGGCGGTGATCCGCTCGAGCCGCACGCCCGGCAGGCGGAACTCGATCTCGACCTCCGGGATCGAGCCGAGCAGGCGGTAGGCGAGGGAGGCGGTCTTGGCGGTGTGGCTCGTCATGGTGAAGCCGAAGGGCGAGGGCGCGAAATGCTTCACCTTCTCCTTCATCGTCTTCGACGGGCGCCACCACCAGGAATCGTGCACGTAGGCGACGTGGGCCGGATCGACGAAGCTCAGCGCCACGAGGTCGAACGACGCCTCGACCTCCAGGATCTCGACGAGCTGGCCGCAATACTGGAAATCGACCTCCGGGATCGGCGGCGCCGCGCCCGGATCGCTGCTGGCTGGGCTCGCCGCGAGCGGGTTCGCGGCCGCGTGGACCCAGATCAGGCCGGACCTCTCGGCCACCGCAAAGCGGGCGAGGCGGACCGAGGCGAAGTTGGCGTCGTCCCGGCGGGCGAGCGCGGGGATCGCCGCGCAGGCGCCGTCGGGCCGGAACTGCCAGCCGTGGAACGGGCAGACGAGGTTGCCGTCGACGAGGCGGCCGGCCGACAGCGCCATGCCGCGATGCGGGCAGCGGTCGCGCAGCGCGAACAGCGCCCCCGATTCCTCGCGCCCGACCACCACGGCCTCCTCGCCGAGGCTCACCGCGCGCATCGCCCCGGGCCGCAGCGTGCGGCTCTCGCCGACGCAGTACCAGACGTCGTCGAGCGCCCGGCGGATCGGATCCCCTGTCATGCCTCTTCCACGGTCGTGATGCTCCCGGCCTTCGGCAGACGTCCTTACCCCATCCTGCAGGCCCGTGAAGCGCCGGGATGCGCGCACCCCCGCGCGCGGGGCGCATCGGTCGCGATCCGATCCGTTCGCGGGACGGCCGGAATCGCGGCGGCCGGGGAGGAACGCCGAGCGGGGCCGTTCGTTACCGTGCCGGCGCTGCCGCAACGCGAGTGCGCCGCGGACCCCCTTTCACGGCCGCCTCGACGGCCCCCCACATGCCAAGCCCCTGACGGAGGATGACACGATGAGCCTGCTCGGGACGATCGTCAGCAAGATCCTGCACCCCTTCGGCGGCGGCGAGGCCCAGGCGCAGACGCCGGGCGAGGCGACGAAGACCGACACCACCTCGGCCGGCGGCGGGGCCTCCGGCGGCGCGTCGTCGGGCGGCGACGTGCCGAAGGTCGACGGCAAGGTCGATGTCGAGGCGGTCCTCAACGACCTCGCCTCCAAGGCCGGTCAGCCGCTCAACTGGCGCACCTCGATCGTCGACCTGATGAAGCTGCTCCACCTCGACAGCAGCCTGTCGGCCCGCAAGGAGCTCGCCAAGGAGCTGAACTACACCGGCGACACAGAGGATTCGGCCACCATGAACGTGTGGCTGCACAAGCAGGTGATCAAGAAGCTCGAGGAGAACGGCGGCAAGGTGCCGGACGACCTGAAGGACTGAGGATGTCCCGGCCCGCTCCCTCCGGGGGCGGGCCTCACGTCCGACCGTCGGGCGGGCGCCTCGCGGCGAGGCGCCGGGCCTCCGCCAGGAGGCGTCTCGCATCCGCGACCGCCTCCTCGAGCCCGAGCCGCGCCTGGCGCACCTGCGCGGTGAGGCCCTCGCCCATCCGCCGCAGGCGCTCGGCGTCGACGTGGCCCTGCGCCGTCGCCAGCATGATCTCGTCCAGCCGCTCGCAGAGGTCGGCGAGGCTGAGGCCGCGGGGCAGGGCGGGCAGCCGGGGACGGGAGCGGCCTCGGGCAGGCCGACCAGCGGCAGGCGGGGCCAGGCGGCCCGCAGCCGCCCCACCACCTCCGGCAGCGCCGGCGAGGCGGACAGGCCCGCGCTCACCAGAGCGAGGTCGATCACCCGGAACCCCGGACCGGACGGCGCGACGCAGACCTCCGTTCCGATCGCGTCGAGGACGCCGTAGCCCTTGGCCGCCAGCTGCCCGGCGAGGACCGGCACCGCCTCGCCGGCTTTCCGCAGGACCATCAGGACGGGTTCGCAAGGGTCGCCCATCGCATCTGGGTAGCACGGGCGCCAGCGTGCCTGTAGCACGCCGTTTGACCTAAACTAGGCCGTGAGCCGGGACCGTCAGCGCCCGGTGCGCACCCGGGTCCAGAGGCGCGTCACCACCCGCTGGGTGCGGTCGTCGTAGGCGGTGTTGGTGAACAGCCGGCGGAAGGTGGCTTCGTCCGGGTAGATGCCGGGATCGGACAGGATCTCGGGCTTGACCAGTGCCTTCGCCGCCAGGTTGCCGCTGGCGTAGGAGACGAAGTTGGTGTTGGCGGCCGCCACCTCGGGCCGCATCATGAAATCGATGAAGGCGTGGGCCTCCGCCGCGTGGGGCGCGTCCTTGGGGATCGCGAAGGCGTCGAACCACATCAGGGCGCCCTGCTGCGGGATGGAGTAGGCGATGTCGACGTCGTTCTTGGCCTCGCGGGCGCGCTTTCGCGCCTGGAGCACGTCGCCCGAATAGCCGACCGAGAGGCAGACGTCGCCGTTGGCGAGCTGGTTGATGTACTCGGAGGAATGGAACTTCTGCACTGCGCCGCGGATGCGGAACAGCGCGTCGCCGGCCCGGTCGAGGTCGTCGATGCGGCGCGAATCGGGCTTGAGGCCGAGAGCCTGGAGCACGCTCGGGATGATGTCGTCCGGCGAATCCAGCATCGTGACGCCGCAATCCTTGAGCTTGGCGGTCAGCTCCGGACGCAGGACGATGTCCCAGGTGTTGAGCGGCTGGTTCGCGCCGAGGCGCTCGCGCACCAGCGCGGTGTTCACCCCGATGCCGGTGGTGCCCCACATGTAGTCGACGGCGTAGAGGTTGCCGGGATCGTAGGCCGCGAGCCGGGCCGTCACCTCGGGCCAAGCGTTCTTGAGGTTCGGGATCCTGGCCTTGTCGAGGGGCTGGAACGCGCCGGCCTTGATCAGGCGCTGCAGGAACGGCCCCGTCGGCACCACGATGTCGTAGCCCGAGCGGCCGGCGAGCAGCTTGGTCTCGACGATCTCGTTGGTGTCGTAGGTGTCGTAGACGACCCGGATGCCGGTCTCGCGGGTGAACGCGTCAAGCATCTTCGGGTCGATGTAGTCCGACCAGTTGTAGATGTTGACGACCCGCTCCGGCGCGGCCGCCGCGGTGCCGGCCGGCACCGCCACGAGGGCGAGAAGGCAGGCCAGGCTCCCGAGGAGACCTTGCCGCAGGAAGCCGCGCCGGAGGAGCCGCATCTCAGGCCCCGGTCGCGGCGATGATCGAGATCTCGACCCGGTATTGCGGGCCGGCGAGCTTCGCCTCGACGGTGGCGCGGGCCGGGGTGTGGCCGGCGGCGACCCAGCCGTCCCAGGCCCGGTTCATCTCGGCGAAGGTCGACATGTCGGCGAGGTAGATCGTGGCCGAGAGGAGCCGGGTCTTGTCGCTGCCCACATCGGCGAGCAGCGCGTCGATCTGGGCCAGGATGTCCTTGGTCTGCGCCTCGACGCCCTCGTTGTTCGAGACCTGATCCGCGACCTGGCCGGCGAGGTACGCGGTGCCGTTATGGACCACCGCCTGGCTCATCCGGGGGCCGGTCTCGAAACGCGTGATGGTCATCGACAAACTCCTCGAGGCCCTGGATCGGCGCTCCGGCGCCTTGTGCCGTCGAACCCCGGCCCGCGTAAAGGGCCCTCGCCGCGCCGGAACCCGGTCGCGAAGGGTCGATCGCGGCGCAACCACGGCGGGCCCGCGCGTTTGCCCTTCATCGAAGCGGAGCCGAAGGGCAGACCCCCATGCTTGCGATCCTGTGGACCATCATCATCGGCTTCGTCGCCGGTGTCATCGCCAAGTTCATCATGCCCGGCTCGGCCAACGAGCCGAGCGGCTTCATCATGACCACGCTGCTCGGCATAGTCGGTGCTTCGTAGTCTTCCTTTCGACTTCTCGGCCAGATCACCGGCTGGTACTCACCCAACCAGGGCGCCGGCCTGATCGCCTCGGTCGTCGGGGCCGTGATCGTTCTGGCGATCTTCGGCTTCATCCAGGGCCGCCGCCGCACCACCGCCCTCTGATCGTCGGGCCGGCGTCCCCCCGCCGGCCCTTCCCCTGAACGAAGCGAGGCCCGCGCCGGCATCCCGGCGCGGGCCTTCTCACGTCGGCCGAGCTTTCACGTCGGCTGAGCGGATCCGGGGCGCCGCGCGGGCGCCCCGGGCCTCGACGTCAGATGCGCGCCGGCGCGTGCGAGTCGCCGTTCATCAACGACTTGGCGGCGCAGTGGCCGGTGGCGCCGCGGATCGCCAGGAGCGAGCCGGCCACCAGGGCCGCGAGGCTCAGGAACTTGTTCGGCCGGGGCTGCGCCGCCGCGGCGGCCAGGCCGAGGCCGAGCACGACCGAGATGGCGCGCTCCTTGGTGGTCAGGTTGCGCTCGCCGCCGAACACGTCGTTGATCAGGTCGTTGGCCATGGGGGCTCCGTCGGGCTGAAAGGCGCGGACGAGTGTCCGCTCTCGTCGCGGTGCGAACGCGGCCGGACGCGGACGTTCCCTGGCGGAGACGGGGTCCTCAGCCCTGCGGGGCCTCTGCGATCAGCCGGTCGTCGATCTCCCGGGCCCGGATCGCCGCCGGGCGGTCGACGAGGCGCGCCACGTAGGCCTCGTAGGCCGGGCGCCGCTCGATTCCGCCAAACTGCATGCCCCACATCAGGTGCGAGCCGAGATAGAGGTCGGCGGCCGAGAAGCGCCCGCCGGCGAGGTACCCGCCGCCCGAGACCGCCCCTCGAGGGCGTCGAGGACCTCCGCGAGGCTGCCGTAGCCGACCATCGCGCGCATCCGGGGATCGTCCGGCACCACGACGCCGAGCGCCTTGTTGGTCACCGCCGCCTCGACCGGCCCGGCCCCGAAGAACAGCCAGCGGTAATAGGCGCCGCGCTCCGGGCTGTCCGGCGCCGGGGCGAGGCCGGCCTGCGGGAAGGCGTCGGCCAGGTAGGCGCAGATCGCCGCCGTCTCGGTCACGGTGACGCCGCGGTGGCGCAGTGCGGGCACCTTGGCCAGCGGGTTGACGGAGCGGTAGGCCGCCTCCTTCATCGCCGGGCCGTAGCCGAGGATCTCGGTGCGGTAGGTCGCCCCGACCTCCTCCAGCATCCAGCGGACGATGCGCCCGCGCGACATCGGGTGGGTGTAGAAGACGAGATCGTCGCTCATGCGCTGCCTCCCCGGCGGGCGAATCAGCGGCGCCCGCGATAGACCTTGAAGCAGAGGCGGGGCTGAGCGGGAAGAAGGACGGCGGCGGGCGGTTCACAATTCCAGGAATACCGCAGCCGGAAAGCCGAACCGAACAGCCAGCGCTCGCGCCTGACGCGGGTTGATCCGGCGCTTCCCGTCCAGGATCTCGGACACGACCGATTGTGCCCCGATTTCGGGAGGTCGGACTGCCCTAGGCCGCGCTCCTGCATAACGGCGCGCAACACCTCGGCGCCCGACGCCATCGGGAGAGGCCGGCGCTCCTCGTCATAGGCTTCGATCAGGTCGCCCATGCGGGATGCTAGTAGGGAGAGGGAATGGTCCTCGTCCTCGCCGGCGAGGGCCAGCACCTCGTCTAGCTGCTCGACCAGCCGCTGGTACGCTTCATCCGTCGTCGGTTTGGTGAGCAACGGCGCGAAGTAGGACCAGTGCTCGGCAACCTGCTTCACACAACAACCGTCATCGCCATTTCCCCTTGTCGTATTGGGAATGATCCATGATGTCCTGGATATATATCTTGCCGAATTTAGAATTTACGATCGCAATCAGGCAAATTTGTTGCCACCGATGTCGAACACGTGGAAACGGCCGACTTTGTCGGTGGCTGGGAAGAGCCCCTTCATGCCGGCGAAATCAGCAGGAGCCGATGCCTTGATCAGCCTGTACCACGCATCGAGTGCGCTCGCCGTGTGCGGCCACCGCTGCTTCGCCTCCCAGATGCGCGCTTGGGTGATGACATGCATGGCAGGCTATCGCAATTTGCTATAACCATGAAACTAGAAGCGCCTCGATCTGGACGCAAGGGATCTTAGTGAACCAGCCGGCCTGACGCAGCCTTTCGCGGCAAACACGAAAAAAGCGCGGTCCCACAGGACCGCGCTTCTCGTAGAACCGGGCGGCGGGAGCCCTGACAGGCTCCCGCCGGATGGTCAGGCGATCACTCGCCGCGGGGCTGCCGCTCGCGGGAGCGGTCGGCGTCGCGCTGGGCCTTCAGCTTCTCGGTGAGGTCCTCGCCGGTCTCCTGGTCGACTACCTTCATCGAGAGGCGGATCTTGCCGCGATCGTCCTGGCCGAGGAACTTCACCTTCACCTTGTCGCCCTCCTTCACCACGTCGGTGACCTTGGCGACGCGCTGGGCGGCGAGCTCGGAGATGTGGACGAGGCCGTCCTTGGCGCCGAAGAAGTTGACGAAGGCGCCGAACTCCATCGTCTTCACGACCGTGCCCTCGTAGATCATGCCGACCTCGGCCTCGGCCACGATCGAGCGGATCCAGTTGTAGGCCGCCTTGATCGCCTTGCCGTCGGCCGAGGCGATCTTGATGATGCCGGTGTCCTGGATGTCGATCTTGGCGCCGGTCTTCTCGACGATCTCGCGGATCACCTTGCCGCCGGTGCCGATCACTTCGCGGATCTTGTCGGTCGGGATCTGCATCGTCTCGATGCGCGGCGCGTGCTCGCCGAGCTCGGGACGGGCGGCGGTGAGGGCCTTCGCCATCTCGGCGAGGATGGTGGCGCGGCCGTCCTTGGCCTGGGCGAGCGCCACCCGCATGATCTCCTCGGTGATGCCGGCGATCTTGATGTCCATCTGGAGCGAGGGTGATGCCCTCCTCCGTGCCGGCCACCTTGAAGTCCATGTCGCCGAGGTGGTCCTCGTCGCCGAGGATGTCGGACAGCACCGCGTAGCGCTCACCCTCGAGGATGAGGCCCATGGCGATGCCGGCCACCGGACGGCGCAGGGGCACGCCGGCATCCATCAGCGACAGCGAGGCGCCGCAGACCGAGGCCATCGAGGACGAGCCGTTCGACTCGGTGATCTCCGACACGACGCGGATCGTGTAGGGGAACTCGTGGGCGGCCGGCAGGACCGGGTGCACGGCGCGCCAGGCGAGCTTGCCGTGGCCGATCTCGCGGCGGCCGGGCGAGCCCATGCGGCCGGTCTCGCCCACCGAATAGGGCGGGAAGTTGTAGTGGAGGAGGAACGTCTCCTTGTAGGTGCCCGAGAGCGCGTCGATGAACTGCTCGTCGTCGCCGGTGCCCAGCGTCGCCACCACCAGCGCCTGGGTCTCGCCGCGGGTGAACAGGGCCGAGCCGTGGGTGCGGGGCAGCACGCCGACCTCCGACACGATCGGGCGCACGGTCTTCACGTCGCGGCCGTCGATGCGGGAACCCGTGTCGAGGATGTTCCAGCGGACCACCTTCGACTGGGCCTCCTTGAAGGCGGCCTTGATCTTCTCGGCCTCGAAGCGGGCCTCGCCGTCGGTCGGAGCAAGGGCGGCCATCACCTTCGCCTTCACGGCGTCGACGGCGGCGTAGCGCTCCTGCTTGACGGTGTTCTTGTAGGCCTCGCGCAGGTCGGTCTCGCCGACCTCGAGCACGGCCTTCTCGACCTCGGAATTGTCCGCGGGCTGGAAGTTGCGCGGCTCCTTGGCGGCCTTCTCGGCGAGACGGATGATCGCCTCGATGACCGGCTGGAAGTGCTTGTGGCCGAACATCACGGCCCCGAGCATCACGTCCTCGGACAGCTCCTTGGCCTCGGATTCGACCATCAGCACGGCGTCCTGGGTGCCGGCGACGACGAGGTCGAGGGTCGAGCCCTCCATCTCCTGGATGGGCGGGTTGAGCTTGTACTGGCCGCCGACATAGCCGACGCGGGCCGCGCCGATCGGGCCCATGAACGGCACGCCCGAGAGGGTCAGCGCCGCGGAGGCCGCCACCATGGCGAGGATGTCGGGGTCGGTCTCGAGGTCGTGCGAGAGCACGGTCACGACGAGCTGGGTGTCGTTGCGCCAGCCCTCGACGAAGAGGGGGCGGATCGGCCGGTCGATCAGGCGGGAGACCAGGGTCTCCTTCTCGGAGGGACGGCCCTCGCGCTTGAAGTAGCCGCCCGGGATGCGGCCGGCGGCGTAGGTGCGCTCCTGGTAGTTCACCGTGAGGGGGAGGAAGTCGATGCCGGGCTTCGGCTCCTTCATCGACACCACGGTGGCGAGCACCGAGGTCTCGCCGTAGGTGGCGACCACGGCGCCGTCGGCCTGGCGGGCGACCTTGCCGGTCTCGAGCACGAGCTTGCGCCCGCCCCACAGCAGCTCTTCGCGTTGAACGTCGAACATTGTCGTCATGCCTTCCTGCGGTCCGGGAGGGCGGCGCCAGCGCAAGACGGCGAGGGGCTCATCCGATGAGCCACCGGCGATCCTGCCCTGGCGGTCGCGGCCCGCATCCTTGCGGGTCCCGGCAGAGTGGGGCGGCCGGACCCATTCCGGCCCACCGGGACGGGCGAGCGCCCCTTCGTGGAAAGGGCGGCTCACCCGCGAAAACGCGGCCCGGACCGGTGCCCGAACCGCGCAAGCGCGCCTTAGCGGCGGATGCCGAGGCGCTCGATGAGGGCGCGGTAGCGGGCCTCGTCCTTGCGCTTCAGGTAGTCGAGGAGCGACCGGCGCTGCGACACCAGCTTGAGCAGGCCGCGGCGCGAGTGGTTGTCCTTGGTGTGGGTCTTGAAGTGCCCGGTGAGGTTCTGGATCCGCTCGGTGAGGATCGCGACCTGCACCTCCGGCGAGCCGGTGTCCGAGCCGCCGCGGGCGTGTTCCTTGATGAGCGCGGTCTTGCGCTCCGCCGTGATCGACATCGCGTGTCCTTTCAGTGCTACGGGTTCACGAGGTGCGCGGCTCCCCGGAGGGAGGCCGCCTTCCGCACGGGGCTCGGCCGGGCCGGGATGTCGTCCAGCGCGGTCTGCCAAGGCGAAAAACCTCGCCGTGTGCGGGCGAGGGTGGCGCACCTCTACACGAAACAGCCGGCGCTTGCCACTCCCCCTCGTCCCGTCGTCCCACGCGCGGTTTCGTCACGCCGGTGCCGGACGCTCGCGATACGGCCGAGGTCGAACCCAGGATACCCCCGAGCAGTTTGCCCGCCATTCCCCGCCACGCGAGGCCTCCGCGATGACCCCTACGACGACCGCGAGCACGACGACCGCGAGCGAGACCGGATCGGCCACGAACGAAACCGCTCAGTCGATCTACGTCACGGCCCTGCGCAACACCCACGCCCTGGAGAAGCAGGCGGCGCAGATGATTCAGCGCCAGATCGAGCGCTACGAGAACTATCCCGAGCTGACCCAGGCCCTGCGGCTGCACAAGAGCGAGACCGACCAGCAGGCCACCCGCCTCTCCGACCTGCTGCACGGCCACGGCGAGGACCGCTCGCTCCTCAAGGACGTGGTGACCCAGACCGTGGGCAACGTCGCGGCGCTCGTCCACAGCGTGACGGGCGACGAGGTCTTGAAGAACCTCTACACCGACTACTCGGTCGAGACCTACGAGATCGCCGCCTACACCTCGCTGATCGCGCTCGCCGAGGAGGCCGGGCAGGCCGGAGACGTCGAGACCCTGCGCCTCTCGCTCCGGGAAGAGGAGCGCATGGCCGAGGCGGTCTTCGAGCAGATCGTGCCGGTGACGAAGGGCTACGTCGCCCGCGAGGCCCGGGGCGAGAAGGCGGACCGGTAGAGCGTCTTCCGACGGAGCGGGCGAGCCCCGTCCGACGCCGCACGCCGGACGGGGCTCGAGGTTCCGCCTCCGCCGCCGCCTACTTCGCCCTCTCGTGCTCGGCCATCCCCACAGCCTTGTAGTCGTAGGTCGGGTAGAACTCGGTGCGGTAGGCGCCCCAGGCGGTGTCCTCGAGGACGCGGTTGACCTCGCGCAGGCGCGTCGCCGGCAGGCGCAGGACGATGACCTGGCCGATGCCCATCGCGACCGTCCAGGACACCACCTCCATGCCCGGCGGCGGGAAGGCCTTGTAGAACCCTTGCTTCGCGAGCTGGGCGTTCAGCTCGGAGAGCGGCCGCGACTGGTCGTGACGCAGGAAGACCGTCAGCAGCACGGCGTTGTCCGGCGTCGCCGTCGCCGAGCCAACGGGCGGCGCGGGCGCGGTCTGGACCGCACCCTGATTCTGGGCTTGGGCTTGGGCGGGCAGGGCGAGCGCGGCGCCGAGCAGCACGGCGGCGGTTCGGGCCGCGAACGGAGGTGACCTCATGCCTGATCCTGGGATCGCGAGAACGTCGATCGAGGGCGCCGGGCCGGCGCCGGCCGCTCAACGCGGTGCGGATCGATCCGATCCCAAGCACTGACAAATTCCGGGAGCCGACGAATGCGGGCCGACGGAGCGGCGGGACCGATCGCTAGAGGAGCTTGCGGGCGAACCGCACGAGCTGCGACGCCGCCGTGCCGACGCGTCCGCGCAGGCCTGCCGCGGCGGCCGGGAGCCCGCTGCCGAACTCGCCGCGGACGAGCCCGAGGATCTCGGCGACCTCCGCCTCGCGCCCGGTCCCGGGCCCGAGCCGCGCCAGCTCGTTCACCGCCCGGGGCGCCGGGTCGGCGACGCGCGTGCCCCAGTCGGTGCCCCAGACCCGGCGGGCGAGGGCGTCGTTGCGCCGCGCATGGACCTCCCGCACCCGCGCGACCATGCGGAGATCGAGGGCGCGGAACGGCTCGCTGTCGAGGCCGTGCTCGTGCGCCAGGACGTCGATGCGCGCGGTGACCGCGCGGGCGAGCGGCTGCGACCCGCCGGCCCCGGCCGCCCGCAGGCGGCGCGACACCTCGACGCCCACGGGCCCCAGGCTCTCGTTGGTGCGGTAGGCGAGGTCGTCGGGCGTCAGGAGCGGCAGCAGCCGGTCGGCGATCCCGAGCTCGGTCGCGATCCGCTCGACCAGGGGCGCCCGCGAGTGCCGGTCCTGCACCGGCACGAGGTGCACCCGCCCCGCGGCTTGCCCCGCCCAGTGGCGCAGCCCCCGCCAGTAATCGTAGCGCCGCGCCCGCAATTCGGCCTCGAACGCCGCCGCGAAGGCCCGGGCCTCGCGCAGGAACTGGATCCGCCAGGTGTATTGCGACTGCAGGTAGGTTTCCTGCGGGCGCACCGTCATCAGGATCTCGGGCCGGAAGCCGCGGCGCTCGAACAGGCCGCAGATGAGCTTCGGGGCCCGGTGCCAGGGCGGCAGCAGGCACAGGCTCTCGTAGGAGAGGAGGGCGACGTCGGCCCGGGTCTCGGCGAGAATCCGGTCGAGGTCGGCGAGGAGCTCGCCCCGCTCGCGGCGCGGCCGGCGTCCGTCGAGGGTCTCGCCGAGATGCTGGTGGCTGGCATGCGGGTGGGCGGCGGAGGCCGGCGTCAGCGCCGGGTAGAGGATGCCCGCCCGGCCGAGGTCGTCCCGGTGGAGGTGCAGCAGCATCTGCAGCGACGAGGTGCCGGTGCGGGGCGTGCCGATGTGGATGATGGCGCGGCGCATCGGCGGATCAGCCCTCGCCGGCCCGCGCCTCCGGGCGCGCGATCGGCGGGGCGGGGCGCCGGATCGGAGTTCCGCGCGGCGAAGTCCGGTCGGCCGGGATCATGCGATCCTCCCTCGTGTGCCTGCCTCGTGTGAGCGCCCGGTCGGCCGCGCGCCGCGGCGCCGGCCGCCGGCCGAGCCGCGCCTACCGGGACGCTTCCGCCACCCGAGTGCGAGCCCGAACACGGCGTTTTTGCGACGCCGCGACACTACATTCGAGCAGAAACACCGGAGACACGAGAGAAATGCGCGCCATCGATCGATCAGCTATACGGCCAAGCTCTTGATTTTCGATGCGATTTCGATCGATTTCAGATGGCTGGCCTATCGAATGCCGGGCAATTGAATGTAAATGTTGCGAAATATGTGTCTGAGTTCGTGAGCTGTGTTGGCGGGCACGATCGACCGTGCGGGCCGATCGCAGCGCGCCGTCCGGCTCAGCGCAGGCCGCCGCCCACCACCCCGGCCTCGACGGCGACCGACAGGCGGTCGGTGATCGCCCACTCGACCCCGACATGCGCGTCGGGCCGCACGATGATGTCGTCGCGCGAGAACGGGGCCGAGACCGGCGTCGCCCCGGCCCGCAGCGTGCCGTGCACGGCCGCGGCGCCCGCCCGGGCGTAGAGCAGCACGTCCGGCGTCAGCAGCGTGCCGACCTTCACCTGCACCGCGCCGGCGAAGTCGCGGGTGTAGCTGAGGCCGCCGAAGCCGGGGGTCAGGCCGCCGGAGGTCGCCGCGAGGTAGTCGAACCCGCCGGCGATGCCGTAGACGAACCGGCCCTCCTGCCACAGCCGCCCGCCCTCGAACCCGATGGTCGGCCCCGCGTAGCTGCCGAAGCGCCGCGACGAGACCGCCTCGAACCCGGTCGACAGCCGGGCGTAGGAGCCGGACCAGCGCCCGTCCGCTCCCGGTCCCTCTTCCAGGGCCCTCGGCCAGGCAAAGACGGGCAGGTAGCCGAAGCCGACGAGGCCCTGCGCCGCGCCGGGATCCGGCGCGAGGGCACAGGCGCCGAGGACGAGGCAGGCCGCGAGGCGGCGCACGAGGGGGCGGGCCGCGAGGCGGCGAAGGGGGCGGGCCGCGAGGCGGCGCAGGGAGCGGGAATCGGCGCGTCCGGTCATGCGGGCAGGATAGCCGAGGGCGCGCGAACTAGACAGACGGCCGCTTTTCGCGCGCGCCGCCCAGGCCCGCTGCCACCGGCAGGCCGGCGGCGCACAGGGCCGCCATGATCCAGAACGCCCCGGCGCCGAGCGCGCCGTAGAGCAGGCCGCCCGCCGCGGTCAGGATCGCGGAGGCGAGGCCGAGGCCGAACGTGCCGTAGAGGGTCTGGCCGGTGGCGGCGAGGCGTTCGGGCACCAGCTCGGCGATCCGCCGCATGATCGCGAGGTGGAGGAGCGCGAAGGTCAGGCCGTGGCTCGCCTGCGCGACGGCGAGGACCGGCACCGCGCCGCTCGTCGCCATGGCGCCCCAGCGCAGCCCGCCGAGGCCGGCGGCGAGCATCGCGGCCCGCGCCGGCCCGAGCCGGGCGAGGAGCCACGGCCCGGCGAGGACGAACACCACCACCTCCGAGGCGACCGCGAGCGACCACAGGAGGCTGATCGTGCCGGCGCCCAAACCCGCGGCGCGCCAGCGGATCACCGCGAAGGCGTCGTTGAGGGCGTGGCTGCCGATGACGAGGGCCGCGACGAGGAGGAGCCGGCGGAACGGCGCCAGGCCCAGGAGCGCGCGGATCCCCGACAGGCCCGGCGCCGGGGCGCCGCCGTCGGTTCCGCCGGCCGGCACCCGGGTCGTCGCGAGCGCCATGACGAGAAACATCGCCGCGCTCGCCGCCACGACGCTCGCGAGGCCGGCGAGCCCGACGAGCTGGCCGGCGACGAGCGTGCCGAGCACGAAGGCGGCCGAGCCGGCGCCGCGCACCCAGCCGTAGGAGAAGACCCGCTCGCGGGCGACCGCGGCCAGCGCCAGGGCGTCGGCGAGGGGCGCCAGGGGCGCCGTCGCCGCGGCGTGCAGCAGGCTGACCGCCAGGAGCGCCGCGAGGCCGTGCCCGGGAAGGTAGGCGAACGCGACGATCCCGGAGGCCGCGGCCGCAAGGCCCAGGACCGACCGGGTCGCGCCTCGGCGGTCGGCGAGATGGCCGGCGGCCGGGCCGGCGACGAGCCGCACCAGGGTCCCGGCGGCGAGCACGAACCCGATCTCCGCCGCGCTCAGGCCCCGCTCGCCGAAGAAGCTCGGCAGGAACGGCGCCTCGAGGCCGTAGGCCGCGTAGAGCGCGCCCTGGAGGCCGACGAAGGCCGGGAAGGAGCTTCGCCGAAGGGCGCCCATCACCCGGCCCCTCGGCCGAGGAGCCAGAGCGCCAGGCCCGCGCCCGCGATGCCGGACAGCCCCCAGAACGCGGCGGGAAAGCCGAGATACTGCGCCGCGAGGCCCGCGAGCACCGGGCTCAGCGTCGCGCCGGCGCCGAAGGCCGTCATCACGCCGCCGAGCCCCGCGCCCGCGTGGCCGGTGCCCTCCATGATCTCGGCCACCAGGGCCGGGATGGCGACGCCGGCGAGCCCCATCGCGAGGCCCTCCAGCACCTGGACCGGGATGATCCATCCCCAGGAATCCGCGAAGGCCGCGAGGCCGCCGCGCAGGACCACGAGGGCGAGCGCCAGCGCCAGGACCCGCCCGTGGCCCCGCCCCGCGGCGAGGCGGGCCGCACCGAGCGCCGCGGCGATCATCGTGAGTTGCGCCGTCACCGTCATGATTCCGGTGGTCAGGCTCGGATCGGCGCCGGCGGCGGTGCGGGCCTGGGCGAGGAAGGGCAGCATCGCGCCGTTCGCGGTCTGGAACGCCAGGACGCTGCCGGCCAGCACCAGGAGCGGGCGGGTGCCGAACAGCACCCTCAGGGTCGAGCGCCCGTCCTGCTCGCCGCCCCGCGCCGCCGCGTGGTCGATCCGCGCGGGATCGAGGGTGAGGAGCACGCCGCAGGACGCGACCGCCATCACGACGATCGCCACCGCGACGAAGCCGAGGCCGCAGGTGTAGCCGAGGAGCCCGGCGAGCGCCGCGTTGGCGGCGTTGCCGGCATGGTTGAACGCCTCGTTGCGCGAGACCTGGCGGCCGTAGGCGGCCTGCCCGACGAGCCCGAGGGTCAGCGCCGCGACGAGCGGCGCGATGCTGGTGTCGGCGACCCCGATGACGAGCTGCGCCAGGGCGATCAGCCACAGGCTCTTCGTCGCGACGAGCCCCGCCGCCCCGAGGGCGATCGCCGCCACCGCGACGGCGAGCAGGGCGCGCTTGGCCTTGGTGCGGTCGATGAGGGCGCCGATCGGCGTCGTCGCCGCGAGGCCGGCGAGACCGGCGAGCCCCATGGCGAGGCCGATCGCGGCCGGCGCGAAGCCCTGCTGCTGCAGGTAGACGCCGAGAAACGGGCCGAACCCCTCCCGCGCGCCCGCCAGGGCGACGTTGAGGGCCAGCAGGCTGGTCGTGGGCGGCATGCCGGCCTTTCAGGGAGTCACGGTCGATTTGGTCGCACCCCAGAGAACTAGGGTGGGGTATGACATATGTTGCCGTCCAAGGGCTGCCAGTGCGACCGAGCAGTGCGACCGAGGTGGCCCGCCGGAGACGCCGCGCGTGATCGATCGAGAAGGGCAAGACCTGCGGGAGGGCCCCGACCCGGGCCCGACCCGGGGTCGGACGTCGTCGGGCCGGGCCCGGATGCCGGAGCCGGGCGCTCCGCCCGCCCCGCGCTGCGTCGTCGCCGTGCCGGTGCGCAACGAGGTCGACCGGATCGGCGCCTGCCTGTCGGCGCTCGCCGGGCAGGAGGAGGTCGGGCCGGACGCGATCGGCGTCGTGCTGTTCCTCAACAACTGCACCGACGGCACCGCGGAGGCCGTCGCCGCCCTGCGGCCCGGCCTGCGCCTGCAACTGCGGGTGATCGAGCGCGACTTTTCCGGAGCCCATGCCGGCTGGGCCCGGCGCGAGGCGATGGAGGCGGCCGCCGCCTGGCTCGAGGAGACCCGGCTCGAGGAGGCGGCTCCGGACGGCGTGATCCTCACCACCGACGCCGACAGCCGCGTGCCGCCGGACTGGATCGCCCGCAACCTCGCGGCGCTGGCCCAGGGCGCCGACGCGATCGCCGGCACCATCGCCCTCGACGCCGAGGAGGCGGCGCGCCTGCCGGACGCGCTCCACGCGCGAGGCCGGCTCGAAGGCACCTACGAGGCGCTGCTCATCGCCCTCGAGGCGCTGGTCGACCCGGTCGCCCACGATCCCTGGCCGCGGCACGCGACCCGTTCGGGCGCCACGCTCGCGGTGCGCCTGAGCGCCTACCGCGCCGCGGGCGGCCTGCCGGCGATCCCGCTGGGCGAGGACCGGGCCTTCGTCGCCGCCCTGCTGCGGGCGGATGCCCGGGTGCGGCACGCCCCCGACATCGTCGTCGTCACCTCGGGCCGGCTCGACGGCCGGGCCCCGGGAGGCGCCGCCGACACGATGCGCCAGCGCTGCGCGGTGCCGGAGAGCCCCTGCGACCCGCGCCTCGAGCCGGTGTGGCGCGCCCTGTTCCGCTTCGCCTGGGGGCGCCGGCTGCGGCGCCTGCACGCGGCCGGGCGGCTCGACCGCACCCGGCTCTGGGCGCCCTGGCTGCGGATCGGGCGCGAGGAGGCGCGCCGCATCGCCGGCCTGCCCACCCTCGGCGCCCGGCTGGCGGCGATCGAGGCGGAAAGCCCGCTCCTCGCCTACCGCGCGTTGCGCCCCGGCGCGCTGCCGCGGCACATCGCGGGCGCGCGCGGGCTTCTGTCCGGGCTGCGGCGCGGGGTGCGGGCCCTGCGCGCCGTCCGCGCCCTCGCCCCGGGACGGGCCCGGCCCGCCCTCGGACCCGCCTCGGAGGAGGCCGGCAATGCTTGACCTCGACCCGCCCGCGACCCCGCGCCCGACCGCGCCTTGTCACGAGGACATCCCGATGGACCCGCGGCCCCCCGTCCGCGACGCCGTCGCGGCCGCCCGCCTCGTCGCGGGTCGCGCCGCGGCACGGGCCGACGCGCAGGACCACGACGGCGGCTTCCCGGCCGAGGACGTGGCCGACCTCGCCCGGGCCGGCCTCCTCGCCGCGCCGGTGCCGGCGGGCGAGGGCGGCGCGGGCCTCGGCGAGGAGCCGGGGGCGGCCGACCTCGCCGAGGCCTTGCGCCTCGTCGGCCTCGGCAGCCTGGCGCTCGGCCGGGTCTACGAGGGCCACGTCAACGCGCTCCAGCTCGTCGCCCGCTACGGCGATCCGGCGGCGCGGCGCGCCCTGTTCGCGGATGCTCGCGCCGGCCACCTGTTCGGGGTGTGGAACACCGAGCCCCCGTCCGGCGGCCTCGTGCTGGGCGGGGACGGGCGGCTCACGGGGTGCAAGACCTTCGCGTCGGGCGCGGGCTACGTCACCCGCGCCCTGGTGACGGCGCGCCGGCCCGGGGAGGAGGCGCCGCTGATGCTCGTCGCCGCCCTCGAAGCCGGCACCCGGGCCGACCTCTCGGCCTGGCGCGCGCACGGCATGCGCGCCTCGGCCACCGGCACCGTCGACATGACGGGGCTCGCGCCGCTCGCCGTCCTCGGCGGGCCGGACGACTACCACCGCCAGCCGCACTTCTCCGGCGGGGCCTGGCGCTTCGCGGCGGTGCAGCTCGGCGGCGTCGAGGCGGTGTTCGAGGCCTGGCGCGGCCACCTCGCCCGGACCGGGCGGGGCGACGACCCCCACCAGCTCGCGCGGCTGGGCGAGGGCGCCATCGCCCTCGAAGGCGCCCGCCTGTTCGTGGCGCGGGCGGCCGGCCTCGTCGCGGAGGATGCGCTGCCGGCCGAGCGCATCGTCGCCTTCGTCAACCTGACCCGCCTCGCGGTCGAGCGGGCGGGGCTCGAGGTGCTGGGCCTCGCCCAGCGCTCGGTCGGCCTCCAGGGCTTCCTGCGCGGGCATCCGCTGGAGCGGCTGTCGCGCGACCTCGCGACCTACCTGCGCCAGCCCGCCCCCGACCGGGCGCTGACCGGCGCCGCCGCGACGATCCTGGCCGCCGACGAGCCGGTCGCCGCCCTGTGGCGGGAGGCGCCTTGATGCGGGCCGACGCCTTCCTCGCCGCCGCCGAGGCGCTGCCGGTGCGCAGCTTGCGCGAGATCGTGCCGTCGGGCGGGATCGTCGTGGTGGCGCCGCACCCGGACGACGAGAGTCTCGGCTGCGGCGGGCTCATCGCGGAGGCCTGCGCCCGCGGGGTGCCGGTCCGCCTCGTCGTGGTGAGCGACGGGGTCGGCTCGCACCCGAACTCGCCGAGCCACCCGCCCGAGCGCCTGCGGTCCCTACGCGAATCCGAGACCCTGGCGGCGGCCGCCGCCCTCGGGCTCTCGGCCGAGCACGTCGCCTTCCTGCGGCTGCCCGACCGGTTCGTGCCGGCGTCCGGCCCCGAGGCCGAGGCGGCGGCCGGGGCGATCGCCGCCGCGGCCCGGTCCTGCGGGGCCGGCGCCCTGTTCGTGACCTGGGCGCACGACCCGCATTGCGACCACGGGGCGAGCGCGGCCATCGCGGGCCTCGCCCGGACCCTGCTCGGGGGCGTCGCGCTCCATGCCTACCCGGTCTGGGGCTGGACGCTGCCGCCCGCCACCGAGGTCGGTGCGCCGCCCCGGGGCGCCCGCCTCGCGATCCATCCTCACCGCGACGCCAAGGCGGCGGCGATCGCCGCCCACCGCTCCCAGACCACCGACCTCATCGCCGACGATCCCGACGGTTTTCGCCTGGAGCCGGCGATGCTCGCCCGCTTCGGGCGGGAGCACGAGATCTTCCTCGAGATCGCGCCGTGAGGAGACCCCGATGACCCGGCACACGACCTCGCTGCCCCCCGGCTACTTCGACGAGCGCTACGCCGCCGATCCCGACCCGTGGAACTTCGCGGACAGCCCCTACGAGCGGAGCAAGTACGCCGCCACCCTCGCGGCCCTGCCCCGCGCCCATTACGCCTCGGCGCTGGAGGTCGGCTGCTCGATCGGCGTCCTGACCGCCGCCCTGGCGGAACGCTGCGACGCGCTCCTCGCCCTCGACGTCGCCGAGGCCGCCCTCGACCAAGCCCGCGCGCGCTGCCGCGACCGGCCGGGCGTCCGCCTGCTGCGGGCCCAGGTGCCGGGCGAGTGGCCGGAGGGCACCTTCGACCTGATCCTCCTGTCGGA
Organism: Methylobacterium terrae; assembly: GCF_003173755.1. Taxonomy (NCBI): domain Bacteria; kingdom Pseudomonadati; phylum Pseudomonadota; class Alphaproteobacteria; order Hyphomicrobiales; family Methylobacteriaceae; genus Methylobacterium; species Methylobacterium terrae. The sequence continues at coordinate 2,423,116 of NZ_CP029553.1, forward strand.
GGTGGTCTACTACCTCGATACCGGCGACGTCGCCGCCCTGGCGGACCGCGTCCGCGCCAGCCTGGCACCCGGCGGCGACGTCGTTCTGGTTCACTGGACCGGCGAGACGCACTACCCGCTGACCGGCGACGAGGCCGCCGACCTGTTCATCTCCGGGACCCGCGACCGCCTGGCGGTCGACCGGCAGGTGCGCACGGGGCAGTACCGGCTCGACGTGCTGCGGGGGAGGGAGGCCGGGTAGCGGCGGACCGGCACGGCGCGCCGGCCTCGCCTCTCCCCGAGGGTCGGAACGGGCGAAGGGGCCCCGGTGCGCGAACCCGCGTCCTCGTATCGCATGATCCGGTCGAGAGATCGGGCCGAGGGAGCAGGCCGGGACCGCCGAGGCCATTGCGGTGGTCGGAGCGCGTATCCCGCATCTTCCAGCCGGAGGGCCAGGTTTCAACCTGATCAAGCCGGTTCTTGCATAAATCATACCCTTGCACCTCGGCATCGACACGTCGATGCCGAGGCGTCCGGCGCATCAATGCCGACGCCCGTTCGGGCTCAGCCAGCGCCTTGGAACGGATCCGTTCCAAGGCGCTGCGGTATCGGTACGCTGATGCGCAGAGCGAGGTCGTGCAGAGAGGTTGCCGCGTGCTGGATCGTTCAGTGGGTGTCACGCCACCTTTCGCCACGAAAGCTGCGCTTAGCTAACTCCAGGGGTGGAATGAGACGCTGAACAGAGGGTAGGGATGCTTCTTTGTATCGGCAGCTCAACGCTCCCGCTGTTGCCGCCTACGTGGCGGACGTATTCGACGGCGCGCCCCGCGCGATCGACGAACCGCCCGAGCCCTCGCGACATGTCGGCAAACGGCAGGCTCTCAGGCCGCCGCGCGGCCGGCCATCCGCGCGCTCCGCGGCGCCTCTCCCGCCGTGGAGCGCACTTCCTCCGCCTCGCGGCACAGAAGCTCGGCGAGCACCCGCGCCCGCTCGGCCCAGTGGTCGCGCTCGGCGCACAGGGCCTCGATCCGGTCGCGGCCGACCGCCAGGGCGACCTGAAGCTCGTCGACCTCGGCCGACAGGGCATGCGCCCGGTCGCGCTCGCGGGCGAGCGCCGTCCTCAGGACGGGGAGCGCCGCGGATCCCGGCTCCGGCACAGGGGCCGCCGGCGAGGACGGGGATGCCTCCGGCGGGGTGCCGCCGGCAGCGATGCCTCGGCCGGGATCGGACGGGCGGGCGTCGCCACGGACGCGGCCGAGGGCGCGGCCCCGGTGACCGGGACGGGCACCGCCGCGACCGGAGCGGCCGCGATCGGGGTGCCCTCCTCCTCCAGCACCAGGCCGTGCAGCATCGCGAACACCCCGTCGCCGTCGAGGCGGGTGAGGTCGAAGCCGCTCTCGGCGGCGAGCCCGCACCACAGGGCCTGCCCGCGGGCGGACTGGCCGACGAAGGCCATCGACCAGTCCGGGAAGCCGCGGGCCTCGACCGGGCCGCATTGCAGCACCGTGACGTCGCCGTGGCGCTCGTCGCGCTGGATGCGCTCGAAGGTGTCCTCCACGCCGGTCCGCGGCCCCTCCAGCACCTGCGCGAAGGCGCCGCCGTTGAACATCAGGGCGCCGGTGACGCCGACCCGGCGGTTGTTGGCCTGCGAGGCGGCGAGGATCCGGCGCACCGCCGCGGTCACCTCGTGGTCGGGGCCCTGGAGCAGGTTCTTGCTGGCGTAGACCAGGCGGTACAGGTCGCTCATGACGGATCGCTCACGGGTGGAGTCCGGGGAAAGGGGGAGCCGGCGGCGAGGAGGCGCAGGAGGTCGTCGGGGGGCAGCGGCTTGCTGATGAGGTAGCCCTGCACGTCGGTGCAGCCCTCGGCCCGGATGCGGCGCAGCTGCTCGGCGGTCTCGACGCCCTCCGCCACCGTGGTCATGCCGAGGCTGCGGCCGAGGCCGGCGATCGCCCGGATGATCGCCTCGCCGTCGGCCTTGTCCTCCATGTCGGAGACGAAGGAGCGGTCGATCTTGATCTTGTCGAAGGGGAAGGCGCGCAGGTAGCTCAGGGACGAGTAGCCGGTGCCGAAATCGTCCATCGACACCCGCACGCCGAGCGCCCGCAGGCGATGGAGGGTGTGCAGGGTCTTCTCGTTGTCCTGCAGCAGCACGCCCTCGGTGATCTCGATCTCGAGCCTCGATGCCGGCAGGCCGGCATGGCTGAGCGCCGACACGATGGTCTCGACGAGGCGGTCGCTCTTGAACTGGGCCGGCGAGACGTTGACGGCGACCGAGAGCGGCCGCGGCCAGGAGGCGGCGTCGCGGCAGGCCTGGCGGATCACCCACTCGCCGATCGGCACGATCAGGCCGATCTCCTCGGCGAGCGGGATGAAGTCGAGGGGCGAGACCAGGCCGCGCTCCGGGTGACGCCAGCGGATCAGCGCCTCGCACCCGACCAGGCGCTCGTCGGCGAGGTTGAGCTGCGGCTGGTAGTGGAGCTGGAACTCGCGCCGGGCGAGCGCCTGGCGCATGTCGAGCTCGAGGCGCCGGCGCGCCTGCATCCGCGCGTCCATCGCCGGCTCGAAGAACCGGAACGTGCCCCGCCCGTCGAGCTTGGCGCGGTAGAGGGCGAGGTCGGCGTTCTTCAGGAGCCGGTCGGCGTCGTACCCGTCGGCCGGCGCGAGGGCGACGCCGACGCTCGCCCCGATCGAGAGCAGCTGGCCCTCGATCATGTAGGTGCGGCCGACGAGGTCGACGACGCGGCGCGCCAGCGCCTGAGCCTCGTCGGGCGCGGACACGCCGGCCTGCAGCACCACGAACTCGTCGCCGCCGATCCGCGCGACGGTGTCGCCGGCCCGGACCATCGAGCGCAGGCGGTCGGCCACCTTGTGCAGGAGCGCGTCGCCGACCGGGTGGCCGAGCGTGTCGTTGACCGGCTTGAAGCGGTCGAGGTCGACGAGGAGCACCGCGCAGCCCTCGCCGGTGCGCTGCAGGCGCCCGAGCGCGGCGTCGAGGTGCTCACGCAGCTGCAGGCGGTTGGGCAGCCCGGTGAGCGGATCGAGGCGGGCGAGGTCGTGGGCCCGGCTCTCCGCCGCCCGGCGGGCGCTGACGTCCTCCAGCACCAGGGCGACGCCCTCGTCCGGGACCGGGTGCATCTCGACCTGGACGCTGTGGCCGCCGGCGGCCACGTCGAGCACGGCGCGGGCACCGAGGCGGGTGACGATCTCGCGGATGGTAAGGCCGGAACCGGCGCGGGCGAGGCGCAGGAGACGGCGCAGGGACGGCGCGCCGTCGAGGCCGAGCCGGGCCAGCAGCGCCAGGGCCGGCCCGGTGCAGACGGCGACGCGACCCCGCGTATCGATCATCAGGAAGCCGTGCCGGACGGCATCGAGACCGCGGGCGAGGCGCGGCGTCGCGGCCCGACCCGGCCCGTCCGCACGGGGGCGCCCGCTGTCCGGGGCGAGATCCGGCGAGAGACCCGGCGAGAGACCCGGCATGCAGCGCAGCGCGGCGGAGGGGAGGGCGGTCATGGGAGGCGTGTCGGGCTCCGCGGGGGACGCCGTCTCGGCGCGGGTTCGATACTGGATAGGACTATATTGCAGCGCTTAATGCTTCGTCTCTCCGGGCGATCAGCCGGAAGAACCGGTGCCAGGTCTCGCGCCGGCCGAGCATCGGCCGGGCGGTTTCACCGCCGCACGGGATCGTAACGGCGCAAGAGACGACAAGCTCCGCCGTGGTCTCGGCGCATACCTAATGCTTCGTCATCGCGCGATGGTCGATGGAGCGGCGGTGCCGGCGGCGCGGAATCAGGGCGCATCGGGGAGGTGCGGAGCCCGCGACCCTCCCCGCCGGGATCTCGTCACGCGGTACGGCGGTGCGGATCGGACGTGGCACGAATTTCTTCCCCCGCCGCCTTGCGCGACGGGGGCGGGGAGAGGTCGGCGCATCGTCGGGCCGGGAGGGCGCCGCCCTCCCGGCCCGACGCGGCTCAGTTCGAGCGCCGCGACAGCGACACCGCGTAGGCCGGCGAGCGGATCGCGAACATCGGGTCGTCGGCCGGGCCGGCGATGCCCTCGGGCAGGTCGACCACCGGCTCGAACGTCGCGGCGTCGCAGGTGGCATCGGGCTCGATGCCGGCGATCGCCAGGGTGCCGAGCGTGCGGGTCTTGCGCCCCTCCGGCAGGTCCGCGGTGACGTCGGTGGTCGGGTCGCCCGGCTCGGGCAGGATCGCCACGAGGTCGAACTTCGCCGGGCCCCGGGCCAGCCGCTCCTTCAGCTCGTCGGCGTAGAAGCTGTCGGGCTTGGCCTTCAGCTCGTCGTCCGACAGCGTCGCCTTGTCGGCGGCGACGAACGTGAGCCGGGCCTTCGTCGCCTCGCCCTTGGCGTTGGTCAGCGTGTAGGTGTGCACCGCCCAGTAATCGGTGCCCGCGAAGCTCGCCGGCACCGGCCGCGCGTTGAGCCACGCGGCCTGGCGGCCGGTCTCCGGGTTCTTCGCCGCGAAGGCCTTGATCTTCTCCGGGTCCGGCTTGCCGTCCGGCCCAGGCGCCCGGACCTGCAGGAACTCGAGCAGCTGCGCCGGGGTCCTCGTCGAGAAGACCGGCGCGGAGATGATCACGAAGGTCAGGTCGCCGGCCGGGTCCTGCATCCGCATCGCGAAGCCGCGGGTGGTCGGCTTGGTCTTGTCCGAGATCTTCGGGTTGCCGCCGCCCATCGAGAAGCGGGCGGTGACCGGCACGGCCTTGGCGAATTGCGGCGCCTTCGACAGGCTCGCCGCGTCGGCGGCGGGCGTGAAGGTGCCCTTCAGGCAGACGCCCTTGGCGCCGCTCGCGCGCACGCCCTTGTGGTCGCCGCTGAGGGCGAATTGCAGGGCGACGATGGCGCCGGGATCGACTTCCTCGGCCGGGGCGGGCGCGGCGAGGGAGGCCAGCACGGCGGCGCTGGCCAGGACGGAGAGGGACCGGATCATGGGGGCGTTTCCTCGGGATTGCCGAGGGTGACTTTGAATTGCGCGCAACTTTCTTGCAAGACTAATTCCAATCGGTGTCCGGACCGTTTCCGATCCGCACGCCGCGCGCCCGGATCAGGCGGCCCCGCCGCGCGACCGTCGCAACGCCGCGACCGCCGTCGCGAGGCGCCGCATTCCCTCGTCCAGCCGCTCCGGCGGGTTGAGGGTGAAGTTGAGCCGCATGCCGCGCCGGTTCGCTCCCGTCGCGTCGAAGACGCTGCTCGGCGAGAAGCAGATCCCGGCCGACAGCGCGTGGGGCAGCAGCGCGTCGGTGTCGAGGGCGGGGTCCTTCGCGACCGCCCAGACGAACATGCCGCCGACCGGCACCTCCCAGTCGAACCAGTCGGAGAGATGGGCCGAGAGCGCGGCGCAGAGCGCGTCCCGGCGGCTGCGGTACAGGGCGACGAGCGCCGGCCGGATCTCGTCGACGAGCCCCGACTCGATCGCCGCGAGCGCGACGCGCTGGGTCACGCCGCTGGTGCACAGGTCCGAGCCCTGCTTGGCGAGCGTCAGCGCCTCGATCATCGCCGGTGCCGCGACGACCCAGCCGACGCGCAGGCCCGGCGCGATCTCCTTCGAGAGCGTACCCATGGAGATCACCGGGCCGGCATAGGGCTCGCCGGGTGCGGCTTGCGCCGAGAGCTCGATCAGCCGCGGCAGCGCCGCGCCGTCGTAGTGCAGCGTGCCGTAGGGATCGTCCTCGACGAGCCAGGTCCCGGTCCGATGCGCCGCCGCGACGAGGGCGCGGCGCGTGGCGAGATCGACCATCCGGCCGGTGGGGTTCGAGAAGTTCGGCACCGCGTAGGCGAATTGCGCCCCCGCGACGGCCTCGAACGGGTCGAAGCCCGGCGCCTCCAGCACGAGGTTGCGGAACGACGGCGCGCGCGGGCGCCAGGCATCGAGGGCGCCGAGATAGGTCGGGTACTGGCCGGCGACCAGGCCGCCGTCCTCCAGCAGCACCTTGCCGATCAGGTCGAGGCCCTGCATCCCGGAGGTGGTCACCAGCACGTTGTCGCGCGTCAGCGGCAGGGCCGGGGAGCCGAAGCGGCGCGCGAGGGCGTCGCGCAGGGCCGCCAGCCCCTCGACCGGGCCGTAGCTCAGCACCTCGTCCGGATGCTCGGCCACCGCCCGGCGGGCGAACTCGGCGAGCCGCTCGGTCGGGAAGATCGTCGGGTCGGGCAGGCCGCCGGCGACGTTGATCAGGCCGGGGATCGCGCCGGCGGCGAGGAACGTGCGGGTGATCTGGTTCGTCGTGCCCATCCACCGGGCGAAGGCCGGCCGCGTCGCGGTGCTGGCGGGCAGGGGGGAGGACGGCGCCATCGAGGTCGGCTCGCGGGTTCGGGGATGAGGGACCGGGAATCACCGCCCGGGCCGTTCCGACCCTCTACCACCGGATGCGGGCGTTCGCCGTGCGATCTCGTCCCGCCCCTCACGCCGGTTCGGCGAACGTCGCCCCCGGCACCGCCGCCAGCAGGCTGCGGGTGTAGGGATGCTCGGGCGCCCGGAACAACTCTGCGGTCCGGTTCATCTCGACGATCTCGCCCCGGTGCATCACGGCGATCCGGTCGCAGATCGTCGCCGCCACGCGCAGGTCGTGGGTGATGAACAGCATCGCGATGCCGAGGCGCGCCTTCAGGTCCTCCAGGAGCGCCAGCACCTGGGCCTGGACCGAGACGTCGAGGGCCGAGACCGCCTCGTCGGCGACGAGCACGTCCGGTTCCATCGCGAGCGCGCGGGCGATGCCGATGCGCTGGCGCTGGCCGCCCGAGAAGGCGTTCGGGTAGCGCCCGGCGGCGCTCGGCGGCAGGCCGACGAGGTCGAGGAGCTCGCGCGCCCTCGCCCGGGCCCGGCTGGACGGGGTGCCGTGGGCGATGGGACCGCCGGCGATGATCTGCTCGACGGTGCGGCGGGGGTTGAGCGAGGCGAAGGGGTCCTGGAAGATCATCTGGATCCGCCTGCGCTCGTCGCGGAGCTGCGTGGCCCCGAGCGCCGTGAAATCGAGGCTGCCGAGGCGCACCGTGCCGTGATCGGGCTCGATCAGCCGGATCGCCAGCCGCGCGGTGGTCGACTTGCCGGAGCCCGATTCGCCGACGAGGCCCAGGGTCTCGCCCCGGCGCACGTCGAAGCCGACCTCCTTGACCGCCGCCACCACCCGCGGCTTGCCGAACAGGCCGCCGCCCGTCGCGTAGGTCTTGGCGAGACCCGAGACCGACAGGGCGACCGGCGCCCCGGTGATCGGCGCCCGCTCGGGCGGGGTCAGGCTCGGCACCGCGGCGAGCAGCGCCTTGGTGTAGGCGGCCTGCGGGCGGCGCAGGACCGCCTCGGCCGGGCCGGCCTCGACCAGCCGGCCGCGCTGGAGGACCGCGACGTGGTCGGCGATGTCGGCCACCACGCCGAAATCGTGGGTGATGAACAGGACCGCCATGTTGCGGCGGGTCTGGAGGTCGCGGATCAGCTTGAGGATCTGCGCCTGGGTCGTCACGTCGAGGGCCGTCGTCGGCTCGTCGGCGACGAGCACCGCGGGTTCGAGCGCCAGCGCCATCGCGATCATCGCCCGCTGGCGCTGCCCTCCCGAGAGCTGGTGCGGATAGGATCTCACGATCTGCTCCGGCTGCGGCAGGCCGACCTCGCGGGCGAGCGCCACCGCGCGGGCGCGCCGCTCCCGCGGGGTCAGGAGGTCGTGGGCCTCGAACATCTCGGCGATCTGGTCGCCGATCCGCATCACCGGGTTGAGCGCCGTCATCGGCTCCTGGAAGATCATCGCGATCCGCCGGCCGCGCAAGGAGCGCCAGGCGCGCTCGTCGAGGCGCAGGAGGTCCCGGCCCTCGAACCGGATCTCGCCGCCCGCCATCGTCAGCGCCCGCGGCAGCAGGCCGGTGAGCGCGTAGGCGCTCATCGACTTGCCCGAGCCGGATTCGCCGACGACGCAGAGGATCCGCCCCGGCATCAGGTCGAGGCTCAGATCCTCGACCGCGTGCGGCCGGTCGGCGCCCGCCGGCAGGGCGAGGGTCAGGTTGCGGATCTGGACGATCGGTTCGCTCATCTCTGCCCCTTGGATGCCCGATCATTCAGGCCGTTCGTGCCGTATCGTCCCTACCCGGAACGGGATGGCTGAGCGTTCCGGGATCGCGGTGCCGGGCGGTCCGGCCTCTCAGGCCGCGGCCTTCCGCCCGGCCAGGACCGCCGGCCCGGTCTCGCCGAGGTCGAAGAACAGCCCCGCCATCAGCCCCAGCGCCTCGCGTGTCGGCGCTCCGAGCAGGTGCTCGTCCGGCGCGTGCTGCGAGCAGGCCGGGTAGGAATGCGGCACCCACAGCGTCGGAAGCCCGAGGATCTCCGAGAAGGCGTCGTTCGGCAGCGAGCCGCCGAGGTTCGGCAGCAGGGCCGGGCGCTTGCCCGTGCTGGCCTCGATCGAGGCCAGCGCCCAAGCCACCCACGGATCCTCGACCGGCAGGCGGGTGGCGCGGAAGACCTCGGTGCGGGCCTGCCGCACCTCGACCATCGGGAAGCCCTTGGCGTCGAGGTGCCGGCGGATCGCCGGCAGCAAGTTCTCCCAGTCGGTGCCGACGACGAAGCGCAGCTGCATCGTCGCCTTGGCGGAGGGCGGCACGGCGTTCTGCGGCCCGTCCGGGTCGCCGCACTTGAAGGCCAGCACCTCCAGGGTGTTCCAGCCGAAGACCCGCTCGGCCGGGGAGAGGCCGGGCTCGCCCCAGCCCTCGTCGATCGCCGGGGCGTTCGGGTCGCCCCCGACCGTGATGTCGGCGAGGGCGGCGCGCACCCCCTCGGGGATCGGCGGCGGGCGGAACGCGTCGAGGAGGATGCGACCCTGCCCGTCGACGAGGCTCGCGATGGCGCTCGCCAGCACCGTGCCGGGGTTGCGCAGGAGCCCGCCCCAATTGCCCGAATGGTGGCCGCCCTCGCGCAGGTCCACCACCAGCTCGAAGGTGTAGCCGCCGCGGGAGCCGAGGAACATCGTCGGCCGCGCGGCCTCGATCCGCGGCCCGTCGGAGGCGATGAGGAGATCGGACTTGAGCGCCGGGCCTTCCGCGCGGCAGACCTCGCGCAGGCCCGGCGAGCCGGCCTCCTCGCCCATCTCGATCAGTAGCTTGACGTTGAAGCCGAGCTTGCCGCCGCGGGCCTGCATCACCGCCTCGAGGGCGCCGAGGTTGATCAGGTGCTGGCCCTTGTTGTCGGCGGTGCCGCGCCCGTACCACCGCTCGCCCTCGACCACGACCTCGAGCGGGTGCAGCCCGGCGCGCCACTGCTCGGGGTAGTTCCGCACCGTGTCGCCGTGGCCGTAGGTGAGCACCGTCGGCAGGTCGTCGCCCTCGTGCCGGGTGGCGATCAGGAACGGTCCCTGGCCCGCCTTCGGGTTCTCGACGATCCGGGTCTCGAAGCCGAGCCGCGTCGCCAGCGGGATCATGAACCGGTCGAGATAGGCGGCGAGCGCCGGCCCCTGGTCCGGGGCCTGGCTCTCGGTCGGCAGGGCGACCGCCCGGCGCAGCACGGCGAGGAAATCGCCGTCGTCGTAGTGCCGGTGGGCCAGCGCGATGGCGTCGCGTCGCGACATGGGCAGGACTTTCCGTAAGCGAGTGGGAAGGACGAACGTCAGGTCTCGACCGGTGCTCAATGCCGCCCTTCCGGCGCGGTGATGTCGCGCACCCCGTCGCCGAGCAGGTTGATGCCGAGCACCAGGACCAGCAGGGCCACGCCCGGGATGGTGATGACCCAGGGCTGGAAGAACATGTACTGCTTGCCCTCGGCGATCATCAGCCCCCAGGACGGCAGCGGCGGCTGCACGCCGAGGCCGAGGAAGGAGAGCGCCGCCTCGAGCAGGATCGCGTGCGCCATCTCCAGGGTCGCCACCACGATCAGCGCGTTGAGGATGTTGGGCAGGATCTCCTGGGCGAGGATCCGCACCGGCCCGAAGCCCGAGGCCCTGGCCGCGGCGACGAAGTCCTGGGCCCGCACCTGCCGGGTCGCCGCGCGGGTCACCACCGCGAAGCGGTCCCAGAGCAGGAGGCCGAGCACCAGCACCACGACCTTCAGCGAGCCGCCGACCAGCGAGGCCATGGCCAAAGCCACGAGCACCACCGGCATCGCGAGCCGCGTGGTGACGACGTAGCTCACCACCGCGTCGACCCGGCCGCCGTAATAGCCGGCCAGCACCCCGAGCGTGGTGCCGATCACCCCCGAGATCAGGGCGGCCGAGAGGCCGATCAGCAGCGAGATCTGGCTGCCGTAGATCAGGCGGCTGAGATAGTCGCGCCCGAGCTTGTCGGTGCCGAGCCAGTGCTCGGCGCTGCCCTTGGCGTGCCAGAACGGCGGGATCAGCCGGCGCGACACGTCCTGGGCGTAGGGGTCGTGCGGGGCGATCAGGGGCGCGGCGAGCGCCGCGAGCAGGATGAGCCCGACGATGCCGGCACCGATCAGGAAGCCGCCGTGGGACAGCCCGCGCCCGAGCGCGATGGCGGCGGGCGAGCGCGAAGGGGGCAGGGCGGTCTCTGGCAGGGCGGTCTCGGCAGGGGGCGATGCCGTCGCCGGCGCTCGGGCGAGGGGGGAGGCGGGCCGGACGGTCATGCGCGCAGCCTCGGATCGAGCAGGGCGTTGAGGAGGTCGGCGGCCAGCGTCAGCGCGATGTAGATCATCGCCAGCACCAGCACGATCGCCTGGACGACGGGGAAGTCGTTGCGGGCGATCGATTCCCAGGCGAGCTGGCCGAGGCCCTGGAGCGAGAACACCGCCTCGATCACGATCGAGCCGCCGAGCATGAAGCCGAACTGCACCGCGGCGAGCGCGATCACGGGGATCACCGCGTTGCGGAGCGCGTGGCGGATCAGGATCTTGCGCGGGGGCAGCCCCTTGGCGCGGGCGGTGCGGACGTAGTCGGAGGACAGCACCTCCAGCATTCCGTTGCGGGTGACCCGCATCACCGCCGGCATCGCGTAGTAGCCGAGCGCCACCGCCGGCAGGATGAAGTGCTTCCAGGTCGCGTTGCCGGAGACCGGCAGCCAGCGCAGGTTGACGGAGAAGATCAGGATCAGGGTGAGGCCGAACCAGAAGCTCGGCATCGCCTGCCCGAGCACCGAGACGGCGAGCGCCGTCCGGTCGATCCAGGTGTCGCGGTGGAACGCCGCCAGGACCCCGAGAGGGATGGCGACGAGGAGCGCCACCGCGAGCGCGATCACGCCGAGGGTCAGGGTGACCGGCAGGCGGGCGGCGAGCAGGTCGGTCACCTGCTCGGGGAAGTAGAACGAGCGCCCGAAATCGAGGTGGAGCGCGTGCCAGCCCCAGGACCCGAACTGGACCACCAAGGGCTGGTCGAGCCCGTGCTGGGCGCGGATCGCCGCGACCTGCTCGCCCGTCGCCTCCGGGCCGGCGATGGCGGTGGCGAGGTCGCCCGAGAGGTGGAGGAGCAGGAAGCTCGCCATCGAGACGGTCAGCGCGACGCCGACCGCCACCAGGAGGCGCCGCAGCGCGAAGCGGAGCACGGCGCAGCCCCTACTTCTTCCAGGAGGCCGCGTAGAAGCGCGGCACCTCGTCGGTCTGCGCGGCGAAGTCGAGGTCGGCCGTGAAGGCGTAGTTCGACGGGTAGGAGAACATCGGCAGGGCGTAGGCTTGCGCTCCGATGCGCTTGAGCGCCTCGGCGTACTTCGCCTTGCGGGCGGCCGGATCGACGCTGGTGTCGCCGGCCTGGAGGTCGGCGATCACGGTCGGATCGCGGGCCAGGTCCTCCTCGCCGCCGCGGAAGTAGATCCCGGTGAAGCCCGAGACGTCGTTGATCGAGAACGAGCCCCAGGTCTGGTAGCCGATCGAGGTCTTGCCGGCCCGCATCGCGTCGCGCATGGCGGCGTAGCGCAGGTAGTTGAGCTTCGCCCGGATGCCGACGGCGCGCAGGTAGCCGATCACCGCCTCGGCGTAGTCGCGCTCGCGATAGGCCGTGAGGTCGATGTCGAAGCCGTTCGCGTAGCCGGCCTCCTTGAGGAGCGCCCGCGCCTTGGCCGGGTCGTAGGGATAGGCCGGCACGCCCGCGTCGGTGCAGCCGAACTGCTCGATGAAGCACAGCGCGTTCATCACCCGGGAGCCGCCGCGCACCAGGTTGTCGACCATCGCCTTGCGGTCGATGGCGTAGGAGATCGCCTGGCGCACCCGCACGTCCTTGAGGGGCGAGTTCGCGACCGCGCGGCCCAGCACGTCGAATTGCAGGAAGCCGACCCGCATCGTCTCGGCGGAGACGACGGTCAGCGTCGGGTCGCGCTTCAGCTGCTCGGCCTGGTCGGTCGGCACGCGCCAGATCCAGTCGATGCCGCCGGTCATCAATTCGGCCATCCGGCTGTCGCCGTCCGGGATGATGCGGAACTCGAGCTTGCCGATCTTCGCCTTGCCCGCCGGGCTGCCGGGCCAGTACTTATCGTTGCGCACCATCTTCACGCCCTTGCCGCTCTCGGCGGAGACGATGCGGTAGGGGCCGGTGCCGACCGGGGCCTTGCTGAAGCCGTCGAGGCCCACCTTCTTGAAGTAGGCGGCCGGCAGGATCGGGGTCGGGCCGGACAGGTATTCGAGGGCGGCCGGGAACGGCGCCTTGAGGTGTATGCGCACGCCGTGCGGCCCGGTCACCTCGGTCGACTTCATCCAGTCGACGTTGCCCTTGGTGATGATCTTCGCCTCGGGCGTCAGTACGTAGTTGAACGTGAAGGCGACGTCCTCGGGCGTCAGGGGATCGCCGTTGTGGAAGGTCACGCCGTCGCGGATCGTCAGGTCGAGGGTGACCGGGTCGACCCAGGTCCAGGCGGTGGCGAGCATCGGCTGATGCGCGCCGGTCTTCGGATCGCGGTAGAGGAGAGTGTCCCAGACGTTGCGGGCGAGGATCACCCCCTCGCGCAGGTTGTTGTGGTAGGGGCTCAGGTTCTCCGGCTCGCTGTCCGAGGCGTAGACGAGCGTGTCGTCGGCCTTGCCGGCGAGCGCCGGGCCCGCCGCCCCGGCGAGGAGGAGGCCCGCGAGCAACCCGCCCGCCAGCCCTCTTCCAGCCAGCCCTCTTCCCGCCAGTCCTCTTCCCGCAAGTCCTCGGCCCATCTTGCGAACCCGCCCCGCTTCGATCCGTGTCGACATGTCGGCTCCGCCTGATCGGGGGCAGCGCGGGCGTCGCCACCCGTCATGTTGCACTGCCGCAAAATTCATCGTGCCAGGATGTTGCGCAGATCCGATCGCAACAAGTCGAATTTGTCGATAGGTTCGTTGCCGAAACGGCAAGGCAGGAGTGGACGGTGCAGACCACGGCGTTGCGCTACTTCCTGGCGGTGGCCCGCGACGGCTCGATCGCGGCGGCCTCCGGCCGGCTCAACGTCGCCCCCTCGGCGATCAGCCGCCAGGTCGCCAACCTCGAGGCCGAGCTCGCCTGCCCGCTCTTCGAGCGCCGGCCGCGCGGCATGGTGCTGAGCCAGGCCGGCGAATTGCTGGCCCGCCACGCCCACCAGGTCCTGTCGAGCGCCGAGCAGGTCGTCACCGAGATCCGCGAGCTGGAGGGCCTGTGGCGAGGGCTGGTGCGGGTCGCCTGCACCGACGCCTTCGCGGTCGACCTCGTCCCGAGCCTCGTCGCCGAGTTCCACGGGCGCCATCCGGGCATCCGGTTCGAGCTGAGCGTGCTGCCGCCGGCCCAGGTCACCCACCGGGTGATCCAGGGCGATGCCGATCTCGGCATCACCTTCAGCCTGGAGCCGTCCGCCGACGTCGCGGTCGCCTATCGCACCAGCCTCGCCATGGTCGCCCTCTGCGCACCCGACCATCCCCTCGCCGGGCGCCGGCTGATCGGCCTCACCGACGTTGCCGCCCATCCGGTCGCGCTCCTGCCCCGCGACACGACGCTGCGCACCATCCTCGACGCGGCCTGCGCGGCGGAGGGCATCGCCATCGAGCCGGTGCTGACCGCGAACGCCCTCTCGGCCCTGCTGCCCTTCGTGCGCCGCACCCGCGGGCTGACCCTGGTCTCGTCGATCGCGCTCCAGGGCGAGGTCGAGCGCGACGCGTTCCGGGCCCTGCCGATCCAGTCGCGGCGCAGCCTCGCCCGCGGCATCGAGGTCCAGACCATGCGCGACCGGCGCCTGCCGCGGGCGGTGCAGGCCTTCCTGACCGCTCTGGTGGCGGCGTTGCCGCGCGTCGAGGGATGAGGGAGACCTTCTCGCATCCGAACCGAGGCCGCTCTTCTAACGTCACTACGCTCCGTTAAAACTAATTCCGGTTTAACGATCGTTAGATCTCACCAATTGCCAGGATAAGTTCCGCCATGCGCCCTTGTCTCAAAGATATTTCGCCATAGCTGTCACGGTATCCGTTCCACCGAGATCGAGAAACGTTTCGCCATGGTGAGCCGTGTCCTGCGCCTGACCGTCATCTCGCTCGCGATGCGCAGCAGTATCATTGGGACTATCGTCCTCATGCTGGCGGTGGCCGGCGTGGTCGGCCTGATGCTGCGGGACGTCGAGGCGGAGATGCTCCGCCACGCGACCGACGCGCTCGAGGGCAACGTGCGGCTGCTGAAGCGGACGCTCGCCGACGAGGGCGCGTCCGCCGACTTCGCGCTGGTGGACGGGCGACTGACGATCGGCTCCCACGTCGTCGGCGCGGCGGAGCCGGCGGTCGACCGCGTGCGGGACGTGATGGGCGGTACCGCGACGGTGTTCGCGGGCGACACGCGGATCGCCACGACCGTCCTCAACCCGGACGGCTCCCGCGCCATCGGGACCAGGCTCGCGCGCGGTCCGGTCCACGAGGCGGTCCTCGGCCGGGGCGAGACGTATCGCGGCGAGGCCGTCATCCTCGGCATTCCCTACCTGACGATCTACGAGCCGATCCGCGATGCCCGCGGCGGCGTGATCGGCATCTTCTATGCGGGCGTCAGGAAGAGCGAGTACTACGCCCTGCTCGACCGCATCCGGGGCCAGTCCGTCGGGCTCGGCCTCGCGATGGCTCTGGCCGGCGCCGCGATCCTCTGGCTCAGCCTGCGCCGTGCGGTCGCGCCCCTGCGCAAGCTCGATCACGCGATGCGGCGGCTGGCGGCGGGGGATGTCGCGACCGCCATCCCCGGCGCGGAGCGACGCGACGAGATCGGCGCGATGGCGGCCGCCGTGCAGGTGTTCAAGGACGGCCTGATCCGGGCCCGAACCCTGGAGGAGGAGACCGTCCTCGCCCGCGCCTCGGCCGAGGAGCAGCGCCGCGCCGGCATGCGCCGGATGGCGGACGCCTTCGAGCAGGCGGTCGGCGGCATCGTCGGCCGGGTCTCGGCCTCCGCCACCGAGCTGCAGGCCACCGCCCAGGCGATGACGGCGACCGCGACCCAGACCGCCGCCCAGTCCACCGCCGTCGCGGCGGCGGCCGAGGAGGCTTCCTCCAACGTCGGCACCGTCGCGGCCGCGGCCGAGGAGCTCGGCGCCTCGGTCCAGGAGATCGGCCGCCAGGTCGACGGCTCGGCGCGGCTGGCGCAGGCCGCGGTCGCCGAGGCCGGACAGACCGCCCACCAGGTCCGGGCGCTGACCGAGGCGACCGCCCGCATCGGCGACGTGGTCGGGCTGATCTCCTCGATCGCCGCGCAGACGAACCTGCTGGCGCTGAACGCCACCATCGAGGCGGCGCGCGCCGGTGCTGCCGGCCGCGGCTTCGCGGTGGTGGCCGCGGAGGTCAAGGAACTCGCCGGCCAGACGGCCCGCGCGACGGAGGAGATCACGAGCCAGATCGCGGCGATCCAGGCCTCGACGGGTCAGGCGGCCGGCGCGATCGGCACGATCACCGCGCGGATCGAGGAGATCTCGGGGGTGGCGACCTCGATCGCCGCGGCGGTGGAGGAGCAGGGCGCGGCGACCCAGGAGATCGTCCGCAACGTCTCGCAGGCGGCCTCCGGCACCGGCGAGGTGACGGGCAACATCGCGGGCGTCGCAGCGGCGGCGGAGGAGACCGGGGCGGCCGCCTCCGAGGTGCTCGCCTCGGCTTCCGAGCTGTCGCGCCAGTCCGAGCACCTCTCGGCGGAGGTGGCGCGCTTCCTCGGTACCGTGCGGGCGGCCTGAGAACTGCGCTGCCGCCGTGCCGTCGCGGTTCTCCCCCGCGATGTGGAGTTGACGGCCAGGCTCGCCCTCGCGAGACTGGCCGGACGAATCGACGATCGGAGTCGATCGATAGGGTTGCGATGGACCTTGCGTCCCACTCTGCTTGACGAGAGGCCCGCCGGCGCGCGCGGCCCGGGCGAGACGACGACGGCATGACGTCGATCGCGGGCCTTCCCGACTTCCTCGTCTATCTCGGCACGGGCGCAGGTCTGACCGGCCTCTACCTCGTCGTCTACACCCTCGCGACGGCGCATAACGAGCTCGCGCTGATCCGCCGGGACGTGACGGCCGCGTCGGTGTCGCTCGGCGGCAGCCTTCTCGGCTTCACCCTGCCGCTGGCGGTCGCGATCTACAACGCCCGCTCCGTCCTCGATTGCCTGGTCTGGGGCCTCGTCGCGCTGGTGGTGCAGGTCGGGGTCTACTGGCTGGTCCGCCTCGTCCTGCCGGACCTGTCGCGCCGGATCGAGGACGATCGGATCGCGGCCGCCCTGCTGCTCGGCGCCGCCTCCCTCGCCGGCGGCGTGCTGAACGCCGCCTCGATGACCTACTAGGGTGTCATGAGCGAGCCCGCGCCCGCCTCTCCCCCGGATCCCGCCCGCCGCGCCAAGCGCTCGGCCGCCATCTCCCTGGTGCTCGTCGCCGGGGCCGGCGCCACCGCGATCGGGCTCGCGCGCCTCGACCCCTCGCAGCGCGACGAGGACGTGCTCGTCTACGGCTCGCTCGGCGCCTGCATCGCCGACCGGGTCCGCACCGAGCAGGCCTGCACCGAGGCCGAGGCCGCCGCCCGCGCCGCCTACGCGGCGAGCGCGCCGCGCTACGAGACCCCGGCGGAGTGCGAGCGCCACCACGGCCGCGGCGGCTGCGTCCCGGGCGCGACGGTGACGCCGGCGGCGCAAGGCCGGTTCCTCCCGGTGATGGCCGCCTTCATGATGGGACGGACCGAGGAGCAGGACCTGCCGGTCCAGCCGCTCTACGCCCACGCCCCGGAGGAGGAGCGGCACGCCCATGGCGGCACGGCCGGCGGCTACTGCACCGGCTCGGGTGCCCGGGTCGTCGCCGCGGGCGGCACCTCGCGGGTCCACGTCTCCAGTGCGGTCGCCCGCAGCACGACCTCGAGCCCGCGCACCGTCGCCCGCGGCGGCTTCGGCGGGACCGGGCGGGCGGTCGCGGCGATGGGGAGCGGGCACGGATCCGGGGGCGGCTGATGCGCCGCGTCGCCACGCCAGAGCGGCCCGACTGGCGCGAGCACGCGGCCCGGGCCGGCTTCCACTTCCACTCCTTCGACGGGGCGCCCTACTGGGACGAGAGCGCCCACTACGCCTTCGGCCTCGCGGAGATCGAGGACGACATCGAGGCGCCGAGCCGCGAGCTGCACGCGCTCTGCCTCGCCTTCGTCGAGCGGGCGGTCGAGGATGGCGGCATCCTCGCCTCCTTGGGAATCCCCGAACACGCCTGGGACGCGATCCGGGCGAGCTGGCGCCGGCGCGACCCCGCGCTCTACGGGCGCCTCGACCTCAGCTACGGCGGGGCCGGCACCGGGCCGGCGAAGCTCCTCGAGTACAACGCCGACACGCCGACCGCCCTCTACGAGAGCGCGGTGTTCCAGTGGCTCTGGCTCGAGGACGGGCTCGCCCGGGGCCGCCTGCCGGCGGGCTGCGACCAGTTCAACGCCCTGCACGAGCGGCTGGTCGCGCGCTTCGCCGCGATCGCGTCGACCCGCGCCATCGCCTTCACGGCCTTTGCCGACGCGCCGGAGGATCGCGGCACGGTCGCCTACCTGCAGGATTGCGCGCTCCAGGCCGGCCTCGCGGCGCCCTTCCTGCCGCTCGAGGCGATCGGCCTCGATTCCGACGGATGGTTCGTGGACGCGGAAGGGCGGCCGATCGAGGCCCTGTTCAAGCTCTATCCGTGGGAATGGGTCTTCGCCGACCCGTTCGGCCGGGCGGTCGGGGCCTCGCCGACCCGCTTCGTCGAGCCGCCCTGGAAGGCGGTCCTGTCCAACAAGGGCATGCTCGCCCACCTCTGGGCGATGGAGCCGGGCCACCCGAACCTGCTGCCGACCTTCCTCGAGGCGGACCCGGCCAGGGCCGTCCTCGGCGGGAGCTTCGTCAGGAAGCCGCTCTACGCCCGGGAGGGCGCCAACGTCCTGATCCTGCGCGACGGCGCGGTCGCGGCGCGGGTCGAGGGGCCCTATGGCGGCGAGGGCTACGTGCGCCAGGGCCTCGCCGCGCTGCCCCGCTTCGAGGGTCGCCACGCGCTGGTCGGCAGCTGGATCGTCGGGGACGAGCCGGCCGGCCTGTGCCTGCGCGAGGGCGACGGCCCGATCACCACCGACCGGGCCCGCTTCGTGCCGCACGTCATCGACCCGTGATCGTCCCCGCGGGAGGCGACCGCGCTCAGGTCGCCGCCGCCCCGCAGCACGCCCCGGTCTCCTTGAGCGGGCACAACGCCCCGCAGGACGCCACCCCCGGCAGGCGCCGGCGCAGGCAGCAGGTGCGCCGCCGCCGCCCGCCGCCCGCCGCGCACAGGGCCTGGGCGAGAGGATTGCGGGGGCAGGGAGGCCCGCCGCACCAGCCGAGGCAGGTCGCGACCTCGGGGCAGGCCAGGGTCTCGGGCTCGCCGAGCTCGCGCGCGACGTGGTCGAGGATCACCGCCGCGTTGCCCCAGATCACCCGGGGGGCGATGCCGCACTGGGCCCGGCACAGCTCGACGAAGGGCCGCAGGTGGTCCTCGACGAGGCCCGCGAGGCCCGGGGAGGCCTGCCCGGCGGAGCGGCAGGGCGAGGGCCGCGCCGCCTCGGGCTGCACCAGGAAGCGGGCCGGGCGGCCGGCGGCGTCGAGCTCGAGGCTCGTCGTCGCGAAGGCGAGCGGCAGCGGTGTCCTCAGGCGCACCAGCGCGGTCATGACCGGGGTGGCGAGCGGGGCGAGGTAGAACTGGCTCCAGTACGAGACGAGGGCCCGCCGGTCGGTCGTGCCCGGCGCCGCCCCGAGCCCGGCCTCGAAGGCGGCGAGCGTGGCGTCGAACACGGCGGGATCGCGCAGGGCGACGAGGGGCGTCGCGGCCGGCCCGCCGGGGCCCGCCGCCACGCCCTCGCGGTAGGTGCCGAGCGAGGCCGGCACGATCGCGGCGATCTCGGGGATCATCGCGCATCCGCCCGGTCGGCCCGCAGGGTGCGGGCGATCGTGAGGACGAGCCAGGCGAGCGCCGCGGCGTAGAGCGGCATCGTCGCCGCGAAGTAGACCGGCCAGCCCGCCCAGCCGGCGAGCGCCGGGGCGGCGACCCGCAGCGGCATCGCGGCGAAGAAGGCGGCGCCGAACAGGAGCGCGTAGTCGGTGGCCGGCCGCGGTCCTTGAGCCCAGCGGTAGATCATGTTGAACACCGGCACCCCGAGGAAGCCGCCGAAGACGAAGTTCAGGACCGTGGCGGTCACCGCCAGCTCCTGGGACCGCAGGGCGGAGGCCGCCGCCATCAGGCCGCCGGCGGCGAGCACCCCGAGGCCGCCGAACGCGACGAGCCGCACGGTGCCGAAGCGGGCCGCCAGGCCGCCGGCCACCAGCGCCATGACGAGGTTGACCCCGGGCAGGACGGTGCCGGTCAGCGCCCCGACCCGGGCCAGCGGCACCCCGAGATCGAGGAGTGCCAGGGTGTTGGGCCCGGCGATGAGGTAGGCGGCGGCGAAGTAGGCGCCGAGCGCGGCGATGCGGCCGGCGAGCACCCGCAGGCGGGCGAGCGAGCCGGACCAGCGCTCCGGCACGCCGCCGAGCCCCTGACGCCGCGCCTCCGGATAGGCGAGGATCGGCACGAGGCAGAGCGCGTCGAGGGCCGCGCAGGCGAGCACCGCCGCCTTCCAGCCGAGGGCGTCGTAGGAGCCGACCAGCACCCCGACCCCCAGGATGCCGCCGAGCGAGGCGCCGCAGAGCTTGGCCGAGGCGACGAAGGCCCGCCGCTCCGGCGGCACCGTCTCGACCACCAGGGCCTCGAGCGCGATGTCCATGGTGGCGGCGCAGGCGCAGATCGCGACGGCGAGCGCCAGCAGGGCCGCGAGCGGCCAGTGCTCGCCGAGGCTGAGGACCGCCAGCAGCGCGACCGTGGACCCTTGCGCCGCGACGATCCAGCCGAGGCGCCGGCCGAGGAACGGCAGCCGCACCCGGTCGAGGAGGGCGGCCCACAGGAAGGTCAGGCCGACCGGCAGGTTGATGAGCTGCAGGAGCCCGACCTCGGCGAGGTCGAGCCCGCGCGCCCGCAGGATCAGCGGCGCCCCGCCGGCCAGGAAGCCGAGCGTGGCCCCGAAGGTCACGTAGAGGCAGAAGAAGGGGCCGAGCGGGCGCAGGGCGGCGAGGACGCCCCGCGTCTCGCGGATCGCGAGGGAGGACGTCACCGGACGGCGGATCCCGCGGCCGTCGTCCGGAGGGGGGCGTAGTTTGGAATGAGACTAATTCTTCTTTGGTTCCAGTGACTTGCAGATTACGAGGACGGGGCGCGGCCCGCAAGGGCGGCGCATTCGCCCGCGCTCCCCGCCCTCACGGCTCCCGGATGCCCTCGTCGGCCACCTGCATCAGCGGGTAGAGGAAGTACGCGATCACCCGCTTCTGCCCGACCCGGACCTCGCCCTGCACCGCCATGCCGGGGATCAGGCCGGCGCCCTGGGGCAGGGCGCGGAGCGCCGTGTCGTCGAGGCTGATGCGGGCGCGGTAGAACAGGGCGGGCGGCTGGCCCGGCCCGGGATTGCCGCGCCCCTCCGCGTCGGACGGGAAGGCGTCGCGGCTCACGGTGCGGACATGGCCCGAGAGGGTGCCGTGCTTCTGGAACGGGAAGGCGTCGAGCTTCACCCGGGCGGTCTGGCCGCTGGCGACGTGGCCGATGTCGCGGGGATGGATCATCACCTCGGCCTCGAGCGGGCTCCCCGCCGGCACCAGGGTGAACAGCGGCTCGGCTTGCTTTGCCACCGAGCCGGCGCCGCGCTGGGCGATGTCGAGGACGATGCCGTCGGCGGGCGCGGTCAGCGTCACGAGCTGGCGCCGGAGGGCCGCCTTGCGCAGCTCCTCCGTGGCCATCGTGCGCTTCTCGCGCGCCTCGGCCAGGGCTTCGAGCACGGTGCGGCCGGTCTCGTCGAGGAAGGCCTGGCGCTGGGCGGTCGCCTTGGCGAGGTCGTGGCGCGCCTCCCCTTGGGCGCCGCGGGTGCGCACCAGCGAGGCCTCGACGTCGAGGCGGGCGTCGCGGGTCTGGAGCAGGTTGAGCTTCGAGCCGATCTGCTGCTCGAGCAGCGTCGTGCGCATCCCCTCGATCTCGCGCAGGCCCTCGAGCCGGGCGAGCAGCACCGTCTCCTCGCGGCGGTTGCGGTCGAGGCTCGTCCGGGCCCGGGCCAGCTCCTCGTCGAGGCCGCGCAGGCGGCTCTCGCGCAGCGCCCTGCGCTGGCGGGCGAGGCGGGATTCGAGCGCCTGCTCGGGTCGGGCCATGTCGAAGGCGACCTCGCGCTCGTCGAACTCGGCCTCGAGGCGCGCCACCAGGGCCTCCGCCGCGGCGAGCCGGGCGGTGAGCTGCTGCACGTCGGCCTCGCTGAAGGTCGGGTCGAGGACGGCGAGCGTCTCGCCGGCCTTGACCGGCTGGCCGACCGCGACGGCGATCGAGCGGATCGCCGCCGTCTCGAGCGGCTGGACGACGATGTGGGGGACCGTGGTGACGAGCCGGCCCCGGGCGCTGGCGATCTCGTCGATCTCCGACAGGCACGCCCACGTCACGCCGGTCGCCAGCAGGGCGGCGACGGCGTAGAGCGTCGCCCGGGCGACGCGGGGCGGCGCCCGCTCCTCGACCGCGAGCGCGTCGGGCTGGAAATCCGAGACGACCGCCGGCCGGCGCCGGGAGGGCAGGATCACGACCTCGCCGCGGGGCGGAGCCTTGGCGGGAGCGGGCTCGGAATCCGGCACGGAGGCCAGCGCCGGCCGGGCGGTCTCGTCGCCGGAGCCTCCGTGGGTCTGGGGGGCGCTCATGCGGCCTGCCTCGTCTGCTGGTTCCACAGGTGGCGGTAGGTCGTGCAGGAGGTCAGCAGCTGGTCGTGGCGCCCGGTCGCGACGAGGCGGCCGCCGTCGATCACCAGGATCGCGTTGGCGTCGACCAGGGTGGCGAGGCGGTGCGACACGATCAGCACCGTGCGGCCCCGGGCGATGCGGCGCAGGTTGCGCCGGATGATCGCTTCGCTGTCGGGATCGAGCGCGCTCGTCGCCTCGTCGAGGATGAGGAGCCGCGGATCGGTCACGAGGGCGCGCGCGATGGCGAGCCGCTGGCGCTGGCCGCCCGAGAGGTTCGAGGCGTTCTCCTCCAGCATCGTCTCGAAGCCGCGCGGCAGGCGCTCGATGAACTCGTCGGCTCCCGCGGCGCGAGCGGCCTCGGCGATCTCCTCGAAGCTCGCCGAGGGCTTGGCCGCCGCGATGTTCTCCCGCACCGTGCCGCGGAACAGGAAGCTGTCCTGGAGCACCACGCCGACCTGGCGGCGCAGGTGCGCGAGGTCGATCTCGCGGATGTCGTGCCCGTCGAGGCGCACCAGCCCCTGCTGGACGGGATAGAGCCGCTGGATCAGCCGGGTGATGGTGGTCTTGCCCGAGCCGCTGCGCCCCACCACCCCGACGATGCTGCCGGCCTCGAGCGTGAAGGACACGGAATCGAGGGCGGGCGGCCGGTCCGGCCCGTAGGCGAAGCGCACGTCCTCGAAGGTGATCTCGCCGCGCACCGGCGGGCACAGGCCGCGGCTCGGGCCCTCGGCCTCGGGTGCCCGGTTCATCACCTCGCCGAGCATCCTGACCGAGAGGGCCACCTCCTGGTACTCGTGCGCCATGGTGAGCATCTGGACGAGCGGCCCGGAGACGCGGCCGGCCAGCATGTTGAAGGCGACGAGCGCGCCCACCGTCATCGAGCGGTCGAACACGTCGAGCGCGCCGAGGCCGATGATCGCCACGGAGGTGAGCTTCTCCAGCAACCCCGTGACGGCCTGCGCGATCGCCGAGATCCGCTCGACGCCGTAGCGCATCTGCACGGCCTGCGCCGAGGAATCCTCCCACTGGCGTCCCTGCAGCGGCTCCATCGCCAGGGACTTGATGGTGCGCATGCCCTGGACCGATTCGACGAGCAGGGCCTGGCGCTCGCCCTCCGCGTCGTAGAGCGCCTGGAGCCGGCGCCGGAACGGCCCGATCAGGGCCAGGATGGTGAGCGCGACGAGGCCCGTGAAGGCCAGCACCACCAGGGTCAGCTTCGGGCTGTAGAGCAGCAGAACGGGAATGAAGACGAGGAGCGAGCAGGCGTCGAGCGCCGTGGTGAGCAGCCGCCCGGTCAGGAACTCGCGCACCCGCGAGGCCTGCTGCATGTGCTTGACCAGGATGCCCGCCGGCACCTGCTCGAAATGGGCGAGCGGCAGGCCGAGGAGGTGGGCGAAGGTCTTCACCGCGACCCGGATGTCGATGCGGTTCGAGGCGTAGAGCAGCAGGTAGCGCCTGAGGAAGGTGAAGCAGGCCTCGAAGACGAGCGCCAGCACCACGCCGCCGGCGAGCACCGTGAGCGTCGCGTAGGATTCGTGGGTCAGCACCCGGTCGATGACGAGCTGGGAGAACAGCGGCACCGCGAGGCCGACGGCGTAGAGCGCGAGCGCCGCCACGATCACGTCGGAGAACAGCCGGCGCTGGCGCAGGATCTCGGGAACGAACCACAGGAGCCCGAACGGGCGCCGGCCGTCCGTGGTGCGCCGGCGGGCCTTCGGCCGCAGCAGCAGCATCTCGCCGGCCCAGGCGGCGCAGAAGGCCGCCTCGTCGAGCAGGAAAGGCTCGTGCCGCTCGGCCTTGGGGTCGAACACGACGAGGCGCGGCGCCTCCGCCTGCCGGTCGGCGCCGGTGACGACGACCCAGTTGCCGTTCCGGAGGCGGGCGAGCGCCGGGAAGGCGCCGCCGAGATCGGCGAGGCTCGGGAAGGACAGGCGGGTCCGGCCGGCCCGCAGGCCGACCTCCCGCGCCATCCGGGTCAGCCGCGACGGGGAGACCGCCTCGTCCCCCACGGCAAAGGCGTGGGCGAGGCGCTCGGGATCGAGGTCGACGCCGTGGTGGCGCGCGACGGCGACGAGGCAGTGCAGTCCGGTATCCACGGCGGCGCCCGACGACGGAGATCAGGAGAAGTTCGGCGAGGTGTTGCGCCCCGGGCGGGCGCCGGCGAAGGGCACCGCGTCCCGCGGCGCGAGACCCTGCCCGGTGTGTCCCGGGCTGATGACGCCGGATTCGATCAGGCTGTTCTTGACCTGCTGCATCAGGTCGGCGGCGTTGGCAAAGGCGTCGGCCGGCAGGATCAGGCGCTGGCGCACCACCGGCACCGGGTTGCCGTTGGCGTCGCGCTCGGAGGGCGACAGGCTCATCAGGTCGACCCGGACGATCGAGCCGGTCACGGTGATCTCGCTGATGCCGTCGGTGTAGGTTTCCTGGATCATCGCGTTCTCCTCGGGGGACAGTTTTTGGAAGCCGCGCGTCCGGTCAGGCCGCGGCGGACGGATTGAAGACGACGTCGACCCAGTAGTTGGACCGGTTGAAGGACTGGGTCGGGAACAGGCTGGTGCTGCCATAGGCGAAGACGCCGTTGCCGCCCGACGCGTCGCTGGCCGGCGCGGTCAGCGGGCCGCTCGTCACCGCGCTGGCGAAGGCGTTGGCGGTGTTGGAGTAGCGGCCCGCATTGGTGTGGTAGGATGCCGTGTAGGTCGTGCCCGCCGCGAGGGTGACCGGGCTCGAGAAGGTGGCGGTCTGCCAGCCGCTCGCGGTCTCGTTGGTGAAGGTCGCGGTGGCGAGCTTCTGGCCGGTGCTCGACCACAGGGTGCCGGTATGGGTGCCGGTATCCTGCGTGCCCTTGTAGAACTTGATCGCGCTCACCGTCCCGGCGGTCGAGCTCTGGAACTTCACGCCGAGTTCGACCGGGCTGGTGTCGTTGGTGTTGGTCGCGGCCGGCGTCGCCGAGGACGAGAACAGGCTGACGGGGCCGGTGCCGGGGGCCGAGACGGTGAGGGCGACGCTGGCCGACGAGGTGCCGCCGCGCCCGTCCGAGATCGCGTAGGCGAAGTTCGCCGCCCCCGTGAAGCCGGTGGCCGGCGTGAAGGTGACGGTCGCGTCCGTGGTGTTGAGCGCGGCGGTGCCGCCGGTCCCGCTGGTGACGCTCGTCACGGTGAGCGGGTCGCCGTTCGGGTCGGTGTCGTTGGCGAGCAGCGCCGAGGTCGAGAAGGTGATCGGCGTGTTGCGGGTCACCGCCGGGCCGGTGTCGTTCACCGCGGTCGGCGACTGGTTGGCGGCGCTGCTGTTCGGGTTGAACACGACGTCGACCCAGTAATTGGTGTTCTGGAACGATTGGGTCGGGAAGGCGCTGGTGCCGCCGTAGGCGAAGACGCCGTTGCCGGAGGACGACGCCGTGAGCGGGCCGCTCGTCACCGCGCTGGCAAAGCCGTTGGCGGTCGTCGAGTAGCGGCCCGCATCGGTGTGGTAGGACGCCGTGTAGGTCGCGCCCGGGCTCAGCGTCACCGGGCTCGAGAAGGTGGCGGTCTGCCAGCCGCTCGCGGTCTCGTTGGTGAAGGTCGCGGTGGCGAGCTTCTGGCCGGTGCTCGACCACAGGGTGCCGGTATGGGTGCCGGTATCCTGCGTGCCCTTGTAGAACTTGATCGCGCTCACCGTCCCGGCGGTCGAGCTCTGGAACTTCACGCCGAGTTCGACCGGGCTGGTGTCGTTGGTGTTGGTCGCGGCCGGCGTCGCCGAGGACGAGAACAGGCTGACGGGGCCGGTGCCGGGGGCCGAGACGGTGAGGGCGACGCTGGCCGACGAGGTGCCGCCGCGCCCGTCCGAGATCGCGTAGGTGAAGTTCGCCGCCCCCGTGAAGCCGGTAGCCGGCGTGAAGGTGACGGTCGCGTTCGTGGTGTTGAGCGCGGCGGTGCCGCCGGTCCCGCTGGTGACGCTCGTCACGGTGAGCGGGTCGCCGTTCGGGTCGGTGTCGTTGGCGAGCAGCGTCGAGGTC
The DNA here is from genome assembly GCF_003173755.1 of Methylobacterium terrae. NCBI lineage: Bacteria > Pseudomonadati > Pseudomonadota > Alphaproteobacteria > Hyphomicrobiales > Methylobacteriaceae > Methylobacterium > Methylobacterium terrae. Next base: position 2,449,190 of record NZ_CP029553.1, read on the forward strand.
GAGAAGGTGACGGGGGTGTTCTGCGTCACCGCCGGGCCGGTGTCGTTCACCGCGGTCGGCGACTGGTTGGCGACCGTGGCGCCGGGATTGAACACCACGTCGACCCAGTAATTGGTGTTCTGGAACGATTGGGTCGGGAAGGCGCTGGTGCCGCCATAGGCGAAGACGCCGTTGCCGGAGGACGACGCCGTGAGCGGGCCGCTCGTCACCGCGCTGGCAAAGCCGTTGGCGGTCGTCGAGTAGCGGCCCGCATCGGTGTGGTAGGACGCCGTGTAGGTCGCGCCCGGGCTCAGCGTCACCGGGCTCGAGAAGGTGGCGGTCTGCCAGCCGCTCGCGGTCTCGTTGGTGAAGGTCGCGGTGGCGAGCTTCTGGCCGGTGCTCGACCACAGGGTGCCGGTATGGGTGCCGGTATCCTGCGTGCCCTTGTAGAACTTGATCGCGCTCACCGTCCCGGCGGTCGAGCTCTGGAACTTCACGCCGAGTTCGACCGGGCTGGTGTCGTTGGTGTTGGTCGCGGCCGGCGTCGCCGAGGACGAGAACAGGCTGACGGGGCCGGTGCCGGGGGCCGAGACGGTGAGGGCGACGCTGGCCGACGAGGTGCCGCCGCGCCCGTCCGAGATCGCGTAGGTGAAGTTCGCCGCCCCCGTGAAGCCGGTAGCCGGCGTGAAGGTGATGGTCGCGTTCGTGGTGTTGAGCGCGGCGGTGCCGCCGGTCCCGCTGGTGACGCTCGTCACGGTGAGCGGGTCGCCGTTCGGGTCGGTGTCGTTGGCGAGCAGCGCCGAGGTCGAGAAGGTGATCGGCGTGTTGCGGGTCACCGCCAGGCCGGTGTCGTTCACTGCGGTCGGCGACTGGTTGGGGGTCGAGGCGCCGGGATTGAACAGCACGTCGACCCAGAAATTGGTGTTCTGGAAGGTCTGGGTCGGGAAGGCGCTGGTGCTGGCGTAGGTGAAGACACCGTTATTGGTCGAGGCGGTGAGGGACCCGCTGGTGAGCGGCGTGCTAAAGTAGCCGACGCTGCTCGAATAATGGCCGCGGTCGGTATGGTAGGACGCCGTGTAGGTGGTGCCCGGGGTGATGGTCACCGGGGTCGAGAAGGTGGCGGTCTGCCAGCCATCGGTGGTCTCGTTGGTGAAGGTCGTGGTCGCCAGCTTCTGGCCGGTGCTCGACCACAGGGTGCCGGTATGGGTCCCCATGTCCTGGGAGCCCTTGTAGAAGCGGATGCCGCTGATCGTGCCGGCGGTCGAGCTCTGGAACTGGACGCCGAGCTCGACCGGATCGGTGTCGACGGTGTTGACGACCTGGGGCTTCGCCGAGCCGGGAAACAGCGTCTGGGCGGTCGGCGCCGTCACCGTCAGGGTCCGCCCGGCCGACGGGCTCTCCATGTTGACGCTGTCGTCGGTGGCCCGGGAGCGGATCACGTAGGTGCCGTTGACCTGCGGCGCGAAGGTGTAGCTCCAGTTCTCGTCGCCCTTCGCCGCGCGCCAGGTGACGCCGTTGTCGGTCGAGACCTCGACGCCCGCGATCACGCCGCCGACGTCGCTCGCCGTGCCCGTGATGGTCACGGTCTGGAACGCCGACACGGTGGTGCCCGCCGTCGGCGTCGTGATGGTCGAGGTCGGCGCGGTGTGGTCGGTCGAGGCGGTGGCGGCGGTCAGGTTCGGGTCGAGCGTGCCTGGCTGGATGCCCATGTCGGCGAGCAGGTTGACCATCGCCTGCTGGATCCGCGGGTCGGTCGGCGTCGCCTCGTTGTCGTGGTTGGCCGACAGGCCCCAGGACCAGTAGACGGTGCCGGCGCCGAACACGAGGGCACCGCTCGGGGCCCGGTAGAGCGTCAGGCTGTGGGTCGCCGTGCCCTTGCCGGTGGTGTTGCCGTAATCCTGGAGGTAGGTCGTCTGGTCGAGGGTGGTCGAGGACAGGCGCACCAGCCCAGCCGGCGCCGAGGCGTTGTCGGGCGCCTCGTCCCACTCGTAGCCGAGGTAGTTCTGGTTGAGCGAGGCGGTCTGGCCCGGCTGCAGGCCGGCGATGCTGGTATTGCGCCAGAAGCGCAGGTTGGCGTCGTCGTAGGGCACCTGGATCGTGTCGAGAACGTAGGAATCGACCTGGAACATCGTGCCCGTGAGGGCATTCTCGGGGTCGTTGTTGCCGACCGTCCCGGCCGGCCCGCGGGGATCGCGGAAAGTGCCGGTCCACTGGTTGGTCGGGTCGAGGTTCTGGTTCGCCCCCCAGGTCTCCTTGTACGAGACCAGCGTGCGGTACGGCGTGGCGTCGCTGCTGATGCTGTTGGAAAACCGCGTCCGCCAGTAGACCTCGTTGCCGCTCCAGAACGACAGGTTGACGCCCGCGTCCCGTGCCGCCTCGACGTTGTCGCGCTGCCGGCCCGACCAGTACTCGTCGTGGCCGACATCGAGGTACATCTTGTGGTTCAGGAGCAGGCTGCCGTAGCGGTCGGCATCGACGCCCGACATGTACGAGACGTCGTAGCCGTTCTGCTCCAGCCACATGATCGCCGGGAACTCGGCGCCGTAGATATAGTCCTGTGGCCCGGCCGCGAGTGTGCCACCCCGGGTGGTGATCGGGCGGTTGTAGCTGACCGCGTAGGCGCGCCCCTGGCCCTGGCCGGTGGCCGGGCCGTTGCCGCCGTAGAAGTTCGCCCCGCCCCACGGGTTGTAGGCCTGCCAGGTCTGGTCGGCGGTCTGGAAGATGATGTCGCTGCGGCTCGAATCGTCCCGGACGATGAACGGAATCTCGTTCTCGCCGGCCACGCCGTCCTGGCGCGTCAGCTTGGCGATGTAGACGCCCGAGACCGCGTCCGTCGGCACGGTCCACGATGCCGAGATCGACCAGTTGCCGGCATCGACCAGTCCGGTCGTCGCGTCGCGCAACGGGTTCGGCTGGTTCTGCACCCCGGTATGCTGGATCGTCTGGACCTTGCGCGCACCCAGGCCCCCGTAATAGCCGAGCCGGTAGATGTCGATCCGGTAGTTTGCCGAATCGGTGTTGATCTTGAAGTTGACGGTGTTGCCGACGTTCGTGCTGATGTCGGTGGCGAAGCCCTCGATGTTGTCGTCGCCCGAGCCGTCGATGCCCCATTCGCTGACCGGGTTGCCGATCTTCTGGTTCTCGAGGACGATCTTGTTGCTCGCCGTGGCGGTGGCGCTGCCCGATGCGGTCAGCGAGTTGCCGGTCGTGCCCGTGGGCTTCGCGGCGGCGACAGCGCTGGTGATCGGGCCGCTCAGGCGCGAGATCTGGCTCTTCGACGGGCCGGTGGCGGCGGTCTCCGCCCCGCCGGGCAGGGTCGTGGCGGCGCCCGCGGGCGCGCCGCTGCCGTAGCCCGGGAGCTGGCCGTTCGAGGACAGGATGCTGCCGGTCGGCAGTTCGAGGATCCGGGACGGGCAATTCACGTAGCCGCAGGTGCCGCAGCAGAACGCGACGTTCGGCGCGCCCGCTGCCGCGCCCGTGGTCACCGTGAGATCCCTGACGAGAAGGGCTGGATTTGCTGCATCGGGCGTGCCGCTCGAGCCGACGGGGGCCGAAGCGGTCAGCGCCGCGACCTTCGATCCGGAGCCCGCATCCTCCGTCGTGGCCGTGCTCGCGGTCGCCGGTTCGACCACACCCGGGACCGAGGACGATGCATTGCCGCCGGTCTGAACGGGATTGAACACCGGATCGACGGTCGTCTCGTCCGAATAGAGCATGGCGTCTGCTTTCGACAAGAAGGATTCGCGATGAGCGGCACTGTCACATTGGAAACTTCATTGTGAAAGGAGCCTTAGGCCGGCCCTGCACACAGCCTTTCGGTGCGGGCGACAACTGTCGCCTACTCCTTTCGGCGGTATTTCGTGATGGGGCCGAACGAGCTTTGATGCGGCGACGCGGCGCGTTGGCGTAGACCTGCCCGACGCGAAGGTGAGACCGGCTTTCGCAAGTCGGCGAAAGCATCTTCATCGGATGTGCTTTCAGTCGCATAATCGTCGCGACCGTGACGACTGCCGGACCTGCCGGCCTCGTCTGGCGCGGGGCATCTCGTCGTGCAATCGATGCGCAGCTTCGCGGAACTCAGCCTGCGGCTTCATCGAAACCACGCGACGCCTGTCTCATTACGGGACGATCATTCATCTTATGTACGGCGAGGGATACGAGCTATCCCGCAGCTCACGGAACCCATCCTGCGCCCCTCTATACGGCCTAGTTGCTGCACTGCATCGCAGGCGTGAGAGTTGTCGGCGCCGATCTCTTGGCTCCGAAACCGGCGCCTGCCGCACAGGAGGCAATTCACTGCGCGATTTTTACGCGGCGGAAGCGACGAATCGCCGGCTCATCACCGGTCGTTGCAGGAATATTTGATAAAATATCGATAAGACTACGTTTATTAACCCAGGCTTGACAGCCAAACATTGCTACTTATTGTCTGCGTTGCGCATCGGATCGGTCCCCGGACGGGCCCCGATCTATTTGTCATCGCGCAATCATGCCGCCGCGTTCCGCGGTTCGGCTGCCTTTCCACAGAACCGGAAATGATACATGGCTTATGAAACGGTCGCGCAGCCTTTTGCGCCGAGCAGCATCTGGAACACCCCGATCGGATCGAGTGCTCAGTTCCAGGCTGCATCCGGGGCGCAGACCGCGTCCATTCAGCATCAGGCCGGCGTGAACACCTGGATCGGGCAGGACGCGATCCCGATCTACCAGGCGAAGTCGACCGATCCGATGGCGACCTGGAGCTACGACAGCCGCGGCACCAACAATGCCGATTGGACCCTCGGCGGCAATTCGTCGATGAACGGCACGTTCCAGATGCGGACGCCGACCGACGTCCAGTTCAAGACCGGCGACGGCTGGGCGATCATCGTCTCCGAGGACGGTCAGCACTACATCGAGACCTGGCTCGGCGCGAAGACCGGCAGCAACAGCTACCACGCCAACCTGGTCGTCGAGAACACCGTCACGGGTGACGGCATCGCCAACGCGCCGGGCGCGCACGAGGGCATCCGCGCCGCCGGCATGTCGCTGATGGGCGGCGTGGTGCAGAAGGCGGACCTCGACTCGCTCGAGATCGACCACGCCGTCGCGATGGCGATCTCGACGACGCAGGCCGGCTCCGCCAAGACCCCCTACGTCTGGCCGGCGACCACCGCCGACGGCTTCAGCGGCAGCTATTCGGGCTCGATCCCGCTCGGCTCGCTGTTCGCGATCCCGAAGGACGTCGATCTGAACGCGATCGGCATCAAGACCGCCGAGGGCATGGCGCTGGCCAAGGCCTACCAGAACTACGGCGGCTACGTCACCGACACGGCCGGCCCGAACACGATGCAGCTCGCCTACCTCGAGAAGGGCGTGAGCCAGGCCCAGGCCGACAACCTGTTCAAGGACATGGGCGCCATCCGCGCGCATCTCGAGATGGTGACGAACAACACCGCCGCGACCCCGGCGGGCGGCGGCGACCACAGCGTGCCGAGCACGCCCGCCACGACGACGCCGGCCCCGGCCACCCCGGTCGCGACTCCGTCGACCGGTGGCGGCACGGCCCAGCCGAGCGTCAGCCTCGGCAGCGGCTCCGACCAGCTGCTGCTGAAGATCAGCCAGGACGCCTATCACGGCAACGCGCAGTACGCCGTGTCGGTGGACGGCAAGCAGATCGGCGGCGTCCAGACCGCGCACGCCTCGCACGCCGCGGGCCAGTCCGACCTGATCTCGGTGCGCGGCGACTGGAGCCAGGGCAACCACGACGTGGCGATCCGCTTCCTCAACGACGACTGGGGCGGAACCGCCGCCAAGGACCGCAACCTCTACGTCGACAGCGCCACCTATCACGGCCAGGACGTCCAGGGCGCGCACCTGACGCTGATGAGCGACGGCGCGCAGCACTTCACCTTCCACGACTACCTCGTCTGAGGCATCCGGCGCCCCGCCCGCCACCGGCGGGCGGGGTTCCCGCGTGCCCCTCTCCTCCCACCGACGCGCCGCCGCCGCCGGCCCGATCCCTCCGGCCGGCCGCCGCCGCGCGCCGTCCCACGGAGCCCGCCCCCTTGATTGCCCCCGATCTCCGCCTCCCGCGCCCCGGGATCGTCCGGCGCGTCGGCGCCTTCGCGCGCGCCCGGACCGCGCCCCTCCTCGCGTCGCTGCGCGCGCCCGGCTCCGCCGAGCCCGGCGAAGGTCTGCGCCAAGAAAGTTCGCCCCGAGCGGGCCTGCGTCACGACGCGCTCACCGCCTTCGGGCTGGGGGCCTCCCGCGCCGCCTCGGCCCCGCCGCTGGTGACGGCCCTGGCGCAGCTGCGGCACGTGGTGCTGGGCGTCGCGGTGCTCAGCGGCGCCGTGAACCTCCTGGCGCTCGCCGGCTCGTTCTACATGCTCGAGGTCTACGACCGGGTGATCCCGAGCCGCAGCGTGCCGACGCTCGTGGGCCTGAGCCTGATCGTGCTGGTGCTCTACCTCGGTCAGGGCTTCTTCGAGCTGATCCGGTCGCGCCTGCTCCTGCGGGCCGGCCGGGCCTTCGACGAGGCCCTGAGCCGCCGGGTGTTCCGCGCCGTCGTCACCCTGCCGCTGCGCGGCCGGGCGGAGGCCGACGGCCTCAGGCCGATGCGCGACCTCGACCAGATCCGCGCCGCGCTCGCGGGCGGGGGCCCGGGCGCGCTGTTCGACCTGCCCTGGGTCCCGGTCTATCTCGGCCTGCTCTTCGCCTTCCACGTCTGGATCGGGCTCACCGCGCTCCTCGGCGCGCTGGCGCTGATCGGCCTGACGATGCTGGCCGAGATCCTCACCCGCCACCACGCCCGCGACGCCCGCGAGGCGGCGGCCGCCCGCGGCTTCGTCGCCGAGGCGAGCCGGCGCAACGCCGAGACCGTGCGGGCGATGGGCATGGAGCCCGACCTCGCCGGGATCTGGTCCCGGGCGAGCGCCGCCTCGCAGGCCACCCAGGAGCGCACCGCCGAGATCACGGGGGCGATCCACAACGCCTCGAAGGTGCTGCGGGTGGTGCTGCAATCGGCGGTGCTCGGCGTCGGCGCCTTCCTGGTGATCCGCCAGGAGGCGACCGCCGGCGTCATCATCGCCGGCTCGATCCTGAGCGCCCGGGCGCTGGCGCCGATCGACCAGGCGATCGGCTACTGGAAGACCTTCTCGGCCGCCCGCGAGTGCTGGCGCCACCTCGGTTCGGCGCTCGGCGCCGCCGGCGCGGAGCCCGAGGGGCTGACCCTGCCGGCCCCGCGCGAGGGGCTGACCGTCGAGCAGGCCAGCGTCGGCCCGCCCGGGGGGCAGCGCCTCACCGCCCTCGATGTCGGCCTGACGCTCACGGCCGGGCAGGGGCTCGGCATCGTCGGCCACAGCGCGTCGGGCAAGTCGTCGCTCGCCCGGCTGCTCGTCGGGATCTGGCCCGCGGCCCGGGGCGCGGTGCGCCTCGACGGCGCCCGCCTCGACCAGTGGCGGCCGCAGGATCTCGGCCGCCACGTCGGCTACCTGCCGCAGGAGGTCGAGCTGTTTCCCGGCACGGTGGCGGCGAACATCGCGCGCTTCCGGCCGGAGGCGGAGGCCGAGGCGATCATCGCGGCGGCCAAGGCCGCCCGGGTCCACGACCTGATCCTGTCGCTGCCCGAGGGCTACCAGACCCAGATCGGCGAGCGCGGGGCGCTGCTGTCGGCCGGCCAGCGCCAGCGCCTGGCGCTCGCCCGCGCCCTCTACGGCGATCCCTTCCTGGTGGTGCTCGACGAGCCGAACTCGAACCTCGACCAGGAGGGCGAGGCGGCGCTCACCGAGGCGATCGTCGGGGTGCGGGCGCGGGGCGGCATCGTGGTGGTGGTCGCCCACCGGCCGAGCGCGCTCGCGGCGCTCGATCAGGTGATGGTGATGGCCGATGGCCGCGTCCAGGCGCTCGGCCCCCGCGACGAGATCCTGCCCGCGCTCAACCGGCCGCGCGCGATGCCGGCCGCCCCGACGGGCTTCGCCGCTGGGTTCGCCCCGATGAGCCTCAAGGTCGCCCAGGGAGGGCGTGCGTGATGAACCCGATCACCCCCCGGACCCAGGCCTCGATCCGCCGCCACCTCCTGGCCGGCGCGGTCGGCGGCGCGCTCCTGTTCGTCGGCGCCGGCGGCTGGGCCGCCCTCGCCGAGTTCTCCGGCGCCGTCGTCACCGCCGGCTCGCTGGTGGTCGAGTCCGACGTCAAGAAGGTGCAGCACCCGACCGGCGGCGTCGTCGGCGAGTTGCGGGTGAAGAACGGCGACCGGGTCGCGGCCGGCGACGTGCTCCTGCGCCTCGACGAGACGGTGCTGCAGGCCAACCTCGCCATCGTCACCCGCTCGATCGACGAAGCGACCGCCCGGCGCGCCCGGCTCGAGGCGGAGCGCGACGGGGCCCCCGACGTGAGCTTCCCGGACGCGCTGACGGCGCGGGCCGCCGACCCGGTGGTGGCCGGGCTCATCGCCGGCGAGCGCCGGCTGTTCCAGACCAGGGCCAGCGCCCGCGAGGGCCAGAAGTCCCAGCTCGCCGAGCGGGTCGGCCAGCTCGACGAGCAGATCCGCGGCCTCGACGAGCAGATCGCCGCCAAGGCCCGGGAGATCGTCCTGATCGAGCGGGAGCTCGGCGGGGTGCGCGACCTGTGGGAGAAGAAGCTCGTGCCGATCCAGCGGGTGAGCGCGCTCGAGCGCGACCTCGCGCGGCTGGAGGGCGAGAAGGGAACGCTGATCTCGACGATCGCCCAGGTGCGCGGGCGCATCACCGAGACGCGGCTGCAGATCCTCCAGATCGACCAGGACCTGCGCACCGAAGTCGGCAAGGAACTGGCGGAGATCCGCAGCAAGGTGTCGGAATACGCCGAGCGGCGCATCACCGCCGAGGACCAGCTGAAGCGCGTCGAGATCCGGGCGCCGCAGGACGGGCTCGTGCACCAGCTCGCGGTCCACACGGTGGGCGGCGTGGTGGCGCCCGGCGCCGAGATCATGCAGATCGTGCCGACCGCCGATCACCTGACCGTCGAGGCGAAGCTCGCGCCGCAGGACATCGACCAGGTCCATGTCGGACAGGCGGCGACCCTGCGCTTCTCGGCCTTCAACCAGCGCACCACGCCGGTCATCACGGGGGCGGTGTCGCGGATCTCCCCCGACCTCACTACCGATCCGCGCACCGGCCAGGGCTCGTACACGACCCGCGTCGCCGTGCCGGAGGCCGAGCTGAGGCGCCTCGGCGCCGTGAAGCTCACGCCGGGCATGCCGGTCGAGGCCTTCATCCAGACGCAGAGCCGCACGGTGCTGAGCTATTTCACCAAGCCGCTCGCCGACCAGGTCGCCCGGGCGTTCCGCGAGAAGTGAGGGCCGGGGCCCGTCCCCGGAGGACGGGCCCCTTCGCGATTCCTCAGCCCCCGATGGCGCCGGAGGCGCCGACCACGGCCACCAGCAGCCCGCAGGCCAGGACGCCGATCATCGCGTAGGTGACGGTCTTCAGCATCGATGGTCCTCGCTATGCTCGGTTGGACGGTGCCACCGCTCGCAGGTCGCGTGCCAACGCGCCCTCCGGCGGCAGGCGGCTCCTGGGTAAAACGGCGAACGCTGCGGAAGGTTCATCGCAGCGCACAAATACCGAGGCTTCGATTGAAACGGGGACGTCGGATTGTGCGGTGGCGCACATCGGCGGTTCGACGGGACCCATCGCCCGGAACGATTCCCGCCGACGAACCCCCCTCCCTCTGCGGGGGAGGGTGCCCTGCGGCGAGTGCGAAACACGCGTGCGCGGGGCGGGAGAGGGGAACCGCGCTCCCGAAGATGACTGAACCGTTTTGAAGGGCGCTCTCAGGATGAGCGTCGCGCTACCCCTCTCCCGCCTCGCTTCGCTCGCCAACCCTCCCCTGCAGAGGGGAAGGGTTTTCGCGCGTCTTTACGCCGCCTCGCGCGACAGCTTGATCGTCTCGCGCTGGATCAGGTCGCGGTAGAACCCGTCGAGGTGCACGAGGCGGTCGGGCGAGCCGTCCTGGATCACCTGACCGCCGTCGAGCACGACGATCCGGTCGAAGTCCTTCAGGGTCGAGAGACGGTGCGCGATGGCGATGGTGGTGCGGCCCTTCATCAGGTTGCCGAGCGCCTCGCGGATCGCCTCCTCCGACTCGGTGTCGAGCGCCGAGGTCGCCTCGTCGAGGAGCAGGATCGGCGAGTTCTTCAGGATGGCGCGGGCCACCGCGATGCGCTGGCGCTGGCCGCCCGAGAGCTTCACGCCGCGGTCGCCCACGATGGTGTCGAAGCCGCCCGGCAGGTCGTTGATGAAGTCGGTGCAGCGGGCGGCGGCGGCGGCGGCCCAGACGTCCTCGTCGGAGGCGTCCGGCCGGCCGTAGCGGATGTTCTCGCGCAAGCTGCGGTGGAACAGCGAGATGTCCTGCGGCACCACGGTGATCGCCTCGCGCAAGGATTCCTGCGTGACCCGGCCGATATCCTGGCCGTCGATGAGAATGCGGCCGTTCTGCGGGTCGTAGAAGCGCTGCAGCAGGGTGAACAGGGTCGACTTGCCGCCGCCGGAGCGGCCGACGAGGCCGACGCGCTCGCCCGGCTTGATGTCGAGGTTGAAGTCGCCGAACACCTCGCGGCCGTCGGGATAGTTGAACTTCACCTTCTCGAAGGTGATGCGGGCGCCCTCGCCGACGAGGGGCTTCGCTTCCGGGTGGTCGCGCAGGTCGTGCGGCTGGAGCAGCGTGCGCAGGGCCTCCGACAGGCGGGCGGTGTGCTGGGTGACGTCGACGAGCGCGACCGCGAGGTCGCGGGTCGCCGCCAGGATGGTGATGCCGAGGGTGCAGACCAGCACCACCTGGCCGGCGGTGGCGGCGCCCGCCTGCCACATCTTGATCGCCCAGAACAGCAGGCCCAGCACCGCCACGACGGTGATGAGGGCGTGCATGATGCGCAGGCGCTCGAGGTAGAGGAGCGAGCGGCGGCGCGCCTTCATCTCGGTGCCGATGGTCTCGTCGAAGCGGGCGAACTCGCGCTTGTAGGCCGAGAAGGCGCGCACGAGCGGCATGTTGCTCACGAGATCGACCATCTCGCCGTCGACCGAGGCCGCCTTCTCGGCGAAGTCGTGGTGCAGCGGCTTGCCGGCGGCGGCGATGCGGAACATCAGCACCACCACGCCGCCGCAGATGACGAGCAGCCCGACCGCCATCGGCACGCTGACGCTGCCGACGTAGAGGATCGCGCCGAACGCCGCCGCGCAGGGCGGCATCACGTTCCAGACGAACATGTTCTCGGCGGTGAAGATCGCGTTCGAGGTCGCGGTGATCCGGCTCGCCAGGGTGCCGGGCTGCCGGTCCGCGAAGTAGGACGGCGAGTGGCCGGTCAGGTGCTGGAACAGGTCGCGCCGGACGTCGCCGGTGACCTTCACGAAGGTGAAGCTGGCGATCAGGCTCGCCACCCGCCACAGCATGTTGTCGGCGGCGATGAAGCAGATCAGCACGGTGAGCGCCGGCCAGATCAGGGTGTTGTTCTCAGGTCCCTTGCCGAGGGCGTCGACGACGCCCTTCAGGCCGTACTGGGTGCTCACCGAGCAGGCCACGGCGCCCAGAACGGCGACCAGGATGGCCGCGTGGGGCACGATGCGGCGGCGCAGGTAGCGGGCCACGAAGGCCCAGGGCCGGTTGGCGTACGCGCAGAGGTCATCCATCGTGGCGATCGATCCCGGTTCTTCGCACGCGTGCGACCCACGGTCGGGAGAGGGAAACGGGATGCAAGAACCCCGCCGAACGCCTCTCCGCACTCTCCCGCAAGCCCCACCCGCTTCTCGCAACGCGCAAGCGTCACCTTATGTTTCAGGCGGACGGTGAAGTCCGTGGTGTAATCCGTCGATCCTGAACGGGAGTTGAGCGGCGCTGCACCGCACACCGGTTTCCGGCGCCCCGGGCCGCGGATCTCCCGGCCTCACGCGTCCCGGGCCCGCCGGGTCTCCGGCATGATCAGCACGATCAGGACGAGCGCCGCGAAGGCCACGGCGGCCAGCCCCAGGAAGGCGGCGTGGGAGCCGAAATGGTCGGCCATGTAGCCCGAGAGCGTCGTGCTGGCCGCGGCCCCCAGGCCCATCGCGGTCCCCACCGCCCCGAGCGCCATGTTGAAGCGGCCGGTGCCGCGGGTGCAGTCGGCGACGATCAGCGGCACCATCACGCCGAGCACAGCCGCCGAGATGCCGTCGAAGACCTGCACCGCCACCAAGAGCTCGGGCGCGTCGGTATAGGCGAAGAGCAGGCCGCGGATCGGAAGGGCGGCGAAGCCCAGGATCAGGAGCGGGCGCCGGCCATAGGCCTGGGCGGCGCGGCCGACCGCCGGCGCGATCAGCGCCATCACCATCTGGGGCGCCATGATGCAGGCGGCGATCAGGATCGTGGCGGTCTGGCTCGCCCGCACGGTGAGCACGCTGCCGACCAGCGGCAGCATCGCCGCGTTGGCGACGAAGAACAGGGTGATGCAGGCGGAGAAGCACAGGAGCGCCCGGTTGGTGAGCAGGAGCTTCAGGCTCGCCCAGCCGCCCGGCGCCTCGCCGCCGTCCGGCGCCTGCGGCCGCACCACGTCGATCTCGCTCGCGCGCACGAAGTACAGGGCGGCGAGCGTCGGCAGCGCCAGGGCGGCCGTGACGTAGAACACCGCCTCGCTCGACAGGTAGTAGCCGCAGGCCCCCATGCCGGCGGCGGCGAGCGCGTTGCCGATCGAGGAGAAGCGGGCGTTGCGCCCGAGGCGCTCGCCCAGGCCCGCATGGCCGACGAGGCCGAGGCTGATCGCCGCGATCGCCGGCGTGAGGGTGCAGCTCGCGATCGAGTGTGCCGCCATCGAGAGCGCGACGATCAGGAAGGTCGGGAACAGGGCGAGGCCGGCGGCCGAGAGGCCGATCACCGCCACCGACAGGGCGGCGACGAAGCGCTTCGAGGTCACCCAGTCGACGAAGGCGCCGCCGGGCACCTGCCCGAACAGGCTGAACAGCCCGCCGATGGTGAGCACGAGGCCGATGTCGGACTGGGTCCAGCTCTGCGAGGTGAAGTAGACCGCCACGAACGGGCCGAAGCCGGTCTGCAGGTTGGCGACGAAGAACGTGAAGGCGTCGAGGCCGCGGCTGCTGGCGAGCGAGGGCGCCGGCTTCTCCCGCCGCCGGCCCGCCGACCCGCCGGCCCCGTCCCGCAAGCCGTCGCGGGCGGGATCCTGGCGGGGATCCGGCCGCGCCTCGGTGCGAGGCACGTCCCGGTCGCGATGGGCGAGGGGGCGGCGATAGGCCTGGCGCGGTCGCGTCATTTGTCCGGCGGGTTGCGCGCCGCAGCCTGGTCGGCGTCGGGCGCCGCCGGAGGAGGCGACGTCGTCGCGGAGGGTGCGGGCGCCGCCGGGGGCGCGGCGGGGGCGGCGGTCGCCGGGGCGGCGGGCGTCGCCGGCGCGGGAACCGGGCCTGCGGGACCGAGCACCACGATCGGGTCGCCGGGCTTGTACTCGGGCGAGACCCGCACCTGGTTGCGGTTGAGCTGCAGCACCGCGCGGCCGGGCTTGTTGTCGGCCGAGAAGTGCAGGGCGCGCCAGTCGACCGCGATCTTGCGCGAGCCGACGCCGAGGAAGCCGCCGAAATCGATGATCGCGGCCCGGGGCCGGCCGTCCTTGTCGACGATGATGTCGATGATCCGGCCCATATCCTCGCCGGCGGCGCTGCGCACCGGCTTGCCGAGGACGCCGTCGTAATCCTGGGTGTCGAGCACCGTGGCCGGGGTGCCGGACGGAACCGCCGGCGCCTGCGCCGCGGGGGCGGGATTCGCGGGCGCCGGGACCTGGTTCGCCGGCGCCTGGGCGGCCGGTGCTTGCCCTGCGGGGGCTTGCCCGGCGGGGGCTTGGGGCTGGGCCGCGGGCGCTTGAGTTTGGGCCGCGGGCGCCTGCACGGCCGGTGCGGGGGTCGGCGCGGGCGCCGTCGGGGCCGGGGCCGCCGGCTTCTGGGCGTCCGGCGGTACCGAACCCTGCTGCGCCTGGGTCGCCGTCACGGCCGAGAGCGCGGCGAGGGCCGTCAGCATCGTCCGCAGGGTTCCGGGCAAGGTTCCGAGCAAGCGGGCCTCTCGCAGCGTCACGCGGTGTGTCCTGCCGGCAACCGCGGCGGAGGCCGGCGGTTCCGAACGCGAGGGGTCCGGATGGCGGAGGAACGCGGCGAAGTTGTGGGGGCGGGGCGGCAGGGGCAGCCGGGCGGGCGCGTCACCGCCGCGGTCGAGCCGTCGAGCAGACATCGTGGGCCTCCGGGGCAGGCGCGGCGGCCCGCCCGAGCATCGGTCGTTGGGTTGTCGCGGCGCGCGGGCCTCACGCCGGTCGGGCATCCGGGCCCGCGCCGCGGAAAGCCTACAGTGCGGTGCACCGGGCGGGATTGTCCAGGCGGATGCCCCGCCTCGCCGCGCTTTCCCGGGGAGTGTGGTTCCGCAATACGGGCGGGTGGCGAGGCCCGGCCGCCCACGCTACATCGCGGAGGCTCCCGAGGAATCCGTCCGAGAAGCCCGCCCGATGCCCGCGTCCCCCCTCCGCCTCGGCGTCAACGTCGACCACGTCGCCACCCTGCGCAACGCCCGCGGCGGCACGATGCCGGATCCGGTGCGGGCGGCGCACGCGGCGATCGCGGCCGGGGCCGACGGCATCACCGCCCACCTGCGCGAGGACCGCCGCCACATCCGCGACGCCGACGTCGAGCGGCTGATGCGCGAGATCGACCGGCCGCTGAACTTCGAGATGGCGGCGACCGACGAGATGCTGGGGATCGCCCTGCGCCTGAAGCCCCACGCCGCCTGCCTGGTGCCGGAGAAGCGCGAGGAGCGCACCACCGAGGGCGGGCTCGACATCGTCGGCGGCCGCGAGCACCTCGCCCCGGTCGTCGCCCGCCTCAATGAGGCGGGGGTGCGGGTGTCGCTGTTCGTCGAGCCCGAGCCGCACGTGATGGAGGCGGCGCGCGCGCTCGGCGCCCCGGTGGTCGAGCTGCATACCGGCACCTACTGCGAGGCGGTGATCGCCGGGGACGAGGCGAAGGTGCGCGCCGAGCTCGCGCGGCTGGCCCGCGCGGCCGAGCACGGCGGGGGCTTGGGGCTCGAGATCCATGCCGGCCACGGCCTGACCGTCGACAGCGTCGGCCCGGTGGCGGCTCTGCCGCAGGTGCGCGAGCTCAATATCGGCCACGCCCTGATGGCCGAGGCGATCTTCGACGGGCTGCCCGCCGCGATCCGGGCGATGCGCGCGGCGATGGCGGCGGGCCGCACGGGGAGCGCCGCATGATCGTCGGCATCGGCTCGGACCTCTGCGACATCCGCCGCATCGAGCGCTCGCTCGAGCGCTTCGGCGACCGCTTCACCCACCGGGTCTTCACCGAGGGCGAGCGCGCCCGCAGCGACCGGCGCGCCGCCCGCGCCCCGTCCTACGCGCGGCGCTTCGCCGCCAAGGAGGCCTGCTCCAAGGCGCTCGGCACCGGCATGAGCCACGGCGTGTTCTGGCGCGACATGGAGGTGGTGAACCTGCCCGGCGGCCGCCCGACCCTGCGCCTGACGAACGGCGCGGCCGACCGCCTCGCCGCCCTGATGCCGCCGGGCCACCGCCCGGTGGTGCACGTGACGCTGACCGACGATCCCCCGCTCGCCCAGGCCTTCGTCATCATCGAGGCGCTGCCGGCGGGGTAGGTCGCCGACGACCGCGGCGGCGTCGCGGCGCGGAAGGCGAGCCCGAGAGGGGCGTCGGCGCCCGTGCGCCGGACGCCTTCGCCGGCTCGCGGAGGCACGAACGGACTGATTCGCCCGCGCCGGCCACGCCGCGTTGCGGGCGGGCAAGCGTTGGTCTAGACCCCCCGCACCGCGCAAAAAGCCGGCCGCGTGCCCTCGGCGGGTGCCCAGGCGCATTCTGCACGGACCGCCGGAGAGAACGAGCATGGATCGCGCACGCACGGACCAGGACCTGAAACGCGGCAAGGATGCCGGCCTGTGGGACTCGATCAAGGAGACCGTCAAGGTCGGCGTCCAGGCGCTGCTGATCGCCGTCGTGGTGCGCACGCTGCTGTTCCAGCCGTTCAACATCCCGTCCGGCTCGCTGATCCCGACCCTGCTGATCGGTGACTATCTCTTCGTGTCGAAGTACTCGCTCGGCTACTCCAAGTACTCGCTTCCCTTGAGCGAGTACCTGCCGTTCGAGGCCAAGGGCCGGATCTGGGGCGCCGAGCCCAAGCGCGGCGACATCGTGGTGTTCAAGCTGCCCAAGGACAATGCCACCGACTACATCAAGCGGGTGATCGGCCTGCCGGGCGACCGGATCCAGGTGATCGAGGGCGTGCTCAACATCAACGGCCGGGCGGTCAAGCGCGAGCGCATCGCCGACTACTCGACCACCGACGCCTTCGGCCAGCCGACCCTGGTGCCGCAATACCGCGAGACCCTGCCCAACGGCGTCACCCACGAGATCATCGAGCGCGACGGCGACCGCGGCCTGTGGGACAACACCCAGGTCTACACCGTGCCGGCGAACCACTTCTTCATGATGGGCGACAACCGCGACAACTCCACCGATTCCCGCGACCTCGGCAATGTCGGCTACGTGCCGTTCGAGAACCTGATCGGCCGGGCCGAGGTGATCTTCTTCTCGATCGACGAGGGCGCCGCCGCCTGGCAGATCTGGAACTGGCCGTGGACGGTGCGCTGGAACCGCCTGTTCAAGCCGATCCACTGACGGGAGACCGGACGCTGTGAGCGACGCCGACGCCGCCACGCCGCAGGCCGAGCCGCCTGGCCCCGCACCGGGCGACGCCCCGCCGCGGCGCAAGCGCGGGATGCGGCGCCGGCCCGACCTCTCGGTGCTGGAGGAGCGCATCGGCCACCGCTTCGCCGACCGCGACCTCCTGGTGCAGGCGCTCACCCATGTCAGCGCGACCAACGGGAAGGGCAGCTACCAGCGGCTCGAGTTCCTCGGCGACCGGGTGCTCGGGCTGGCGGTGGCGGACGGCCTCTACAACGCCCTTCCGGGGGCCGACGAGGGCGACCTGTCGCGGCGCCTGTCGAGCCTGGTGCGGCGCGAGAGCTGCGCGGTCGTCGCCAATGCCTGGGAGGTCGGGCCCCACCTCAACCTCGGCGGCGGCGAGGTCCATGGCGGCGGACGCCGCAACGCGGCGATCCTCGCCGACGTCTGCGAGGCGATCCTCGGCGCGATCTTCCTTGATGCCGGCTACGGCGCCGCCAAGGCGGTGATCGACCGTGCCTTCGAGGCCGGCCGCCAGACCGAGGGGACGCGCAGCCGCGACCCGAAATCGGCCCTCCAGGAATGGGCGCAGGCGCAGGGCTGGCCGACGCCGACCTACGTGGTGGTGGAGCGGGCCGGGCCCGACCACGCGCCGCAATTTCACATCGAGGCCCGGGTCACCGGCGCCGCGCCCGGCATCGGCTTCGGCGGCTCCAAGCGCCTGGCCGAGCAGACGGCCGCGCGCGCGCTGCTGGTGCGCGAGGGGCTGTGGACCGGGGACGAGCCCGGGGAGCAACCAGAATGATCGACGACGATACCCCTCCCGAGACCGACGAGTCCGGCCTGCCCGAGAATGGCCCGCCCGAGAATGGCCCGCACGAGGCCGCTCCTCCCAAGGACACCCGCGCGGGCTTCGTCGCCCTGATCGGGGTGCCGAATGCCGGCAAGTCGACCCTGCTCAACAGCCTCGTCGGCACCAAGGTGTCGATCGTCTCGCGCAAGGTGCAGACCACGCGCGCCCTGGTGCGCGGCATCGCCATGGAGGGCACGGCGCAGATCATCCTCGTCGACACTCCCGGCATCTTCGCGCCCAAGCGCCGCCTCGACCGGGCGATGGTGACCTCGGCCTGGAGCGGCGCGGCCGATGCCGACGCGGTCTGCCTCTTGATCGACGCCCGCAAGGGCGTCGACGAGGAGGTCGACGCCATCCTCAAGCGGATGCCGGAGCTGAAGCGCCCCAAGTTCCTGGTGCTCAACAAGATCGACGTGATCGCCCGCGAGCGCCTGCTGGCGCTCGCCGCCTCCCTCAACGAGCGGGTGCCGTTCGAGCGCACCTTCATGATCTCGGCGCTGACCGGCGACGGGGTCGACGACCTGCGCCGCGACCTCGCCGCCCGGATGCCGCCCGGCCCCTGGCTCTATCCCGAGGACCAGGTCTCCGACGCGCCCCTGCGGATGCTCGCCGCCGAGATCACCCGGGAGAAGATCTACGACCGGCTGCACGAGGAGCTGCCCTATTCCTCGACCGTCGAGACCGACCAGTGGCAGGTCCGGCCCGACGGATCGGTGCGGATCGAGCAGACCATCTTCGTCGAGCGCGAGAGCCAGCGCTCGATCGTCCTCGGCAAGGGCGGGCAGACCATCAAGGCCATCGGCCAGGCCGCCCGGATCGACATCGCCGAAGCCGCCGAGACGAAGGTGCACCTGTTCCTGTTCGTGAAGGTGCGGGAGAACTGGGCCGACGATCCGGAGCGCTACCGCGAGATGGGCCTGGAATTCCCCCGCGGCTGACGTGACCGACCTCAGCCCCGCCCGGCCGGGCGTCTACGGCCACCCGCCCGCCGATCTCGCCGCCGTGCCGGACGGCGCGGTGCAGCTCTCGCCGCTGATGCCCGGCGGCACCGCCCTGGAGGCGCTCGCCGCAGGGTCGCTCCCCGGCCTGACCATGCTGGCCCCGCCCGGCACCCTGGAGCGCCGCCACGTCCTGGCGCTGGGCTTGCGTGCGCTCGCCCCCGGCGCGACCCTCACAGTGCTCGCTCCGAAGGACCGGGGCGGCTCGCGCCTCGCCCGCGAGCTCTCGGGCTTCGGCTGCCGGCTCGACGAGACCGCGAAGAGCCACCACCGCATCGTCCGGACTGTGCGGCCCGACGCGCCGACCGGGCTCGACGAGGCGATCGCGGAGGGCGCGCCGCGGCGCGACGACGGTCTCGGCCTGTGGACGCAGCCCGGCATCTTCTCGTGGAACCGGATCGACCCCGGCACCGCCCTGCTGATCGAGACGATGCCGGCCCTGTCCGGGCGCGGGGCCGATCTCGGCTGCGGCCTCGGCATCCTCGCCCACGCCGTGCTGGCCTCGGCCAAGGTCACTGCGCTCGCCCTCGTCGACAACGACCGCCGGGCCGTCGAGGCAGCGCGGCGCAACGTCGACGATCCGCGCGTGACGGTGACGTGGGCCGATGCCCGCGCGACGGATGCGGTGCCGGAGCGCCTCGACTTCGTGGTGATGAACCCGCCCTTCCACGATGGCGGCGCCGAGGACCGGACCCTCGGCCAGGCCTTCATCCGCCGCGCCGCCGCGGCCTTGCGGCCCGGCGGGACGCTCTGGCTCACCGCCAACACCCATCTGCCCTACGAGGCGACGCTCTCGGAGGTCTTCCGCGAGGTGGTGCCGCGCGCCTCCGCCCAAGGGTACAAGATCCACGAGGCGCGCAAATGAGCGCCAGGACATGAGCACGAAGGCGAAGGTGGCGTCGGTCCGGCTCGACCGGCTGCTCGCCAATCTCGGCTACGGCTCGCGCCGCGAGATCCAGATGCTGGCCCGCGCCGGCGCCGTGGTGCTCGACGGCGCGCCGTTGCGCGACGCCGACCGGCGCATCGCCCTCGACCCGGACCTGCCGGCGCGGCTGACCGTCAGCGGCAAGCCCCTCGATCCGCCGCCGGGCTTGGCCCTGATGCTGCACAAGCCGCTCGGCGTCACCTGCTCGCACAAGGAGGCCGGTCCGCTCGTCTACGGCCTGCTGCCGCCGCGCTGGCGCCGGCGCGAGCCGGCGATCTCGACGGTGGGCCGCCTCGACAAGGAGACCTCCGGCCTCCTGCTGCTCACCGACGACGGCGCGCTGCTGCACCGGATCATCTCGCCGAAGGCCAGCGTCTCGAAGCGCTACCAGGTCACGCTGGACCGCCCCTTGCGCGGCGACGAGGGGGCGATCCTCGCCTCCGGCACGCTGATGCTGGAGGGCGAGGAGAAGCCGCTGCTGCCGGTCGCCCTGGAGGTCCACGGCCCGACGAGCGCCGCCGTGACCCTGACGGAGGGGCGCTACCACCAGGTCCGGCGGATGTTCGCGGCTCTCGGCAACCACGTCACGGCGTTGCACCGGGATCGGGTGGGCGCGCTGGACCTGCCGGCGGACCTGGAGCCCGGACGGTACCGGGTGATGGAGGAGGGGGATGTGGCGCGGGTGTTCGGGGTGGAGTGAGCGGGTATATCAGGTTGTTTGAGACCGTGCGACGGTGAGCCTCGCTCTGCCACCTGCAACTGTCCCCGAACGTCCAAGCCTGTTCGATTCGCCCCCCGAGACTTCTAAACCCTACTGGTCATTCCGGGCTCCGCTGCGCGGCGCACGGTCCACGACACGGCCTTCAGGCTGCGGCGGCAACTCCTCCCACCCGCGACCTCATCCTGAGGTGTCAGCCGATCGTCGATCGGCTGACCTGGCGTCCGCTCGCGGACGAAAGATAGACGCACGGCTCACCGCCATTTCCTGATTCGTTCATGCGCCGGCTCGCCACCGAGCCCCCGCATCCAGTTCAAGACGAGGCGCTCTCACCCCAGCGTCGTCAGATCCTGAAACCAGTGCTGCGCCTGCATATAGCCCTTCACCTTCCCCGACAGCGCGTGCGGGTTGGTGTCGTGCACGACCCAGACCTGCACCGCGTCGTCGACGACGATCTCGTGGATGCGCGCCAGCATCCGGTCCTGCTCGGCCGGGTCGAAGCTCGCCCGCACCGCGTCGCAGAGACGGTCCACCTCCGGGTTGCGGTAGTGGCTCCAGTTCACGCCGGTCGGCGCCACCTGCGTCGAATCGTAGAAGCGCAGGATCGCGTAGAGCGGGTCCGAGGTGACGTAGGCGATGTTGCTGCCGGTCACGCCCTTCAGCGACGGGTCGGCGACGCCCTGGCGCCAGGCGGTGTAGGCGACCTCGAGCTCCACCGCCCGGAACTCGACCGCGATCCCGATCTCGGCCCAAGCCTGCTGCACGAACTCGTTGATCGGCAGCGACAGCATCTGCCCCGAACCGCCGGTCGGGATGATGAAGGTCGTGCGCAGCGGGTTCTGCACCGAGTAGCCGGCCTCCCGCACCAGCTCGCGCGCCTGATCGGCGTCATACCCGATCGTGAAGCCCGGCTTGCCGAACCACGGGCTCGAGGGCTGCACCTGGCCCACGGCCGGGGTCGCGAGCCCGCCCATCAGCGCGGCGACCCCGTCGCGGTCGATGGCGAGGTTGGCGGCCTTGCGCAGGCGCAGGTCGCGCCACGGGCTGCCCTCCCGCATCGACAGGTGGTAGTTCCAGACATGCGGCGTATCGTTGCCGGTGACCCGCATGCCGGCGCCCTTGAGGCGCGGCACCGCGTCGGGGGCGGGCAGCTCGATCAGGTCGGCATTGCCGGAGAGCAGCGCATTCGCCCGCGACAGATCCTCCGGGATGCAGGCCAGCGTCAGCTTGGCGAGACGCGGCATCCGCTTCGGGTTCCAGTAGGTCGCGTTCGGCACCAGATCCAGGCGCACCCGCGGCACCAGGGCGGCGAGGCGATAGGGGCCGGTACCGGAGGGCTGGAAGGCGAACTTGGTCCAGTCGCGCCCGACCGCCTCGTACTGCGCCGGCGACGAGATCAGGAACCACAGCATCTGGTAGGGAAACAGCGCGTCGACCGCCTTGGTGGTGACCTGCACGGTCATGGCGTCGAGCTTCCTGTACGAGGCCACCGAGGGCAGGCGCGGACGCACCTGCGAGGCCTGGCGCTGGTCGTAGTGAGGTGCCTTGGCGTCCAGAACCTTGTCGAAGTTCCAGATCACCGCGTCGGCATCGAACCCTGAGCCGTCGTGGAATTTCACGCCGTCTCGCAGGCGGAAGACCCAGTTGCGGCGGTCCGCCGGATCGCTTTCCCAGGATGTGGCGAGCCCCGGCACCAGCTGGCCCGGCCGGTCGGCGACGTCGAGCTCCCAGGCGACCAGGGGGTCGTAGAGGGTGAGCCCGGTGAACTGGTAGCCGCCGGCGCCCCGGTCCGGCTGGCCGGTGGTGAGCGGCAGGTCGAACAGCGAGATGCCGTAGGTCAGGCCGCCCGACGCCGTCCCCTCGGCGAGGACCGCGCCGGTGGGCCCGAGCGCCGCGACGGCGGTGGCTCCGGCGAGCATCTGGCGGCGCGAGAGGGAAGCGTGACGCATCGAAGGACCCCGGAAAGGCGCGCGGCCCGTCCGGCCGCGTTACGCGCCTGACGTCTGCAAGAGGCATGCAAGCGGGGCCGCGGCGACCACACGCTCACCGTCGAACCAGTCGCATAAAGACATCTTTATATCTTGATTGCCTCCCTGCCGGGGGGCTGCTATAGGCCCACCCCGAAACGGCCGCTACCGGGGAGCCCGACCATGCCGAGCACGCAGGACTACATCGTCAAGGACATCGCCCTGGCCGATTTCGGCCGCAAGGAGATCGCGATCGCCGAGACCGAGATGCCCGGCCTGATGGCCGTGCGCGAGGAATACGCCGCGAGCCAGCCGCTGAAGGGCGCCAAGATCGCCGGCTCGCTGCACATGACGATCCAGACCGCGGTGCTGATCGAGACCCTGAAGGCTCTCGGCGCCGACATCCGCTGGGTGTCGTGCAACATCTACTCGACCCAGGACCACGCCGCCGCCGCGATCGCCGCCGCCGGCATCCCGGTCTTCGCCATCAAGGGCGAGACCCTGGAGGATTACTGGAACTACACCGCCAAGCTGTTCGAGTGGCATGACGGCGGCATGCCGAACATGATCCTCGACGACGGCGGCGACGCCACGATGTTCGTGCATCTCGGCCTGCGAGCCGAGCAGGGCGATACCGCCTTCCTCGACAAGCCGGGCTCGGAGGAGGAGGAGATCTTCTTCGCCCTCCTCAAGCGCATGCTGGCCGAGAAGCCGAAGGGCTGGTTCGCGGGCCTCGCCGAGTCGATCAAGGGCGTCTCGGAGGAGACCACCACCGGCGTGCACCGCCTGTACCTGCTCGCCAAGGAGGGCAAGCTCCTCTTCCCGGCGATCAACGTCAACGACGCGGTGACGAAGTCGAAGTTCGACAACCTCTACGGCTGCCGCGAGTCGCTCGTCGACGGCATCCGCCGCGGCACCGACGTGATGATGGCCGGCAAGGTCGCGATGGTCGCGGGCTTCGGCGATGTCGGCAAGGGCTCGGCCGCCTCGCTCCGCAATGCCGGCTGCCGCGTGCTGGTCTCGGAGGTCGACCCGATCTGCGCGCTCCAGGCCGCGATGGAAGGCTACGAGGTCACCACCATGGAAGATGCCGCGCCCCGCGCCGACATCTTCGTGACCGCGACCGGCAACAAGGACGTCATCACCCTCGACCACATGCGGGCGATGAAGGACCGGGCGATCGTCTGCAACATCGGCCACTTCGACAAC
Organism: Methylobacterium terrae; assembly: GCF_003173755.1. Lineage (NCBI taxonomy): Bacteria > Pseudomonadati > Pseudomonadota > Alphaproteobacteria > Hyphomicrobiales > Methylobacteriaceae > Methylobacterium > Methylobacterium terrae. The sequence continues at coordinate 2,472,523 of NZ_CP029553.1, forward strand.
GAGATCCAGGTCGCGGGTCTCAAGAACCTGAAGTGGCAGAACATCAAGCCGCAGGTCGACGAGATCGAGTTCGCCGACGGCCACCGCATCATCCTCCTGTCGGAGGGACGCCTGGTGAACCTCGGCAACGCCATGGGCCACCCGTCCTTCGTGATGTCGGCCTCGTTCACCAACCAGACGCTGGCCCAGATCGAGCTCTGGACCAACCCGGGCAAGTACGAGAAGAACGTCTTCACCCTGCCCAAGGCCCTCGACGAGAAGGTCGCGGCGCTGCATCTCGAGAAGATCGGCGTCAAGCTGACCAAGCTGCGCGAGGACCAGGCCGCCTATATCGGCGTCAGCCAGGCCGGTCCGTTCAAGCCCGATCACTACCGTTACTGATCGGCGCGACGATCGCACGACGATCGATGGGGAGCCCGGCCCGAAAGGCCGGGCTCTTCTTTTTGCGTGTACGCTCCAAGGTCGCGGTTGTGCGATCGTGTCGTCGCTTGCGTTCTATTTTTGTTCTTTCACAGGTGTGGCATTTCTGTGCCCTTGACGATGCTCCGTGCGGGCCTCGGCGGCCTTCCCCCAATTCACCCCTTCCGGCCCGAATCCGCGCCGCGCTAAACTCCGGCCGAATCTCTGGAGGGGGGTGGGCGTCCCGCGTCGCGGGCGGCGCCCGGCATCCATCGAGGCGTAGCGTTGCGGTCGTGAGGCGTGCCGGTCCGGTCGAGGGCCGGCGCGCCGGTTCGCGTGGAGACGGACGGATCATGGGGGTTGGACCTACGCCGCGGCGGCCCGGCGGCCGCGCGGGCGCCGGCGTACTGGGCGGCGCCCTTGGCTGGGCACTCGGCCTCGCGGCCGCCGCCCAGGCGGCGGAGACCGCCCCGGGCCTGCACGCGCACAACGCCGTCGGCTTCGCGGTGCTGATCGGCCTGACGATCTTCGCCACCATCCTGTCGCTGCTCTACCTGCGCGAGCGCGCCCGCTGGGCCCGGCGCGAGCACACCCTGAACGCCGAGCTCTCGGAGCTGCGCGGCGCCCACGACCGGGCCGAGCTGCTGCTCGGCTCCGAGCCGCAGCTCGTCGTGACCTGGGATGCCCGCGGCGAGCCGCGGATCGAGGGCGATGTCGGCATCACCGCCGAGGGGTCGCGGCCGGGCTCCGCCCGCCGGGTGCTCGCCTTCGGGGCCTGGCTCGTCCCCCACGACGCCGCCGCCCTCGACGCCGCGGTCGAGGCCTTGCGCGGGCGCGGCGAGCGCTTCCGCCGCACCGTCCACACCCTGCAAGGCCGCACCGTCGAGGCGCAGGGGCAGGCGGTCGGCGGCCAGGCGCTCCTGCGCCTGCGCGAGCTCACCGGGGAGCGGAGGGAGCTGGTCGAGCTGCGCGCCACCCTGGAGGAGGCCCGCCACGGCCTCTCGGCGCTCGCCGGCCTCCTCGACGCGATTCCCCAGCCGGTCTGGCGGCGCGGCCGCGACGGGCGCCTGGCCTGGGCCAACGCCGCCTACGTCGCCGCGGCCGAGGCCGGCGACGTCGCCCGCGCGGTGCGCGAGGGGGCGGAGCTCCTCGAGCGCACGGCCCGCGAGGAGGCCGAGCGCCGCCGCTCCCGGGGCGGCGGCAACCCGCTGCGGGTCTCCGCCGTGGTGGCGGGCGCGCGCCGCACCCTCGACGTCACCGAGGTCGCGACCGAGGCCGGCACCGTCGGCATCGCGGTCGACGTCTCGGAGCTCGAGAGCGTGCGCGCCGACCTGCAGCGCCAGATGGACGCCAACGTCCGCACCCTCGACCAATTGCCCACCGCCGTCGCGATGTTCGACGCGCGCCAGCAGCTGATCTTCCACAACGCCGCCTACCGCCAGCTCTGGGACCTCGCTCCCGCCTTCCTGGAGACCCGGCCCCTCGACGGCGAGATCCTCGACACCCTGCGCAACGCCCGCAAGCTGCCCGAGCAGGCGGATTTCCGCACCTGGAAGGCCGGCGTGCTCGCCGCCTACCGCGCCGCCGAGGCGCAGGAGACCTGGTGGCACCTGCCGGACGGCCGGACGCTCCGCGTCCTCGCCGACCCGAACCCGCAAGGGGGGCTCACCTACCTGTTCGAGGACGTGTCCGAGCGGGTCCACCTCGAGTCGCGCTACAACGTGCTGATGCAGGTGCAGAGCGAGACCCTCGACACCCTGCGCGAGCCGGTGGCGGTGTTCGGCACCGACGGGCGGCTCAAGTTCGCCAACCGGGCCTTCGCCCAGGTCTGGCGCATCGCCCCCGAGATGCTGGAGGTCCAGCCGCACATCGACCAGGTGATCGCGGTCTGCCGGACCCTGAGCCCGGCCGAGGAGCCCTGGACGCAGATCCGCGAGGCGGTGACCGGCCTCGTCGATGCCCGCCGCGGCCTCGCCTGCCGGCTGGCGCTCAAGGACGGCACCATGCTCGACTGCGCCGCCGAGCCGCTGCCCGACGGCGCGACGCTGCTCACCCACATCGACGTGACGGCGAGCGTCAACGTCGAGCGGGCGCTCACCGACAAGAACGAGGCGCTGGAGCGCACGACGCGCCTTCGCGACGAGTTCGTGCATCACGTCTCCTACGAGCTGCGCTCGCCGCTCACCAACATCATCGGCTTCACCGAGCTCCTCGGCGACGAGACCGTCGGCGCCCTCAACCCGCGCCAGCGCGAATATGCCGACCACATCATGCGCTCGTCGGCGGCGCTCCTCGTCATCATCAACGACATCCTCGACCTCGCCTCGATCGATGCCGGCTCGATGGAGCTGACGCGCGAGCGGGTCGACGTGCAAACCACCATCGCGGCGGCGGTGCGGGGCATCGGCGACCGGCTGGCCGAGGCCGACATCGCCCTCGTCCTCGACGTCCCGGCCGACATCGGCAGCTTCGTCGCCGACGGCAAGCGCATCCGCCAGATCCTGTTCAACCTGCTCTCCAACGCGGTCGGCTTCTCGGCGCCGGGCCAGCAGGTGCGGGTCTGCGCCCGCAAGGACGGCGAGAGCCTGGTGCTGGAGGTGATCGACCAGGGCCGCGGCATGCCCCCCGAGGTGATGGCGCGGGTGTTCGAGCGCTTCGAGAGCCAGACGCTGGGCACCCGCCACCGCGGCGTGGGCCTCGGCCTGTCGATCGTGCGCTCCTTCGTCGAGCTCCATGGCGGGCGCATCGACATCGCCTCGGCCCCCGGCGCCGGCACCCGGGTCACCTGCACCTTCCCGGTGGGCGACGGCGAGGCGCATCTGGCGGCGGCCGAGTAGCCGGCGAGCGGCCGCCGCGTCCTGACGTTTCGTGCCGGCGGGTGACGGGATCGGGAAATTCCGGCACCCTGTCCGCGTTGTCTCCGGCGCCGTGTCGCGAGCCCCGGCGCGAGGCCCCGGCCCCGTCCGGGAAAGGTTAAGGTTCATGGGCTATTTCATGGGCCATCACCGGGGCGCGACGCCCCGGACGGGCCCGTGAGCGAGGATGGCGGAGTGGACCAGGAGGGCATGGCCGAGCGCACACCCTGGGAGATCGTGCTGCCGGACGAGAGCGCGACCGAGGATCTCGGGCGCTTCCTCGCCGAGATCCTGCGGCCCGGAGACCTGGTGGCGCTCTCGGGCGGGCTCGGCGGCGGCAAGACGACGCTGGCCCGGGCGATCATCCGCGACATCGTCGGCGACCCGGAGCTCGAAGTGCCGAGCCCGACCTTCACGCTCGTGCAGCCCTACGAGGGCCGGGGCGACCAGGCGGTGGTCCATGCCGACCTCTACCGGCTGCGCGGGCCCGACGAGCTGGTCGAGCTCGGCTTCGACGAGCTGACCGAGCGGGCGATCGCGCTCGTCGAGTGGCCCGACCGGCTGCCGCCGCGCCACGGCCCGACGCTCGCCATCGACCTCTCGCTCAAGCCCGAATTCGGCGACGACGCCCGCCTCGCCCGCCTGATCGGCGGCGGCGGCCTCGGCGACCGGCTGATGCGGGCGAGGGCGCTGCGCGTCCTCCTCGACCGCTCCGGCTGGGGCGAGGCCGAGCGCACCCACATGCAGGGCGACGCGTCGAGCCGCTCCTACGAGCGCCTGACCAACCCGGACGGCGCCAAGGCGGTGCTGATGATCTCGCCCCCGAAGGCCGACGGGCCGCCGGTGCGCGACGGCAAGCCCTACAGCGCCATCGTCCACCTCGCCGAGAGCGTGCACGCCTTCGTGGCGATGGACCGCGGCCTGCGGGCGCTCGGCCTCTCCGCCCCCAAGATCCTCGGCGAGGACCTGGAGGCGGGGATCCTGATCCTCGAGGATCTCGGCAGCGAGCCCGTCATCGACCAGAACGGGCCCCGCCCCGAGCGCTACGCCGAGGCCGTGAAGGTGCTGGCGCGCCTGCACGGCACGACCCTGCCCGCCGTGCTGCCGGTGGCCGAGGGCCGCGACCACGTCCTGCCTCCCTACGACCGCGAGGCGCTGCTGTTCGAGGCCGAGCTGCTGCCGGAATGGTACGCGCCCTTCGTCGCCAACACTCCGCTGGTGCCGGAGGCCCGGGCCTCGTTCGTGGCGGCCTGGAGCGAGGCGCTGGAAGGCCTCGAATCGGAGGCCCGGACCTGGACCCTGCGCGACTACCACTCGCCCAACCTGATCTGGCTGCCCGAGCGCGACGGGATCGAGCGCATCGGCGTGATCGACTTCCAGGACGCGGTGCTCGGCCACCCGGCCTACGACGTCGCCTCGCTGCTGCAGGACGCCCGGGTCGATGCCAGCGCCGAGTTCGAGCTGCGCCTGCTCGGCCTCTACGCCCGCGAGCGCAAGTTGCGGGACGCCGAGTTCGACATGCAGGGCTTCGCCCGCGCCTACGCGGTGCTGGCGGCGCAGCGCGCCACCAAGATCCTCGGCATCTTCGCCCGCCTCGACCGGCGCGACGGCAAGCCGGGCTACCTCGCCCACCTGCCGCGCATCGAGGGCTACCTCGCCCGCAACCTCGCCCATCCGGCGCTCGCCGGCGTGCGGGCTTGGTACGCCGAGCACCTGCCGCGCCTCTGTCCCGCCGATTCCTGACCGCCGAAAACACCTCCCGATGACCGATTCCCCGACCCCTGCCGTGACGCGCGCCTTCGTGCTGGCCGCGGGCCTCGGCAAGCGCATGCGCCCGATCACCGTCACCACGCCGAAGCCCCTGGTCGAGGTCGCCGGCAAGTCGCTGGTCGACTACGCCCTCGACCGGATCGCCGAGGCCGGCATCCCCGAGGCGGTGGTGAACGTGCACTACCTCGCCGACCTGATGGAGGCGCACCTCGTGCGCCGGCGCTCGGGGCCCGTCGTCACCATCTCGGACGAGCGCGACAAGCTGCTCGAGACCGGCGGCGGGGTGAAGAAGGCGCTGCCGCTCCTCGGGGCGGCGCCGTTCATGGTGCTGAACTCCGATTCGTTCTGGCTCGAAGGCCCGCAGCCGAATCTCGGCCGGCTGGTGGCCGCCTGGGACCCGGAGCGGATGGACATGCTGCTGCTTTTGGCCTCCGCCGCCACCAGCCTCGGCTATGACGGGCCGGGCGACTTCCACATGGACGGGGAGGGGCGCCTGACCCGCCGGGCCGAGCGCGAGGTCGCGCCCTTCGTCTATGCCGGCGTCGCGATCCTGAAGCCCGAACTCTTCGCCGACACGCCGGAGGGCTCGTTCTCGCTGAACCTCCTGTTCGACCGTGCCATCGCGGCCGAGCGCCTGTTCGGCCTGCGCCTCGACGGGCAGTGGCTCCATGTCGGCACGCCGGAGGCTTTGCGCGAGGCCGAGGAGCGGGTGCGGGCGAGCGCGACGCAGCCGTGAGGAGACTTCCCTTCCCCCCTGCGGGGAGGGGAGGCGCCTCATCGCCCCGCCGAAAAGCTCGCACGGATCCCGCATGACCCCCGGCTTCTCGATTGGTCCCATCGACGACCTCGACGCGGTCCTCGCCCTCAACGCCGCGAACGTCGCCGAGACCTCGCCCCTCGACGAGCCGGCCCTGCGCGCCCTCCTCGACCAGTCGTTCCTCGCCACTGCCGTCATCGGCCAGGACGGCCTCGCCGCCTTCCTGATCGCCCTCGACCAGGACGCGACTTACGCCAGCCCCAACTTCGGCTGGTTCCGGGCCCGCTACCCCCGCTTCGTCTACGTCGACCGGATCGTCACCGCCCCGGCGCAGCGCGGCCGCGGGATCGCGCGCGCGCTCTACGAGTCCCTGTTCGCCCGCGCCGCCGCCGCCGGCCACGGCCGCGTCGCCTGCGAGGTCAACCGCGTGCCGCCGAACCCGGGCTCCGACGCCTTCCACGCCGCCCTCGGCTTCGACGAGGTCGGCACGGCCGAGATCCACGGCGGCCTGAAGACGGTGCGCTACCTCCTGCGGGGGGCCGCCCGGTGAGCGCGCCGGATCCGGGAAGCCGCGTCTTCACCATCCCGCCGGGGGCGCCCTTCCTCGACACGCTCGCCGAGGCGCTGCTGTCGGGGCGCCTCGTCGGCGACCTCGCGGGCGGGCCGTTCGGGCTCGCCGCCGTCACGCTCTACCTGCCGACCCGGCGCGCCGCCCGGGCCCTGGCGGCGATCCTCGCCCGGGAATGCGGACCGGCCGCGCTCCTGCCCCGGATGGTGCCGCTCGGCGAGGCCGACGAGGCCGAGCTCGACCTTCTCTCCGCGCCGCTGCCTGAGCGCCGCGACGACGTCCTGCGCCCGCCGATCCCGGCGCTCGAGCGCCGGCTGATCCTGGCGCGCCTCGTCCAGGCCTGGGCCGGCACCGTCGACCGCCAGCTCCTGCCGCTCGGCGACGAGGTGCCGTTCCGGGTGCCGTCCTCGCCGGCCGACGCGATCGGGCTCGCGGCCGACCTCGAGGGGCTGATGGACAGCCTCACCGTCGAGGGCCTGCCCTGGGATGACATCGCCGGCGCGGTCGAGGCCGAGCATTCGCGCTACTTCTCGCTCACCCTCGACTTCGTGCGCATCGCCGCCGAGCACTGGCCGCGGATCCTCGCCGATCGCGGCGTCAGCGATCCGGTCGAGCGCGGCCGCGCCCTGGTACTGGCGGAAGCCGCGCGCCTCGCCCGCGAGCGCCCGGCCGACCCGGTGATCGTCGCGGGCTCGACCGGCTCGGTTCCGGCCACCGCCCGTCTCATCGCCGCGATCGCGGGGCTGCCGCGCGGCGCCGTGGTGCTGCCGGGCCTCGACCGCGACCTCGACGCCGCCGGCTGGACCGCGATCGACCCCGCCGGCGACGGCGAGGCGGCGGCCCACGCCCACCCGCAGGCGGTGCTGCACCGCCTGGTGGGAAAAAGCTTCCTCGCCCTCGACCGCGCCGACATCGTCCCCCTCGGCACCCCGACCCCGGCCGCCGCGGCCCGGGCATGCCTGCTGTCCCAGGCCCTGCGCCCGGCCGAGACCACCGACGCCTGGGCGGACCTCGACGCGGGCATCCGCCGGGCGCTCGCCCGCGACGGCGCCGCCGGGATCCGGGTGGTCGAGGCCGCCGACGAGCGCGAGGAGGCGCTCGCCATCGCGGTCGCCCTGCGCGAGGCGCTGGAACGGCCCGGCCGCACCGCCGCCCTCATCACCCCGGACCGGGCGCTGGCGTTGCGCGTCGCCGCCGAGCTCGGGCGCTGGGGCATCGTCGCCGACGATTCCGCCGGCGAGCCGCTCGCCCGCAGCCCGGCCGGGCGCCTCGCCCGGCTCGCCGCCGACGTGGCGGCGCTCGACGCCAAGCCCGAGCGGGTGCTGGCGCTCCTCGCCCACCCGCTGGTACGCCTCGGCCTGACCCGGGCGGAGGTGGAGCAGGCGGCGGCCGCGCTGGAGATCGGGTGCTTGCGCGGTCCGGCCCCGGCCAAGGGGTTCGCCGGCATCGCCGACGCCCTGCGCCTCTCCCGAGCCGAGGAGCGCCGGCACGATCCCCGCCCGCGCCGCCGCCTCACCCCGGAGGAGTGGGGGGCGGCCGACGAACTCCTTCTGCGCCTCTCGGTCGCCTTTCGCGACTTCTCCGCCGACGAGGACGACGCCGCCGACGACCTGATCGCCATCGCGCGACGGCACCGCGCCGCCTGCGACTTCCTGATGGAGGGCCCCGAGGAGGACGAGGACGAGCCCGGGCCCGAGGTCGACGCCTCCGTGGCGGTGCTCGACGCGCTGTTCGACGACATGGAGCTGGCCGAGCCCGGCCTCCTCGCCGGCCGGTTCTCGGACTACCCGGCCTTCTTCACCGCCCTGTCGCGCGAGCGGGTGGTGTCGCGGCGCAACGCCAGCCCGCATCCGCGCCTGCGCATCCTCGGGCTCCTCGAGGCGCGCCTCCTCTCCGTCGACCGGGTGGTGCTCGGCGGCCTCGACGAGGGGGTGTGGCCGCCCAAGGCCGAGACCGACGCCTTCCTCAACCGGCCGATGCGCGGCCGCGTCGGTCTGCCGCCGCCGGAGCGGCGCCTCGGCCAGACGGCGCACGACTTCGTGCAGGCGCTCGGCTGCCCCGACGCGATCGTCACCCGGGCGCACAAGCGCGAGGGCGCGCCGACGGTGCCGTCGCGCTTCCTCCAGCGCCTGCGCGCCTTCGCGGGCGAGGAGATCTGGACGGGCCTCGTGCAGGGCGGGCAGCGCGTCCGGGCGCTCGCCGCCGCGATCGATGCAGGGGCGGGCCTTCGCAGCGGCCCCCTCCCGCCGCGCCTGCGCCGCCCGGCGCCCCGGCCCGATCCGGCCCTCTTCCCGCGCTCGCTCAGCGTCACCGAGATCGAGACCCTGGTGCGCGACCCCTACGGGATCTTCGCCCGCCACGTGCTCGGCCTCGACGCCCTGGAGCCGGTCGCGGTGCAGCCGAGCGCCAGCGACCGCGGCACCATCGTGCACGACGTGCTCGGCGGCTTCGCCGAGCGCTTCCCCGAGGCGCTGCCGTCCCTCGACGAGGCCGAGCAGGTCCTCTACGGGCTCGCCGCCAACGCCTTCGCGCCGATCGCCGACGCCTATCCGGAGCTCTACGCCGAGTGGTGGCCGCGCTTCGTGCGGCTCGCCGAGGCCTTCCTGGCCTGGGAGGCCGAGCGCCGCCCCGGCCTGCGGCGCGTCCATCCCGAGACCGGCGGGCGCTGGGTCCTGGACATCCCGGGCGGCCACGTCCTGACCCTGCGCGCCCGCGCCGACCGGATCGAGACCCGGCGCGATGGCAGCCACACCATCATCGACTTCAAGACCGGCCAGCCCCCGAGCGCCCGCGAGGTGTTCGCCGGGTTCTCGCCCCAGCTGACGCTCGAGGCCGCCATGCTGCGCGCGGGCGCCTTCAAGGGGCTCGGGGCCGCCGCCGAGACGCCGGACCTCCTCTACGTCCGCGCCGGCGGCGGCAAGACGCCCCTCGATCCGATGCCGCTCAAGGCGCCGCGCAACGACGGACGGACGCTTCCCGAGCTGGTCGAGGCGCACGTCGCGGGATTGCGGCAGCTCGTCGGCGCGTTCATGGCCGGCGAGGCGTCCTACCTGTCCCGGCCCTATCCGAAATACGCCAAGGCCTACTCGGATTACGATCACCTCGCGCGGGTCAGGGAGTGGTCGCTGGTCGAGGGGGAGGAGTGAGGGGCTGAAGGCGCGCCGGATCGAACCCTCCTCCCGTCTGCGGGGGCAGGGTTCGGTCCGTCGCCTCGTTCGGCCGGCGAGAGGCGGGCAATCCCCCTGTGCCCCCGCCGCCACGCCCCCCGAAATCCCTGTGCAGCACCCCCCGATCGCCCTTGAGGCAACGCTTCCTTCGGTGCGAGCCCGGCACGGTGGGGCGTGACCGGGAGGACGGATGGGCATCGAGGGTTTCGTCGTCGACGGCCTGACGCAGGACGCGCAGCGGCGGGCGGCGGATCCGCGGGCCTCGGCCTGGGTGTCGGCCAATGCCGGGGCGGGCAAGACCAAGGTGCTCACCGACCGGGTGGTGCGCCTGCTGCTGCACGGCGCGGCCCCGGCCAAGATCCTCTGCCTCACCTTCACCAAGGCGGCGGCCGCCAACATGGCGATCCGGGTGTTCGAGCGGCTCGGGCGCTGGGTCACCCTCGACGAGGCGGAGCTTCGCGCCGAGCTGACGGCGCTCGAGGGCGAGGCACCGGACGGCGCCACCCTGCGCCGGGCGCGGCGCCTCTTCGCCCGGGCGGTCGAGACGCCGGGCGGGCTCAAGATCGAGACCCTGCACGCCCTGTGCGAGCGGCTGCTCCACCTCGTGCCGTTCGAGGCCAACGTGCCGGCCCGCTTCGTGGTGCTGGACGAGGCCCAGACCCGCGAGGCGATCGACCGCACCATCGACAACGTGCTCGCCGATGCGGTCGACGCGCATCACCCGGAGCTGGCCGCGGCGCTCGCCCTCGTCGCCCCCGAGGCGGCGGGCGAGGCCCTGCGCCGGGCGATGGTGGCGGCGGTGCAGAACCGGAGCCTGATCGGCCATCCCGACGGGGTGCCGGCCCGCCTCGCGGCGTTGCGCGACGCGCTTGGGCTCGCGCCCGACGAGACCTCGGGCTCGATCGAGGCGCGGATGCGCGACGGCGGGCCCGACCTCGCCGGCCTGATCGAGGCGCTGCGCACGGGCAAGGCCACGGACGAGAAGCGCGCCGATGCGCTGGCTCTCGCCGCCTCCGCCACCGGGCCGGCCCGGCTGACGCTGACGCTCGCGGCGTTCTTCAAGGACGAAGGCGAGGGCGACCCTTACGCCGCCGCGAGCCTCGGCACCAAGGCGGTGCCGGCCGCCGCCAAGGAGGCGCTGCTCGCCGAGCAGGCGCGGCTCGGCGCCTTGCGCGACCGCCTCAAGGCCGCCCGGGCCCATTCCCGCACCGAGGCGCTGTTCACGCTGGCCGCCGAGATCCACCGCCGGATGGAGGCGCAGAAGGCGCGCCTCGGCGCCCTCGACTTCGACGACCTGATCCACAAGACCCTCGACCTCCTGACCCGGGTCGATTCGGCCTGGGTGCTGTACAAGCTCGACCGCGGCGTCGACCACGTGCTGATCGACGAGGCGCAGGACACCAACCCGCAGCAATGGGAGATCCTGCGCCGGATCACCGAGGATTTCTGCGCCGGCGACGGGGCCCGCGAGGCGGGCGCCGGGCTCGCCCGCACCCGCTTCGCCGTCGGCGATCCCAAGCAGTCGATCTACAGCTTCCAGGGCGCGGCGCCGGAGGAGTTCGAGACCACGCGGCGGGCCTGGCGGCGCGACGCGGAAGGGGCCGGCCTGCCCTTCGCCGATGTCGGCCTCACCCTGTCGTTCCGCTCCGCCATCGGCGTCCTGCGGGCGGTCGACGCTACCTTCGGGATCGAGGGCCATTATCGCGGCCTGTCCTTCGGCGACACCGCGATCGGCACCGTGCATTCCACCGCCCGCGTCCGGGCGCCGGGCCAGGTCGAGCTGTGGCCGGTCGAGCGCCCGAGCGCCGAGGAGGAGCCCGACGCCTGGACCCACCCGGTCGACGCGATCGAGGCCGGCGCGCCGGCCCTGGTCGCCGCGCGCCGGGTGGCGCGGGCGGTGCGGCTCTGGACGACCTCCGGCGACGAATCCGGCCGGGTCTGGCGGCCGGGCGAGGTGCTGATCCTGGTGCGCAAGCGCTCCGCCGCCTTCGAGGGCGTGATCCGGGCGCTCAAGGCCGAGGGCGTACCGGTGGCCGGCCAGGACCGCCTCGACATCGCCGCCCACATCGCGGTCCTCGACCTCGTGGCGGCCGGCCGCGCCGCGCTGCTGCCGCAGGACGACCTGACGCTCGCCACCGCGCTGAAGACGCCGCTCGTCGGCCTCACCGACGACGACCTCGTCGGCATCGCGGCCGGTCGCGACCCGGCGGAGTCGCTGGTCGCGGCCTTGCGCCGCCGCGCCGAGGCCGGCGACCCGGCGGCGCAACGCGGCGCCGCGTCGCTCGATCGCTGGATGGACCTCGCCCGGACGCACGGGCCGTTCGGCTTCTACGCCGAGCTGCTCGGGCCGCGCGGCGGCCGGGCGCTGCTGGTCCAGCGCCTCGGCGGCGAGGCGGGCGATGCGATCGACGTCTTCCTCACGGCGGCCGCCCAGGCCGAGGCCGGGCCCGACGCGCCCTCGCTCACCGGCTTCCTGTCCCGCTACGCCCCGAGCGGCGGGCGCGATGCCGGCGGCCACACGGTGAAGCGCGACCTCGATTCCGCCCGCGACGAGGTCCGGGTGATGACGGTGCACGGCGCCAAGGGGCTGGAGGCACCGCTGGTTCTCGTGCTCGACGGCTGCGATGCGGCGGGCCGCGACCCGGCCCTGATCCCGATGCGGCTGGAGGATGGCAGCACCGTGCCGGTCTGGTCGAGCGCCAAGGCCCATGACAGTCCGGCGGTCGCGGCGGCCCGCGACGCGCTCCACGCCAGGGCCGGCGAGGAGCACAACCGCCTGCTCTACGTCGCCATGACCCGGGCCAAGGACCGGCTGGTGATCGCGCCCTATGCCGGCAACGACAAGGAGACCCCGGCGGCGGCCTGGTGCGAGATGATCCGCCGCGGCCTGGTGAAGGAGTTCGGCGGCGTCGAGGTCGCCGAGATGCCCTACGGCCCGGCGGAGAGCTGGCGCGAGGGCGCGGCCCTGCCGGAAGCCCCGGCCACCGCCGTGCCGGTGCCGGAGCCCGAGGCGGTGCCGGACTGGCTCCACCGGGCGGTGACGCCCGAGGCCGAGCCGCTGCCGCCGCTTCGCCCCTCCGGCCTCGGCGCCGCCGACGAGCCGCGCCGCTCGGATGCCCGCTCCAGCGACCCGGCGGCGCGCCGCCGCGGCGTGCTGGTCCACGCCCTGCTCGAGCACCTGCCGGCGCTGGCGCCCGAGCGGCGGGCCGGCGCCGCGGAGGCTTTCGTCGCCGCCCGCGCGCCGGGCCTCGACCCGGATCGCCGTTCCGCCATCGCCGCGGAGGCCCTGCGGCTCCTCGCTGATCCCGACCTCGCGGTGCTGTTCGGGCCGGAAGGACGGGCCGAGGTGACGCTCGCCGGCAGTCTCCCGGTCGACGGGGCGATGCGCCCGGTGCATGGCCGGGTCGACCGGATCGCGGTGACGGACGAGGCGGTCTGGCTCGTCGACTTCAAGACCGGCCGCCCGCCCCGCGACGGCGCGCCGACGCCGCGGGGCCAGGCGGCGCAGGTCGCGCTCTACGCCCGCCTCCTCGGGACGATCTATCCGGGCCGCGCCCTCGTCCCGCTCCTCGTCTGGACCGCCGGGCCGACCTTCCGCCGCCTGAGCCCGGAGGAGTGCGACGCCGCCTTGGACACGCTGGCGTGACCCGGCGTGCGCCGGCACACGGGCCGCGCGGGGACGGCCCCGGGGAGGGGGCATGAGAGCGGGGATGACGTGGCCGTCGCGCTTGATCGGCCCCGGTGCGGTTCTTAACTTCCCACCCACGCGGGCCGGTCCGCGCCGTCGGCCGGCTTCATGACGAGAAGGATTTTCAGCGATGGCAACCGTGAAGGTGACCGACGCGAGCTTCGAGCAGGACGTGCTGCAATCGGCCGAGCCGGTGGTGGTGGATTTCTGGGCCGAGTGGTGCGGCCCGTGCCGCGCGATCGGTCCCGCGCTGGAGGAAATCTCCAGCGAGATGAACGGCCGGGTGAAGATCGCCAAGGTCAACGTCGACGAGAACCCGGGCATCGCCTCCCAGTACGGCATCCGGTCGATCCCGACCCTGATGATCTTCAAGGGCGGCGAGCTCGCCGGCCAGATGGTCGGTGCCAAGCCGAAGGGCGAGCTGTCGCGCTGGATCCAGACCAGCGCCTGAGCGCGGCGGCCCGATCGATCGACGAGGAGCCCGGCCGTGAGGCCGGGCTTTCTGCATTTCGGACGGGCGGTTGTGGCGTCGTCGTCCTTGGGACAACCTCGCGTGGACGGGGAGGGGCGCAAGCTCGCTCCGTTTCTCCCTGAGCTTGTCCGGCTGAAGCGATAGACTTGAAATCCTCCATCGTCGTCCCGAGGCCGCGTAGCGGAGTCCGGGATCCGTGACCGCTGACGGTGCAGGATGAAGCCGGACGATGATCGCCTGATCCGGCCTTATCAGCCGGCACGGATCCCGTGTTCTCGACTTCGTCGATTTCCATGACGATACAGATCGTTGTCAATGTCGCCGCCGGACAACTTGCGCGGCGAGTCAAGCAAGTTCCGATGAACGACGTGTCATAAAATTAACGACCGACAGACGATGATTTCCCGACGACAGGATCGATCCGGATCGTGAGTCGCGGAAGGGATTGTTGGATGGCGATCGAGGCGGTGACCGACGACACCTTCGAGCAGGTCGTGCTGCGATCGGCGGAGCCGGTCGTGGTGGAAATCTGGGCGCCGTGGTGCGGCCCCTGCCGCCTGATCGCTCCGGCTCTGGAAGAGGCGGCAACCGAGTTCCAGGGTCGGGTCAGGTTCGTGAAGCTGAACATCGATGAGAACGAGGGAATGCCGAGGACGTACGGCGTTCAGGCGATGCCGACCCTGCTCCTGTTCAAGAACGGCAATCTCGTCTCGAACCGCGTCGGTGCGTTTCCGAAGACCCGGATGGTGAGCTGGATCAAGGACCACGTCTGACCGCTCGCCGCGTCCCATCGTGCGGGCCTGCCGGCTCACCCCCGCCGCAGCAGCTGGAGCGCGCTGCCCGGCCCGTAGGCCACCCAGATCGCGTCGCAGGCCGCCCGCCGGTCGCGACGCAGTCGCGTGTCCAGATCGTCGAGGGCGGCCTGGAGGCGGACGGAGCGGGTCTTCTGGAAGAAATCGGCGTGGCTGAGCTGCGCCCGGGACGAGAAGGCCCGGAAGTGCTCGGCATCGATCCTGACACCCTCGCAGCGTCGGCTAGCGAGGTCGGCCTCGATGCCGGAGAGCAGGACCGTGTCCTGGGGCGTCGCCTGCTCCCGGTGCGGCTGGGCCGTGAAGCCGAAGGCGATCCAGGCAGTGGCGGCGAGGGCGGAGCCGAGGGACGAGCGGAGGATCATGGACGTGCTCGCAACGCACGAGTGACGATTGCGTGGCGAGAACCGGCGGCGGAAAACCCGGTTCCTGCCCATTCGACCCGCCATGTGCGCCGGCGCACGCCCGAGAAGACCGGGCGCGGCGCCTCCGTTCGTCCTTACAGGGGGTCGCGGTCGATCCAGGCCGGGTCCATCGCGGCGACGTCCTCCGCCGCGGCGCCCCCGTCGAACGGCGCCGGGCCGGGCGCCTCGCCGCGGATCAGGGTCTCGGCCTCGTCGTGGTCGACGTCGCGCATCTGCTCGGCGAGGAGCGCGAGGTAGCTCGCCGCCGCGGAGGTGCCGAACAATCGGCGAAGCGGGCGTGGGCGACCGCCGTCATGGTCTCGACCACCGCCGCGGGCGGGCTGCCGGCCTCGACGGCGTTGTCGAACACCGCCCGCCAGGCGCGGGACAGGCGCTCACGCAGTTCGAAGGTATCGTCCACGGGAGGCCTCGCCGGGCCGGAAAGCGGCCTCACCGGAGTATGGGCCCGGGGGCCCGCGCTTTCCAGGCGGGGAGGGGTGCATCCGGGCGCCTCCGGTGCGATACGGCCCGGGCGGTCCTCAGCCGCAGGGAGAGATCCATGAAACTCTACGGCACCAGCCTGTCGCCGTTCGTCCGCAAGGTGCTCGTCGTCCTCGCCGAGAAGGGCATCGAGGCCAAGCACGTGCCGCTGCGCTTCCACGATCCCGATCCGCGTTTCCGGGCCGCCAGCCCGTTCGGCAAGATCCCCGCCCTGGAGGACGAGGAGTTTCGCCTCGCCGATTCCTCGGCGATCATCCACTACCTGGAGCGCACGCACCCGGCGCCGGCCCTGCTGCCGACGGACGCGCAGGATCTCGGCCGGGCGCTCTGGTTCGACGAGCTCGGCGATACCGAGCTGTTCCCGGTGCTGATCAAGCCCTTCGTCCAGCGGGTCCTGCGGCCGAAGATGATGAAGCAGCCCTGCGACGAGGCGGTGGTCGCCAAGTGCATGGGCGAGGAGTTGCCGCGGCTGTTCGACTATCTCGAAGGGGTGATCGACGGACCGTTCCTGGTCGGCGGCGCGTTCGGCCTCGCCGACATCTCGGTCGCGACGGGCTTCCACAACCTGCACCTCGCCGGCGAGGCGGTCGATGCCGGGCGCTGGCCGCGGCTCGCGGCCTACGTCACGGGCATCCTGGAGCGTCCGTCGTTCCAGGCCGCGATCGCGGCCCGGCAGGGCTGAGGTAGGGTCGAGGGGGCGGGTGACCGTCCCCTCGTGTCAGCGTCCCTTGGCGCTGCGGCGATAGAAGCCGTCGACCTGGGACTGGGCCTCGGCCCGGTCGCGCTCGTTGGCGGCGGACATCGCCTGCTCCTGCAGGGCGACGATCCACTGGTCCTTCGGCCCTTCCGCCGCGTCGCGGGCGAGCGTCAGCCAGGCGAGGCCCCGGGCGCGCTGCACCGTGACGCCCTGGCCGTTGATCAGGAGCTGGCCGAGCAGCGCCTGCGCGGCCGGATGCCCCTTCTCGGCGGCGAGGTTGAACCAGCGCGCCGCCTGGCGCGGATCCTGGGTCACGCCGGTGCCGTCGAGGTAGAGCCGGGCGAGGTTGTACTGCGCGTTCGGGTCGCCGTAGTAGGTCGCCGCGTAGTTGAACATGTCGTAGGCGCGCTCGACGTTCGGGCGCACGTAGGAGCCCTTGATCCCGTCGAGGAAGTAGCGGCCGAGCGCCGTGAACGCGCTCGCCACCACGCCGGCATTCGGCGCCTCCGGTCCCTCGTCGGCGTTCTCGTCGGCGATCTTCGAGAAGAACTCGAACGCCTTGAGGTCGTCGTGCGGGACGCCGTCGCCCTCCGCGTACATGCGGCCGAGCTTCCACAGGGCCAGGGCATGGCCCTGTCCCGCGGCGTATTCGAGGGCGCGGGCGGCGCCCTCCTTGTCGCCGGCATTGTAGTCGCGCATGCCCGTCCGCATCGCCTCGCGGGCGCTGCGGTAGCCCGCCGCCGCGGGCACCGGCGTCCGCACCGCGGCGTCGAGCGCAGCAGCCGGGCCGGCCCCGGCCATCGTCAGGCCGAGGAGCGCGAGGAGGAACCGGCGGCCCGCCCTTTTGGGCAGGCCGGCCTCAGATGTCCGCATAGGAGAGCGTCTCCTGGGCCCCGCCCGGATGCGTCACCGCGCCGGTCACCGCCGGGCCGACGGTCTGCGCGTACTTCCACAGGTAGCCCGAGGTCGAATCGTTGGCCCGCGGCTGCCAGGCCGCGCGGCGCTGGGCGAGCTCGTCATCCGTGAGGTCGACCGAGAGCGTGCCCTGGATCGCGTCGATGCGGATGATGTCGCCGTCCTGGAGGAGGCCGATCGGGCCGCCCACCGCGGCTTCGGGCCCGACATGGCCGATGCAGAAGCCGCGGGTGGCGCCCGAGAAGCGCCCGTCGGTGATGAGAGCCACCTTGTCGCCCATGCCCTGGCCGTAGAGGGCCGCGGTGGTCGCCAGCATCTCGCGCATGCCGGGGCCGCCGCGCGGGCCCTCGTAGCGGATCACCAGGACCTCGCCCTCCTTGTAGGTGCGGTTCTTCACCGCCTCGAAGCAGGCCTCCTCGTTGTCGAAGACCCGGGCCGGGCCGGCGAAGCTCTGCTTCTCCGGCGGCATGCCGGCGACCTTCACGATCGCGCCCTCGGGGGCGAGATTGCCCTTGAGGCCGACGACGCCGCCGGTCGCGGTGATCGGCTGGCTCGAGGGGCGCACCACGTCCTGGTTCGCGTTCCACGACACCTTGGCGAGGTTCTCGGCGATGGTGCGGCCGGTGACGGTGAGGCAGTCGCCGTGCAGGAAGCCGCCGTCGAGCAGCGTCTTCATCAGGAGCGGGATGCCGCCGACCTCGAACAGGTCCTTGGCGACGTAGCGCCCGCCGGGCTTCAGGTCGGCGATGTAGGGCGTGCGCTTGAAGATCTCGGCGACGTCGAACAGGTCGAATTCGATGCCGCACTCGTGCGCGATCGCCGGGAGGTGGAGCGCCGCGTTGGTCGAGCCGCCCGACGCCGCCACCACGGTCGCGGCGTTCTCGAGCGCGCGGCGGGTGACGATGTCGCGCGGGCGGATGTTCTTGGCGAGGAGCTCCATCACCATCTCGCCGGCGGTGGCGCAGAACCGGTCGCGGATCTCGTAGGGAGCGGGGGCGCCGGCCGAGTAGGGCAGCGCCAGGCCGATCGCCTCGGAGACGGTCGCCATGGTGTTGGCGGTGAACTGCGCGCCGCAGGCGCCGGCCGACGGGCAGGCGACCTGCTCCAGCTCCTCGAGGTCGTCGTCGCTCATCGCGCCGACCGAGTGCTTGCCGACCGCCTCGAACAGGTCCTGGATGGTGACGGGCTGGCCCCGGAAGGTGCCGGGCAGGATCGAGCCGCCGTAGATGAAGACGGAGGGCACGTTGAGGCGCACCATCGCCATCATCATGCCGGGCAGGGACTTGTCGCAGCCGGCCAGCCCCACGAGCGCGTCGTAGGCGTGGCCGCGCATGGTCAGCTCGACCGAGTCGGCGATGACCTCGCGGGACGGCAGCGAGGCGCGCATGCCGCGGTGCCCCATGGCGATGCCGTCGGTGACCGTGATGGTGCAGAACTCGCGCGGGGTGCCGCCGGCGGCGGCCACGCCCTTCTTCACGGCCTGGGCCTGGCGCATCAGCGAGATGTTGCAGGGCGCCGCCTCGTTCCAGCACGACGCCACGCCGATCAGCGGCTGGTGGATCTGCTCGCGGGTCAGCCCCATGGCGTACAGGTACGACCGGTGCGGCGCGCGGTCCGGACCCTCGGTCACGTAGCGGCTGGGCAGCTTCGATTTGTCGGTGGTGTGACGCGCGTCCATGGCCCTGTCCCGTACCCGTAGTTTCTTGAAAGGCCGGTTTTTCTCCGGTCCCGCTCCCTGCACCGTCCCGGGACGGCTCACGCGAAACGAACCCGTCGGGGGGTCAATCCGCCAGCTTTGCCCGCGATCCCCGGGAACCCGGGAAGACCGCGATAAATCGCTGTGGGGACAGTCGCTTAACGTGGCCGTTGAGGTGCCGTCGGTTTATGGCGGGAACGCGGCGGAGCAAAGTGCGGTCTGGGGCAAAGCTGGGATGCTTTCGGGGTGTTGCGACCTCGCCACAGCTAAGCTTGCGGGCGAGGTCCGACGAAGGGCGAGGGGTGCCCTTCGGCATCCGGGCGCACCCTGCCCGGCCTTCGTGTCCGGGGTGAGGCGAAGTCCTCGGCGCGACGCACGCGGGCCTGTGCGGGCCGGTCCGACCCCGATGCGATTTTCACTTGCGATCGACTTGGCCCGCACGGCGATCGACTTGGCCGGCGCGAGTCGCGGCGCGGCGCCTCGCGGGCGGAGCCGTCGCGGCGCCTGGCATCGGCCGCGCGGCGAATCGGTGAGCGGACCGCGCGGCGGCGTTCTCCGGCCGCCGCGCGGTCCGGGGCCGGCGCTCAGCCGGCGGCTGCGGCCGAGCGGCGCTCGACCAGGCGGGCGAAGTACGCCGCCCCGAGCGGGATGATCGCGTCGTCGAAGTCGAAGGCGGCGTTGTGCAGGTTCGCCCCGGCCTTGCCCCCGAGCCAGGCATAGGCGCCCGGCACCGCGTGCAGCATGTCGGCGAAGTCCTCGCTGCCCATCTTGGGCTCGGGCGCGAGGTCGACCTTGGCGGCGCCGAACAGCTCGGTGGCGATCTCGGCGGCGGCCTGCGTCTGGGCCTCGCTGTTGCGCAGGACCGAGAAGATGTCGCGGATGTCGACCGTGATCTCGGCCCCGAAGGTCGCCGCCACGCCGGCGGCGATCTCGCGCATGCGCTTTGCCACCAGGGCGCGGATGTCGTCGTCGAAGGTGCGGATCGTGCCGGCGAGGTGGGCCTCCTCCGGGATCACGTTGTAGGCCGCCCCGGCATGGACCTGGGTGATCGACAGGACCGCCGATTGCAGCGGGTTGGCGTTGCGGCTGACGATGGTCTGGAGCGCCTGGACCAGGGCGGCCTGCACCACGACCGGGTCGATGCCGCGGTTCGGCTGCGCCCCGTGCGCGCCGCGTCCGATGATGCGGATGTCGAAGAAGTCGGCCGCCGCCATGGCGGGGCCGGGCCGCACCGAGAGCTCGCCGGTCCGCCCGCTCGGGTTGTTGTGCAGGCCGTAGACCTCGTCGCAGGGAAAGCGCGAGAACAGCCCGTCGGCCAGCATGGCGCGGGCGCCGCCCAGGCCCTCCTCGGCGGGCTGGAAGATGAACACCGCGGTCCCGTCGAAGTCGCGCGTCTCGGCCAGGTACTTGGCGGCGCCGAGCAGGATCGTGGTGTGGCCGTCATGGCCGCAGGCGTGCATCTTGCCCGGGACCGTCGAGCGGTAGGGGAGGTTGGTCGCCTCCTCGATCGGCAGGGCGTCCATGTCGGCCCGAAGCCCGATGCGGCGCCCGCTGGTGCCGCGGCCCTTCAGGACACCGACGACGCCGGTGCGGCCGACCTCGCGATGCACCTCGATGCCCCAGGAGGCGAGCTTGTCGGCCACGACGCCGGAGGTGCGCACCTCCTCGAAGCCGAGCTCGGGATGGGCGTGCAGGTCGCGCCGGATGGCGGTGAGCGCGTCGAGGTCGGCGGAGATGCGATCGATCGGGGACATGCGGGACAAAGCGCTCCGGGATTCGGCCCGCGATGCCCGGGCCGGACGGCGGCATCCTCAGACGCGGTCCCGCCCGAGTCCAGGGCCGCGGATGCATGGCAGTGCCATGGTCACCCGCGCCCGCGGATACTCGGCGAGAAGGCTCAGTCGGCGATGGCGCCGTAGACGAGCTGCTTGATCTCGCGCCGGTAATAGGCCCGGCTCGGTCCGGGAGCCTGGGTCATCATCACCACCGCCAGGTCTTCCTTGGGATCGACCCAGAAGAACGTGCCGGCATAGCCCGCCCACATAAACTCGCCCTTGGAGCCGGGCACCCCGGCGATGCCGGCGTCCTTCCGCACCATGAAGCCGAGGCCGAACGTGTAGCCGGGCACGCCCATCAGGAGCTCGCCGGGGCTGACCGCCGGCCTGATCCGGTCGCCGAGATGGTCGGCGGTCATCAGTTCGACGCTGGTGCGGCTGAGCACCCGGGCGCCGTCGAGGCTGCCGCCGTCGAGGAGGGCCTGGGCGAAGCGCAGGTAATCGGCCGCGGTGCCGTAGCCGCCGGCGCCGCCGGAATCGTTCTTCGGCGCGGCGCCGTCGATCAGCCGGTTCGGCGCGCCGGTGGCGGGATCGGTCGGCAACGCCTGGGCGATCCGCCCTGCCTTGTCGGCCGCCACCGAGAAGCCGGTCTCGCCCATCCTGAGCGGCCGCAGGACCCGCTCCGAGAGGTAGTCGCCGAGGCGTTGCCCCGAGGCCTTCTCGACGACGCGGCCGAGCACGTCGACGGCGAGGCTGTACTGCCAGACCGTGCCGGGCTGGTAGGCGAGCGGCGCTGCCGCGATCCGGGCCGTGAACTCCTCCGGGGTGAGGTCGGTGGTGTTGTAGTCGAAGTCGGGCTTGAACAATCCGGCCTTGGCGTAGGCCGTCTTCACCGCCGAATTCGTGGTGATCTCGCCGTAGGCGAGGCCGGCGGTGTGGCGCAGGAGATCCTGCACGGTCGGGGCGCGCTCGACCGGCACGAGGTCGGGCGAGGCCTCGCCCAGCGCGTTGGGGCGGCTCTGCGCCACCTTCAGGTCCTTGAACTCGGGCAGGTACTTCGACACCGGCTCGGTGAGCTGGAGCCGGCCATCCTCCATGAGCGTCATCGCGGCGACCGAGGTCAGCGGCTTCGTCATCGAGTAGATGCGGAAGATCGCGTCCTTGGAGAGCGGCGCGCCGGCGGCCTTGTCGCGAAAACCCACGCTCTCGGCGTAGGCGAGGCGGCCGCGCCGGGCGATCATCACCACGGCGCCGGGCAGGCGGCCGGCCGCCACCTCCTCCTCCATGACCCGCTTGATGCGGCCGAGCCGCTCGGTGGACAGCCCGACCTCCTCGGGCCGGGCCGGCGCCAGGGCCTCGCCGCCGCGCGGCCGCAGGGCCTGGTCCGCCATCGCCGGCGCGGAGAGCGCCGTGAGCGCCAACCCGACGCAACCCAGCAGGAACCGGCGGGACGCGCCCGCGCGTCCTCCCTCGCTCGTCCGCATGACGTATCGCTCCCGAACCGGAGCCTCTTGCCGGGCCCCGTGGAGGGAGCGTAGCCGCCCGGAGGCCGGCGCGCTACGGCGCCGTCACTCGTCGCCCCTGCGGAACGGCGTCGCCTCGTCGAGGGCCTCCGCCGCCGCCTCGACGTGGCGCGCCTCGCGGGCGAGGTAGTCGGCGATGGCCGCGCGCAGGCCGGGATCGGCGATGTCGTGGACCGAGTGGGTGATGACCGGGCGGTAGCCGCGGGCGAGCTTGTGCTCCCCTTGCGCCCCGGCCTCGACCCGGGCGAGGCCGCGACGAATCGCGAAGTCGATCGCCTGGTAGTAGCAGACCTCGAAATGCAGGAACGGGTGGTCCTCGATGCAGCCCCAGTTGCGGCCGTAGAGGGCGCGGTCGCCGATCAGGTTGATGGCGCCCGCCACGTACCGGCCCTCGCGCCGGGCCATCACCAGCAGGATGCGCTCGGGCATCCGCTCGCCGATGAGCGAGAAGAACTCCCGGTTGAGGTAGGGCCGGCCCCACTTGCGCGAGCCCGTATCCATGTAGAAGCGGTAGAACGCGTCCCAGTGCGCTTCCGTGAGGTCCGAGCCGGTGACCCATTCGACCGTGAGCCCGGCCGCGAGCGCGTCGCGGCGCTCGCGCTTGATCGCCTTGCGCTTGCGCGAGGCGAGCGCGGCGAGGAAGTCGTCGAAGGTGGCGTAGCCGGCGTTGTCCCAGTGGAACTGCTGGTCGACCCGCCGCAGGAAGCCGAGCTCGCCCGCCCGCTCCGCCTCGACCTCCGGGAGGAAGGTGGCGTGGATCGAGGAGGCCTCGACCTGCCGGCGCAGGGCCCGCAGGCCGGCCACGAGCGCGGCGGTCGCCTCCTCCGGATCCTCGCCGGGCGCGATGAGGAAGCGGGGGCCGGTCACCGGCGTGAACGGCACGCTGACCTGGAGCTTCGGGTAGTAGCGGCCGCCGGCGCGCTCGAACGCGTCGGCCCAGCCGTGGTCGAACACGTACTCGCCCTGCGAGTGGGATTTCAGGTAGCAGGGGGCGTAGGCGATCACCCGCCCGTCGCGCTCGACGGCGACGTGCAGCGGGACCCAGCCGGTGCGGCCGCCGACGCAGCCGGACTCTTCCAGGGCCGACAGGAAGGCGTGGCTGACGAAGGGGTTGTGGCTCTCGCTCGCCCCCTCC
Source organism: Methylobacterium terrae (assembly GCF_003173755.1). NCBI lineage: Bacteria > Pseudomonadati > Pseudomonadota > Alphaproteobacteria > Hyphomicrobiales > Methylobacteriaceae > Methylobacterium > Methylobacterium terrae. The sequence goes on from NZ_CP029553.1 coordinate 2,495,654, forward strand.
AGCGATTCGGCCGAGAGGGCGCAGCGGTCCCAGTCGGCCGCCGCGATCTCGGAGATGCGCTGGACGACGCGGACCTGCAAGGTGCCCGTCCCCGGGGTGGCGCCACACCCTGCTTCGCCGGTTTGCTCCATGGGGGGCGCAGTTAGGTCGCGGCCCGGGCCTCGGCAATGCGGCGCGGCCTCGCAGGTGCGACGCGCCCGACGGAACCGTCCGGGCGTTTCTCCGCTTGGTTTCCCGCCATGATCAGCGACGACACCACGGCGCGCTCGCGCGTCCCGACAGCGATGCCGACGCCTCCGCAGGGTTCACCGAACACGCCGGCCGAGACCCCGCTGGCCGAGACCCCCCTGGCCCAGGCCTGGGACGACCGGATCGCCCGGCTGCTCGACCTCCTGCCGCGGCGGATCGGCGATGCCATCGCCTGGCTGCGGGCGCCGTCCCGGCGCTGGGTCCGGATCCCGGCGGCGATCCTGCTGATCCTCGGCGGCTTCCTGGCGGTCCTGCCGATCTTCGGCCTGTGGATGCTGCCGCTCGGCCTCGCACTCCTCAGCGAGGACCTGCCCGGCATGAAGCCGTCGCTGGAGCGCGCGGCGCGGTGGCTCGAGGGCAAGTGGGGGCGGGTGGTCGCGTGGTGGCGGGGTCGCTGAGGCGGCCGACGATACGCCGTCGAATGGACGCCCCCGCCACCGCACGGGGTCATCCCGGGGCCGCGCGGCGGAGCCCGGGATCCAGATCCTCAGGAGAATCGATCCGTCAGTTCAACGACGTCATCGCCCCCGGCCGCGTCGCGTTCGGCCATGACACCGCCGGCAGGTCGCTGTTGGGCAATTCGACGCTCACGGCGTCGCCCGGCATCAGGGCCGTGACCTCCTCGCCGACGATCTCCTGAACCCCTGCGGCGCCCTGGCGGGTGATGCGGTAGATCGGCCGGGCGCGGCGGGCCTGGGCGCGGTCGGAGAGGACGCGCGGGGCCGACACCTCGGCCTCGATGATCAGCCGCTCGGTCATCTCCATCCGGGGCTTCAGCTGCTCCAGCATCCGCTGGGTGTCGCGCATCTCCGCCGTGACCTCGGTGGCGCGCCGGCTGCGCATGTCGAGGATCGAGAGGTCGGCCCGCGAGATCGCCTCGCGGGCGCGCAGCAGGTCGGTGGTGGTGCGCAGCTTCTCGCTCTCCATCTGCGCCATCGAGCGGCCGGCCGCGATGGTGCGCTGCTGCGTGGCCAGCCCGCGCTCGGCGAGCTGCTCGTTGCTGCGGATCTCGGTGGCGATCAGCTTGATCTGGGTGTCGATGGTGGCGAGCTGGCCGTTGAGCGCGTCGATCTGCTGGCGCAGGAAGCGCTTGAGATCCTCGATCGCGTCGACCTGCATCGCCAGTGCCCTGCGGCGGGCCTCGAAGGTCGAGGCCTCGCGCTCGATGAGGGACTGGAGGCCCGGATCCGGGCGCCCGGCCAGCTCCTTCGGGAACTCGATCTTCGGCTTGTCGTCCCGCTCGGCGGCGAGGCGCACGAGGCGGATCGTCAGCTGGTCGCGGTCCTTGTGCAGGCCGGCGAGGTCGCCGCGGGCGGTGATCGCGTCGCGCTCCAGGCGCAGGAGGCCGCTGTCGGTGACCCGCGGCGGTCCGCCCGCCAGCGCCACCGCCTTGGCCACGGTCAGCCCCGGCCGGAAGGAGAATTCCCCCGGCTTGTCGACGGCGCCGGTGATGTAGAAGGGCCGGTACTGGGCGATCTCGACCGCGGTGTCGGGAGCGTCCGCCAGCTCCATGCGCTCGCGCAGGCGCCGCGCCACCAGCCGGCCGACCTCCCGGGTCGGCAGCCCGGCGACCGGGATGTCGCCGATGATCGGCAGCGACAGCGTGCCGTCCGCCCCGATGGTGAATTCGTCGTTGAGCGCGGTCCAGGCGAAGATCTCGTCGCGGCTCGCCCGCCACTCGAACACCCTGAGCCGGATCCGGTCGAGCGGGCCGAGGGCGTAGCCGGCGGGGCTCGCCGCCGGAACGGCGATCGGGGGAGTGGGGGGTGTGCCTCCGGCCGCACCGGCGGGCCCGGCCGGCAGGCAGATCGCGCCCAGGCCGACCGCGCCGGCGACGATCGCGCCGACGTCGAAGGCGCCGAGCTTGAGCCCGCGCCGGAGGGGAGCGGGAGGACGATGTGCTGCTCGCATGCGGTTCAAGGCCTTCGCGTCCCGGAGGAGGCGTCGAGCCTCGGCCGTCCGCCGGCGCGACGCAGCCTCCCAATAAGCAGTAGGCACCGTACCGCCACCCACGCCTTGCCCGCCTATTCCTGCATCACATTCGTCGATGCGCTCGCAAGCTTCGCGCTTCTAAGGACGTATTCCAAGTATAAGCGGCGTATATCCGACTGATATTGAGGAGAAATTGACCTGATCGCCGCTCGCCTGCCTATCGTTAACCGCTCTTTAACGATGGAGACGGCGAATGGCTCGTGGAGTGTGGCCGCGATCCCGCGTGGGCCGCGGTGACGACCTTCCAGGCAGGGAACTTGCGGGCGCAGGCTTCGCGGGCGGCGGCTTTGCCGGCGGCGGTCTCGCGCTGCTGCTCGCGCCGGGGCTCGCCCCCCTCGCGCCGGCGGCCGAGGCCGGGCCTGCCCCGGCCCTCGTCGCGCTCCGCCCGGCGGTCGCGCCCCGGACCGGGGCGGGCCCGGCGCTCAAGCGCGCCGTCGACCTCGTCGGTGCGGCCCTCGGCCTCCTCGTGCTGCTGCCGCTCCTTCTCGCGATCGCGGTGCTGATCAAGTGGGACTCGCCCGGGCCGGTGCTGTTTCGCCAGAGCCGCGTCGGTCTCGGCAACCGGCCGTTCCAGGTCTGGAAGTTCCGCACCATGACCTGCTGCGAGAACGGCGCCGTGGTCCGGCAGGCCCGGCGCGACGATCCGCGGGTGACCCGCATCGGCCGGATCCTGCGTCGCACCAGCCTCGACGAGCTGCCGCAACTCGTGAACGTCCTCCTCGGCTCGATGTCGCTGGTCGGGCCGCGCCCGCACGCCGTGGCGCACGACGCCCAGTTCTCGGCCATCGTCCCCCGCTACGCCGAGCGCCACGCGATGCGGCCGGGCATCACCGGCTGGGCCCAGGTGCGCGGCTGCCGCGGGGAGACGCCCAATGCCGCCGCGATGCAGCGCCGTGTCGATCTCGACCTCGCCTACATCGCGCATTGGTCGATCCTGCTCGACCTCGTCATCCTGGCGCTGACCCTGCGCGAGGTCTTCCGCTCGCAGGCCGCCTACTGAACCTCGCTCCCGTTCCGACCCGGCCGCGTGCCGCGCGGCCGGGCGACGAATCGTTCGTGCCCGAGGAACCCCCTTCATGCTTGTCGTCGATCTCCTGCTCTGCGCCCTGGCGCTCGCCGGCGCGGTGCCGGTCCTCGTCCTCGCCGCGCAGGTGCTGGCCTCGCTGCCGCTCCTGCGGCCCGCACCGCTCGCCCCGCGCCGCCCGGCACTGGCGGTGCTGATCCCGGCCCACGACGAGGCCGTCCTGATCGCCGGCGCGGTGGCGGCCCTGCGTCCCGGCATCGGCCCCGGCGACCGCCTGCTGGTGGTGGCCGACAATTGCCGCGACGCCACCGCCGCCGTCGCCCGCGCCGCCGGGGCCGAGGTGGTGGAGCGACACGACCCGGTGCGGCGCGGCAAGGGCTTCGCACTCGATTTCGGGTATCGCCACCTCGCCGCGACCGGGCTGCCGGAGACCCTCGTCGTGGTCGATGCCGACTGCATCCTGGCGCCGGACGGCCTCGACCGCATCGCGCGGCTGAGCGCCGCCCTCGACCGGCCGGTCCAGGCCGCCTACCGCCTCGTGCCGCCGCGCGAGGCCTCCTCGTCCTTGCGCCTCGCGGCCTTCGCGACGGTCGTCAAGCAGATCGGCCGGCCCCTCGGCGCGGGCCGCCTCGGCTGGCCCTGCAACATCTCCGGCACCGGCTTCGCGGTGCCGGCGCGGCTTCTCGCGACGGTCGGGCTGGCGAGCGGGCACCTCGCCGAGGACCTGAAGCTCGGCCTCGACCTCGCGCTCGCCGGCCATCCGCCGGTCTTCTGCCCGCAGACGGAGGTGACGAGCGTGCTCCCCGCCGCTACGACCGCCAGGAGGACGCAGCAGACGCGCTGGGAGCACGGCCACCTCTCGCTGATCCTGCCCTATGCCGGCCTCCTCGCCCGGGGCGCCCTGGCGCGGCGCGATCCCCGCCTCGTCGCCATGGCCCTCGATCTCTGCGTGCTGCCCCTGGTGACGCTCGGCCTCCTCGAAGCCGGGCTCCTGGCGGCCGGCGCCGCCTGGTGGGCGCTCGGCGGCGCGCCGGCCCCGATGCTCGTCGCCGGCGCGAGCCTCGCGTTCCTCGTCCTGACCTTCGGGACGGCGGGCCGCCGCTGGGGTGCCGGGCTCCTCAGGCAGCGCGACCTGCGGGCCCTGCCGGGCCTCGTCGCCGGCAAGGCCGGCATCCTCGCGCGCTTCGCCGGCCGCCGGCGAGCGGTGTGGGTGCGGACCGATCGGGGCGGGGAGGAGCCGCGCGCGGGGTAGGGGCCTGGCCGGTCTCCCGGCACCGAGCGCAGGTATCGAGCGCAGGTCCCGACGCCGCTGCCACCCGGCAGCGGCGTCTCTTCGCGCAACCACGATGCCGGGCGGCGACCGGGTGGGTCAGCGGGATGCTCTCCCCCATCGGGGGCAGCGGCCACCCGCTCCGGCGATCCGCCGGCCGCCGCCCGCGCCACATCCCGCACCTTCTCCAGCACCGCCGCCATCGCGGGGGCGACCGCCCGGAAGGTGGCGCTCTCCTCGACGGTCCGGCGCGCGCCCGCCCCGAGGCGGGTCCTGGCGTCCGGGTCGTCCCGCAGGGCCGCGATCGCCGCAGCCAGCGCGACGGGATTCCCGCGGCGGCACCAGGAGGCCGTTCCCATCCGCCGATCACGTCATCGCCGGTGCCGGCAGCCCGGGTCGCGACGACGGACTCGCCCGGCATCATCGCCTCGAGCACCGTGACATGGCCCAGGGTAGAGGCCGTGTTGCGCAGGGACGCGACGTTGACCCGGGCCCGGCCGCGCAGATCGTGGCACTCCGCGATGCCGAGGCCGATCCATCACCGTGACGTTCGGCGGCAGGGCCAGGCCCTCGTCCGCGTGGGCGGCCGTCAACCCCCTGAGCGGTCGTGGCCGTGGGGCGCTGGCGCCGCGGTGAGGCGGGCGGACCCGCCGACATGGCGCGTGATCCAGCCGCCTTCGTCGCGCATGAAGGGAGTCGCGAGGATCCACTGCATCGAACCGGCCCCCGTCCTCGTCGCGCGTCGCAGCCCGATCGCGGGCCGCCGCGCGGTCGCGCCGGATCCAAGGGCCCTCCGGGGCCGGCCGGAGCGGGACGATCCGGCGGCCGCACGGTGCCAGAAAGGCGGTGGGGCTCACCGAAAGGCGCAACGGCACCGCGTCGGCCGGCGGACGCCGCCCGCCCGAAAAGGCTCCCGGGGACCCCCGCAGGCGACCGGAAAGGCGGCGCTCCCCACGGGAGGCCGGCCCGCTACCCTGCCGTCGCCCTTTTTCTGCCGGGAGACCGCCCCGCCGATGACCCGCTCCGCCGCCGCCCTCGCGCTCGTCCTCGCCCTGCAGGGCGCTCCGTCCCGGGCCGAACAGACCGGCGCGTTCCGCGACCCGGTCGCGCAGCCCTTCGCCTCGACGAGCATCTGGAACACGCCGCTCGGAAGGGGGCGGAGTTCCAGCCCGGTGATGCAGCCGAGACGGCGCTCCTGCGCAACCAGAATGCCGGAGGCCCCGCCGGCGCCTTCGCGTGGATCGGCGGCCATGCCTTCGGGATCTACCGTCAGGGAGCGGACGATCCGGTGCGCCCCTGGACCTATCGCGGGCGCCCCCCGACCCTGCCCTGGCCCCATGGCGGCTCGCCGGGCGGCGGCCGCTTCTCGATGCGCACGCCGCCCGGCATCGCCTTCCTGGGCGGGACCGACGGGCACGCGGTCCTCATCGACGAGGAGGGGCGCTACGCCTACGAGATGTGGCTCGGGGGCTTCGACCCGGCCCGCGGCCTCTACTCGGCGCACGTCATCATCCGCACCGACCTGCGCGGCAGCGGCATCGCCGCCAGGACCGGGACCTCGGAGGGCGTGCGGGCCTTCGGCGGCTCGCTCGTCGGCGGCCTGGTGCGCCGGGAGGAGCTGGAGCGGGGCGAGATCCGCCACGCCATCGCGATGGCGGCCAGCACCAGCCAGGCGAGCCCGACCCGCATCGTCTGGCCGGCCTCGACCACCGACGGCGACGGCCGCAACGGGCATACCGGAATCATTCCGATGGGCGCGCTGTTCGCGATCCCGCCTCAGGTCGACCTCGACCGCCTCGGCCTCGCGACGCCCGAGGGGCGGGCGCTCGCCCGGGCGTTCCAGGAGTTTGGCGGCTACATCACCGACACCGCCGGCCGCACCGTGGTGATCGCCTACCTGGAGGAGGGCTGCACCGAGGCGCAGATCGACCGCCTGCAATCCGACAAGGACCGCATCCTGACCGCGCTGACGATGGTGACCAACAACTCCGCCGCCCATCCGGGCGGCCCCGGTCCCCGCGTCGCGGCCCCGCCGCCGCCGCTGAAGGGCGAGTGAGGACCGGGCCGGATCTCGCCGGGCCTCCCTTTCCGGGGCCGGAACGGGCCTGTGCGACCGGGGCGTCAGCGCAAGGAGATCGGGGGAGGGGGAGGGTACGAAGCGCCGCGGAGGATGGGCGCGAAGTCACGGTCGAGACGCAGGCGGCACATCAAGCGCGGTCGCGGCGTCGTCGCCCCCCGTGGCACGGACCCTCCGGGTCGTGTCGATCGGACGACATGAAATCCGAGGTGAGGGCGGCGGAGCGGGGTCGCCCCCCGCAGGGGCAGGATCGGCGCGGGAAACCGTCCCCGCGCCCTCCTCTCGTCACAGCTTCAGGTCGGAGCGGGATTCGAAGGCCCGGATCGCCACCTCGGTCCGGTTGGTCGCCCCGACCTTGCGCATGATGTTGCGCACGTGCACCTTGACGGTGCTCTCCTTCATGTTGAGCTCGAAGGCGATGATCTTGTTCGCCTTGCCCTTCTGCAACTGCTCCAGCACCGCGGTCTGGCGCGGGGTGAACTGGCTGCGGGGGTCGGTCGCGCCGGCTTCCTCGGGCCCGCCCCGGCGCTGCAGCAGGCAGCTCGCCGGCACGAACACGCCGCCCGCCCGCACCAGGCGCATCGCCTCGATCGCCACCTTCAGGCTCACATTGGTCGGAATGTAGCCGCGGGCGCCCTCGTTCAGGCGCTCGACGATCTCGCTCGGGTCCTCGCTGTCGCAGAGCAGGACCAGGCTGGTGTTCGGCCCGATCCGCGCGCGCAGGGCGGCCTCGCGCTGGGCGCCGCGGCCGCCTTCGCGGGGATCGTAGTAGAGCACCACCAGGTCGCCGTCCCGGTGGCCGACCGCACCCCGTTCCCACTCGTCGATCGACGCGAAGGTCACGACGTCGTGGTCCGGGATCGCCTCGGCAAGGCAGTTGCGCAGGCATTCCCGCACCAGCTGCCGCGGCTCGATGATCGCGATGGCGGGCTTCAGGCCGACCTCCTCGGCGGGCTCGAACGCGTCCATCGCACTCTCATTCACCTCGACCAATCTGCGGCCCCGCGAAGCGAGGCCGTAATCAACGAGAGCAGGCGTCGACATGCTTCACCTCCACCACTGTACGATCGATCATTATTGTTGGACAGGTCTCACGGAGTGATGGTCAAGGCGCCGTACTGACTGCGCGATGCCACCCCTTGTCCGCGGCCGGATCGGTGAAGGATGCGGGCGTCATCGGGTCATCGACTGCATTACCCAGTCGAGCCGACCCTTCGCATCCGCCGCTCCCTCTGAAATGAGTCCTAACACGGCCACAAATCAGTTACAATCCTAAATGTGGTGGTTTACATCAGCATTGATCGGCGGATGAGGGTAGTTTGATTGATTGAATGACGAGGATCCATCACTTGATGCACACGCGGTACGTGTATGCCTGTGGAATGGATGCGGATGAATTGACGCTGGGGTGAACCTTGTGGAAAAGGCCCGAAGAGACGCCCGACATTATCGCTTGGTCAAAACCCAGACACTTGCACGACAGATGCGAGTGCGGTTTCGAGTGGGAGGATCCAATGAACTATCATCGTATCGTCACTCGGTACGGGCGGATCAACGCATGCCCGTCGTCGGGCGACAGGATCGCCCATGTCGCGGGTGTCGATCCTCGGGACGGAGGAGGTGCCCCGGTCCAGCCGGGAGGCTGCGCCCGTCCCTCGTCCTCGATCCAACTCGCCGCCCCACCCATACATCAATCTATGTATTCAATCTGACGTCCCCGCTCGCTTCAGCTCGCCTCGACCTTGTTCAACAATCAACCAAAGAAGGTCGCGTCAACCATATCGTTTGATAGGTTTTAACCCCCAATGCCGCGGTGCAGTGATCCAGAAAAGAAAAGATCATCGGCAGGCTCTGCGCCTGCCGATGATCGTGGGTCCCGATGAGGCGGGCGTCAGGCGCTGAGAGGCAGGGCAGGCCGGCCCGCGAGGGCGTCCGCCAGGGCGCCCGCGACGGCATCGACGGTCTCCTCGCCCATGCCGGCATAGAGCGGCAGCAGGATGCAGCGGTCGCGCGCGGCCTCCGAATGCGGCAGGGCGTGGCGCAGGGGCAGGTCGGCGTAGGCCGGTTCGAGATGGATGCACATCACCCCGCGGCGGCTGGAGACGCCGCGGTCGAGCAGGCCCTGCATCACCGCGACTTGGTCGGCGCCGGGAGGCAGGCGCACCCCGTAGCTCTGCCAGTTCGAGCGGGCCCAGTCCGGCTCCGCCGGGACAACGACGGGCAGGCCGGCGAGGGCCGCGGCGTAGAGGCCGGCGAGGCGCCGGCGCTCCGCCACGATGGCGTCGAGGCGCGCGAGCTGCACCCGCCCGATCGCCGCCTGGAGGTCCGTCAATCGGTAGTTGTATCCAACCGTCGGATAATCCTCGAACACCACCGCCCGGCTGGCGTGGCGGGCGACGTCCGAGACGCCCATCCCGTGCTGGCGCCACAGCCGGAACTGCCGGTCCCAGGCGGCGTGGCGGGTCACCAGCATGCCGCCCTCGCCGGTGGTGAGGATCTTGCGCGGGTGCATCGAGAAGCAGGCGACGTCGCCGAGCGGCCGGCCGATCCGCTGCCACGCCCCGTCGATCCGGATCTCCGACCCGATGGCGCAGGCGGCGTCCTCGACGAGGGCGATCCCGTGGCGACGGGCGACCGGGACCAGCCGGGCCATGTCGCAGGGCATGCCGATCTGGTGCACCGCCAGGATCGCCCTGGTGCGGGGCGTGATCGCGGCCTCCGCCAGGTCCGGATCGATGGTGAGGGTGACGGGGTCGATGTCGACCAGCACCGGCTCCGCCCCGCATTGCCGGATGGCGTTGGCGCAGGCGATGAAGGTGTGGCTGACGGTGACGACCTCGTCGCCGGGCCCGACGCCGGCGGCGAGCAGCGCCAGATGCAGGGCGGTGGTGCAGTTCGAGACCGCGCAGGCGTGGGGGGCGCCGACCGCCGCGGCGAACTCCGCCTCGAAGGCGGCGACCTGCGGCCCCTGCGTGAGCCAGCCGGAGCGCAGGACCGCGCTCGCCGCCTCGACCTCGGCCTCGCCGAGATTCGGCTTGATGATCGGGATCACGAGGCGAACTCCATCACGGGGGCAGGGGTCGCGGCGACGGCGGGCGTGCGGGTCTGCCGCCACCAGGCGACGAGGGCGTCGAGCCCCTCGTCGAGGCCGATGCCCGCCTGGAAGCCGGTGAGCTCGCGGGCGAGGCCGACATCGGCGAGCCGCCGGGGCACCGGGTTGACGCTGCGCTCGGCCTCGTGGACCGGCACCAGGTCCGGCCGTCCCATGACGGCGGCGAGGCGCCGGGCGAGCCCGAGGAGCGAGGTCTCCTCGCCCCGCCCGACATTGAGCGCAACGTCGCTCGCCGGGGAGAGCGCCGCCAGGATGTTGGCCCGGGCGACGTCGCGGACGTCGACGAAGTCCATGGTCTGCAGGCCGTCGCCGAAGATCAGCGGGGGCTCGCCTCGGGCGATCCGCTCCATCCAGCGGATCAGGACCTCGGTGTAGCGCCCGTGCAGGTCCATGCGCGGGCCGTAGACGTTGAAGTAGCGTAAGGCGACGTAGTCGAGCCCGGCCATGTCGTTCCAGGAGCGCAGCAGGCCCTCGCCGAAGCTCTTGGCCGCGCCGTAGAGCGTGCGGTTGCCCGAATGCGCCTCGGCCTCCGGCGTCGGGAAGGTCGTCGCCATGCCGTAGACCGAGGCCGAGGAGGCGTAGACCACCTTGCCCACCCGTTCGGCGACGCAGAGTTCGGCGAGGGCGGCGGTCGCGTCGACCATCACCTCGATCGCCTGGCCCGGCTCGGCGGCGCAGTGGGTGATGCGCAGGGCCGCCTGATGGAAGACGGTGTCGCAGCCCGCCACCAGCCCGGCCATCAGGTCGCGGTCGCGGATGTCGCCGATGACGAGCTCGACCGCGCCCGACGCCATGGCGGCGGAGAGGTTCTCGGTCCGGCCGCGGATCAGGTTGTCGACCACCACGATCTCGCGGCAGCCCCGCGCCACCAGCTGGTCGACGATGTGGGAGCCGACGAAGCCGGCCCCCCCGGTGACGAGGACGCGCCCCAGGGTGCGCGAGGACTCACACGGCTTCAGCATAACCACCTCCCAGGCTGTCGGTGAGGGCCGAGACGACGGCGGCGATCTGCCGCTCGGTGATCTCGGGGAAGAGCGGCAGCGACAGCCACTCGCCGGCCAGCGCCTCCGAGACCGGGCAGGGCGTGCCGAGGCGCACCCGGTCGGCATAGGCCGGCTGATGGTGCACGGCCCTGGGATAGTGGATGCCGGTGGCGACGCCCGCCTCCTGCATCCGGGCCCGCACGGCGTCGCGGTCCGGCACCCGCACGGCGTAGACGTGGTAGACGTGATCGCGGCCGCCGGCCCTCGGTGCCTTGAGGCCGGCCTGACCCAGCAGCGCGTCGTAGCGCGCCGCCGCCCGCCGCCTCCCGTCCGTCCAGCCGTCGAGGTAGCGCAGCTTCACAGCGAGAGCCGCCGCCTGCACGGTGTCGAGGCGGTAGTTGAAGCCCGGGCGGACGTGGTTGTAGCGCCCCTCCTGGCCCCAGTCGCGCAGGGAACGCAGGGTCCTGGCGATGTCGGGGTCGTTCGTGGTGATCGCCCCGCCCTCGCCGCAGGCACCGAGGTTCTTGCCCGGGTAGAAGCTGAAGCAGCCGACCGTCCCGAAGGCGCCGGCCCGGCGGCCGTTCCGCTCGGCGCCGTGGGCTTGGGCGGCATCCTCCACCACCGTGATCCCGTGCCGCTCGGCGATGGAGCCGATCGCCGCCATGTCGGCGAGCCGCCCGTGCAGGTGCACCGGCACCACCGCGCGGGTGCGGGGCGTGATCGCCGCCTCGAACGCCGCCGGGTCCATGGTGTAGGTCTGGGGGTCGACGTCGACGAGGACGGGCTTGGCGCCCGCGTAGAGGATCGCCGCGACGGTGGCCACGAAGGTCATCCCGACGGTGATCACCTCGTCGCCGGGGCGCACCCCGGCGGCGATCAGCCCGAGGTGGAGCGCGGCGGTGCCGGTCGAGACCGACACCGCCTCGGCGGTCCCGCAATGGGCCGCGAAGTCGCGCTCGAACGCGGCGACCGGGGGCCCGAGCACGTAGGCGCCGCTGCGGAGCACCGCCAGCACCGCCTCCTCCAGGGGCTCCTGCACGGCCCGGTACTGGGCCTCGAGATCGAGAAGCGGGATCATCACGCGGCCCTCAGGGGAGACAGGTCGATCGGGTGGCCGCGCTGGGCGAGCGACTGGGAGGCGGCCTCGAGCAGGCGCACCACGCGCAGGCCGCTCTCGCCGGAGCTGAGCGGGACCTCGCCGCGGGTGATGCAGCGGGCGAAGTGCTCGATCTCGGTGACGAGCGCTTCCTTGACCGGGATGTGCGGGGTCCAGACGTCGCCCATGCGGTAGGCCGGCAGGATCCGGCGGATCTCCTCCGGCGAGGGCCGCTCGTCGAACTCGACGCCGCGGTCGTAGACCTTGACCTTCTCGCTCGGCTCCATGTCGTCGAAGACGATCATCCGGCGGCTGCCGCCGATCAGCGTGCGGCGGATCTTCACCGGCGCGAGCCAGTTCACGTTGAGATGCGCGGTGACGCCGCCCTCGAGGTAGAGGGTGATGTGGGCCATGTTCTCCGGGCTGCCCTTGATGTGGCCAGCCCCGGTCGCCGAGATCGCCAGCGTCTCGGCCGGCAGCAGGTAGTCGAGGATCGCGAGGTCGTGGACCGCGAGATCCCAGATCACGTTCACGTCGTCCTGGAACAGTCCGAAATTGATCCGCGTCGAGTCGTAGTAGAACAGGTCGCCGGTGACCCCGGTATCGATCAGCTCGCGGATCTTCTGGACCGCACCGGTATACACGAAGGTGTGGTCGACCATCAGCGTCAGGCGGCGCTTGGCCGCCTCGGCGACGAGGCGGGCCGCCTCGCGCGAGGTCGGCGTGATCGGCTTCTCGACCAGCACGTGCTTGCCGGCCATGAGGGCGGCGAGCGCGATCTCGTAGTGCAGCCGGGTCGGCGTCGCGATGGCGACCGCGTCGATCTCCGGGTCGGCCAGCATCCGGTGCCAGCTCTCGTCGATCGTCACCCCTGGGTGGCGGGAGGCCGCGCGCGCCTGCGCGGCCGGCGAGGGATCGGCGATCGCCGCCAGGGCGGTGCCGTTCGCTTCCGCGACGCAGCGCGCGATGTTCGGCCCGAAATAGCCGTACCCGATGACTCCGATCCGGATCATGACGCCTCCGAGGGATTGAGCAGGGAAGAGGGGAGAGAGGAGGTGGCGGGCACGCCGGCGACGGAAGCGCCGTCCGGCACGTCGCGGGTGACGACCGATCCGGGGGCGATCCGGGCGCCCGCCCCGATCGAGAGCCCGCACAGGATCGTCGCGTTGGCGCCGATGACCGCGCCCGCCCCGACCCGGGTCGTCTCGAGGGTCCAGTCGTCGGGGCCCATCAGGGCACCCGCCGCCGTCACGGCGCGGGGGTGGCGGTCGTTGGTGAACATCACGCCGGGACCGATCGCGACGTCGTCCTCGAGGGTCACGCCCTCGCACAGGAAGGCGTTGGCACCGATCCGGCAGCGCGCCCCGACCGAGGCGCCGCGCTGGATCTCGACGAAGGGCCCGATGCGAGCCTCCGCGCCGATCGCGCAGCCGTAGACGTTGACGAGATCGGGGTCGGCCAGGACGGCGCCCGCCGCGATCCGCGCATTCACCACCGGCATCCCGTCCCCCGTCCCGTGACCGTGCTGGGACGCTAGGCGGCCGGCCCGGCCAAGTAATCGTGCCAATGCGAGGGTGCGCGTTACACCCTAATCACGCCGGAATGAGCCAGAACGGACCGGTATCGCTACCGCTTCGGACGTATAGCTGGTGTTCACGACCAGTCCGGCGGGTCGGATCGCCTCGCCGTTTTCCGATCTGGGCAGGGAAGGGGAGGGATTCCGACACTGGTCCGCGAAGGAGCACACTCATGCCGACCTTAGCGGACAAAGCCCCGACCTGCGTCGTGCGGGGCCTGAGCTTCGATGCCCTGGCGACGGCCCTGGTCCGGGGCCGGGCCACGGTCTTCACCCTCAACATGATGCACATGCGGCTCCTGTCGCGGGATCCGGAGTTCCGCGAGAGCTACCGCCGGGCCTCGATCGTCACCCTCGACAGCAACCTGCTCAACACCTGCTTCCTGCGCCGGCGCATGACGGTCGCGACCGGCAGCGACCTCGTGCAGCACCTCTCGGCCAAGAATTCGCTGCGCGACCGCTCGATCCTGGTGATCGGCAACGTGACGCGCGAGGAGGCCGGCGCCGTGATGGCGACCCGGCACCTCGAGGTCGTGCGACCACCCTTCGGCTTCATCCGCGACCCGGCGGCGGTGGAGGCGGTGATCGCCCGGGTACGCGAGGCCGCGCCCGACGTGGTGTTCATCGCGGTCGGCGCGCCGCAGAGCGAGATGCTCGCCTTGCGCCTGCGCCGCGCCGGCCTCCTCGCGCCCTCGATCCTGTGCTGCGGCGCCGCCTTCGAGTTCGTCCTCGGCAAGCAGACCCGTTCCCCGGTCTGGCTGCGCCGCACCGGCCTCGAATGGGCCTGGCGGCTCGCGAGCGATCCCCGGCGGCTCGCCGGCCGCTACGCCTCGGATGCCGGCTTCATGCTGTCGATGCTGGGGCCGCTGGCGCGGCTCGCCCGCTCCGGAGCGATGAAAGTCGGCGGCCTGCAGCTGCAGTTCCGCCAGGAGGCGAGCGCGGGAATCGGGCGGGGAGTCCTCGGGGGGGGATAGCCCAGACATGAAAAAGGCCGCCTCGACCCAGCGGGGAGGCGGCCTCCTTGACGGCGATCACAGGATGATCGCGCGGGATCTTACTCCGCGGCGGCCGGCTTCTTGGCCTTGGTCTTGCCCTTCTCGGCGCCGCGCTCGGCGCGCTCGGCGATGCGGGCCGACTTGCCGCGGCGATCGCGCAGGTAATACAGCTTGGCGCGACGGACCTTGCCGCGACGGACCACCTTGATCGAGTCGATGTTCGGCGAGTAGATCGGGAAGACGCGCTCGACGCCCTCGCCGTAGGAGATCTTGCGGACGGTGAAGCTCTCGTTGATGCCGCCGCCGGAACGGGCGATCACGACACCCTCGTAGGCCTGAACGCGGCTGCGCTCGCCTTCCTTCACCTTGACGTTCACGATGACCGTGTCGCCGGGCTCGAAGTCGGGGATCGTCTTGTTGAGCTGAGCGATCTGCTCCTGCTCGAGCTGCTGGATGATGTTCATCGGTCAAACTCCTGCCGTCGCCGCCGCGCCCCGGGATGGGATCCGGCGTCAGGATTTCGGCGTCCTGTTGTGAGTTGCCGGCTCCATACAGGAACGGCCGCGGCTTGTCGACACGGGCAGGGAGGGCTTTTTCGCCCGGCACGAGCTTCACCCGGCACGAGCATCGCGACCCGCGAGTCGGGAACAGAACGGCGCGTCCGCTGTTGTGTCGGGTCGGTGCGGTGCCGGATCCCGGCGCCACCCGTTCCAAGGACCACACGGAGGACCCTCCCTCATGCTGATGCGTTGGACGATCGCCGGCCTCGCCGCCCTGGCCTTCGGCGGTCTCGCCGCCGCCCCCGCGAGCGCGGCTCCGGCCGGCCCCGGTCTCGCCGGCGTGCTCGCCCCCGAGGCGCCGGTGACGCAGGTCGCCCAGGGCTGCGGCCCGGGCTTCGCCCGCGGACCCTACGGCGGCTGCCGGCCGATCTACGGCCGCCGCGTCTTCGGCCCGCCGCGGGTCTACGGCCGCCGCTGCTTCATCCGCCCGACCCCGTACGGGCCGCGGCGCGTCTGCCGGTTCTGATGAGGTGGGCGGGGACCCCGGAGGGGGTTCCCGTCCCGCTCAGCTCGCCTTCGGCCGGAACGCCACCAGGGTCATGTCGTCCCGGCGCGGCTCCGCGCCGCGATGGTCCGACAGCGCCGCGTCCAGGGCGCGCACCTGCCCGTCGAGGGGCAGGTCGCGGTGCCGCGCCAGGATCTCGGCGACGCCGCGGTGCCCGAGGAGCCGGCGGGACGCCCCGCCCACCTGGTCGCTGACCCCGTCGGTCATCAGGAAGAAGGTCCGGTCTTCGCCGAGCGGGAGCGTGACGGCGGACAACGGGTCCTCCCGGCCGGTCGGGCGGTAGCCGAGGCCGTGGCGGCGGCCCTTGATCCGCGCGACGCCGTCCCCGGACAATACCGTGAGCGCGAGGCCGGCGCCCGCGAAGGCGAGCGTGCCCGCCGCCCGGTCGACGACGCAGATCCCGCAATCGAGCCCGTCATCCGACAGGTCGGATTCCTCCCTGTCCTGCCGCAGCCGCGTCCGCACCACCCCGTCGAGGGCGGCGAGGATCGCGTCGGGGCGGCACAGGGACCGGTCGTGCAGGATCCGGTCGAGGGCGGTGGCGACGATGAGGGTCAGGAAGGCGCCCGGCACGCCGTGGCCGGTGCAGTCGGCCACCACCACGACGCTCAGGGTCTCGCTCCCCTCGCCCGCGATCTCCTCGATCCAGAAATAGTCGCCGCCGACGACGTGCAGCGGCTCCCACAGGACCGCCACGTCGAGGGCGCCGCCGCGCAGGGCATCGGGGCCCGGAAGCACCGCCTGCTGGATCCGGCGGGCGTAGCCGAGGCTTTCCATCACCAGGCCGTTGGCCTCGGCGAGCCGCGCGTGGGTGCGCTCGAGCTCGGCCAGCAGGTGGCGGGCCTCGTCGCCGCTCCGCAGGCCCTCGACCATCCGGTTGAAGGCGGCCGACACGTCGGCGATCTCCCGGCTCGGCCGTCGGTGGTCGGCGAGGTCGACCGTGACCCAGTCCTTGCGCTCGACCCGCCCCATCGCCGAGAGGAGCCGCGCCAGCGGCGCGAGCACGTGGCGGCCCACGGCGAGCCGCAGGGAGAGCGCGAAGGCCAGGATCAGCGCGACGCTTGCGGCGAGCACCATCACGACCTGCTTCTCGGCATTGGCCCGCAGGCTCTCGGCCGACAGGACCAGGGTCAGGCTCCCCGCCGGCTGCCCGGCCGCGCCCGCCTCGATCTCGGACGAGACCTGGATGCGCTCGAGGCCGCGGCCCCGCGGCTCCTCGCCGAACCGTCCGACCACCGTGCCGGCGGCGTCGCGCAGGGTCGCGAAGCGGAAGGCCGGATCGAGGGCGAGCGCCTGGAGCTGCGGGCCGTAGGAGGCGGTCCAGTCCGGCCGGGCGAGCGCCCGGGCGGTCATGTTCGCCATCATCTGCGCCCGCTCGCCTTCGATCCGGATCTGGTCGCCGTAATTGACCCAGGCGATCGCCACCTGGGTCAGCAGCACCACGGCGGCGATCACCGGCGAGAGGCGCAGGAACAGGGTGTGGGCGAGGCCGTCGAGGTTGCGGCCGCGGGCCGCGCCGCGCAGGGCCCCCGGGCGCATCGTGTCGGCGCCGCCATCATGCGTCGTCGGCACCTCGGTGAGGCCGAGATCGGCGAGCGCGTCGCCCCGGCGCATCGGGCCGGCCCCGCGCAAGGAGCCGCCCCGACGGGACTTGTCCCGCGGCAGGGCCTCACCGCTCAAGAGGAGCGCTCCGCCGGGGAGGGGAGCGCCCGCTCCACCCGGTTGCGGCCGCCGTTCTTGGCCGCGTAGAGGGCCGCGTCGGCCCGGCGCATCGCCGCCTGAAGGCTCTCGCCCGGTTCGGCCGCCGCGAGCCCGATGCTGACCGTGATGCCGATCGGCCCGGATTCGGTCGCGACCGGCTGCGCCGCCACGGCGGCGCGGATCCGCTCGGCGATCGCCGCCCCGTCCTCGGGGGAGGTCTCGACCAGCAGGATCGCGAATTCCTCGCCGCCGAGGCGCCCGACGGCGTCGAGGGAGCGCAGGGCCGAGCGGCAGGCGGCCACGAAGGCGATCAGCGCCGCGTCGCCGGCGGCGTGGCCGTGGCTGTCGTTGACGAGCTTGAACCGGTCGATGTCGAGCATCAGCAGGCAGGCCGCCTGACCGGTCCGCCCATGATCGGCACGCACATGATCGGCACGCACATGATCGGCAGGCCCATGACCGGCAGAACCTTGGGCGGGTCGCCGCGGCCAGTCCCGGGTGCAGACCTCGAGGAAGCGCCGGCGGGCCAGCGCCCCGGTGAGCGGGTCGGTGTCGGCGAGCCGGCGCAGCTCGGCCTCCAGCCGGGCGCTGGTCTCGATCTCGCCCGAGAGAGCCTCGTTGAGGGTCTGCAGGTCGCGCTGCTGCTCGCCGAGGCGTCTGTTGGCCTTCTGCAGGTCGGCCTGCATCCGGTCGCTCAGCCGCACCAGCCGGCGCTGCTCGCGGTAGCCGCGGCGGTAGGCCTCGGCCAGAACCTTCACGCCGTCGGCGAGGGCGGCGAGCTGGGTCAGCATCACCTCGGTCCGGTCGAGCACCGCCTCCTCGTTGTCGAACAGGCTGAACACGTTGGCGGGCCCGCCGGCCTTGCCGCCGGCCTTGCTGCCTTCCTGGCCGCCGCCGTCCCGCCGCCCATCGGGATCGGAGGGCGCGTCGCCGTCCCCCACCGCCGCCCGCGCCGCGGCGCGCTCCTGCGCGCGGTCCTGGCCCGTCTTGCCGGTCATGCCGCGCTCTCCTGCACCATCTCGAACCGGGCATGCGAGAAATCGGCCGCGAAATCCTCGCCGGCCTCCGCGATGGTGTCGTCGCCCTCGGCGTAGAGCCAGCGGATCGTCACCGCGCGGCCCGCCTCCGCGGCCTCCTCGAGCGGCATGAACAGGTTCATCAGGGCCTTGGCGCTCGACGAGTTGAAGTACGACAGGGCGACGTCGACGGTCAGCGGCGAGGTCCCCGCCTCCAGGCAGCCGCGCAGGGCCTGGAGCAGCGGGCCGTAGAAGGCGGCGGCGTCCTCCGGATAGGATTCGCCGCGCAGGAGCAGGCGCCCGGCGGGAAAGTCGAAATCGACCAGCGGCGAGCGGCTGGTGGCGGGGATCTGGATCCGGTCCATCGTCGGGCGCCTCAGATGAAGGCCTTGAGGCAGAAGAAGCAGCGGTCGTCGCCGCGGGCCTGGAACTCGTACTCGACCGGGGCGCTGGCGCGGCGGGCGATCTCGATCAGCCCGATGCTGCCGCCGAGGCTGCCCTCGTCGGCGGGCTGGCGCAGCCGCTCGCGGTAATACTGCCTCAACTCGTCGCCCGACAGGCCGGCGATGTGGTCGAGCCGGGCGCGCAAGGCGGTGACGTGCTCGCCCGGCACCTCGTTGCCGCAGGCGACGAAGAAGCGCCCGTCCTCGACCCCGACCACGATCAGGCCCGCGCTCACCATGCCGCCCGGGGCGGCGCCCGGCGGCACGAGCTTGTCGGCGGAGTAGCGGATGATGTTCTGCGCCTGCTCGACGAAGACTGAGAAGACCCGCTTCGACACCGCGGCGTCGGTCGCGCCCTGCTGCATGCGCAGCTTCAGGACCTCGCCGAGGGAGAACAGCACGTTCTCCGACAGGTCGCCGCCGAACGACAGGATGATCCCGTTGCGCCGCGACGCCTCGTGGAACGCCATGAACTCACTCGCGAGCACCGCACTCTCCTACCCGCGGCCGGATGGCCTAGGCCTTTCGCCCGAACAGCCCGAGGTCTCGCCCCCGGCCGGCGAGACGAGATGTTACATCGCCGAGACTGACCGGAGTGTTACTGATTCTCCGCCAGGAAGTCATCGCTTGATCATGCAGGATCGACCCGGCGAGTGTCGGGAGATGCTTTATCGCTCAGGATGTGAGCAAAATTTCCGCGGTTTGCTCCATGCTTGTGCAGTCGCAGTCGATTTCGGGACGATCTTGGCTCTCGGGCAATTCGATCGCACCGGAGATGTCGCCCGATCCGGGCCGTCGGCGCCGGTCGCGCAGCGCGCGAGGGCCGCCCGTGATTCGCGCCGTGCGGACGCTCCGGGATGCTCCCCGGAGGCACCTCTTGCGGGCGGCGCGGCGCGCGGGCAGCATCGCTCCGGCGGCGGAGCGCGTCCGGACATGGTCGAGATCAAGCGGCGCCGGTCCTTCGAGGCCGGCCATCGGCTCAAGTTCATGGTGCTGGTCGACGAGACCCCGGAATGCGACCGCGCGGTGCATTTCGCGGTGCGCCGGGCGGCGCGGCTCGGCGCCCGGGTGGTGATGCTGGCGGTGGCCGAGCCGCCCGAGACCATGGAGTGGCTCGGCGTCGGCGACGCCATGCGGGCCGAGGCCGAGGCCGAGACCGTCGAGCGGCTCGAGGCGCTCGCGGCGGCGGCGCGCCGGGCCGCCGGGGTCGATCCGGAACTGGTGGTGGCCACCGGCGAGCGCGCCGAGGCGATCCTGCGCCAGATCGAGGCGGACGAGGACATCGCCTTCCTGGTGCTCGCCGCCGCCGTCGGCAGCGACGGCCCGGGCCCGCTCGTCTCCTCGATCGCCGGGCGGAATGCCGGGGGCTTCCCGGTGCCGGTGGTGATCGTGCCCGGAGCGTTGAGCGAGGCCGAGATCACGGCGCTCGCCGGTTGAAGAGTCTCGGACTCTCCCCCGGCCGTCCATTGAGCTTTCGCGCGTTCGGGTCCACATCTCACCCCAGGTGCCGGCGCCCGTTCCGGGCCCGCGCGCCGTTCCCGGCCGGCCTTGAACCGGCGCAGAGAACTCCCCGAGGATCACCGATGTTCATCCAGACCGAAGCCACCCCGAACCCCGCCACCCTGAAGTTCCTGCCCGGCAAGGTCGTGCTGGCGGACGGCACCTTCGAGGCGCGGGACGAAGGCGCCGCGACGCGCTCGCCGCTCGCCCGCGCCCTGTTCGGCGTGCCCGGCGTGTCCGGCGTCTATCTCGGGCACGACTTCATCTCGGTCACCAAGGCCGAGGGCGAGCCGGGCTGGCCCCAGGTCAAGCCCGCGGTGCTCGGCGCCATCATGGAGCACTTCATGTCGGGGGCCCCGGTCCTCGAGGCCGGCCACGCCCCCGAGGAGCCGGCCGAGGAATTCTACGAGGAGGCCGACGCCGACACCGTGGCGACGATCAAGGACCTGCTCGAGACCCGGGTCCGCCCGGCGGTGGCGGGCGACGGCGGCGACATCACCTTCCGGGGTTTTCGCGACGGCGTGGTCTTCCTGGAGATGAAGGGCGCCTGCTCGGGCTGCCCGTCCTCCACCGCGACCCTGCGCCAGGGCGTGCAGAACCTGTTCCGTCACTTCCTGCCGGACGTGCGCGAGGTCCAGGCGGTCTCCTGATCGGGCGACCGATTCCGCCGTCGCGCGGTTTCCACGCCCGCGGCGGATGTTCTAAAGGCTGAGGCCGAACCGGGCCGCCCCGCATCCGCGGGGCGGTCCTTCTTGTGTTAACCTGTGCGTGCCACGCTGGGACTCAAGCGGCGGGGTCGATCATCGACCCCCCGCGGCCGGCGGCACGGACCCGGCCGCGGCGACGAGTCCGCGGACGGACGAGAGGGCGGAGCCTGACGGCGATGCGGATCCTGGCCATCGACACGGCGCTCGAGCGCTGCGCGGCCTGCATCATGGCGGACGACTCGCCCGAGCCCCTGGCCCAGGAGAGCATGGACCTGACGCGCGGCCACGCCGAGGCCCTGCTGCCCCTCGTCGAGCGGGTGATCGCCCGGGTCGAGGGCGGGTTCGACGGCCTCGACCGGGTCGCGGTCACGGTCGGCCCCGGCAGCTACACGGGCCTGCGGGTCGGCCTCTCGGCGGCCCGCGCGGTGGGCCTCGCCTGCGGCATCCCGGTCGTCGGCGTCACCACCCTGTCGGCGCTGCTCGCCCCGCTGCTCGCCGCCGACGACGACTTCCTCGGCAAGGGCTACCTGCTCGCCGCCGCGATCGACGCCCGCCACGGCCACGTCTACTTCCAGGCGCTGAGCCAGGACGGCGGCATCGCGGTGCCGCCGAGCCTGCTGCCCCTGCCGGAAGCCCTGCGGCTCCTCGGCCCCGGCCCCGCGGCGCTCGCGGGCTCCGCCGCCCCGGCGCTCGCGGCGGCCGCCGCGGCCCAGGGCGTGCGCGCCGTCGTGCCGGACGGCCACATCGCGCCGCAGATCGAATGGATCGCCTCGCTCGGCCTCGTCGCCGACCCCGCCCATGCCCTCGCCCGCCCCCTCTACCTGCGCGGGCCGGACGCCCAGCCGCAGGACCACGCGCGCCTCGCCCGCCGCTGACGGAGCTCCCCCCGATGAAGTGGATGCCGTTCCGCTCACCCCCGACCGCCCACGTCGCGCCCCTGACCTCGGCCGACCGGGCCGGTGAGCTCGCGGCGCTCCACGCCACCGCCTTCGCGCGGCCCTGGGAGGCGGACGAGTTCGAGCGCATGCTGTGCGAGCGCGGCCACGTCGCCCACGCCTTGATGCTGGGCGCGGTGCTCGCCGGCTTCGTGCTCTCGCGCCGGGTGCTCGACGAGGCCGAGATCCTCACCGTCGTCCTCGGCCCCGCCTCCCGCGGCGCGGGCCTGAGCCGCCAGCTCCTCTCGTCCCACCTCGCCGCCCTGGCGGCCGAGGGCGTGCGCCGGGTCCACCTCGAGGTCGACGACGGCAACGTCCCGGCGCTGGCGCTCTACCGCCGCCTCGGCTTCGCCGAGACCGGCCGGCGGGCGAGCTACTACGCGCGGCCCGACGGCAGCCGCGCCAACGCGATCATGATGCAGGCGGCGCTGGGATAGGGGCCGGGATAACGGAGGACCGCCGGGCTGTGGACGACCCGGGCCGGACTTGGTATGCGGCCGCACCCCCGAAACCCCCCGAGTCCCGCGCCCGCCGACCGAATCATGACGTACCTCGTCGCCGGCCTGCGGCTCCTCGCCTACGCCCTCACCTTCGCGCTCCTCGTCGGCCCGCACTGGCTCGGCCTGCGGTTCGGGCGCGGCGCGCTCGCCGGCCACGCGCCGGTCTGGCTGCACCGGGCCTTCCTGCGCCTGTTCAAGGTCCGGATCACCGTCGCCGGCACGCCGCCGGCCCCGGGCGAGGCGGCGCTGGTGCTCGCCAACCACATCTCCTGGCTCGACATCCCGGTCCTCGGGGCGCTGCGGCCGCTCTCCTTCGTGGCGAAGTCCGAGATCGCCGGCTGGCCGGTGATCGGCACGCTCGCGCGGCTGCAGCGCACCCTGTTCATCGATCGGGCGCGCAAGCGCCACACCGCGGTGGTCAACACCGAGATGAGCCGGCGCCTGCGCGACGGCGACCTGATCGTGCTGTTCGCCGAGGGCACCACCGGCGACGGCACCCGGCTCCTGCCGTTCCGCACCTCGCTCGTCGGCGCCGCGCGGGCGGCGATCACCGAGGGCGGCCTCGACCGGGTGCGGCTCCAGCCGCTCTGCATCGCCTATACGCGCCGCCACGGCCTGCCGCTGACCCGGGCCGAGCGCCCGGAGATCGCGTGGTACGGCGACATGGAGCTCGCGCCCAGCGTCAAGCTGTTCTTCGAGCGCGGGCCGATCGACGTCCAGGTGACCTGGGGCGAGCCGATCGCCTTCGCAGCCGGCACCGACCGCAAGGTCGCGACGGCGCTCGCCGAGGCCGCGGTGCGCCGGGCGCTC
The DNA here is from genome assembly GCF_003173755.1 of Methylobacterium terrae. Lineage (NCBI taxonomy): Bacteria > Pseudomonadati > Pseudomonadota > Alphaproteobacteria > Hyphomicrobiales > Methylobacteriaceae > Methylobacterium > Methylobacterium terrae. The sequence goes on from NZ_CP029553.1 coordinate 2,518,705, forward strand.
CAGGAGGCGGTGACCGGCCGCCCGCCGGTGCCCGTCCTGGAGCCTGCGCAAGCGGCGCCGCCCGTCGCCGCGCCGCCCGCCAAGGCCGCGCCGCCTATTCTCATTCCGGCCGCGACGGCTTAAATGACGGGGGCGGCCGCCATCGGGCCGCCGCCGCATCCGATCACCCACTCGATCAATTCCTGGCAGGGCCGGTTCGTTGAAGAAAGCGTTCGTCAAATCCTACGGCTGCCAGATGAACGTCTACGACGCCTCGCGGATGGTCGACCTGCTCGGCCGCGAGGGCTTCGTCGAGACCGGCACCGTGGAGGAGGCCGACGTCGTCGTCCTCAACACCTGCCACATCCGCGAGAAGGCGGCGGAGAAGGTCTATTCCGAGCTCGGCCGCCTGCGCGTCCTGAAGGGCGAGCGGGCGGAGGCCGGGCGGGACACCACGGTGGTGGTGGCGGGCTGCGTCGCGCAGGCGGAAGGCCGCGAGATCCTCAACCGCGCGCCGGGCGTCGACGTGGTGGTGGGGCCGCAGAGCTACCACCGCCTGCCGCAACTGCTGGCGGCCTCCAAGGACGGCCGTGTCGTCGACACCGAGTTCCCGGTCGAGGACAAGTTCGACCACCTGCCGCTGCGTCGCACCCGGGGGTGTCGGCCTTCCTCACCGTGCAGGAGGGCTGCGACAAGTTCTGCGCCTTCTGCGTCGTGCCCTATACCCGCGGGGCGGAAGTCTCGCGCGCGGTCGAGAAGATCGTCGCGGAGGCCGAGCGGCTGGCCGCGGCGGGCGCCCGCGAGCTGACCCTGATTGGCCAGAACGTCAACGCCTTCCACGGCCCCGGGCCCGACGGGCGCGACTGGACGCTGGGCGAACTCCTGCACCGCGTCGCCGCGATCCCGGGCATCCTGCGGCTTCGCTACACCACCAGCCACCCGCGCGACATGGACGAGGCGCTGATCGCGGCCCATCGCGACCTGCCGGCCCTGATGCCCTACCTGCACCTGCCGGTGCAGTCGGGCTCCGACCGGATCCTCGCGGCCATGAACCGCAAGCACGACGCCGACACCTACCGCCGCCTGATCGACCGGGTGCGCCGGGCGCGGCCCGACGTCGCGCTCTCCTCCGACTTCATCGTCGGCTTCCCGGGCGAGACCGACGCCGACCACGCCGAGACGATGCGGCTGATCGCCGATATCGGCTTCGCGAGCGCGTTCTCGTTCAAGTACAGCCCGCGCCCGGGCACGCCGGCGGCCGACAGCGCCGACGCGGTGCCGGAATCGGTGAAGAGCGAGCGGCTCGCCGAGCTTCAGGCCCTGCTCGAGCGCCAGCGCCAGGACTTCAACCACGCCACCGTGGGCCGGACCGTCCCGGTGCTGATTGAGAAGGCCGGGCGCCATCCGGGCCAGGTCGCCGGCAAGTCGCCCTATCTCCAGGCGGTGCAGATCGAGGGCGACGTCTCGCTGATCGGCACCGTGGTGCCGGTGCGGATCACCCGCGCCGGCTCGAACAGCCTGTTCGGCGAGGCGGTCGAGCCCTCGATCGTGGCCGCCGCGTGAGGAACGACAGAATGCCGACGGGAGAGGCGGGCGGCCGCGGGCCGAAGGGGCGCGAGCCCGCGCGGGAACTCGCGCCGCGGGCGGTGGCGGGCCTGAGCGAGGCGGCCGAGATCGCACTCACCTTCGACGACAACCGCCTGGCGAGCCTGGTCTTCGGCCAGTACGACCAGAACGTGGCCCATCTCGAGCGGCGGCTCGGCGTGGTGGCGACCGCCCTCGGCAACCACGTCGTCGTCAAGGGACCGCCCGATTCGACCGAGCGGGCGCGCCGGGTGCTGGAGCTGCTCTACGCCCGCGTCCGCGACGGGGGAGGGACGCCCCTCACCCTCGGCGACGTCGACGGGGTGATCCAGGAATCCTCGCTCCAGGGCAACCTGTTCTCGCCGGCGGAAGCGCCGGCCGACGGCGAGCGGACGTCCTTCGACCAGATCGCCACCCGGCGCCGCGGCGCCGTGCGGGCCCGCAACGCCGCGCAGGACGCCTACATCCGGGCTTTGCGCGCCCACGAGCTGGTCTTCGCGGAAGGACCGGCCGGCACCGGCAAGACCTGGCTCGCGGTCGGCTACGCCGTCTCGCTCCTCGAGCAGGGCCATGCCGAGCGGCTGATCCTGTCGCGCCCGGCGGTCGAGGCCGGCGAGCGCCTCGGCTTCCTGCCCGGCGACATGCGCGAGAAGGTCGATCCCTATCTCCGGCCGATCTACGACGCGCTCTACGACTTCATGGAGGCGCGCCACGTCGATCGGGGCCTCCAGACCGGCATGATCGAGATCGCGCCGCTCGCCTTCATGCGCGGGCGCACGCTCACCAACGCGGTGGTGCTCCTCGACGAGGCGCAGAACACCACCTCGATGCAGATGAAGATGTTCCTGACCCGGCTCGGCGAGAATTCGCGGATGATCGTCACCGGCGATCCGAGCCAGATCGACCTGCCGCCGGGCCAGAAGTCGGGCCTCGTCGAGGCGGTGCGGATCCTCGACGGCGTCGAGGGCGTCGGGCGGGTCACCTTCCGGGACGTCGACGTGGTGCGCCACGACCTCGTGCGCCGGATCGTCACGGCCTACGAGACCGATGCCCGGGAGAACCCGGACCCGGTTCAGCGCCCGACCCCGCCGCGCCGGGGGCCGCTGCCGTGAGCGAGCAGGACGACGAGCAGGGCTACGAGAACGAGATCGACGTCGCGATCGAGGATCCGCGCTGGGAGGGCACCGCGCCGGACCTCGAGGCCTTCGTCGCTGAGGCGGTCGAGGCGGCCCTCGCCACCATGCCGCCCGGCGGACCGATCGAGATCAGCATCATGCTCACCGACGATCCCGCGGTGCAGGAGCTGAACCGTACCTGGCGGGGCAAGGACAAGCCCACCAACGTGCTGTCGTTTCCCAACGAGCAGCCGCATGGCGGGGGCCCGCGCCTCCTCGGCGACGTGGTTCTTGCGTATGACACACTCCTGCGCGAGAGTGGCGAGCAGTCCAAGCCCCTCGACCACCATCTCGCCCATCTCGTGGTTCATGGCACGCTGCACCTCCTCGGTCACGACCACGAGCTCGGCGATGCCGAGGCCGACGCCATGGAGGCGTTGGAAGTCGCGGCCCTGCGGCGCCTCGGCGTGCCGGACCCGTACGGCGACCCGGCCGAGTGAGCCAAGGACGCCCTCACCCCAGACGCGAGAGACATGAGCAACGATCGAAGTCGCAGCGCCGCCGCGACCGCGCAGGCGATCCCGGAGGACGACAGTCCGGGGCGCGAACCCTGGTATGATCGCCTCCTCAACATCTTCCACCTGAAAGCCCGCGACGCCCAGCGCGACGGCCTCTCGGACGCCCTCGCCGAGATGCAGAACGGCGACCACGCCGTCTCCGCGGTCGAGCAGGCGATGCTCAAGAACGTGCTGAGCCTCCACCGGGTGCGGGTCGACGACGTGATGATCCCCCGGGCCGACGTGGTGGCGGTCTCGATCGACACCGCGCTCGGCAACCTGCTCAAGGTCTTTCGCTCGGCCGGCCATTCCCGCCTGCCGGTCTACGGCGAGAGCCTCGACGACCCCCGCGGCATGGTCCACATCCGCGACTTCGTCGACTACATGGCGAGCCGCGCCGAGGCCGGCGGCGACCGCCTGCCCGACCTCGCCGAGGTCGACCTCACCGAGACGTTGGCCTCCACCCGCATCCTGCGGCCGGTGCTGTTCGTGCCGCCCTCGATGCCGGCGATCGACCTGCTCGCGCGCATGCAGGCCAGCCGCACCCACATGGCCCTCGTCATCGACGAGTACGGCGGCACCGACGGGCTGATCTCGATCGAGGACCTGATCGAGGTCGTGGTCGGCGACATCGAGGACGAGCACGACGTGGCGGAAGGCCACCGCGTCCTCAAGGTCGACGGCGAGAGCGAGATCTTCGTCGCCGACGCCCGCGCCAGCCTCGACGACGTCGCCGAGGCGACCGGGGTCGATCTCGCGGCCGCGGTGGGGGAGGCGGCCGAGGAGGTCGATACCCTCGGTGGCCTGATCGTCACCATCGCCGGCCGGGTCCCGGCCCGGGGCGAGGTCATCGCCGTGCCCGGCGACTTCGAGGTCGAGGTGCTGGACGCCGATCCGCGCCGGATCAAGCGCCTGCGCATGCATCGCGGCCTCGCCCGGCTCGAGGGGCCGGAGACGCCGCTGGCCCTGCCGCCGCCGGAATCCGAGGCCGGCCTGCGGACCGATTCCGCCGCCTGACGCGATGTCCGGAAGGCGCCTTCCGGACATCGCATCGCAAGCCCGCGCGGTGGAGCCGGAGGCTCCGCCCGCCTGAGCGAAGCGGATATCCGCATCGCGACCGTATCCGATCGGATCGCCCGATGCGGTCAGGCGGACATCGTACGACCTCCTTCGCGGCGCCGGGACCGGCGCCGCCCCCGCGAGCCCGCCCCATGCACGATATCGACACCGACGGGGCGGCGCGCGTCGCCCCGGCAGCGCCCTTCGGCCTCGCGCCGCTCGCCCACCGCGTCGCCCTGACCGCCGGCTGGACCCGCCTCGCCCTCGCCTGGCTCGCCGGGGCCTGCGGGGCGCTGGCGATGCCGCCCTTCGGGCTCCTGCCCGCCCTCTGCGTCGCCCTGGTGCCGGCGGTCTGGCTGCTCGACGGGGCCGCCACCGCCTCCTCGCGCCTCGGCCGGCGCGCCGGCACCGCGCTCGCCGCCGGCCTGATCGGCTGGGCCTGGGGCTTCGGCTATCTCACCGCCGGCCTGTGGTGGCTCGGCGCCGCCTTTCTGGTCGAGGCCGACCAGTTCGCCTGGCTGATGCCGCTCGGCGTGCTCGGCCTGCCAGCCGTGCTCGGGCTGTTCTACGGCGCGGGCTTCGCGGCCGCCCGCCTCGTCTGGTCCCCGGGTCCGGGCCGCATCCCCGCCCTGGCCTTCGGGGTCGGCGCCGCCGAGTGGCTGCGCGGCCACCTGTTCACGGGGTTTCCCTGGAACGTCCTCGGGATGGCGCTCGGCCAGAACCTCTGGCTGATGCAGGCCGCATCCGTCGTCGGCCTCTACGGCCTGACGGTGCTGGCGGTGCTGGCCTGCGCGGCGCCCGCCACCCTGGCGGATGCGGGCGGGCCGGCGCGGCGCCTCGGGCCGTCCCTCGCGGCCCTCTTGGTCCTCGCCGGACTGGGAATCGGCGGCGCCCTGCGCGTGCCGGCCGGCCCGGTGCCGGAGGTGCCCGGGGTGCGCCTGCGCCTCGTCCAGGCCAACATCCCGCAGGATGCCCGCTTCAACCCGCGCAACCGCGAGGGCATCCTCGAGCGCTACCTCGGCCTCAGCGACAGCGCCACCGCGCCGGACCGGCAGGGCCTGCGCGACGTCACCCACCTGATCTGGCCGGAATCCTCGTTCCCGTTCCTGATCCAGCGCGATCCCCAGGCCCTGCGGCGGATCGGCTCCGCCCTGCCGCCCGGCACCCTGCTGGTCACCGGCGCCGCCCGGGCCGACGAGCCCCTGCCGGGCGAGCGCCTGCACTTCTACAACTCCATCCTGATGATCGGCCAGGACGGCTTCACCGGGGGGCGCTACGACAAGCTCCACCTCGTGCCGTTCGGCGAGTACCTGCCGGAGCCGATCGACAGCCTCCTGCGGACGCTCGGGCTCAAGCAGTTCGTGGCGGTGCCGGGGGGCTTCACGCCGGGCGAGGCGCGGGAACGGCCCTCGCTGTCGGTGCCGGGCCTGCCGCCGGTGGCGCCCTCGATCTGCTACGAGGCGATCTTCCCCGGCGCCGTCGCGTCGCGGCACGCGCATCCGGGCCTGCTCCTCAACGTCACCAACGACGGCTGGTTCGGCGACACGCCCGGCCCGCGCCAGCATTTCGCCCAGGCGCGCCTCCGTGCCGTTGAGGAAGGTATTCCTCTCGTGCGGGCGGCCAACACCGGCATCAGTGCGGTCGTGGATCCTTACGGAAGGGTGACCGGGATGTTGTCGGTCGGGGTGGAGGGCGTGCTCGATCGCAATCTGCCGAGAAACCTTAGGGAAACCACCGCTTACGTACGATTCGGTGATGTTCTTTTCATCATCATGCTTCTAGGGTGCGGGCTTACGGCCCTCGGTGCGCGCTTGCGGCGCGCACCTTCCCCGCCCCGCGGAGCGTCAGTGTGAAGAAGGCACCCGATCCGGTCGTCATGTCGGGCATCGCGTGCGCGTCCGGCGGCTTCTCGTCGGAGTCAGCCAGGAGAAGCTGGGCGACGCCCTCGGCGTGACCTTCCAGCAGATCCAGAAATACGAGAAGGGCACCAACCGGATCAGCGCCAGCCGTCTTCGCCAGATCGCCGACATGCTGAACGTCCCGGTGAGCTTCTTCTACGAGGGAGCGCCGCGCCAGGACGGCGGACGGGACGAGGATCCGGCGGCCGAGCCGACCTCCGACGCCCACGACGTGTTCTGGACCAGCCAGGACCTGCAGCTGGTGCGTGCCTTCCAGCGCATCGGCGACGGCCAGGTGCGCCGGCGCATCGTCAGCCTGGTCGAGGCGATCGGCACCGATCCCGCGGTGCCCGAAGGCAAGTAGCCCGCGGCGGCCGATGGCCCCGGGATGCGGGGTTGCGCAGGTTTCGCTGCTCACTCATCCGCCCAGGCGCTATGACGCCTCCCGAACGCGCGAGAACGCGCGGTGGAGTCGCGCCCGGGCGCGACGGGGAGGACGAGCGGGTGCGGACCATCGAACGGGAGCCGGGCGCCGAGGCCGTGCGGCCGGGCAGCGCGCCGGCCGGTCTTCCACCGGTCCTGATCGGCCTCGGGCTGATGCTGGTCGCCTTCAATCTCCGGCCCGCCCTGTCGAGCGTCGGCCCGCTCCTGCCCGGCATCCGGGCGGAGACCGGGCTCTCCGGGGCGCTGGCGGGCGCCCTCGTCACCCTGCCGGTCCTCTGCCTCGGTGTGTTCGGCCGCCTCGCGCCGCTGCTGGTGCGGCGCATCGGGCCGGATGCCGGGGTGCTGGCGGGCCTCCTGGTGCTCGCCCTCGGGCTCGCCCTGCGCGGCCTCGGCGGCCTGCCCCTGCTGTTCCTCGGCTCGGTGGTCGCCGCCGCGGCGATCGGGATCGTCGGGGTGATCCTGCCCGGCATCGTCAAGCGCGACTTCCCCGACCGGGCCGGGCTGATGACCGGCCTCTATACGGCGCTCCTGTGCCTCGGCGCCGCGGCGGGGGCCGGTTTCACCGTGCCGGTCCGCCAGGCGCTCGGCCTCGGCTGGGAGGGCGCCCTGATGCTGTGGGCGGCGCCCGCCCTCGTCGCGGCCGCCGCCTGGCTGCCCTTCGTCCGCAGCCGGCCGCTGCCCTCCGGGCCCGGCGCCCGGCCGAGCGGGGCCCTGTGGCGCGACCCCCTGGCCTGGCAGGTCACCGCCTTCATGGGCCTGCAATCCTCGCTCGCCTACATCGTGTTCGGCTGGCTTCCCGCCGCCCTCGTCGATCGCGGCTTCGACATCGTGACCGCCGGCCTCGTCGCCTCGGTCTCGGCGCTGGCGCAGGGCGTGCTGGCGCTGGTGGTGCCGACGCTCGCGGCGCGCCGCCCGGACCAGCGGCCCTGGGTGGTGCTGGTCGTCAGCCTGCCGCTCGTCGGCTTCGCCGGGCTGCTGGTCGGACCGCTGGCGCTCGCCTGGGGCTTCGCGCTGCTGCTGGGCTTGGGGCTGGGCGGCTGCTTCGGCCTCGCCCTGACGCTGATCGTCCTGCGGGCCGGCGACCCCCGCGCCGCCGCCGAGCTCTCCGCCATGGCGCAGGGCGTCGGCTATTGCGGGGCGGCGCTCGGGCCGTTCCTGGTCGGCATCGTCCACGAGGCGAGCGGCGGCTGGGGCCTGCCGGCGGCGCTCTACGTCGCCCTGTGCCTGGCGGCGGGGAGCTTCGGCCTGCTGGCGGCACGGAATCGGACCGTCAGGATCTGAGCCGGCCGGAGACGAACCGCTCGCGACATCCACGACACATTATACCGCAGCGCCTTGGAACGGATCCGTGCCAAGGCGCTGGCCAGGCCCGAACGGGCATCGGCGCTCATGCGCCGGACGCCTCGGCATCGCGGGTCGATGCCGAGGCGCGGGGGTATTGGGTCATTCCGGGGCTCGCTGCGGGCGGGAACCCGGAACGACGTCCGGAGGGCGGCAGGACCGTCGAGAGATCACCCCGGTCGAGGGCAGGGCAGCCGCTCAGGCCCCCTCCGCCTCCCCGTCGATCTCGCCTTCCGCCTCGCCCTCGCCCTCGATGTGCTCGACCGACACGACCTTCTCGGTCTTGTCGGTGTTGAACACCGTGACGCCCTGCGAGGCGCGGCCGACGACGCGGATGTCGTCCACCGGCACGCGGATCAGCTTGCCGGCATCGGTCACCAGCATGATCTGGTCGCTGGTCTCGACCGGGAACGAGGCGACGAGGGTGCCGTTGCGGGCATTGACCTCCATCGCCTTGATGCCCTTGCCGCCGCGGCCGGAGATCCGGTACTCGAAGGACGAGGTGCGCTTGCCGAAGCCGCGCTCCGACAGGGTGAGGACGAACTGCTCGGCCGCCCCCATGGCGATGTAGCGATCCTGTTCCAGGTCGATCGAGGCCGCATTCTCCTCGGCCTCGGGCTCGGGTGCGGCCGGCAGCTCGATCGCCTCGCCGGTGGCGCGGCGGTCGGCATTGGCGCGCTTGAGGTAGGCCTGGCGCTCCTCGGGCGAGGCCTCGAAGTGGCGCAGGATCGTCATCGAGATGATGCGATCGCCCTTGCCCAGGTTGATGCCGCGCACGCCGGTCGAGTCGCGGCCCTTGAACACCCGCACGTCGGTCACGGGGAAGCGGATGCACTGGCCCGCGCCCGTGGTCAGCAGCACGTCGTCGGCCTCGGTGCAGATCTCGACGTGGACGATGTGGTCGCCCTCGTCGAGCTTCATGGCGATCTTGCCGTTGCGGTTGACCTGCACGAAGTCCGACAGCTTGTTGCGCCGCACGTTGCCGGAGGCGGTCGCGAACATCACGTCGAGGGTCTCCCAGGACGCCTCGTCCTCGGGCAGCGGCATGATGGTGGTGATGCGCTCCTTGCCCTGGTCGAGGGGCAGGATGTTGACGAGCGCCTTGCCCCGCGCGTTCGGCGCCGCGAGCGGCAGCCGCCACACCTTCTCCTTGTAGGCCTGGCCCTGCGAGGAGAAGAACAGCACCGGGGTGTGGGTGTTGGCCACGAACAGCCGGGTGACGAAATCCTCGTCGCGCATCGACATGCCGGCCCGGCCCTTGCCGCCGCGGCGCTGGGCCCGGTAGGTCGAGAGCGGCACCCGCTTGATGTAGCCGGCGTGCGACACGGTCACGACCATGTCCTCGCGCTGGATCAGGTCCTCGTCCTCGACGCTCGAATCCCAGTCGAGGATCTCGGTCTTGCGCGGCGTCGCGTACTCGGCCCGGACCTCCGCCAGCTCGTGCTTGACGATGCCCATGATGCGGGCGCGCGAGCGCAGGATGTCGAGGTAGTCGGCGATCTCGTCGGCGAGCCGCTTCAGCTCGTCGCCGATCTCGTCGCGGCCGAGCGCGGTGAGGCGCTGCAGCCGCAGGTCGAGGATGGCGCGGGCCTGGGTCTCGGACAGGCGGTAGGTGCCGTCCTCGCGCAGGCGGTGGCGCGGATCGTCGACGAGGGCGATCAGCGGCGCGATGTCCTCGGCCGGCCAGTCGCGGGCCATCAGGGCCTCGCGGGCCGAGTTCGGGTCCGGCGAGGTGCGGATCAGCCGGATCACCTCGTCGATGTTGGCGACCGCGATGGCGAGACCGCACAACACGTGGGCGCGCTCGCGCGCCTTGTTCAGCAGGAACTTGGTGCGACGCGACACGACCTCCTCGCGGAAGTCGATGAAGGCCTGGATCAAGTCCTTGAGGTTGAGGAGCTCGGGCCGGCCGCCGTTGAGCGCCACCATGTTGCAGCCGAAGCTCGTCTGCAGGGGCGTGTAGCGGTAGAGCTGGTTGAGCACCACGTCGGCGACCGCGTCGCGCTTCAGCTCGACCACGATGCGCATGCCGTCGCGGTCGGATTCGTCGCGAAGGTCGGCGATGCCCTCGACGCGCTTCTCGCGCACCAGATCGGCGATCTTCTCGACGAGCGACGCCTTGTTCACCTGATACGGGATCTGGGTGAAGATCAGCGCCTCGCGCTCCTTGCGCAGTTCCTCGACGTGCGACTTCGCCCGCATGATGACCGAGCCGCGGCCGGTCATGTAGGCCGAGCGGGTGCCCGAGCGCCCGAGGATCGAGCCGCCGGTCGGGAAGTCCGGGCCCGGGATGATGTCGTTCAGGCCCTCGATGGTGATGGCCGGATCGTCGATGAGCGCGATGCAGCCGTCGATCACCTCGCCGAGGTTGTGCGGCGGGATGTTGGTCGCCATGCCGACCGCGATGCCGCCGGCGCCGTTGACGAGGAGGTTGGGGAAGCGGGCGGGCAGGACCGCCGGCTCGTCCTTCGACTCGTCGTAGTTCGGGTTGAAGTCGACCGTGTCCTTGTCGATGTCCTCGAGGAGGGCCATCGAGGGCTTGGCGAGGCGCGATTCGGTGTAGCGCATCGCCGCCGGCGGATCGCCGTCGACCGAACCGAAGTTGCCCTGGCCGTCGACCAGCATCAGCCGCATGGCGAAGTCTTGCGCCATGCGCACGAGGGCGTCGTAGATCGACTGGTCGCCGTGCGGGTGATACTGACCCATCACGTCGCCGACGATGCGCGCCGACTTCACGTACTTGCGGTCCGGCAGGTAGCCGTTCTCGTACATGGAGTACAGGATGCGGCGGTGCACGGGCTTGAGGCCGTCGCGCGCGTCCGGCAGGGCCCGGCTGACGATGACGCTCATCGCGTAGGCCAGGTAGGACTGGCGCATCTCGTCGGTGATCGAGACGGGCTTGATGTCGGTCGCGGGCGGGGGGGCGCCGGTCGGGTCGTTCTCTGCCAAGGTCTGTCTCTCGTCGCGGCCCGCGCGGGCTCACACACTCGTGGGCCGGCTTAGCCGATTTCGCCGCAGGACACCAGCATCAAGGGCGGAAGGCGAAGCAAATCAGCATCTTAGATGGGTGTTCCGGGGATGTTCCACAAGCCCGGCGGGACCCTGTGGACGAGTGTCCCGCGAAGTCGTTAGAGATTGGCAAAGGATGCGGGCCTCGCGACCGAGCGACCGCTCCGGGAGGCCGCCCGCGATGGACGTCGTCATTGACCACAACCCGGCCTGCGGCACGGCGCGCAGCGTGCTGGCAATGATCCGCGAGGCCGGCATCGGGCCCCGGGTCGTCGAGTCCCTGAAGACCCCGCCGACGCTGGCGCAGCCGGGGCGCCGGCTCGACCAGGTTGGCCTCGCCGACGCGTCCCTCCCCGGCGACCGGCTCCTCGCCGCGCTCGCCGCCTGCCCGGTCCGCCTCGATCGGCCGCTGGTCGCGAGCCCGCGCGGCGTGCGCCTGTGCCGTCCGGCCGAGCGGATGCCCGACCTGTCGCCGTCCCAGGGGAGCGAACCGGCCCGATGATCCCGCAACCGGGCCGCTGGCCGGTCATCTCGGCCCTCGGCATCGTGCAGATCCTCGCCTGGGGCTGCAGCTACTACCTGCTGACGGTGCTCGGGCCGTCGATCGCGGCGGAGACCGGCTGGCCGCTGCCGTGGATCTTCGGCAGCCTCACCGCCGGGATGCTGGCGGCGGGAGCGGTCGCGCCGACGGCCGGCCGGATGATCGGGCGCCACGGCGGCCGGCCGGTGCTGGCGGTGTCGGGCCTGCTCCTCGCGCTGGGCCTCGTCGGGCTGGCGCTGGCGCCGAACCTGCCGGTCTTCGTCGTCGCCTGGCTGGTGATCGGGGCCGGGATGGGCTCGGGGCTCTACGACGCCGCCTTCGCGACGCTGGGCCGGCTCTACGGCGCCGATGCCCGCCCGGCGATCACCTCCCTGACCCTGTGGGGCGGGTTCTCCAGCACCCTGTGCTGGCCGCTCTCGGCTTTCCTGCTCGCGCATCTCGGCTGGCGCGGCACCTGCCTGACCTACGCGGCCCTGCAGCTCGGCCTGTGCCTGCCGCTGGTGCTCCGGTTCGTCCCGCGGGCCGCTCCGCGCCCGGTCGCCGCGGGGGCCCCGCGGCCCGACGCCGCGTCGCTCGATCCCGGCGAGCGCCCGACCTTCCTGGTGCTGGCCGCCCTGGTGACCTGCACCGGCATCGCGACCTCGATCTTCTCGGTCCACTTGCTGACGCTGCTGCAGGATCGCGGCCTGTCGCTCGCGGCCGCGGTCTCGCTCGGCACCCTGGTCGGCCCGTCGCAGGTCGGGGCGCGGCTCCTCGAGGTCGCCAACCGCAGCCGGCACCACCCGATCTGGACGCTCACCGTCGCGGTGGTGCTGATGGCCCTGGGCCTCGTCCTCCTGTGGAGCGGGCTCCAGGCGCCCGGCCTGGTGCTGGTGATCTACGGGGCCGGCAACGGGCTCTACTCGATCGGCCGCGGTACCCTGCCGCTCGCCCTGTTCGGGCCCGAGCGCTACGCGGCGCTCCTCGGCCGGCTGGCCAAGCCCAGCCTCGCCGCGCAGGCCGTCGCCCCGTCAGCCGGCGCCTACCTCATCGCCCATGGCGGCGCCGATGCGGCGCTCCTGGCGCTGGCGATCCTCGGGGTGATCGACGTCGCCCTCGTCGCCCTGCTGTGGCGGGTCCGGCGCCGCGCCGCGGTGCCGGTTCCCGCACGCCACGACGAAAAACCCCTCCCGCAGGGCGGGAGGGGCTGACGCGGGCCGGGCGCCAGGGCGCCCGACGAACGATCAGTGGGTGGTGACGTTCTCCGCCGCCGCGGCGGCGCGACGCCGGCGCGGGACCGGTTTCGCCGCGGCCTCGGCCACCTCGGCCACGGTCTTGGCCGCGGCGCTCTTCGTCGCCGGCTTGCGGGCCGCCGGCTTGCGCACCGGCTTCGCGCGGATCTCCTCCGCGGCGGCCGGCGCCTCGATCGAGGCCTGCTTGACCAAGGGCTGCTCGACCAAGGCCTGCTCGGCCAGCTCCTTCTCGGCCAGATGCCAGTAATGCGCGTCGCGGCCCGTGGCGCGGCCGTCCCGCTCCCAGAGGGCGTAGGCCCGCTCGCGGATGCTGGTCTCGACGTGGTCCATTCCGACCTCCTCGTGGTTCATGTGAGCGGACCATCGCGGTTCGTGGTTAAGGAAGCCCTAACTGGCTCGGGGCCGGGCGGCCCGCGGCCGGAGAAGGGCGGCCTCTCCCGCCGGGCCGGCGCGCGGCGCGACCCGGACGGACGGGAAAGACGAGGGGCGGCGGGCCGGGCCGCCTCCGCTCGCGTGGATCGGCCCGGCCCGCCCGTGACACCGTCCCAGCGGGAGCGGCAAGGACGGCGTGACGTCGCCAGCCTGGCCCCGCCCCGGCGGCCCTGTCCTCGACCCAGGTTAACGCGAGGGCGGAGTCCTGCGCCTAATGAATGTAACAATGTTGCATTCTCGCGCAGGCCGGCCTAGGGGAGGGCGCGTCGTCGAGGAAGGGACCGGGTCATGGGTCGTTCGAGGTTCGGGATGCTGCTGCTGGCGCTGGCGCTCGGATGGAGCGCGTCCGCGCGGGCGGAGCCCGTGCGGGTGGTGGCGACCTTCTCGATCCTCGGCGACCTCGTCCGCCAGGTCGGCGGCGTGCGGGTCGCCGTCACCGCCCTGGTCGGGCCGAACGGCGACGCCCACAGCTTCGTGCCCGCGCCCGCGGACGCGCAATCCGTCGCGGCCGCCCGCCTCGTCGTGGTCAACGGCCTCGGCTTCGAGGGCTGGATCGACCGCCTGATCAAGGCCTCCGGCACCAAGGCCAAGGTGGTCGTCGCCGCCAGGGGGGTCGTGCCGATCGAGGAGGAGGACGGGGGCGACCACGGTCACGCGCACGCCATCGACCCGCATGCCTGGCAGAACGTCGCCAACGCCAAGAGCTACGTCGCGGCGATCCGCGACGGCCTGGCGGGCGTCGATCCGGCGGGGAAGGCGGCCTACGACGCCAACGCGGCCGCCTACCTGGCGAAGCTCGACGCCCTCGACGCCGAGGTGCGCGCCGCGCTCGCCGGCATCCCGGAGGCGCGCCGGCGCATCGTCACGACTCACGACGCCTTCGGGTACTTCGCCAAGGCCTACGGCCTGCGCTTCCTCGCCCCCCAGGGCGTGTCGAGCCAGAGCGAGGCCACCGCCCGCGACGTCGCCGCCATCGTGCGGCAGGTCCGCCGCGACAAGATCCCGGCCGTCTTCCTCGAGAACGTCTCCGACCCTCGGCTGATGCAGCAGATCGCCCGCGAGGGCGGCGCCAAGGCGGGCGGGCGGGTCTTTTCCGACGCCCTGTCCGAACCCGGCGGCCCGGCCCCGACCTATCTCGAGATGATGCGCCACAACGCCCGGGAATTCGCGGCGGCGCTGGCGGGGTGAGCCGGCCGGCTCAGCGCAGCTCCAGCATCAGGCTGCGGAAGCGCTTGCCGTCCTTCGACTCCTCGCACGGCTTGCCGTCGGAGCCGAGCGCCTCGCCGTCGTCGCTCAGGACCTGGACCCGGTCGCCGGCCGGGCCGACCAGCAGCCCCTCGGGCTGGAAATCCGGGATCGTCGCGAAGGCCGCGGCGGCGCCCTCCACCCGCACCGGCTTCGACCCCGGGTCGCCCGACCAGCGGTAGAGGTCGAACGGCTCACCCCCGCCCCCGGCGCCGCCGGCGAGGATCAGGTAGGCTTTCGCCTCGGGCGCGTAGGCGAGGTCGCGGATGCCGCGGCCCTTCAGGTCGAGGGCGACCGGGGCCCCGAGGCGCGGGGCGCCGCCGGCGATCGCCTCGGCCGGATTCTCGAGCGGCACCAGGAGCGCGTTCGCGTCGATGTCGAGGGGGTTGCGCAGGCCGAGCCAGAGGGACTTGCCGTCCGGACGCGGCGCCAGGCCCTCGATGTTGAAGCCCTTGCGCTTGGGGTCGAGGTCGTCGCGGGCCGGCACGGCGAGCCCGATCCGGTCCGCGAGGAGCGGCGACAGGGCGGCGAGGGCCTGCGGCAGGCTCCGGACCGCGCCGCCCTTCGGCGTCAGGACCGGCTCTCCGCCGGCCTCCGCCACCGTCACGGCGGCCAGCCGCCCGCGGCCGGGGCTCTGCTTGCCGCCGTGCCGGCGGCTGTGCGAGCCGAGCACGTAGAGGTCGGGGCCGAGCCAGGTCGCGGATTCGAGGTCGGGCTTGCCGTCCTTGTCGCCGAGGCCGAGCTGGGGCCCGAGGTCGGCGCCGCCGAGCGGCAGCGCCTCGCCGCTCGCGCCGGCCCGGTAGAGCCGCACCACGCTCGATTCGTCGTCGACCACCAGGAACCGGTCGCCGACGCTGCCGCGCGGGTAGAGCACCGCGCCGGAGGCCTCGCACATCCCGCGATGCTCCAGCAGCGGGCCGACCGTCACCGGCTCTGCCGACGCGGCGGAGGCGAGGACCGATGCGGCGAGGGCTGCGAGGAGCGGGAGGGCACGGGGCATGGGAGGTCTCTCGGAGCCGGTTGGTGACCGAGGCCGGTCGATTGTGCGCTCGCATCGACGCTTCTGCGCGTCGGTCCGGGCTCCGCTGCGCGGCCCCGGGTGGATCCCGAGGGCGTCAGGACTGGAGCGCGGGAAGAACCGGCTCTCGTGCGGAAAGCTTTCGGTCGGCGATGCCGCTCATCCCCCGGTCATCGGCGGGAAGAACGCCACCTCGCCCGCGCCGGCGAGCGGCGTTTCGGGCCTGGCGTGGACCCGGTCGACGGCGGCGCGCACCACGCCCTCGGTCTCGAAGGCGTAGGCGTATTCCTCGCCCCGGCCCTTCAGCCAGGCGACGAGGTCGGCGACCGTCGCGACGTCGGGCGGCAGGTCGAGAATCTCCTCGGGGCGGCCGATCCGCTCGCGGACCCAAGCGAAGTAGACGAGCTTCATCGAAGGACCGCTCACCTCTCGTCGTCGATGACGTGGCGGATGCCGGAGCGCATGTAGTCGTAGCCGGTATAGAGGGTCAGCGCCGCGGCGAGCCACAGCAGCACGAGACCGAGGGTGCCGTTGCCCGGCAGCACCCGCTCGCCGGCGGGGCCCGCGATCAGCACGCCGAGCGCCACGAGCTGCACCGCGGTCTTCCACTTGGCGACCCGGCTCACCGGGACGCCGACCTTCAGCTCGGCCAGGTACTCGCGCAGCCCCGAGACCAGGATCTCGCGGCACAGGATCACGATCGCGGCCCAGAGCGACCAGCCGCGGATGGTGCCGTCGGCGCAGAGCATCAGCAGGCTCGCGGCGACGAGCAGCTTGTCGGCGATCGGGTCGAGCATCCGCCCGAGCGCCGAACTCTGGGCGTAGGTGCGGGCGACGTAGCCGTCGAGGTAATCGGTGATCGCCGCGGCGACGAAGACCGCGACGGCGATCCAGCGCGCCGTCTCGTCCTGCGGCCAGAACAGCAGCGCCACCACCACCGGGACCGCGACCAGTCGGCCGTAGGTCAGGAGGTTCGCGAGGTTCAGGGCCGTCGAGCGGCGCCGGGGCAGGACCACGTTCATCGCCGTCGGTGAAACCACGCGGGGGGAGGGGGCGTCAACAGAGCTCGTCTCGGGCGGGGCGTCGCGCATCGGCGTCGACTCACGCATCCGCATGAAAAAAGTCGTAGACGGCGCGGGCCGTCGCGGCGTTCACCCCGGGCGTCCGGGCGAGGTCCTCGAGCGCGGCGCGCTGGATCGCCTTCACGGTCCCGAAATGGTGCAGGAGCGCGCGCTTGCGCGTCGGCCCGATGCCCGGGATCTCGTCGAGGGGGTTCTTCACCATCTCGCGCTTGCGCTTGGCCCGGTGCGCCCCGATGGCGAAGCGGTGGGCCTCGTCGCGCAGGCGCTGCACGAAGTACAAGGTCGGGTCCCGCGGCGGCAGGCGGAACGGCGCCTGGCCGGGCACGAAGAAGGTCTCGCGCCCGGCATCCCGGTCGCGCCCCTTGGCGATGCCGACGAGCGGCACGCCGGTGACGCCGACCTCGTCGAGGGCCTTGCGGGCCGCTTCCAACTGGCCGCGGCCGCCGTCGACCAGCACCAGGTCCGGCCAGGCCGGAAACGCTTCGCTGTCGGCCGGGTCGGGCGCGGGCTCGGGCTCCGCCGGTCCGCCCTCGGCGGCGGCGCGCGCGGCCTCCGCGACGGTGCGGGGATGCTCCTTCACCAGGCGACTGAAGCGGCGCTGCAGCACCTCGCGCATCATGCCGTAATCGTCGCCCGGCTTCACCTCCTCGGACTTGATCGTGAAGGTGCGGTAATGGGTCTTCATGAAGCCGGTCGGGCCGGCGACGATCATCGCGCCGACGGCGTTCGTCCCCATGATGTGCGAGTTGTCGTAGACCTCGATCCGTCGCGGCGCCGTGGCGAGGCCGAACGACGTGCCGAGGGCGGCGAGCAGCTTGCCCTGCGAGGCGGTGTCGGCGAGGCGCCGGGCCAGCGCCTCGCGGGCGTTGCGGGCGGCGTAGTCGACGAGGTTCTTGCGCTCGGCCCGCTTCGGGGCGTGGATCTCGACCCGGTTCTCGCTCCGCGTCGAGAGCGCGGCGGCCAGGAGTTCGGCATCCTCGATCTCGTGCGAGACCAGCACCAGCCGGGGCGCCGGCTTGTCGTCGTAGAACTGGGCCAGGAACGAGGCCAGCACCTCGGCCGGGGTCATGCTGCGGTCGGCCTTCGGGAAGTAGGCCCGGTTGCCCCAGTTCTGCCAGTTGCGGAAGAAGAACACCTCGATGCAGAACTGCCCGGCCTGCTCGTCGAGGGCGAAGACGTCGGCCTCCTCGATCCCTTGCGTGTTCACGCCCTGCACGCCCTGGATGGCGGCGAGCGCGGCGATGCGGTCGCGGTAGCGCGCCGCCTTCTCGAATTCCCAGGCGTCGGAGGCGGCCTGCATCTCGGCGGCCATGCGCTCCTTCACGGCGTTGGACTTGCCCGACAGGAATCCGCGCGCCTCCGCGGCGAGGCCCGCGTAATCCTCGACCGAGATCTCCCGGGTGCACGGTCCCGAGCAGCGCTTGATCTGGTAGAGCAGGCACGGCCGCGTGCGGTTCTCGAAGTAGCTGTCGGAGCAGGAGCGCAAGAGGAACGCGCGCTGGAGCGCGTTGACCGTGCGGTTGACCGCCCAGACGCTGGCGAAGGGGCCGTAATAGTGGCCGGCCCGACGCCGCGCGCCGCGATGCTTCACGAGCTGCGGGGCGTCGGAATCGGCGGTGAGCAGGATGTAGGGCAGGGACTTGTCGTCCCGCATCAGCACGTTGAAGCGGGGCTTCAGCTGCTTGATGAGGTTGGCTTCCAGCAGCAGCGCCTCGGTCTCGGTCGCCGTGGTGACGAACTCCATCGAGGCCGTCTCGGCGATCATCCGGGCGATGCGGTTGGTGTGCGCCTGGCCGCGCGCGTAGGAGCCGACCCGGTTCTTCAGGTTCTTGGCCTTGCCGACGTAGAGCACGTCGCCCTTGGCGTCGAACATCCGGTACACGCCCGGCGAGGTCGGCAGGGTGGTCCAGAACCGGCGGATCACCGCGGTGCCGGCCTGGATCGCGCCGGCGCCGGCATCGAGGTCGAAGTCGATCTCCGGGGCGGTGTCGAGGGCGTCCACCGCCTCGTCGTCGTCCTCGAGGGTGTCGAGGGCGTCGGGCGGCACGTCGTTCCCAGGCTGTCGGCTCATGGAAGCGATGTAGGCGGCGGGCGCGCCGCTGGAAAGACCGCGCCCGAGCGCTAAAAGGCCACCGTTGGAAAAGCCCCTTGCCCGCGCCCGAGGATCCGCCGCTTGACCCCGCCCTTCCCATGATCCCGCACGCCGCATGACGCTCCGCGACTGCCGGACGCCCCGGATCCCGCGCCTGCGAGGCGAGCTGCCGGCCGTGCGCACGGTTGAGACCGCGCTCTACCTGCCGCACAGCGCGGCGCGGGGCCGGCCCTCCGCCCTGTTCGACGCCGCGCGCCGTGCCGTGCCGGAGAGCGTCGACCATCGCGGGCCGGGCGACGCGCCGTCCTGGCAGCGCACCGACTGGCCGGAGGAGTGGGCGGAAGGCCTGCCGGCGGGCGTGCCCGAGGCGCCGGAGGAGACCTACCTGTTCCTCGGCGGCGCCCACCTGCATTACGGGCATTTCCTCGTCACCACCCTGCCGCGGTTCTGGCCCCTGGTCGGGGAGCGGCCGGCCATGCCGATCCTGTGCTACGCGCCGGCGCACGAGGCGCTCTGGCAGCCCTACCGCTTCGCGGTCGACATCCTGGCGCGCCTCGGTCTCGACGTGCGCGACATCCACGCCTTCGAGGCGCCGGTGCGCCTGCGCCGCGTCGTCGTGCCGGCGCCGGCCTTCCGGGAGGAGGCCTTCGCCCACACGGTCTTCCGCGACCTGTGCCTTGAGATCGGGACCGGCTGCTACGCGCCCGACGAGGTCGATGCCGACGACAGGCCGGCCTACCTCGCCAAGACCCGGCTGTCCGGAGGCGTGCGCCGGTTCGCCAACGAGGAGGAGGCGACGGAGATCCTGGCGCGGGAGGGGGTCGAGATCCTGCATCCGGAGGCCATGAGCTTCTCGGAGCAGGTCCGGCTGTTTGCCCGGCGGCGCGTGGTCGCGGGCTCCCTCGGCTCGGCCCTGCACACCGCCCTGTTCGCGCCGTCCGGCCGGCGGGTGGTGGCGCTGAGCCCCGGCCCGCGGATCAACCCGACCTTCCGGCTCGTCGATGCCCTGTGCGGCAACGCCGTCGCCTACCTGCACCAGCCCGGCACGGTGGACATCGCGCCGGGGGAGTTCGGCAGCCAGCAGCGCCTGCCCGATCCACGGGCGGCGGCGGAGGGATTGCTGCGGCGGATGGAGGAGATGGCGCGGCCGGAGCGCGGGGCCTTCGCGGCGGCGTGGTCGCGGCTCGGCCGAATGGTCGGGCGCGGACCCGGGTAATTCGCCACGATACCACCCTCGATCTCAGGACGAGGTCGCGGGTCGGAAGGACGGCGACGGGCAAGCGGCGTGATGGGCGGCTCGGCTGTCCGTCGATTATCCGGTCTGCGAATGCCGGGGCCGAAGCACCGGCGGCGCCGGTCGTCAATCGAACAGGGCGTCGATGTCGGTCTGGTCGACGTGACCCGGATCCTCGTCGAGCTTCGGCCCGTTGAGCAGGCTGCTCTCGTCGTCGACGCTGACCCCGGCGCGCTCGCCGATCAGGTCCTTGAACGCTTCGAGTCCGCCCCAGGCCTCGATCATCCGGTCGATGTGGTCCTCGACGAACTTCAGCACGCTGACGATCTTGCTGATCCGCTGGCCGGTCAGGTCCTGGAAGTTGCACGCCTCGTAGAGCACCACGGTGCGATCGAGGATGGCGTCGACGCTGGAGCTGTCCTTCAGCCCGCCGGTCGAGCGCAGCACGGAGGCGTGGGTTTCGATCTCCTCGACGGCGGCCAGGATGGTGGTGGTGGCCCGCTCGGTGGCGTCGACCACCGCGTCGAGCTCGCCGGCGGCCCGGCGCACGCCCTTGCCGTCGAAATCCTGCCGGTGCAGCACCGCGATCTCGTGCTTGGTCCGGCCGATCGCGGCCTTCATCACGTCGAGCTCGGTGCGCATCCCGTAGACTTCGGCCATCTCCCGCCGGCAGGCCTCGATCAGGTCGCCCGTGGTGGTCTGCGTCAGCCGCTTCAGCTCGTTGACCGTCGCCAGGATCTCGGAGATCCGCTCGTCGTTGGCTAACGGCGCGGAAGGGGCGGCCTCGGCCGGGGAATGGGAAACGCCGAGACTGTCCTCGATGCGGAAGCGCTTGTTCTTCATGGGTCCGAGAGAGCCTGCAACCGCGGCCGCGTCGCACGGCCCACGAAGTCCAGTGTCGCCAGGATTGATTGCGAATTGCTGAATGACCGGGATTCGCCGCGGCCGCGGTGACGAAGGATTCACGATGCGGGCAAATTAACGATTCGCGGCAAAGGTTTAGCCAAACGCTCACCACGTTCCTTCACCGTCCGATGCCCGCCGTCCTGCTCTCCTCGCGCCATCGCCGGCGGTCGGGCCGGGCAGGGTCGGGGACGGGTGCGATGGTGAAGGGCGGGATGGTGCGGGCCGGGGCGATCGCGGCGGCTCTCGGGGCGGGCCTCGGCGCCGGACCGGCCCTGGCGCAGGGAGCGCCCGGGGCCTATGGCGGCGGCTTCATCGAGTTCCTGATGACCGGCCAGGACCCGGGGACGGTCGCCCGCCCGGTGCGCCCAGCGCCCGTCGCCCCGGACGGCACCCTCCTGCCGGGCCGCGGCTACCGTCAGGCTGCTTACGCCCCCGCGCCGGCGGCTTACCCGCCCGACGCCTACGGGCAGCGGCCGGCCTATGCCCGCACCGCCGGCTACGCCGCCGCGGGCCCTTCGGGCGCCCAGGTCGGCTACGCGCCGGTCGCGCCCGGCGCCGCCCTGCATTCCGGCGACCCGGTGCCGGCTCAAGCCTATCCGGCCCAATCCTATTCCGGCCAATCCTACTCCAGCCAAGCCTACCCTAGCCAAGCCTACTCCAGCCAAGCCTACGCGCCCGACCCGTTCGAGACGCCCCGCGCCCGCCCGGCCTCGCTCCCCGTGCCGGAGGCCCGCGAGGAGGGGATCGGCCGGGCGATGGATCCGCGCTTCCAGCGCCAGGAGGTCGCCTATGACGGGGGGCAGCGGCCCGGCACCATCGTGATCGACACGCCGTCGCGGTTCCTCTACCTCGTCCAGCCCGGCGGCCGGGCCCTGCGCTACGGCATCGGCGTCGGGCGGCCGGGCTTCACCTGGTCGGGCATGAAGACGGTCAGCGCCAAGCGCGAATGGCCGGACTGGACCCCGCCGGCCGAGATGCTGCGCCGCCGCCCCGACCTGCCGCGGCACATGGCGGGCGGGCCCGCCAACCCGCTCGGCGCCCGCGCCCTCTATCTCGGCTCGTCGCTCTACCGCATCCACGGCACCAACGAGCCGCACACGATCGGCCAGTCGGTCTCGTCCGGCTGCATCCGGATGATGAACGAGGACGTGACGGACCTCTACGAGCGCGTGCCGGTCGGCGCCCGGGTGCAGGTGATCTGAGGATCAGCCGATCTCACGCGAAAAGACCCCGCCGCGCTGCCGCGGCGGGGTCCATCCTCACGTCGTGACGTCGACCGGGCGGGCCGGTCAGACCCAGTCGTCGCTGCCGCCGTCGCCCACGTCGCCGTCGTAGGAGGCGTCCTGGAAGCCGGCATCGTCGCCGCCGAGCGGGGCGCCGAAATCCTCGCTGCCGCCCTGGTTGCCGAAGTAGTTGTTCTCGACGACCGTGCCGCCGCCGGTCCCGGCGCCGCCGAGGCCCGCCATGCTGCCGAGCGAGGAATGGCCGCCCGCGAAGGCGTTGCTGAGCGCGCTGCCGAGCAGCATGCCGCCCGCCGCGCCCGCCGCCATCGGCAGGGCGGTGGCGAGGAAGCCGCCGCCGCCGCGCTGCGGGGGCTGCTGCTGGCCGCCCCAGGGACCGCCCTGCTGCGGGGCGTAGCCGGGCTGCTGCGGCGGGTAGCCCGGTTGCTGGCCGTAGCCGGGCTGCTGGCCGTAGCCGCCGCCCTGGTTGCCCCAGGCGCCGCCGCGCGGCGGTTGCTGCTGCGGCTCGGGCCGGGAGCCGCCGCCGAAGATGCTGGAGAAGAAGCCGCCGCCGCCCGAGCCCTGGCCGGCGCCCTGGCCGCCGCGCTGCGCCTCGGCCCGGGCCTGCTCGAGCTGCTGGTTCAGGCTCTTGATCGCCTCCTCCTGCACGTAGACGAGCTGGGCCAGGGCGTAGGGCGCGTAGGGCTGGGCGCGGATCTTGTCGGCGATGAAGCGCTCCGCGTCGGCATCGCGGGGCTGCTGCGCGGCCTGCTCCAGTCGCTGGAATATGCCGTTGATGACGTCGCGTTCTTCGCTGTTCATGGAGCCGTACTCCTTCGGTTGCCGGGGGGCGAACCCGGCCCGGCGCCCACGAGATGGGAGGGGGACGGGCATTTGTCACGGGGAGGCAACGCGCCAGCGCAGCCTTTTCGCCCCCACCCTGCATTACGTTTTCGTCACGTCGTCTCATCCCGCGCTTCCGCCGGCTCCTTCGCCGATCCTTCGCCGGGGATGGTCGGGATTGCCGCATCGTCCCCGCAGAACCCCGACTTTCTGGCGCCCGCATCCCCTGTTAAGGGGAGCCGCGACGCGGCACGTGCGGGTGCCGGCGGGAGGAAAAGAACATGGATCGCAAGACGGTCGGTGGCGTGTCGGTGGCGCCCGTGCTGCACGACTTCGTGGTGAACGAAGCCCTGCCGGGGACCGGGATCAGCCCGGAGGCGTTCTGGAACGGCCTGTCGGCCATCGTGCGCGATCTCGGCCCCCGCAACCGCGCCCTGCTCGAGACCCGCGACGCCCTGCAGGCGAAGATCGACGCGTATCACCGCGAGCGGGTCGGCAAGCCGGTGGACGAGGCGGCCTACAAGGCGTTCCTCACCGAGATCGGTTACCTCCTGCCCGATCCCGGCCCGGTCCAGGTGCGCACCGACGACGTCGACGACGAGATCGCCACGATCGCCGGTCCCCAGCTCGTCGTGCCGACCTCGAACGCCCGCTACGCGCTCAACGCCGCCAACGCCCGCTGGGGCTCGCTCTACGACGCGCTCTACGGCACCGACGCGGTGTCGGAGGAGGGCGGCGCGACCCGGGGCGGCGGCTACAACCGCACCCGCGGCGCCCGCGTGGTGGCGCGCGCCCGCGCCTTCCTCGACCGCAACATGCCGCTCGCCGGCGGCCGCCACGCCGACGTGGTGACCTACGCGGTCGAGGGCGGCCAGCTCGTCGGCAACATGAACACCGGCGACACCATCCCGCTCGCCCGGCCCGACGCCTTCGCGGGCTATCGCGGCAAGGCCGGCTCGCCGACGGCGCTTCTCCTGCGCCACAACGGCCTGCACGCCGAGATCGTGCTCGACCGCACCCACCGGATCGGCCGCTTCGACGCGTCCGGCGTCGCCGACATCGTGATCGAGTCCGCGGTCTCGACCATCATGGACCTCGAGGATTCGGTCGCGGCGGTCGATGCCGACGACAAGGTCGTGGTCTACCGCAACTGGCTCGGCCTGATGAACGGCACCCTCTCGGCCCCGGTCGAGAAGGACGGCAAGTGCTTCGAGCGCAAGCTCAATCCCGACCGCACCTACACGGCGCCCGACGGCTCGGGCGAGGTCACGGTGCCGGGCCGCTCGCTGATGCTGGTGCGCAACGTCGGCCACCACATGTTCACCGACGCGGTGCTCGACGAGAGCGGGGCCGAGGTGCCAGAGGGCATCCTCGACGCCGCCGTGACCGCGCTGATCGCGATCCACGACCTCAAGAGCATGGGCCTGCGCAACAGCCGCCGCGGCTCGGTCTACATCGTCAAGCCGAAGATGCACGGGCCGGACGAGGTCGCCTTCGCGGTCGAGCTGTTCTCGCGCGTCGAGGCGATGCTGGGCTTGAAGCCCAACACCCTCAAGATGGGCATCATGGACGAGGAGCGCCGCACCACCGTCAACCTCGCCGCCTGCATCAAGGCGGCGGCCGAGCGGGTGGTGTTCATCAATACCGGCTTCCTCGACCGCACCGGCGACGAGATCCACACCTCGATGGAGGCCGGCCCGGTCATCCGCAAGAACGACATGAAGGGCACGCCCTGGATCAAGGGCTACGAGGAGAACAACGTCGATGTCGGCCTCGCCTGCGGCCTGCTCGGCCGGGCGCAGATCGGCAAGGGCATGTGGGCGGCGCCCGACGCCATGGCCGAGATGCTGATGCAGAAGGGCGCCCACCCGAAGGCCGGCGCCTCGACCGCCTGGGTGCCCTCGCCGACGGCCGCGACGCTCCACGCGCTGCACTACCACGAGACCGATGTGAAGGCCCGCCAGCAGGAACTGGCGCGCCGGCCGCGCTCGGCCCTCGACGAGATCCTGCAGGTGCCGCTCGCCCGCTCGAACTTCGCCCCCGACGACGTGCAGCAGGAGATCGACAACAACGTCCAGAGCATCCTCGGCTACGTCGTGCGCTGGATCGACCAGGGCGTTGGCTGCTCCAAGGTGCCGGACATCCACGACGTCGCGCTGATGGAGGACCGCGCCACCCTGCGGATCTCCTCCCAGCACATCGCCAACTGGCTGCACCACGGCGTGGTCTCGCACGACCAGGTGATGGAGACGATGAAGCGGATGGCGAAGGTCGTCGACCGCCAGAACGCGGGCGACCCGCTCTACCGCCCGATGGCGCCGGGCTTCGACGGGCCGGCCTTCCAGGCCGCCTGCGACCTGGTGTTCAAGGGGCGGGTGCAGCCGAACGGCTACACCGAGTACGTGCTCCACGCCCGGCGCCGCGAGGCGAAGGCCGGCGGCGCGCCGGCCTGAGGCGCGGGAGGGGAGGGGTGTCCGGCCAAAAGGCCGGGCATTCCCCATCGGTTCGCGCGGCTTTGCGGCCCGCGCGGGCCCGTCGGTCGGGCTTACGCAGCCTCGGGCGTCTCGCAGGTGCCGGCCATGATGTGACCTTCGTTGCCCGGGGCATCCGACCATTCCAGGCGGGCATCCTTTCCGAGCGAGGCGAGGACGCGCATCAGGAGAAACAGCGAGCACTCGGTCACCTGCCCGCCCGCGATCCGCGAGAGGGCGACTGGCTCGATGCCGGCGAGCTCGGCCGCGCGCATCTCGCCGAGCCCACGGCTCTTGATCGCGAAGGCGATCTCGTTGGCGAGCAGGAACTTGATTCGTGCTTCCTCGGGATCGGCGTAGTCTCGGTCCAGCAGGAAGTTGCCGCTGCCTCGAACCGGGCCGGAATTGGCCTTGTCCACCCGTCACCGTCTCCCTCGATCCGGGGGCGACGCGGCTGCTTCGCGTCCGTCCTGTAGGCCTCTCGCGCCATGACGAGGCGCCGCTCCAGGCGTTTCCAGTCGTCCTTCGGCAATCTCGCTGCCGCGCGGAGATTTCTTCGTCCCAGCGTCGCGAATGTGAGTCACTCGCGCGTAAGCGACGATTTCTCAGCAGCGGTAGGCGTCGCCATCGTACGGAATGCGGAACTCGCTCACCCTGCGAGCGATCCCTCGGGCTGCCGATAGCGCCCGGTCGGCAGTGCGGCGCCCGTCTGCGCAGCCGTCATGACGCCGTCGGCCATCCCCGAACCGCTCCCGAAAGGTCCTCGTAGGCCGTCCGCGCGGCCCTGTTGACAAAGATGACCCTACGGCGGTCCTTGCTGGTCCGGCTCCTCACACCCGCCTGCGGGGCGCCTGTCCGCGACGATGGTGACGCAAGGGCAGGAGGCGCGGCCGTGAGAATCGTACCTCGAACGGAATGCGGCCCGGATCCTTCGATCCGGGCCGCGATCAACACACGGCGCAGGGCGTCAAAAGCCTAGAACGGGATATCGTCGTCCAGGTCGTCGTAGCGCTTCTGGTTGCCGCCGCCGCTCGAGGCTGGAGCCGGGCGCCGCTCGCCGCCGGAGGACGAGCGTCCACCGCCGCTGCTGCGACCACCGCCACCGCCGCCGTAATCGCCGCCGCGGCTGATCTGGCCGCCGCCCATGTCGTCGGCGCCCATCTCGGACATGCCGCCCTCGGCACCGCCGCCGCGGCCGTCGAGGATCGTCAGCTCGCCGCGGAAGCGCTGCAGCACGATCTCGGTCGTGTACTTCTCGACGCCGGACTGGTCCTGCCACTTGCGGGTCTGGAGCTGGCCCTCGACGTAGACCTTCGAGCCCTTGCGCAGGTACTGCTCGGCGACGCGGGCCAGGTTCTCGTTGTAGATCACGACCGAGTGCCACTCGGTCTTCTCCTTGCGCTCGCCCGACGCCTTGTCCTTCCAGGACTCGGACGTGGCCAGCCGCAGGTTCACCACCGGATCGCCGGAGGCCAGGCGGCGGGTCTCGGGGTCGCGCCCGAGATTGCCCACCAGGATCACCTTGTTCACGCTGCCCGCCATCACGCTCTCCTCTCGTTCCATCTCACTCGGGCGCACGCCCGGCCGACGCCGCGGACCACCGCTTCGGTTCCGCGAGTTGGGCCGAACGGGCCTGGACCGGCAAGGGGAGGGGCGCCTTTTTGCCCGCTACACACATGCCGAGGCCTGAGCGTGTTCTACATTTGTTCGATGGATGAGGCAAGTGCCGTCCGGAGGCGATCCGGACGGCACGGGGGGCGTCAGCCGAGCGCGTCGAGCGACTGCGCCACGTCGGCGATGAGGTCCTCGATCGATTCCAGCCCGATCGACAGCCGCACGGTGTCGGGGCCGACCCGGGCGGCCTCCTTGTCGGCGGCGGGGAGCTGGCGGTGGGTCGTGGTCGCCGGGTGGATCGCCAGGGACTTGATCTCGCCGATATTGACGAGGTGCGAGATCAGGTTGAGCCCGGTGATGAATTTCTGCGCCGCCGCCTCGCCGCCCTTGAAGCCGACGGTGAAGATCGAGCCGGCGCCCATCGGCGAGTAGCGGTTCGCCATCTCTTCCCCGGGCTGGCCCGGCAGGGACGGGTAGCTCACCCAGGCCACCTTCGGGTGGTCCTTCAGGAAGGCCGCCACGGCACGCGCGTTGGAACAGTGGCGCTCCATGCGCAGCGGCAGGGTCTCCATGCCGGTGAGCGTCAGGAAGGCGTTCATCGGCGACAGGCCGGGGCCGAGGTCGCGCAGGCCGAACAGCCGGCAGGCGACCGCGAAGGCGGTCTCGGGGAACCGCTCGGAGACGACGAGGCCGTCATAGTCCGGCCAGGGCTCGTTGATCAGGTTGTAGCGGCCCGACCCCTTCCAGTCGAAGCGGCCGCCGTCGCAGACGATGCCGCCGATCACCGTGCCGGATCCCGACAGGAACTTCGAGGTCGAGTGGACGACGATGTCGGCGCCGTGCTCGATCGGCCGGATCAGGGCCGGGGAGGCGAGGGTGTTGTCGACGATGAGCGGCAGCCCGTGCCGGTGCGCCACCGCGGCGACGCCCTCGAGGTCGATCACGGTGCCGCACGGGTTGACGATCGATTCGCAAACGATCGCCCGGGTCTTGTCGGTGATCGCGGATTCGAAATCCTCCGGCGTCAGGCCGCGGGTGAATTGCGGCACGAGGTCGTAGCGCCCTTCGAGCCGGCGCATCAGGCCGAGCGAGCCGCCGAACAGCCGCGAGGAGGCGACGTAGGCGTCGCCCGACTGCATCAGGGTCATCAGCACGAGCAGCATCGCCGACTGGCCGGAGGCGACCGCGATCGACGCCTTGGCGCCCTCGAGCGCCGCGACCCGGCGCTCCAGCGCCGCCACGGTCGGGTTCGAGCCGCGGGAATACGAGAAGCCCGTCGCCCGCATGGCGAAGATGTCGGCGGCCTGCTCGTTCGACTCGAACACGAAGCCGTTGGTGAAGTAGATCGGCTGCGCCCGGGCGCCGGTGGCCGGATCCGGGGCGGTGCCGGCATGGACCGCCCGGGTGGCGAAGTGGAGCTTGGTCGGATCGGTCATCGGGGGGAAGTCCGTAGGAACGTGCTCACGCGGCGCGGCGCACGGTGGCGTGGAGGGTGCGCACCAGGGCGGAGGGGGCGTAGGGCTTGGGAATGAAGCGGGCGCCCGGCGGCATGTCGTGCGGGCCGGGGCTGCCCATGCCGGAGACCACCAGGACCGGGATGCGCGGCCAGCGCCGCGAGACCAGGCGGGCAAGGGCGAAGCCGTTCATCGAGCCGAGCGGCATGTCGACGTCGGTCATCAGGAGGTCGACGTCGGGGCGGCTCTCCAGCACCTGGAGCGCGTGGTCGGCGTGCGGCGCCTCCAGCACGGTGAAGCCGGCCTCGGCCAGGGTGTCGGCGGCCTCCATCAGGAGCAGGCCGTCATCTTCGACGAGGAGCACCACGGGAGCCGCGTCGCAGGCGGGGCTCAGCCCCTCGTGCTGCGCGTCGTGGGGCGTTCGATCGGGATCAGATGTCATCGCGGCCAATGCGGGCGTGGGCGAAAGGTTGCTGCCTATGGGTCCGCATGCCGGGGGTCAAGCGTGGCCGGAAACGGTCGCGGAACCATGCGTCAGGGTGCCCTGTCCCGGGAACCAGTCGCAGGTTTTCCGATCGTGGTCCCGTCCCGGTGATCGCTACGCGATGCCGTCCTGTATCGCGGCGAGCGGTGCCTCGAGCTCCATCACCGCGCCCTCGGGCGGAAATCGCAGGCTGACGCGTCCGCCGAAGCTATGCACGAGGCTGCGCGCGATCAGACGCGAGCCGAAGCCCTCACGGCGCGGCGGCGCCACGGGCGGGCCGCCGCTCTCCTGCCAGCACAGGCGCAGCACGCCGCCGTCGTCCCCGGCCAGCACCCACGTCACCGCGACGCGGCCGGCCGGGCTCGACAGGGCACCGTACTTCCCCGCGTTGGTGGCGAGCTCGTGCAGCATGAGGGACAGGGTGAGGACCGCGCGCGGCCCGAGGCTGACGGGCGGTCCCGCCGCGGCGAAGCGGCCGGCGACCGCGTCGAGATGCGGCGCCATCGCGCCCGCGACGACCGCCGCGAGGTCGGCCTCCGCCCAGGCGCCGCGGATCAGCACGTCGTGCGCGTCCGAGAGCGCCATCAGGCGGCCGTTGAAGGCCTCCATCGCCGCCTCGAGGCTCGTGGCGTTGCGCAGGGTCTGGGCGGCGACCGCCTGGACCAGCGCCAGGGTGTTCTTCACCCGGTGCGCCATCTCCTGCATCAGCAGCGCCTGCTGCTCCTCGGCGCGGTGCGCCTCGGTCACGTCGCGGGCAACCGCGAGCAGGCGCTCGGGGTGGCCGTCGGGCCCGTGGATGGCCGAGACGACCACGTCCCACCAGTGCTGAGCGTCCCGGTCGCCGGAGGGGGCGCGGAAGCGGCCGGTGCGCCCGGTGCGGGCGGCGGCCAGCGCCACCTCGGCGGCGACACGGTCCCCGTCCCGCCAGGACGCGGCCCATTCCGTGCCGATCACCGCCTCGTCGGGCAGGCCGGCCGCCGCGCGGCCGCCCTCGCTCAGCCATTGCACGGTCCCGTCCAGGCCGAGGACCTGGATGCTGTCGCGGCTCGCCGCCAGCAGGCGCGCGGTGAAGGCCTCGCTCGCCCGCAGGCGGGCATTCAACTCATCGGCGGTGGCGAGGCGCGCCTCCCACTCGGCGGGGGAGGAGCCGGGAAAACCGCCGGCCGGCCGGCCGGCGCGCAGCAGCGCGCGCAACCGTGCGGTCTCCTCGCGGATCGCGCGGCGGCGCGCGGTGTCCTCGCCGGAGGCGCGTTCGGCGTCGGCGTCGTGGGCGACCATCGCACCAGCCTCCAGACCCGCCCGGGCGGTCGTCGTCCGGGCCGGAGGCGGCGCATCGTGGCTGAACCGCTTCCGAGCCTGGACCCCGGCAATAGATCACGGCTGCAGGCTTGGCTGCAATGCTTGCGGAAATTTTTCTCTTATCGCCCCGCAACAGCGGAATGGCGGCCAGCGGCCAGGGATCTTTTGCCGCGGATTGGTGTCGAGAAGGCCCGGCCGCCCGGCGGCCGAGCCGGCCGGCGTCAGGCGAGCGCCTGGTCCAGGTCGGCGATCAGGTCGCGCGGGTCCTCGATGCCGATCGAGAGGCGCACCACCTCCGGGCCGGCGCCGGCCCGGGTCTTCTGCTCGTCGGTGAGCTGGCGGTGGGTGGTCGAGGCCGGGTGGATCACCAGCGAGCGGGTATCGCCGATATTGGCGAGGTGCGAGAACAGCTTCAGGTTCGACACCAGCGCCACGCCCGCCTCGTAGCCGCCCTTGAGGCCGAAGGTGAACACCGCGCCGGCCCCGGGCGGGCAGTACCGCTTGTGCAACTGATGGTAGCGGTCGCTCTCGAGGCCCGGATAGCTCACCCAGGCCACCGCCGGGTGGCGGCTCAGGTGCTCGGCCACGGTCTTGGCGTTGTCGGAGTGACGCTGCATCCGCAGCGGCAGGGTCTCGATGCCGTTGATGATCAGGAAGGCGTTGAACGGCGACAGGGCCGGGCCGAGGTCGCGCAGGCCCAGCACCCGCACGGCGATGGCGAAGCCGAAATTGCCGAAGGTCTCCGACAGCACCATGCCGGCATATTCCGGCCGCGGCTGCGACAGCATGGGATAGCGCGCGTCGCCGGCCCAGTTGAAGCTGCCGCCGTCGACGATCAGGCCGCCGATCGAGTTGCCGTGGCCGCCGAGGAACTTGGTGGCCGAGTGGACCACGATGTCGGCGCCGTGCTCGAACGGCCGGATCAGGTACGGCGTCGCCATGGTGTTGTCGACGACGAGCGGGATGTTGTGGCGCTTGGCCACCGCCGCGATCGCCGCGATGTCGGTGATGACGCCGCCCGGATTGGCGATCGATTCGATGAAGATCGCCTTGGTGCGCGGGGTGATCGCCGCCTCGAACGAGGCCGGGTCGTCGGTATCGGCCCAGACGACGTTCCAGCCGAAGTTCTTGTAGGAATGGTTGAACTGGTTGATCGAGCCGCCGTAGAGCTTGTTGGCCGCGATGAACTCGTCGCCCGGCTGCATCAGGGCGTGCATCACCAGGAACTCGGCGGCGTGGCCGGATGCCACCGCCACCGCCGCGGTGCCGCCCTCGAGCGCCGCGATGCGCTCCTCCAGCACCGCGTTGGTCGGGTTGGTGATGCGGCTGTAGATGTTGCCGAAGGCCTGCAGCCCGAACAGCGAGGCGGCGTGGTCGACGTCGTCGAACACGAACGAGGTGGTCTGGTAGATCGGCGTCGCCCGGGCGCCGGTGGCGGCATCCGGCGCCGCGCCGGCATGGATCGCGAGGGTGTTGAAGCCGGGCTGGCGGTCGGTCATGGCGTCCTCGGGCGTCGGTCTCTCGCCGACGTGCTTAGGACCCGGGAGGCCGGAGGGTCAAGCGCCCCGGCGTGCCGGCCTGCACCGTTAAACCGAACGATTTGCTACGGTTTCGAGTCTCGCGGATGGTCCGGAGAAGCAACGTCTACAAATCAGGCCGATCGGGAAAGATTGATCCTCGGAAGGCGGAGGCGGCGGGGGCAACGGGACCTCACCCGCGCGACTTTCGGCCTCCGGAGCCGCGCCCGATCGCGTCGCGACCGGGCGCGGCTCCAGGTCTTCGGGTCTGCCGCATTCCCTAGGACGAGCCGGTCTCCGCCTCGCCGGACGACGCTCTAGCGGTAATGCCGGTGCCGGCGGTGGTGGTGCTGGTGGCGGCCGCGCAGGTTCGTGCGGTAGGCGCGCCGGCCCGGATCGATGCCGAGCACGCCGTTGACGCCGCCGACGGCCCCGCCGACCGCGCCGCCCACGATGCCGCCGACCGGTCCGGCGACGCGGTTGCCCTCGCGGGCGCCGCGATCGATGCCGCCGGGGATGCCCTGCGCTTCGGCCGCGCCGGCGAGGGCCAGCGTCGAGACGGCGAGGGCGGCGAGGAGCCTGAGCTTCATGATCGTCACTCCGAGGCGGCCGGCAGGGCGCCGGCCCGTCGAAGCGACAACGGCCGAGCCGCGCGGAAGTGTCGGGCGCTCCGCGCGATCGGCCGCCGTCGTTACCGAAACGTCACACCTGCGACGCGGTCCGGTCCGGGCTCAATGGTGCTGGTGGCCGCCTCCGGCCTCGGGCGCCGACGCGCCGATGGCGCCGACCTGGAAGCGCACCGGCACCGTCCCGGCGCGGGCGAAGGTGAGGCTGCCCTCCAGGGTGTCGCCGGCCTTCGCCGGGCCCTTCAGGTCGAGGAACATCAGGTGGTACCCGCCGGGCTTGAGCACCACGGTCTCGCCGGGCTTGATGACGAGGCCGGCATCCACCGGGGCCATCTTCGCCACGCCCTTGTCCATCGCCATCTGGTGCACCTCGCCGCGCCCCGCCAGCGGGATCGAGGCCGAGACCAGGCGGTCGGGCTCCTTGCCGGTATTGGTCACCTGAAGGTAGCCGCCCGCCACCTTGGCGCCGCCCGGCGTGGCGCGGATCCAGGGCTGCTCGATGGTGAGGTCGCCGGCCTTCACCGGGCCGGCCGCCGCTGCGGCGGCCGAGGGAGCGACGTTGCCCGCCGCCACGATGCGCACGCCCGGCGCCGGGGATTTCAGGTCGCGGGCCGACTGGCCGGCCGCCGGCACCTCGCGCCAGTCGACGACGGCGCCGTCGCATTCCTGGCGCACCGGGAAGTAGACCGTGCCGCCGGGCGCCACCGCGTCGGTGAGGCGGGCCTGGAACACGAACTCGTCGTAGAAGCCGTCGGGCAGGGAGCCGCCCTTCCAGGTGATCTCCTTCACGCCCTCGGAGACCGTGCCGTGATGGGACGGGTAGGCGCGGGCGTAGGCGCCCTTGACGGTGGCGAGCTCCCAGCCGGCCTTGGGCATGGGTTTGGCCGCGATCACGCCCTCGGGAATCGTGACGGTGATGGCGGTGGTGGCCCGGCCGTCGCAGCCGTGGCCGATCTGGACCACGCCGCGATAGGTCTGGTTCGGGCTGCCTTGCGGGACGGCGAGGACCGCGTGGGCGAAGGCGGGGGCGGCGACGAGGGCGGGGGCAACGGAGAGGGTGGCGGCGAGGCCGGCGCGGAACGGGAACGAGCGGAACGGGAACGAGC
Source organism: Methylobacterium terrae (assembly GCF_003173755.1). Taxonomy (NCBI): domain Bacteria; kingdom Pseudomonadati; phylum Pseudomonadota; class Alphaproteobacteria; order Hyphomicrobiales; family Methylobacteriaceae; genus Methylobacterium; species Methylobacterium terrae. The sequence continues at coordinate 2,552,107 of NZ_CP029553.1, forward strand.
GGAATGGGAACGACATGGGATCGGGTCCGGGAAGAAGCGTGACGGGGATGGGCAGCGGCGCTGCCCGCCGGGCGTCACGCCACGGGAGGACCGCGGGCGGAGGCGGGGCGCTCCGGGGACGGGCGGGCCGGGACCGCGTCGACGACGCGCCAGGACAGGACGACGGCCGCGCGGGGCGGCCAGGCCGCGGCCGCCGCCGAAGCCGGTGGGGCGAGGGGAGCCGGGCAGGCGAGCGTGCAGCAGGCATGGGGGTACGCCCCGTGCCCGGCCGGGGCCTGCTCGCCCGCGACGATCGCCCGGTGGGCCTGGCAGACGAGGCCGGCGCCGGCCGCGACCGGAACCGGATCGAGGCCGGCGAGGAAGGCCTGCAGCACCAGCCCGTAGAGCGACAGCACGGCGGCGAGCGCGCGCCAGCGCGCCGTCACTCCGCCTCGTCCGTACCTCGCGCCGCTCATGTCTCCGACATAGCCGAGGCGTCGCGGTTCCGCCACGGTCGCGACGAGCGGGGTGGGCGGTTTCATCCCGCCGGCGCGCCGCGCACGTTGCAGAATTACCGCAGTCCACAGCACAGGCGCGAGCTCCACAGCAGCGCCCGCCCGGCGCCACAATCTGGCCCGCTCCTCATGGAGTCTTAACCGCATCCCGGCACCGTCACGGGCCAATGAATGGGGCGCAACCCGGCGACGAGACGGTCCGTCGCGTTCCTCGCCCCGCGTCACAGGTTCGAGAGCAGATTTCCCCATGCTGACACGCGTTTCCCTCACCGGTTCGCTCGGCCTCGCTCTCCTGGCCGCCACCGCCGTCCCGGCCCTGGCGCAGGACCGGGGCGGCGCGCTGGCCCAGGCCGAGTGGGCGCAGAACTACGATTCCGCCGCGACGATGCGGGTCCAGCGCTCCAACACGCCGATCCTCTCGCCCCAGACCCTGGCGGCGACCGAGCAGATGGTCGAGCGCTACCGCGACATCGTGGCCCGCGGCGGCTGGCAGTCCGTGTCGGGCGCCGAGCGCCTGCGCGTCGGCTCGAAGAGCCCGGCGGTGACGTCCCTGCGCCAGCGCCTGATCGTCTCCGGCGATCTCGACCCGGCCGCCGGCTCCTCGCCGGTCTACGATTCCTACGTCGAGGCCGGCGTACGCCGGTTCCAGGCCCGCCACGGCCTGAACCAGACCGGCTCGATGAACATCACCACCGTGCAGGCGATGAACGTCCCGGCGGACGTGCGCCTGCGCCAGCTCGAGCTGAACGCGGTGCGCCTGCGCTCGTACTCGGGCAGCCTCGGCGAGCGCTACGTCATCGTGAACATCCCGGCGGCCCTCGTCGAGACCGTGGACGGCGACCACGTCGCGACCCGCCACGCCGCCGGCGTCGGCAAGATCGACCGTCAGTCGCCGATCATGAACGCCAAGATCCAGGAGGTGAACTTCAACCCCTTCTGGACGGTGCCGGCCTCGATCATCAAGAAGGACCTGATCCCGAAGATGCAGAAGGATCCGGCCTACCTGACCGACAACAAGATCCGCATCTTCAACGGCGACCGCGAGATCCCGCCGTCCCAGGTCAACTGGCACTCGGACGAGGCGACCCGCTACCGCTTCCGCCAGGATCCGGGCGTCGACCTGAACTCGATGGGCTTCGTGCGGATCAACATCCCGAACCCGCACGGCGTGTACATGCACGACACGCCGGCCAAGGGCATCTTCGGCGACGACTTCCGCTTCGTCTCCTCGGGCTGCGTTCGCGTGCAGAACGTGCGCGAATACGTGTCATGGATCCTGCAGGGCACCCCGAACGCCAACCCGGACACGATCGAGGCGATCATCCAGGGCGGTCAGCGGGTCGATGCCCGGCCGGTGGCGCCGATCCCGGTCTACTGGACCTACATCACCGCCTGGTCGACCCCGGACGGCCTCGTGCAGTTCCGCGACGACATCTACAAGCGCGACGGCGCCGGCGCCCCGACCGCCTCGATGGCCGCCGCCGCCGCGGGCCCGCGCAACTTCAACCCCGACGCCGACGACGACCAGACCAACTGATCGACCGACACGGCTCACTCGTGACGACGGCCCGGGCGAGAGCCCGGGCCGTTTCGCGTCGTCAGTTCAGGATGCCGCCCATGACCCAGGACGATCAATCCCGCCTCGACGCGCTGGAGGCCCGCATCGCCCACCAGGACGCGACGATCGAGGACCTGAACCGCATCGTCACCGAACAGTGGAGTGCGATCGATCTCCTGACGCGGCAGGTCGCGGCCCTGCGCGAGCGGGTGCGCGAGATGGCGGAGCGCCCGGCCGAGGCCGGCGACGAGCCGCCGCCGCCGCATTACTGACGAGGACCGCCCCGGGCCGCGGAGCCCGGGGCGGATCAGGGACTAGAACGTGCCGAACTTGAAGTTCAGGCCGGCGCGCACGAGGCTGCCCTCGGTGCGGAACCGGCTGAAGTAGCCGACGCCGGGGCTGAGCGGCGCGCCGGTCGAGGCGACCAGCAGGTTGCGGCTGCCGAGATCGTAGCGGATGTATTCCGCCTTCAGCGTCACGGCGTTCGACTTGAAGAAGTTCAGGAACGAGTCGGTCGGCAGGGCGTACTCGACGCCGCCGCCATAGGCGTAGCCGGTCTCGATGCGCGAGCGGCTGCCGAAATAGGTGACCGGCGCGTTGGTCTGGAACGCCACCGTCTGGGTCACGTCGCCGTAGGCGAAGCCGCCGGTGCCGTAGACCAGGAACCGGTCGAAGGCGTAGCCGATCCGGCCCCGCACCGTGCCGAGGAAGCTCAGATCCGCCCGGTAGGTGTTGGTGAGCTGGTTCGGGTTGATCGCCGGCAGGAAGATCGATTCGGTGCGGCGGCGGTTCAGGTCGGTATAGGCCGCGTCGGCCTCGAGGCCGATCACGAAGCCCGAGCCCGGCGTGAACTGGTAGTTGTAGCCGACCTGGCCGCCGGCGGTGAAGCCGTCCTGCGCCAGCGGCACGCTCGCGCGGCGCAGGCCGTTATTCACGTTGGCCTGGAGCGCCCCGATCCCGACGGTGCCGACCCGGTCGGCCTCGGTGAAGGCGTAGCCGGCATTGATGCCGAAATAGGCCCCGGTCCAGGTGAAGACCGGCACCGGCGTGAACACCGGCGGCGGCGCGACGCGCCGCGGGAGGTCGGCCGCGGAGGCGGCGCCGACGGACAGGAGCGCGGCAGTGCCGGCGGCGAGCAGCGATTTCAACATGGACCCGGATTTTCCTCTTGCGCGATCGAGACGCCATCGATCTGTGCGGCCGATTCGCAGCCTCGCCAATGGCCGGCGAGTACCAGCTGCGCCGAATTCGATGTTTCATCGGGATTTCCGGCAATCGTTCGCGTGTTTCTCATGCGCAGTGCCCCAGAAGACACAGTTCGATCTTCGATATAGTCTTGAATAAAATTTTCGTGAGCAGGGATTAAAGCTCAAGACTGCTCTGTCGAGATGAAAACCTGTCGCCAGCCCCGGTGATCGCGCCGGCCGGCCCGGGGCGGGCCGCTCCGGATCCCGTCCCGACCGGAATGCGGCCGCTTCCCCAGGGGGATGGCAACATGATTTTTCCCCAAGGCGTCGTTCAATTTTTTTGAGTTTTCTTCTCCTCGATCCAAATCCAATCTGCGCGCGGTTCGGGTTCGCCGGAACCGGTCGCCGGCCAGGATCACCCCGGCGACCGGCGGCGCGCGCGGCGGAAGGTCCGGGCCCGCGGCCTTGGACTCTTCGTCGCCCGCGTGTAGAAGCCGGCCGATCCCAGTGACTTACTTCCGCACCGGCGCTCCGTCGGGCGGTCTTCCGACAACCCTGAGGCCATCATGAGCGTGGGCACCGCCGCCAACTCCCGGTCCAACTCGTTCTTCTCCGCGTCGCTGTCCGACGTCGATCCGGAGCTCGCCGGCGCGGTGGCGCAGGAGCTCGGTCGCCAGCAGCACGAGATCGAGCTGATCGCCTCGGAGAACATCGTCTCCCGCGCCGTCCTCGAGGCGCAGGGCTCGGTGCTCACCAACAAGTACGCCGAGGGCTATCCCGGGCGCCGCTACTACGGCGGCTGCGAGTTCGTCGACATCGCCGAGACCCTCGCCATCGAGCGCGCCAAGCGCCTGTTCGAGTGCGGCTTCGCCAACGTCCAGCCGAATTCCGGCTCGCAGGCCAACCAGGCCGTCTTCATGGCCACCATGCAGCCCGGCGACACCTTCCTCGGCCTCGACCTCGCCGCCGGCGGCCACCTCACCCACGGCGCGCCCCCCAACGTCTCGGGCAAGTGGTTCAAGCCGGTCTCCTACACCGTGCGCCGCGACGACCAGCGCATCGACATGGTCGAGGTCGAGCGCCTCGCCCACGAGCACAAGCCCAAGGTCATCATCGCGGGCGGGTCGGGCTATCCGCGCCACTGGGACTTCGCGAGGTTCCGCGAGATCGCCGACAGCGTCGGCGCGGTGTTCTTCGTCGACATGGCCCACTTCGCGGGCCTCGTGGCGGGCGGCGCGCACCCCTCGCCGTTCCCGCACGCCCACGTCGTGACGACGACGACGCACAAGACGCTGCGCGGCCCGCGCGGCGGCATGATCCTGACCAACGACGAGGCGCTGGCCAAGAAGCTCAACTCGGCGATCTTCCCCGGGCTTCAGGGCGGTCCCCTGATGCACGTGATCGCCGGCAAGGCGGTGGCGTTCGGCGAGGCTTTGCGGCCGGAGTTCAAGCTGTACGCGCGCCAGGTGGTGGAGAACGCCCGGGCGCTCGCCGACACGATCATCGCGGGGGGCTACGACATCACGTCGGGGGGGACGGACAACCACCTGATGCTGGTGGACCTGCGGGCGAAGGACCTGACCGGCAAGGCGGCGGAGGCCGCGCTTGGCCGGGCGGGGATCACCTGCAACAAGAACGGGGTGCCGTTCGACCCGCAGAAGCCGACGATCACCTCGGGCATCCGTCTCGGCACGCCGGCGGCGACGTCGCGGGGGTTCGGGGTGGCCGAGTTCAAGCGCGTGGGCGAGCTAATCGTGCAGGTTCTGGACGGGCTGCACCGGGCCGGCGAGGGCGGGGATGCGGGCCTCGAGGGCGAGGTCAAGCGCGAGGTCGTCGCGCTCACCGACCGCTTCCCGATCTACGCCTGAGCTGTGAGCGCTTGATCTCCCGGCTTCCCCTTCCGCCGGGGGCGCTCTAGAACACGCCCCTTCCGGGGCCGGTCCCGCGCGGGACCGGCCCCTTTTTCGTCACGAGAGGAACGGGCGGCCGATGCGGTGCCCCTATTGCGGCGGCCTCGACACGCAGGTGAAGGATTCCCGCCCGAGCGACGACAGCTCGGCGATCCGGCGCCGGCGGATCTGCCCGGATTGCGGCGGCCGCTTCACCACCTTCGAGCGGGTGCAGCTGCGCGAGCTGATCGTGGTCAAGCGCTCGGGCCGCAAGGTGCCGTTCGACCGCGACAAGCTCCAGCGCTCGGTCGAGACCGCCCTGCGCAAGCGCCCCGTCGAGGCGGAGCGGATCGAGCGCCTGGTCAGCGGCATCACCCGCCGGCTCGAGAGCACCGGCGAGGCCGAGGTGACGAGCGAGGCGATCGGCGAGGCGGTGATGGAGGGGCTGAAAGGTCTCGACGACGTCGCCTACGTGCGCTTCGCCTCGGTCTACAAGAATTTCCGCGAGGCCCGCGACTTCGAGGAGCTGCTCGGCCACCTCGCGGCCGGCGCGGCGCAGGCCGCTCCCACCGACGGACCCGTGCCGGCCGACGAGGCCCCGCCGGCCCGGCGCCCGCGGAGCCGCGCGTCGTGAGCGGCGGCCCCAACCGGGACGAGGCCGACCGGCGCTACATGCGCCTCGCCCTCGCGCTCGGCCGGCGCCATCTCGGCCAGGCCTGGCCGAACCCGTCGGTCGGTGCCGTGCTGGTCGGCGGACCTCCGGGCGCCGAGCGGATCCTGGCGCAGGGCGTGACGCAAGCAGGCGGCCGGCCCCATGCCGAGCGGGTCGCCCTCGCGGCGGCCGGCGAGGCGGCGCGCGGCGCCACCCTCTACGTGACGCTCGAACCCTGCTCGCATCACGGCCGCACCTCGCCTTGCGCCGACGCCACCATCGCGGCGGGCGTCGCCCGGGTGGTGAGCGCGATGGACGATCCCGATCCCCGGGTCGCCGGCCGCGGCCACGCCCGGCTGGCGGAGGCCGGCATCGCGGTCTCGGTCGGGCTGATGGGCGGGGAAGCCGCGCGCGACCAGCGCGGGCACGTGTCGCGGATCACCCGCGGCCGCCCCGCGGTCTTCCTGAAGCTCGCCCGCACGGCGGACGGGTACGCGGCGGGCGGGGAGGGGCGGCTGATGATCAGCGGCCCGCGCGCCAATGCCGAGATCCACCTCCAGCGAGCCCATTGCGACGCGATCATGGTCGGCGTCGGCACGGTGCTGGCGGACGATCCCCAGCTCACCGTGCGCCTGCCCGGAATGGCGGCGCGCTCGCCGCTTCGGATCGTCCTCGACCCGTGTCTCCGGACACCGCCGACCGCCGGCCTGGTGCGCACCAGCGCCGCCGTGCCGACCCTGATCCTCGCCGGTCCGCAAGGCTCGACCGAGGCGGCCGACGCCCTGGGCGCGGCGGGCGCCGAGGTGCAACGGGTGCCGGTCACCGCGGACGGGCGCATCGACCTGCCGGCGGCCCTGCGCTACCTCGGCGCCCGCGGGTTGACCCGGGTCTGCTCGGAGGGCGGCCCGACGCTCGCCGACGCGCTCGCTCGCGACGACCTCGTCGACGAGTGCCTGCTCGTCACCGGCGACTGCGTCCTCGGCCAGCCCGGCCTGCCGGCGGTCGGCCCGCACCTCGCCGCCCGCCTCGCCTCCGCGGACTTCGCGGTCGCGGAGGAGGTCCGGGTCGGCACCGACCTCTTCACCTGCCACGCACGGAGCCCGTAGATGTTCACCGGCCTCGTTTCGGATGTCGGCCGCGTCGCCGCGGTCTCCGGCGATTCCAAGCTGAAGCGCATCGCCATCGACTGCGCCTACGATCCCGCCGGCATCCTGATCGGCGCCTCGATCGCCTGCTCCGGGCCCTGCCTCACCGCCGTGACGGTGACGAAGCGGGACGGCGGCTGCACCTTCGAGGTCGACGCCGCCGCCGAGACCCTGGCCCGCACCACGGTCGGCGAATGGGTGCCGGGCCGGCGGGTCAATCTCGAGCGCTCGCTGAGGATCGGCGACGAGCTCGGCGGCCACCTCGTCACCGGCCACGTCGACGGGCTGGCCGAGATCGTCGCCCGCGAGCCGGTCACCGCCAAGGTCGACGATGTCTGGGCGCCGAGCGAGCGCTTCGTGCTGCGCGCGCCGGCACACCTGTCGCGCTTCATCGCCGAGAAGGGCTCGGTCTGCCTCGACGGCACCTCGCTCACCGTCAACGGCGTCGAGGGCGACACCTTCACGGTGCTGCTGATCCCCCACACGCTCGCCGTCACCACCTGGGGCGAGCGCCGGGCCGGGGACCGGCTGAACCTGGAAGTCGACCTGATCGCCCGCTACGCGGCGCGGCTGACCGAGGCGCGGGCCGCGGTCGCCGGCTGACCATGGGTCAATCGGGGCGGTCCGGGCGCGAGAGTCGCACCGCGAAGAAGTCCGCCAGCGCCTCGACCTTCGCCGGGCGCGCCTGCGCGCTCGGGGTGACGAAGGAGAGCGCGCCGCCCGGCAGGTGCCAGCCCGGCAGCAAGGCCTCCAGGCGGCCGTCGGCGAGGTATTCGGCGGCGATGAAGTCCGGCAATTCGGCGATGCCGGTCCCGTCGAGCAGCACCGGCAGGAGCGCGTCGGCGTTCGTCACCCGCAAAGGGCCGGACGGAACCACGGTCGCCTCCGCGCCGTCCGGTCCGGCGAACCGCCAAACGCCGCGCCGGGCGCGGTAGGCGTAGCCGAGGCAGTGCCCGGGCTGGAGGTCGTCCGGACGGGCGGGCCAGCCGTGACGGGCGAGGTAGCTCGGCGCCGCGACGACGACGGGCGTGACCGGCATGAGCCGGCGCGCCACCAGCGCCGAATCCGGAAGCGCCGCGATCCGCAGGGCGGCGTCGAATCCCTCGCCGACAAGGTCGACCGTCGCGTCCGAGAGGTGCAGGTCGACCGCGATCTCCGGATAGAGCCGGAACAGGTCCGGCAGCAGCGGCGCGACCCAGCGCAGCCCGAACGACATCGGCACCGCGAGCCGCACGATGCCGCGCGGCCGGCGCGCGAGTTCGCGCGCCGCATCCTCCGCGCCCTGCGCCTCGCGGAAGGCGCGCGCGGCGCCCTCGACGACCCGCTCGCCGAACTCGGTCAGGGCGAGCCGGCGCGAGCTGCGGTTGAACAGCCGCCCGCCGAGCCGCGCCTCGAGGCGGCTCACCGCCCGCGAGACGGTGGCGACCGACACGCCCGCGGCCCGCGCGGCGCCCGCGTAGGAGCGCTCCTCCGCGACCTTGGCGAAGAGCGCCAGCCCCTCGAAATCCGGCAGCCTCGACATCGACGGATCCGCAACGATGGTTTGCGGACGTTGCCGTATCGCAAGAACTAACTGGGGTCCATGGTGCGGCCACCCACCCGAACGGGAGTGACCAGGATCATGACGGGCAAACTCACCGACAAGGTCGCCGTGGTGACCGGCGGCACCAGCGGCATCGGCCTCGCCACCGCCAAGCGCTTCGCGCAGGAAGGCGCCCGCGTCTTCGTGACCGGCCGGCGCCGGGCGGAGCTCGACCGGGCCGTCGCCGAGATCGGCCAGAGCGCGAGCGGTCGAGCTGCCACCGGCGTGCAGGCCGACGCCTCGAAGCTCGCCGACCTCGACCGGCTCTACGCGCAGGTGCAGGCCGAGGCCGGCCGCATCGACGTGCTGTTCGCCAATGCCGGCGGCGGCGCGATGCTGCCGCTCGGCGAGATCACCGAGGCGCATTACGAGGACACGTTCGGCCGCAACGTGAAGGGCGTGCTGTTCACCGTGCAGAAGGCGCTGCCGCTACTGGCGCCGGGTGCCTCGGTGATCCTGACCGGCTCGACGGCGGGCACGGAGGGCACCCAGGCCTTCAGCGTCTACGCGGCCTCGAAGGCGGCGGTGCGGGCGCTCGCCCGCAACTGGATCCTCGACCTCAAGGGGCGCGGCATCCGGGTGAACACGCTGAGCCCCGGCGCGACGCGGACGCCCGGCCTCGTCGACCTCGCCGGCCCGGACGCAGCCCAGCAGCAAGGGCTTCTGGACTACCTCGCTTCCCGCATCCCGATGGGACGGGTCGGCGAAGCGGACGAGATCGCCAGGGCGGCCCTGTTCCTGGCTTCCGACGATGCGAGCTTCGTCAACGGGATCGAATTGTTCGTGGATGGCGGGCAGGCGCAAGTCTGAGCGCGCCGCCGGAATGAGCGACGAGGCCGCCCGGTTTCCCTGGCGGCCTCGCCCGACGTTCGCAAGCCGCAACGAGAATGGTCGTGCCGATCAGCTATGCGCCAGGATCGCCAGCAGCAGCAGGGCGATGATGTTGGTGATCTTGATCGCGGGGTTCACCGCCGGGCCGGCGGTGTCCTTGTAGGGGTCGCCGACGGTGTCGCCGGTCACCGCGGCCTTGTGGGCGTCCGAGCCCTTGCCGCCGTGGTGGCCGTCCTCGATGAACTTCTTGGCGTTGTCCCAGGCGCCGCCGCCCGAGGTCATCGACACCGCGACGTAGAGGCCGGTGAGGATCACGCCGAGCAGCATCGCGCCGACCGCCGCGAAGGCCTGGCCCTTGCCGGCGATGGCCTGGATCACGAAGAACAGCACCACCGGCGACAACACCGGCAGCAGCGAGGGGACCACCATCTCCTTGATCGCCGCCTTGGTCAGCATGTCGACGGCGCGGCCGTAATCGGGCCGCTCGGTCCCCTGCATGATGCCGGGCTTCTCGCGGAACTGGCGGCGGACCTCCTCGACCACGGCGCCGGCGGCGCGGCCCACCGCCGTCATGGCGATGCCGCCGAACAGGTATGGGATCAGGCCGCCGAGCAGCAGGCCGACGACCACGTACGGGTTCTGCAGCGAGAAATCGACGGTGACGCCCTGGAAGAACCGGTACTGGGTCGGGGAGGCGTTCTTGATGAAGTAGTTGAGGTCCGAGGTGTAGGCGGCGAACAGCACCAGCGCGCCCAGGCCTGCCGAGCCGATGGCGTAGCCCTTGGTGACCGCCTTGGTGGTGTTGCCGACCGCATCGAGCGCGTCCGTCGACTTGCGCACCTCCTTCGGCAGCCCCGCCATCTCGGCGATGCCGCCGGCATTGTCGGTGACCGGCCCGAAGGCGTCGAGGGCGACGACGACGCCGGCGAGCGCCAGCATGGCGGTGACCGCGATGGCGATGCCGAACAGGCCGGCGAGCGAGTAGGTGACGATGATGCCGGCGACGATCACGATCGCCGGCAGCGCGGTCGATTCGAGCGAGATCGCCAGGCCCTGGATCACGTTGGTGCCGTGGCCGGTGACCGAGGAATGGGCGATCGACTTGACCGGCCGGTAGTTCGTTCCGGTGTAGTACTCGGTGATGACGACGATCAGCGCCGTGATGACGAGGCCGGCCACTGCGCAGAGGAACAGGCCGAGCGAGGTGAAGCTGTCGCCGCCGGTGGTGGTGAAGCGGGTCGAGAAGCCGCCGAACATCACGAGGTTGAGGCCCGCGATGGCGACGATCGAGAGCGCGCCGGCGCCGATCAGCCCCTTGTAGAGCGCGCCCATGATCGACTGGTTCGAGCCGAGCCGCACGAAGAACGTGCCGATGATCGAGGTGATGATGCAGGCCGCCCCGATCGCCATCGGGTAGATCAGCATCGTCTCGAGCACGTTGCGGCCACCGACATCCACCTGGCCCGAGAAGAAGATCGCCGCCAGCACCATGGTGGCGACGAGGGTGACCGCGTAGGTCTCGAACAGGTCGGCGGCCATGCCGGCGCAATCGCCGACGTTGTCGCCGACATTGTCCGCGATGGTGGCGGGGTTGCGCGGATCGTCCTCGGGAATGCCGGCCTCGACCTTGCCGACGAGGTCGCCGCCGACGTCGGCCCCCTTGGTGAAGATGCCGCCGCCCAGCCGCGCGAAGATCGAGATCAGGGAGGCGCCGAAGCCGAGGGCGACGAGCGCGTCGATCACCTCGCGGCTCGACGGGGCGAGGCCCGCGAAACGGGTGAGGTAGGTGTAGTAGAGCGCGACGCCGAGCAGCGCGAGGCCGGCCACCAGCATGCCTGTGACGGCGCCCGACTTGAACGCCACCGAGAGGCCGGCGCCGAGCGACTGCGCGGCGGCCTGGGCGGTGCGCACGTTCGCCCGCACCGAGACGTTCATGCCGATGAACCCGGCGACGCCCGACAGGACGGCGCCGATCAGGAAACCGATCGCGACCTTGAGCCCGAGGAACCAGGCGAGGAGCACGAACAGCACCACGCCGACCGCCCCGATGGTGGCGTATTGGCGGCGCAGGTAGGCCTGGGCGCCCTCGGCGATCGCCCCGGCGATCTCCTGCATGCGCTGCGTGCCGGCGTCGCGCCGCATGACGTCGTTGATCGTGACGATGCCGTAGGCGACGGCGCAGAGGCCGCCCAGGATGATGAGCAGGAGTGCGGTCATTCTACCGTCCTTGATTGTCGGGCATTCCCGCGACGTCGGACGGCCGAGATGGCGAGCGGCCGTTTTTCGCGCGACGCGGGCCTCCCTCCCTTGTGAGCGGGCCCGCGCGCCTGCGCCGATCCGCCGCCTAGTCGTGCCAAACTTCCCACCCGAGCGCAAACGCTCCCAAGCTTCGTCCGCTTGAGACTTTCGGCGCCGGGGGTCGGGCTTTCGGGGCGGCTCAGAAGTGGCTGAACGATCCGGAGCGGAAGCTGCGGGCGGTGCCGTCGGCCGCGCGGAAGACCGGCGGGGCGCCGCCCTCCGTCACGGTGCCGATCTCGGTCAGCGGCACGCCGGCCTTGAGGGCGGCCTCCCGCAGCGCCGGCACCTGCGCCGGATCGGCGGCGCACAGGATCTCGTAATCGTCGCCGCCGGTGAGCGCGGTGTCGAGGCGGGCGCCGGCCGCCAGGGCCGCCCGGGCCGCCTCGGAGAGCGGGACCGCCTCGATCTCGACCTCGGCGCTCAGGTCCGCGGCCCGCATCATCTTGGCGAGGTCGCCGACGAGCCCGTCGGAGACGTCCATCGCCGCGCGGGCATGGGCGCGCAGGGCCGGCGCGAGGGCGAGGCGGGCCTGAGGATGCAGGTAGCGGTCGACGAGCGCCGTGCGCGCCGGGAACGAGAGCGTCCCGCCCCAGGAGGCGGCCGGCTTCTGCCGCAGCTTGAGGCCGAGCGCCGCGTCGCCGATGGTGCCGGAGACGAGCAGGCGGTCTCCGGCCTTCGCCGCGCCCCGCCGCACCATCGTGCCGGCCGGAACCTCGCCGAGGGCGGTGATGCCGACGAGCGTCGCGCCCGCCGCCCGCACGGTGTCGCCACCCAGCAGCGGGCAGCTCGCCAGCGCCGCGGCCTCGCTCAGGCCGGTGCAGAACTCGGCGAGCCAGGGCTCGTCCCACTCGTCGCTGAGCGCGAGGGTGAGGAGGAAGCCCCGCGGCTCCGCACCCTTGGCGGCGAGGTCGGACAGGTTCACGCCGAGCGCCTTGCAGGCGATCGAGGAGGCAGGATCGTCGGGAAAGTAGTGCACGCCGGCCACCACCGCGTCGGTGGTCAGCACCAGGTCGTGGCCCGGGCTCGGGGTCAGCAGCGCCGCGTCGTCCCGCAGCGACAGCCCGCCCGCGCCGGCGAGCGGCGCGAAGTAGCGGGCGATCAGCTCGTCTTCGGTCGGGCGGGGCAGGTCTGGGGGGGCCATCGCGGAGGGTCTCGCGGCGGGAACGGGCAGAACCGGGATCGGCCCGAACCTTAGCCGACAGCTAGAGCCCAGGGCGGCGCCTGCCGCAACGGTCTAACGGGAAAACCCGGAAAATTATCCGTGACATCCGCATCGTTTCGCGGCCGCAGCGGCGAGACGCCCGGCGGTGGACGACCAACGCGGGCGCAATCTCGGCCTGCACGAGCGCAATCTCGGCCTGCGCGAGCGCAATCTCAGCTCGCGCGAGCGCCCTTGGCGGCGGAGCCCTTGGTGAAGTCGTCCGGCCGCACCGCTCGGCCGACCTTGTCGAGCACCGCGTTGACGAGGCCGGGCTCCTCGCCCTCGTAGAAGCTGTGGGCGACGTCGACGTATTCCGAGATCGCGACCTTCACCGGCACGTCGCGGCGGAACATCACCTCGTAGGCGCCGGCCCGCAGGATCGCCCGCACCACCGCCTCGAGGCGGCGGAGCGGCCAGCCGGCGGCGAGCGCCGCGTCGAGGCGCTGGTCGATCGCCCGCTGCTCCTCGACGACCCCGCGCAGGAGGTCGCGGAAGAAGGCGGTCTCGGCCGGCGGGTGCTCGACCTCGTCGATGACCTGGCCGATCCAGAACGCCTCGAACTCGGCGAGGGCGTCGATCACGCCCTTGCCGGAGATCTCCATCTCGTAGAGGGCCTGGACCACCGCGAGGCGGGCGCCGCTGCGCTCGGCGGGCTTCATCTCACTCGGACTCCGGGTTGCGGCGGGGGGTGAAGCCGATGGTGCGGTCCTGGCGGCCCGCCTCCTCGGCGCGGCGAAGCGCCAGCACCGCGAGGGCGGCCTCGGCGGCACCGCCGCCCTTGTTCATCTCGGCGACGCGGGCGCGGGCCTGGGCCTGGGCCTCGGTCTCGACGGTGAGGATGCCGTTGCCGAGCGGCAGCCGCAGGCCCACCGAGAGGTCCATCAGCGCCCGGGCGCTCTCGCCCGCGACGATGTCGTAGTGCCCGGTCTCGCCCCGGATGACGCAGCCGAGCGCCACCACGGCGTCGTAGGGCTTGCGGGCGCGGGCCGCCGCCTCGAGCAGGATCGCGACGGTCTGGGGGATCTCCAGCGCGCCCGGCACCGTGACGACCACGGCCTCGGCCTCGGCGGCCTCGATCGCGGCACGCGCCCCGGCGAGGAGCTCGTCGGCGATGTCCTCGTAGTAGCGGGCCTCGACGACCAGCACCCGGGCTCCGGTGAGCCGGGGAAGGTCGGCTCCGCTGTCGCGGCGTGGCGTGACCATGGCGAAACTTCTTGCATCTCGAACGGGCGCCGGCGCGAGCGCGCGGCCGAACGGCCTCGCTGCGATGCGTCACCGGCGGGGGAGGGGAGCACTAGACCGAAGCGGGCCCTCCCACAAGGGCGCGCGCATCCGCAGATCGTCGCTCCTTGCCAACCGACGACAATCCGGTCATCCCGGGCTCCGGAGCCGGGCCATCAGACCTGGCGGCAGAACCTGGCCGCGAAGAACCTTCGCCACAACCAGAACAGCCCGGGAGGGGACAGCCGTGACGACCGACATCGAAGCCCGCACCATCAGGCGCATCAGCTGGCGGCTGATCCCGTTCCTGATCGTCTGCTACTTCATCGCCTATCTCGACCGGGTCAATGTGGGCTTCGCCTCGCTGACGATGAACCGGGATCTCGGCATCTCGGCCACCGCCTACGGCCTCGGCGCCGGGCTTTTCTTCATCACCTACTTCATCTTCGAGGTGCCCTCGAACCTCGCGCTCGAGAAGTTCGGCGCGCGGCGCTGGATCGCCCGCATCATGCTGAGCTGGGGCGTGATCTCCGGCGGCATGGCCTTCATCGGCGGCGAGACCAGCTTCTACATCATGCGCCTCCTGCTCGGCGCGGCCGAGGCCGGCTTCTTCCCGGGCATCATCTTCTATCTCACGCTGTGGTTCCCGGCCGCCTACCGCGCCCGCATCGTCTCCCTGTTCATGGTGGCGATCCCGCTCTCGAGCGTCATCGGCTCGCCGATCTCCGGCCTGCTGCTCGAGATGGACGGCGTGCTCGGCTTCAAGGGCTGGCAGTGGCTCTACGTGATCGAGGCGCTGCCGGCGGTGGTGCTGTCGGTGATGACCTACTTCTACCTCACCGACCGACCGGCCGACGCCAAGTGGCTCGCCGCCGACGAGCGCGCCTGGCTCGAGCAGACGCTCGCCGCGGAAGCCGCCCGCAGCCCGCGCCAGGGCCACGTGCCGCTCACCCAGGAGATCCTCAACCCGCGGGTGCTCGCCATCGCGGTCGTGTATTTCGGCGCCGTCGCGCTGCTCTACGCCTTCGGCTTCTTCCTGCCGCAGATCTTCAAGGGCTTCGGGCTCACCAACGCCCAGACCGGCTTCCTGATGATCATCCCGTACGCCGTCGGCACCGTCGGCATGCTGTGGTGGGGCAAGCGCTCGGACGCCAAGCGCGAGCGGCGCTACCACCTCGCGGCGGCGCTGGCCTGCGCCTCGCTCTGCACCATCGGGGCGGCCCTCGTGGGCGATCCGATCGTCAAGGTCCTGCTGTTCTCGGGCGCCGCGCTCGGCATCTTCGGGGCGCTGCCGATCACCTGGACGCTGCCGACCGAGACCCTGTCGGGGGCGGCGGCCGCCGGCGCGATCGCGGTGGTCAACTCGATCGGCAACCTGTCGGGCTTCGTCGCGCCCTACGCCGTCGGCGCGATCAAGGACTGGACCGGCAGCTTCACCGGCGGCCTGCTGCTGATCGCCTGCGCGGGCATCGTCGGCATGATCACCGTGCTGCGCCTGAGCCACACGGGCGCACCCGCGGCCGCCGGTCGCGTCGGCGCCCCGGCCGAATAGGCCGTCGGCGATGCACCGGGACGACCCGGGCGGTCGTCCCGGTGCATCGCAACACACTCCCGGGAAATCTGGAATTCCTCCGGATCGGGACCGCTTTTCGCCCTTTATTCCGGGGCTTGGCCGTGCAAGAGAGCTACCCGCGCGGCGACGCCCGGTCGCATTGCCGCCACGAGCGGGGAGGTGCTTCGGTCCGGCAGGATCGGGGAACCAGAACCCCGCCGACCCTTTCCAGCGGGCCTCCACGCCGTTTCGCCGCGCCCGGCGGCCCGCGCCGTCAACGATTTCTCGGGAGAGCCGGAACTTGGCCACCACCGCCGCCCCCTCCGATGCCGCGCATCCCCACGGGACGACCCGCCGGGACTTCCTGTTCCTCGCCACCGGTGCGGGTGCCGTGGTCGGGGCCGCCGCTCTGGCCTGGCCCTTCGTCGCCTCGATGGCGCCCGACGCCGAGACGATCGCCGCCGGCGCTCCCATCGACGTCGACCTGTCGCCGATCGCCGACGGGCAGATCGTCAACGTGTTCTGGCGCGGCAAGCTGATCTTCGTGCGCCACCTCACGGAGAAGGAGGTCGCCGACATGAAGGCGGTCGCCCCCGCCGGCATGATCGACCCGGCGCCGTTCCTCGGCCGCGTCAAGGACGGTCACGAGCGCTGGCTCGTCGCCTACGGCAACTGCACCCATCTCGGCTGCGTGCCGATCGCCAACGCCAACGGCCACGAGGGCTGGGGCTGCCCCTGCCACGGCTCCCAGTTCGACGCGGTGGGCCGCGTGACCCGCGGGCCGGCGCCGATCAACCTGCCGATTCCGCCCTACGCCTTCCAGGGCGACACCAAGGTCCGCATCGGCGAAGGCGCCACCGCCTGAATCCGCCGATCGTGAAGCAACGCCAGACGCGGGCTGCCCCATGAGCGCACACGCCACCACCTACGTTCCCAAGAGCCGCATCGCGAAGTGGTTCGAGGCCCGGCTGCCGATCGTCGGCCTGGTCCATTCCTCGTTCATCGCGTTTCCGGTTCCCCGTAACCTGAACTACTTCTGGACGTTCGGCGCGATCCTGATCGTGATGCTGGGCTCCCAGATCATCACCGGCGTCTGGCTGGCGATGCACTACCAGCCCTCGGCCACCGAGGCGTTCAACTCCGTCGAGCACATCATGCGCGACGTGAACTACGGCTGGCTCCTGCGCTACATGCACGCCAACGGCGCGTCGATGTTCTTCATCGCGGTCTACGTGCACATGTTCCGCAACCTCTACTACGGGTCCTACAAGGCCCCGCGCGAGGTGCTCTACATCCTCGGCGTGATCATCTACCTGCTGATGATGGCGACCGCGTTCCTCGGCTACACCCTGCCGTGGGGTCAGATGTCGTTCTGGGGCGCCACCGTCATCACCAACATCCTGGCGGCGATCCCGATCGTCGGCGACACGATCCAGAGCCTGCTCTGGGGCGGCTACTCGGTCGGCAACCCGACCATCAACCGCTTCTTCTCGCTGCACTACCTCCTGCCGTTCATGATCGCCGGCGTCGTCGTCCTGCACGTCTGGGCGCTGCACGTCACCGGCCAGAACAACCCGACCGGCATCCCGATCAAGACCGGCAAGGACGCCGTGCCCTTCACCCCCTACGCGACCATCAAGGACGTGTTCGCGGTGGTGGTGTTCTTCGTCTTCTTCGCCTACTGGATCTTCCTGCAGCCGAACTACCTCGGCCACGCCGACAACTACATCCCGGCGAACCCCGCCGTGACGCCGGCGCACATCGTGCCCGAGTGGTACTTCCTGCCCTTCTACGCCATCCTGCGCGCGGTGCCCGACAAGCTCGGCGGCGTGATCCTGATGTTCGGCGCGGTGATCATCCTGGCGCTGGCGCCGTGGCTCGACACCTCGCGGGTCCGCTCGGCCAACTACCGGCCGATCTACCGCCAGTTCTTCTGGGTCTTCATCTTCTGCTGCTTCCTGCTCGGCTGGCTCGGCTCGAAGCCCCCGGAGGGCGGCTACGTCCTGGCCTCGCGCCTGGCCACCTTCTACTACTTCGCCCACTTCCTGATCGTGATGCCGCTGGTCGGCCTCTTCGAGACCCCGAAGCCCCTGCCGGGTTCGATCCTCGAGAGCGTCACCGGCCCGGGCAAGCAGGTCGGCTCCTCCGGCATCCCGGCCGGCGCCGCCGCCGCTCCTCCGACCAAGGGCTGATTGATGCCCCGGGCGGGCGGATGCTCCAGGCATCCGCCCGCCCCTTAATCGCGATGAAGCACTAACGACGCCGCAAGGGGCATCGAGGGGAATGATCAGAACACGCGCTCTCTTGGCCGCCGCTCTCGCCGCGATCCTGTCGGTCGGCGCCGCCTCGGCGGAGGAGCATGGCCCGCTGCCGCACCGCGAGAAGTGGACCTTCTCGGGGATGTTCGGCACCTTCGACCAGGCGCAGCTGCAGCGCGGCTTCCAGGTCTACCGCGAGGTCTGCTCGAACTGCCACAGCCTGAGCTACATCCGCTTCCGCAACCTCGAGCAGGAGGGCGGGCCCGACTTCTCCGCCGCCCAGGTCAAGGCGCTGGCGGCCGAGTACAAGGTCAAGGACGGCCCGAACGATTCCGGCGACATGTTCGAGCGGCCCGGCCGCCCGGCCGACAAGATCCCGGCGCCGTTCCCGAACGACCAGGCGGCGGCCGCCGCCAACGGCGGCAAGGCGCCGCCGGACCTGTCGCTGATGGCCAAGGCCCGCACCTTCGCCCGCGGCGGCCTGTGGTTCATCGTCGATTGGCTGCCCTTCGTCGGCTACACCGAGCAGGGCCCGGACTACATCCACGCCCTCCTCAACGGCTACAAGGAAGAGCCGCCGAAGGACGTGACCGTGCCGCCGGGCGGCCACTACAACGAGTACTATCCGGGCCACGTCATCGCGATGCCCAAGCCCCTCAGCGACGGTCAGGTGACCTACGCCAAGGGCGCGAACGGCCAGCCGGTCGTGCCGGAGACGATCGACCAGTACTCGCGCGACGTGACCGCCTTCCTGATGTGGACGGCCGAGCCCCACCTCCTGGCGCGCAAGTCGCTGGGCCTGCGGGCGCTCCTGTTCCTCATCGTGCTGGCCGGCCTGCTCTACTACGTGAAGAAGAAGATCTGGTCGGACGTCGGCGGCGAGACGCACGGGCTGCAGCCCGAGTTGCACAAGACGCACTGACCTCACGCATCCAACTCGTGCAGAGGCCCCGCAAGGGGCCTCTTTTCGTTACAGGAGAATCCCCATGGCGAAGGCCGTGCTCGGAGTGATCGGCGGGTCGGGCGTCTACGACCTGCCCGGGCTGGAGGACGTGCGCGAGGAGGCGATCGCCTCGCCCTGGGGCGAGCCCTCGGACGCGCTCCGCATCGGCCGCATCGGCCAGACGCAGGTCGTGTTCCTCGCCCGGCACGGCCGCGGCCACCGGCTCTCGCCCTCGGGCATCGATTACCGCGCCAACATCGACGTCCTGAAGCGCGCCGGCGTCACCGACATCGTCGCGCTCTCGGCCTGCGGCTCGTTCCGGCAGGAGCTCTATCCGGGCCTGTTCGTGCTCGTGGACCAGTTCGTCGACCGCACGGTCGGCCGGACCTCGTCGTTCTTCGGCAACGGCTGCGTTGCCCACGTCTCGATGGCGCACCCGGTCGGCCCGGGGTTGCAGGCCCGCATCCTCGCCGCGGCGGAGGCCGAGGAGATCGCGGCGAGGAAGGGCGGCACCTACGTCTGCATGGAGGGGCCGCAATTCTCGTCCTACGCCGAGTCGCTGACCTACAAGGCGCAGGGCTACGACGTGATCGGCATGACCAACATGCCGGAGGCCAAGCTCGCCCGCGAGGCCGAGATCACCTACGCGACGATCGCGATGGTGACCGACTTCGATTGCTGGCACCCGGAGCACGACGCCGTCGACGTCGCCGCCGTGGTGGCGGTGGCCCGCGCCAACGCCGCCAAGGCCGCCCGCCTGGTCAGCCGCCTCGCCCGGGACTTGCCCCCTGAGCGCGAGCCCTGCCCGGCGCGCTCCGACCGGGCGCTTGACGGCGCCATCATGACGGCGCCGAGCCACCGGGATCCGGCGCTGATGGCCAAGCTCGATGCGATCTGCGCGCGGGTGCTGGCCGACATTCGATAGGAAGCTGCCGTTTCTTGGCGGATATGCAGTCGATTCTGTATGCGGGGAGCGCTCGATCCAACGGTGCTCTTCGCCGCTCCTTAACGGTCGCGCGTCTCGTCTTGCTGAGTCTCCATATAATTGCGTAAAACCTCGTTCATTCGCGCGGAGTAGTCCGATCCATTGCGCTTGAAAAACTCGACGACATCTTGGTCGAGAGTCGCATGGATTGCAGTCTTTCCGCTGGGTGCGTAAACTGACGCGTTGATCCAGTGGCTTTCATCAGTGGCTGGATTGTCCTCGTCCTCCGTTGCGATCCGCTCGATTTCATCGTCCGGCATTGCGCGGAGCGCGGCCCAATTCGTTCGGCCGGCCGGTGCTTTAGCTGCTTTGCTGTCTGGCATGGTACGTTCTCCTTTCCTTCCTGCTCGCGAGGCGTGCCGAAATAATTCTGTTCCTCGGCGGGCGTGGCGTGAACGTGATGCTCAAGAGCACCCCGCCGAGTTCGACCAGCATATTGAAACGTCGCTCGCCGTAGGGTTGCCTGCTATCCTCTGCGACGAGTGCGAAGCGTCCATCGAAGGCATCCGCCAAATCGGCGAAATCGATTCCGCGCTGCTCGACGTTGCGCGCATTCTTGAGATCGGCCCACTCCGTTGTCTCGTTCTCGCCCATGCTCACGGCTGTGTGATGGTTTGCCCACGAACGGGCTAAAATCGACGAACGATCGTAGCAGCCACGGCCTATGACGGCGAGCGTTGCTGGCTCGAGGAGATGCGCATCCGTGCCGAGAGGGTCGTCCCATGGTCGCGGTGCCCTGCCGTTTGCCTTGGGCACGATTGCGGCCTTCTCAGCCCTATGAGGTTTGTACGACCTCCGGCGTGATCCCGCTCCCTTCCGATGGCGCAAGGGTATAATGCCCGGATCACCCCTGGCGTTTCCGCGGGCTGCCTTTTAACAAGGCAGCCCGTTTCCCGTTGGCGACCCACACCCGCGATGATCGAGACCACCCCCCGCGCCGGCCGCGTCGACCGGCGCACCGCCGAGACCGACGTCAGCGTCGCCCTCACCCTCGACGGCACCGGCAAGGCCAGCATCGCGACGGGCGTCGGCTTCCTCGACCACATGCTGGAGCTGCTGGCCCGGCACGCCCTGTTCGACCTCGAGATCAAGGTGACGGGCGACCTCCACGTCGACCAGCACCATACCACCGAGGATTGCGGCATCGCGCTCGGCCAGGCCTTCGCCCGGGCGCTCGGCGACAAGCGCGGCATCCGCCGCTACGCCGACCTGCACCTGCCCATGGACGAGGCACTGACCCGGGTCGCCGTCGACATCTCCGGCCGGCCGTTCCTGGTGTTCCGCACCGAGTTCGCCCGCGAGAAGATCGGCGTCTTCGACACCGAGCTGGTGCGGGAGTGGTTCCAGGCCTTCGCGATGAATGCCGGCATCACGCTCCACGTCGAGACGCTGTACGGCGACAACCAGCACCATATCGCCGAGAGCTGCTACAAGGGGCTGGCACGTGCCTTGCGGCACGCGATCGAGGTCGATCCCCGCGAGGGCGGCCGGGTGCCCTCGACGAAGGGCTCGCTCTGAGGTTGCAGAACGTCGAGCAAGACACCGAGCAAGTCGGCGATCCCGACCAGACGGATCCCGGGGAGACCGGATGACCACCTACACCCTGCACGTCCCCGACGAGGTCGATCCCGGCGAGCCGGAGGCGCTCGACCGCGCCAAGCTGGTGCCCGACGCCTTCGTGTGGCCGGCCTTCTGGTTCTCGGCCCTGTGGTTCTTCTGGCACCGTCTCTGGCTCGCCGGGATCGCGGTGCTGGCAGTCGAGATCGTGGTCTGGGCACTCGGCCTCGCCCTGGGGTTGAACCCGGTCGCGGGCTTCGTCATCGCGGTGCTCCTATCCTGGCTCATCGGCCTCGAGGCCTCGTCCCTCAGGCGCTGGACCTATGCCCGCACCGGCCGCCCGATCCGCGACGCCGTGACCGCGTCCGACGCCAAGGAGGCGGAGGTGAAGTTCGTCGCCCGCTGGCTGCGGGAGGAGGGCGCCCGCCTCGGCACGACGCAGGCGCCCCGCCCCGCGACGCCGGCGAGCGTCCGCGCCGAGAGCCCGGCTCTTGGCCTGTTTCCGGAGGCGCAGAGCCCCCGGTGAGCGCCGCAACCACTCGCACATCCGTCCCGTTGACCCAGATCACCGCGACCCGGGAGGACTTCCGTTGAGCGCGGACACCGTCGCCATCATCGATTACGGTTCCGGCAACCTGCACTCGGCCGCCAAGGCCTTCGAGCGCGCCGCCCGCGAGAGCGGCACCGGGGCCCGCATCGTCGTCACCTCCGACCCCGCGACCGTGGCGGCGGCCGACCGGGTCGTGCTTCCCGGCGTCGGCGCCTATGCCGATTGCCGGCGCGGGCTGGATGCCGTCGCCGGCATGGTCGAGGCGATGACCGAGGCGGCGCATGGCCGCGGCCGGCCGTTCCTCGGCATCTGCGTCGGCATGCAGCTGCTGGCGAGCCGCGGCCTCGAATACGAGGTCACGCCCGGCCTCGGCTGGATCCCCGGCGACGTCGCGCCGATCCGGCCGTCGGACCCGGGCCTGAAGGTGCCACATATGGGCTGGAACACGCTTCAGGCCCGCCGGTCCCACCCGCTGCTCGAGGGCATCCCGACCGGACCGCAGGGCCTGCACGCCTATTTCGTCCACAGCTACGCCCTGAGCCCGGCGGAGCCCGACGACGTGGTGGCGAGCGCCGATTACGGCGGTCCGGTCACCGCCATGGTCGCCCGCGGCACCATCGCGGGCACCCAGTTCCACCCGGAAAAGAGCCAGACCCTCGGCCTCCGGCTGATCGGCAACTTCCTGCGCTGGCGGCCCTGAGGGCTGCCGCCACTCCTGACCCCTCAAGCCTTGCGGTGACGACGCGTGATCCTGTTTCCGGCCATCGATCTCAAGGAAGGGCGCTGCGTCCGCCTCGTGCAGGGCGACATGGCGCAAGCGATCGTCTTCAGCGACGACCCGGCGGCGCAAGCCGCGACGTTCCAGGAGCAGGGCTTCCCCTGGCTCCACGTGGTCGATCTCGACGGCGCCTTCGCGGGCGCCCCGATGAACGCCGCGGCGGTCGACGCGATCCTCGCCGCGGTCGAGATCCCGGTCCAGCTCGGCGGCGGCATCCGCGAGATGCGCACGGTCGAGGGCTGGCTCGCCAAGGGCGTCAGCCGGGTCATCATCGGCACCGCCGCGGTGAAGGACCCAACCTTCGTGCGCGAGGCGGCGCGCCGCTTCCCGGGCAAGATCGCCGTCGGCATCGACGCCAAGGACGGCAAGGTCGCGGTCGAGGGCTGGGCCAAGACCTCGACGGTCACGGCGGAGGAACTCGGCCGCCGCTTCGAGGATGCCGGCGTCGCCGCGATCATCTACACCGACATCGCCCGCGACGGCATCCTCAAGGGCCTCAACATCCCGATGACGCTGGCGCTCGCCCAGGCGGTGAAGATCCCGGTCATCGCCTCCGGGGGGCTCGCCTCGATTGAGGACGTGCACCGCATCCTGGAGCCTGATTGCGCGGGCCTCGCCGGCGCCATCACGGGACGCGCGCTCTACGACGGCCGGATCGACCCGAAGGAGGCGCTCGCCGCCATCGCCCGGGCGAAGGCGGCGCAGGGCAAGGGCGCTTGAGGACCAGATCCGGTCGACGGCTTGAGGCGTATGGGACCGTCTCGTGATAGGATCGAGACGGCTCAATCCAGAGGCGTGAGACGAGCGTGACCGCCGCGACCCGTAAATCCAAGCCTGCCGCGGCACGGCCGACGCCTGGGCCTGCAACGGTGTATGACGACGACTTTTACGGCTGGGCGATGGAGCAGGCCGCGGCCCTGCGCGCCGGCAACCTCTCGACCCTCGACCGTGAGAACCTGGCCGAGGAGATCGAGAGCTTGGGCCGTTCGGAATTGAGCAGTCTCGTCAGCGCCTGGCGGGTCGTGCTGCTGCACATGCTGAAATTCGACTGCCAGCCCGAACGGCGCACCCGAAGCTGGGCGCTGTCGATCCGCGATCAGCGCGACCAGGCGGCCGATGTTCTCGCCGACAGCCCTGGCCTGAAATGCCGCCTGGATGAGGCCATGGCCCGTGCCTATCGGGGGGCCAGGCTCGATGCCTCGCGGGAGACCGGTCTCCCGCTGCGGACGTTTCCCGAGACATGTCCCTACACGCGCGACGAGATGCTCACGCGCGATTTCCCCATCGACTCGAACTCCTGAAACGGCGCCCGTGCTCAAGACCCGCATCATCCCCTGCCTCGACGTCAAGGACGGCCGCGTCGTCAAGGGCGTGCAGTTCCTCGAGCTGCGCGACGCCGGCGATCCCGTCGAGGCCGCCAAGGCCTATGACCGCGCCGGCGCCGACGAGCTCTGCTTCCTCGACATCACGGCGAGCCACGAGGCCCGGGGCATCCTGCTCGACGCGGTCAGCCGCACGGCGGAGGCCTGCTTCATGCCGCTCACCGTCGGCGGCGGGGTGCGCAAGGTCGAGGACATCCGCACCCTGCTGCTCGCCGGGGCCGACAAGGTCTCGATCAACACCGCGGCGGTGAACGATCCCGACCTCGTCGCGCGGGCGGCGGAGAAGTTCGGCGCGCAGTGCATCGTCGTGGCGATCGACGCCAAGCGCGTCTCCGGCGAGGGCGAGCCGGCCCGCTGGGAGATCTTCACCCATGGCGGCCGCAAGCCCACCGGCATCGACGCGATCGAGTTCGCCCGCCTCGTGGCCGGGAAGGGGGCGGGCGAATTGCTGGTCACCTCGATGGACCGCGACGGGATGCGCTCGGGCTACGACATCGGGCTGACCCGGGCGATCAGCGACGCGGTCAACGTGCCGGTGATCGCGTCCGGCGGCGTCGGCGGCCTCGACGACCTCGTGGCGGGCGTGCGCGACGGCGGGGCGAGCGCGGTGCTCGCCGCCTCGATCTTCCATTTCGGCCAGCACACGGTCGGCGAGGCCAAGGCTCACATGGCGGCGGCGGGGCTCGCGATGCGGCTCGATCCGACGCCCTGACTCTTCGGCAATCAGTGCGGGACATGCTGCGGGTTGCCGCTTGACCGCTCGGCACCCCCGGCCCCAGGGTTCACCCGCAACACCAACGGCCGCCGCATGACCTCCTTCACCCTCGCCGACCTCGACCGCATCGTCCGCGAGCGGGCCGCCGCCTCGCCGGAGGAATCCTACACGGCGAAGCTCGTCGCCGGCGGGCCGGCGCGGCCGGCCAAGAAGCTCGGCGAGGAGGCGGTCGAGGCCGCCATCGCGGCGGTGCAGGGCGACCGCGACGGGCTGAAAGCCGAGGCGGCGGACGTGCTCTACCACCTGCTGGTGGTTCTCAGGGCCGCGGAGGTGCCCCTGGAGGCTGTGATGGCGGAGCTGGAGCGGCGCACGGCGCAGAGCGGCATCGCCGAGAAGGCGGCGAGGAGGCCGGCATGACCGAGGCCGGCATGAACGGCAGCCGCGTTCCCGGCGCGCTCCAGGGCAGCGGCGCCGCGGAACTCGCCGCCTCCCTCGACGAGGCGACCGACCACCTCTCGCCCTACCGGGTCTTCGCCCGCGAGGAATGGGCGCACCTGCGCGCCGATACCCCGCTCACCCTCACCGCCGAGGACGTGATGCGGCTGCAATCGCTCAACGATCCGATCTCGCTCGAGGAGGTCATCGCGATCTACCTGCCGCTGTCGCGGCTGCTCTCGCTCTACGTCGCGGCGACGCAGGGGCTGTTCAAGGCGACCCAGCGCTTCCTCCTCGCCGAGCGCGAGGTGAAGGTACCCTACATCATCGGGGTCGCCGGCTCGGTCGCGGTCGGCAAGTCGACCACCGCCCGGGTGCTGAAGGCGCTGCTCGCCCGCTGGCCCAACACCCCGAAGGTCGACCTCGTCACCACCGACGGGTTCCTGTTCCCCAATGCCGAGCTGCAGCGCCTCGGCCTGATGGAGCGCAAGGGCTTCCCGGAGAGCTACGACACCCCGACGCTCCTGCGCTTCCTCGCCGACATCAAGGCCGGCAAGCGCCAGGTCGCGGCGCCGCTCTACTCCCACCTCGTCTACGACGTGGTGCCGGGGGAGAACACGGTGGTCGACCGGCCCGACATCCTGATCGTCGAGGGGCTGAACGTGCTCCAGCCCGCCCGCCTGCCGCGGGACGGCACCGCGATCCCCTTCGTCTCGGACTTCTTCGACTTCTCGGTCTACCTCGACGCGCACGAGGACGACCTGCACCGCTGGTACGTCAACCGCTTCCTGCGCCTGCGCAACACCGCCTTCCGCGATCCGCTCTCGTACTTCCGCAAGTATGCCGAGATCAGCGAGGAGGAGGCGCTGACCACCGCCGACGGCTTGTGGAACCGCATCAACCTCCTGAACCTGCGCGACAACATCGTGCCGACGCGCCAGCGCGCCAGCCTGATCCTCGCCAAGGGCGCGAGCCACCGCATCGAGAGCGTGGCGTTGCGGCGGCTGTAGCGCCGCCGGTTGACCGTCCTCCCATCCCCCGCCAGCATGCGGAAAAACCGGGAGGACACACCATGACACGAGCCCTACGGCGCGCGGCCCTCGCGCTGGCCGCGACCCTGTGCGCGGGCGCGGCCCAGGCCCAGATCTCCGACGACGTGGTCAAGATCGGCGTCCTGTCGGACATGAGCGCGGCCCAGGCCGACAGCACCGGCCCCGGCTCGGTCACCGCCGCCCGGATGGCGGTGGAGGATTTCGGCGGCACCGTGCTGGGCAAGCGGATCGAGGTCGTCTCGGCCGACCACCAGAACAAGCCCGACATCGGCTCGAACATCGTCCGCCAGTGGCTCGAATTGCAGCAGGTCGACGTCGTTGCCGACGTGCCGACCTCCTCGGTGGCGCTCGCCGTCCAGAACCTGACCCGCGAGCGCGACCGCCTCTTCCTCAACTCCTCGGCCGGCTCCTCCGACCTGTCCGGCCCGGCCTGCTCGCCGAACGCGATCCACTGGACCTACGACACCTACTCGCTGGCGAACGGCACCGCCGGCCCCCTCGTCCAGCAGGGCGCCACGTCCTGGTACTTCGTCACCGCCGACTACGCCTTCGGCCACGCGCTGGAGCGCGACACCGGCCAGGCGGTCGCCAGGGCCGGCGGCAAGGTGATCGGCTCGGTGCGCCACCCGATGGGCATGGCGGACTTCTCCTCGGCCCTGCTCCAGGCCCAATCCTCGGGTGCCAAGGTGATCGCGCTCGCCGATCCGGTCGGCGACACCGCGACGGCGGCCAAGCAGGCGGGCGAGTTCGGCATCCAGCAGCAGGGCCAGAAGCTCGTCGGGCTCCTGATCGACGTGGTCGACCTGCGGGCGATCGGGCTCGAGACGGCGCAGGGGATGCTGCTCACGACCAGCTTCTACTGGGACCGCGACGACGAGACCCGGGCCTTCGCCCAGCGCTTCCTCAAGCGCCACGGCCGGATGCCGACCCAGTTCCAGGCCGGCGTCTATTCCAGCATCTCCAACTACCTGAAGGCCGTGCAGGCGGCCGGGACCGATTCCGCCAAGGCGGTGATCGCCAGGATGCGCGAGACCCCGGTCAACGACTTCTACGCCAAGAACGGCCGGGTGCGCGAGGACGGCCGCATGGTCCACGAGATGTACCTGATGCAGGTGAAGGCGCCGGCCGAATCGAAGGGCGAGTGGGACCTGCTGAAGCCGATCGCCACGATCCCCGGCGACCGGGCGTTCCGGCCGATCGAGGCGGGCAACTGCCCCTACATCGGCAAAGCCGGGTAGCCGGAAAACAAGGAAGCGCCCACGCCAAGTTCGATGGTGGAGGTGAACGGCGTGGGCGCGCGCCCCTTCGTCGGAGGCAGTACGGCGATACTACCCTACTTCGTCGATACCGCCATCACCCGTTCGGGGGGAGGCCGGACCGGTTCTCACGCCTCGTCCTCGCCCAGCGGATAGGCCGCCTCGACCACGTAGGGCCCGCCGCCGACCGAGGCGCGGGCGGAGTACAAAGCCACCCGCGGCGCCGTGAACGACACGCGCGGGAAGACCGGCTGCATCGCCAGGTACTGCGCCACCCCGTCCGGTCCGGCGCCGCGCTTGAGGCGGGCGAGGGTGACGTGGGGGGTGAAGCGCCGCGTGTCCGGCGGGACGCCGAGATCGCGCAGGAGGCGCTCGTGCTCGGCCTGCAGGTCGGCGAGGTCGGGATCGGGCACGACGCGGGCGAACAACGCGTGCGGCCGCTCGCCGCCGAACACCGCCAGTTCGTCGAGGACGAGGGTCAGGGGAGGGCGGGGCCGCGTCCCGGCGAGCGCCTCGGCGATCTCGTCGGCCAGGCCCCCGTCGACATCGCCGATGAAGCGCAGGGTCACGTGGTAATCCCCGGGCTCGACCCAGCGGGCGCCCGGCAGGCCGCCCCGGAAACCGGAGAGCAGGAGGCCGGTCTCGGGCGGGACCTCGATCCCGGTGAACAGGCGCGGCATGGCGGCTCACGCCCCCTTGCGCAGGCGCGCGAGGAATTCCTCGACACTCGGCAGGATGCCGGCGACCACCCGGGCCACTCCGTCCTTCGTCGGATGCAGGCCGTCGGCGAGGTTGAGGCCCCGGTCGCCCGCGATGCCGTCGAGGAAGAACGGGTAGAGGATCAGGCCGTAGCGCTCCGCCAGACGCGGATAGATCGCGTCGAAGCGCCTGACGTAGTCGGGCCCGAGATTCGGCGCCGCCCGCATCCCGGCGAGCAGGACCGGGATGCCGCGGGCCTTGAGCCGGGCGACGATGGCGTCGAGCGCCTTCCCGGTCACGGCCGGGTCGGTGCCGCGCAGCATGTCGTTGGCGCCGAGCTCCAGGATCACCCCGTCGGTCCCGTCCGGCACCGACCAGTCGACCCGGTCGAGGCCGCCGGTCGCGGTGTCGCCCGAGACGCCCGCATTGGCGACCGTCACGGCGTGGCCGCGCGCCCGGAGGGCGGCTTCGAGCTGCACCGGGAAGGCGGCGGCCGCCGGCAGGCCGTACCCGGCGGTGAGGCTGTCGCCGAGGGCGACGAGGTTGAGATGGCGGGCCTTCCCGGTTCCCTCGGGAGCGTCCTTCGAGAGACCTTGGGCGTGGAGCGGCGTCACGAGCGTCATCACGAGCGAAACGATCAGAAATGCGAGCGCCGCGCGGCGGCCATCATGGCGAAGCATCGATGCGCGGCCCATATCGGGCCGGCGGGCCGCCTGTCCTGCGTAGGTCCGTCCCACTTCGTCATCTCCGGCGCCGACCCGATCGGTCGCCTCCACAGATCGGCTTCCCGCCCATGACCGACAAGGCCACCGGACCGGCGATCGCGCTCGAGGGCGTCGATCTCAGCCTCGGCCGCGGCGCCGCCCGGGTCCACATCCTCAAGGGCATCTCGCTCTCGGTCGCGCCGGGCGAGGCGGTCGGCCTCGTCGGTCCCTCGGGCTCGGGCAAGTCGACCCTGCTGATGACCATGGCTGGGCTGGAGCGGCCGGATTCGGGGCGGGTCGTGGTCGAGGGGACCGACCTCGCCGGGCTCGACGAGGACGCGCTGGCGCGCTTTCGCGGCCGGCGCATCGGCATCGTGTTCCAGTCCTTCCACCTCGTGCCGACGATGACGGCGCTCGAGAACGTCGCGCTGCCGCTCGAACTCGCCGACGCGCCCGAGGCCCATGCGCGGGCGGCACGCGAGCTGGAAGCGGTCGGCCTCGGGCACCGCCTGCACCATTACCCGGCCCAGCTGTCGGGCGGCGAGCAGCAGCGCGTGGCGATCGCCCGGGCGGTGGTGCCCGAGCCCGCGATTCTCGTCGCCGACGAGCCGACCGGCAACCTCGACGAGGCGACGGGCGCCCAGATCGTCGACCTGCTCTTCGCCCTCAAGCGCGACCGCGGCGCCACCCTGGTGCTGGTCACCCACGATCCCGGCCTCGCCCGCCTGTGCGACCGCACGGTGCGCCTGCGCTCGGGCCTGATCGACGCGGCGGTGAGCGCGTAATCCCCATGCACGGAAGCCTTCCCGACCTCGCCGGCGGCGCACCCGGATCGTCGCCCGGCCGTCCCTCGCGCCTGCCGCTGACCTTGCGCCTCGCGTTGCGCGAGCTGCGCGGGGGCTTGCGCGGCTTCACGGTGCTGCTCGCCTGCATCGCCATCGGGGTCGCCACCATCGCGGGCGTCGCCTCGCTGTCGCGCTCGCTCTCCGACGGCCTCGCCCGCGAGGGGCGGCGGATCCTCGGCGGCGACGTCACCTTCGGGCTGGTCCACCGCGAGGCGAGCCCGCAGGAGCGGGCCTTCCTGGAGGGGCGCGGCCGCGTCTCGGTGGTGGGCTTCACCCGCGCTATGGCCTCGGCCGGGGACAAGGGCGCGGCCCTCGTCGAGCTGAAGGCGGTCGGGCCCGACTACCCGGCCGTCGGTGCGCTGACGACCGAGCCGGCGATGCCGCCCGCCGAGATCTTCGCCGCCCGCGACGGCGTCTACGGCGCCGCCGCCGATTCCGCGCTGCTCGCCCGCCTCGACCTCAAGCTCGGCGACCGGCTGACCGTCGGCGGGGCCGAGATCGTGCTGCGCACGGTGCTGACGGCCGAGCCCGACAAGATCGCCGGCGGCATCGGCTTCGGGCCCCGCCTGATGGTGTCCCTCGACGCGCTCCGGGCCACGGGCCTCGTCCAGCCTGGCAGCCTCAACAAGTTCGTCTACCGGGTGACGCTGCCGAGCGGCGACGACGCGGCCGTCGAGCGGACGATGGCGGAGGCCAAGACCGCCCTGCCGGAGGCGGGCTGGGAGATCCGTTCGCGGCTCAACGCCGATCCGCGCTTCGCCCGCAGCATCGAGCGCTTCACGCAGTTCCTGACCCTGGTCGGCCTCACCGCGCTCCTCGTCGGCGGGGTCGGCGTCGCCAATGCCGTGCGGGCCTTCGTCGAGCGCAAGCGCGCCTCGATCGCGACGTTGAAGAGCCTCGGCGCGCCGGGAAGGCAGGTGGTCGGCATCTACCTGGCGCAGGTGATGCTGATCGCCGGGATCGGCATCGCCGCCGGCCTCGTCGTCGGCGCCGCGCTGCCCTTCGCGCTCGACGCCGCCTTCGGCTCCCTGCTGCCGCTGCCGCTCAACCCGACGCTGGCGCCGGGCGAGCTCGCGGTGGCGGCACTCTACGGCGTGCTGACCGCGCTCGCCTTCGCGATCGGGCCGCTCGGCCGCGCCCACGACGTCGCGGTCTCCGGGTTGTTTCGCGACACCGTCGATCCCGACCGGCGTTGGCCGCGGCCGCGCTATCTCGCGATCCTCGGCCTCGCGCTCGCAGGGCTCGTGGGCCTCGCGCTCGCCACCGCCTACGACCGCGCGGTGGCGCTGATCTTCATCGCGGCGGCCGGCCTCGCCTTCGGGCTCCTGCGCCTCGTCGCCGCCGGGCTGATGGCGCTGGCGCGCCGCCTGCCGCGCCCGGGCCGGGCCGCGCCGCGGCTCGCGCTCGCCAACCTCCACCGCCCGGGGGCGCTCACGCCCTCGATCGTGCTGTCGCTCGGCCTCGGCATCACGCTCCTGGTGACCTTGAGCCTCATCGACGCCAACATCACCCGGACGCTGACCCGCTCGCTGCCGGCGCGGGCGCCGAGCCTGTTCTTCCTCGACATCTCGAGCCGCGACTCGGAGGCCTTCGACCAGTTCCTGGGCCGCGCCGCGCCGCGGGCCAAGATCGAGCGGGTGCCGATGATGCGCGGGCGGATCACGGCGCTCAACGGCGTGCCGGCGGGCCAGGTGAAGGCCGGCGAGGACGCCGCCTGGGTGCTCGACGGCGACCGCGGCATCACCTACGCGGAGGACCTGCCGGACGGCTCGCGGATCACCGCCGGGCAGTGGTGGAAGGGCGAGGAGGCGGGGAAGCCCCTCGTCTCCTTCGACGACCAGCTCGCCCGCAGCCTGAACCTCAAGGTCGGCGACACGGTCACCGTCAACGTGCTCGGGCGCAGCCTGACCGTGACGATCGCCAACCTGCGCCACGTCGAGTGGCGCAACCTCGGCATCAACTTCGTGATGGTGTTCTCGCCCGGCACCTTCCGGGGGGCGCCGCACAGCGACCTCGCGACCCTCACCCTGCCGGAGGGGCCGGACGCCGCCCTGGAGGCCCGGATCCTGCGCGACGCGGCCAGGGAGTTCCCCTCGGTGAGCAGCGTGCGGGTGAAGGACGCCCTCGACGCGGTCAACGACCTCGTGGCCAAGCTCGTCTTCGCGATCCGCGGCGCCAGCGCGGTGGCGGTGGCGACGAGCCTGTTCGTGCTGGCCGGCGCGCTCGCCGCCGGCCACCGGGCCCGGCTCTACGACGCGGTGGTGCTCAAGACCCTCGGGGCGACCCGGGCGCGGCTGCTGTCGGCCTACACGATGGAGTACGGGGCGCTCGGCCTCGCCACCGCGCTCTTCGGCCTCGCCGCCGGGACGCTGGCCGGCTGGGTGATCCTCACGCGGGTCATGCGCCTCGACTTCGCCCTCGACCTCTCGGGGGCGGTGCTGGCGGCCCTCCTGGCGGTGGTGGTCGCGGTGGGGCTCGGGCTCGCCGGCACCTGGCGCATCCTCAGCCAGAAGCCGGCGCAGTACCTACGAAATCTGTAGGATTGTTAATCCTTCGTCCGACCTGCGGCGGATTGACCTTGGGTTTTGCCCGGGGCGGGCGGAAATCGGACCCGCCCGCGCCCTTGTGCGCGCTCGCCGCACCCCACATATTCCCGTCAAGGCGAGCGGGCCCGCGAGGGCCCGGGCGCCGATCCGACGCGCAAGCGTCCGAGGGTCGCGTGAGAGCCTCGCACCAGGAACATCCACGCTAGAGAGCTTCCGAAGGAATCTCCCATGGCATTCGAGAACAGCCCGTTCCGGCAGGGCAACGCGAACGGCTACGGCGGCCCCACGGGCTACGCCCCGAGCCAGGTCCAGGTCGACCAGGGCCTGCGCGCGTTCATGCTCGGCGTCTACAACAACATGATCATCGGCCTCGGCATCTCCGGGCTGGTGGCCATCGGCATCAACAAGCTCGCGGTGGCGACCTCGCAGGCGGACGCGGTGGCGCGGATCGGCTCGATCCCGCTGACCAGCTTCGGCCGCACGCTCTACGCCACGCCGCTGATGTGGGTGATCGCGCTCGCGCCGCTCGCCTTCATCTTCCTGTTCTCGTTCCGGATGGACCGGATGTCGGCGGCGAGCGCCCGCACCACCTTCTTCGCCTTCGCGGCGGTGATGGGTGCGTCGCTCTCGACGCTGCTGATCCGCTACACCGGCGCGAGCGTGGTGCAGGTCTTCTTCATCACCGCGGCGGCCTTCGGCGGCCTGAGCCTCTACGGCTACACGACGACCCGCAGCCTCTCGGGCATCGGCTCGTTCCTGGTGATGGGCCTGATCGGCCTCGTCATCGCCAGCCTGGTCAACATCTTCCTGGCCTCGAGCGCGCTGCAATTCGCGATCTCGGTCATCGGCGTCCTGATCTTCGCCGGCCTGACCGCGTACGACACGCAGAAGCTCAAGGAGATGTACCTCTACGGCAACTTCGACGGCGAGACCGCCGCCAAGGTGTCGGTGATCGGCGCCCTGACGCTGTACCTGGACTTCATCAA
Organism: Methylobacterium terrae; assembly: GCF_003173755.1. Classification (NCBI taxonomy): domain Bacteria; kingdom Pseudomonadati; phylum Pseudomonadota; class Alphaproteobacteria; order Hyphomicrobiales; family Methylobacteriaceae; genus Methylobacterium; species Methylobacterium terrae. The sequence continues at coordinate 2,585,408 of NZ_CP029553.1, forward strand.
CATGTTCCAGTTCCTGCTCTCGCTGATGGGCAACCGGAACAACTGAGACGCGACGAGGGGTGGCACGCCGCCCCGAACCGCCCGATCCAGGAAAGCCCCGGTCCGCAAGGCCGGGGCTTTTTGTTGATGGAAAGCCCGTTGACGGTGCACAATCTCTGACTTACGTCAGAGACATGTCGACCGACGCCGTTTCCCGCATCCGCCGCTTCAACCGGGCCGTGACCGCCGAGGTCGGGGCCCTCGACACGTCCTTCCTCGGTCGCGGCCGGCCGCTCGGCGCCGCCCGGGTGCTCAACGCCATCGGGCACGGGCGGGGCGAGGTCGGGTCCCTGCGGGACTACCTCGGCCTCGATTCCGGCCTGATGAGCCGGCTGCTCCGCGCCCTGGAGGAGGAGGGGCTGGTCGTCACGCTGCCCCATCCGTCCGACGCCCGCCGGCGCGTCGCCGCCCTGACCGAGGCCGGCCGCAGGGAGTTCTCGGCCTACGAGGCCCTGTCGAACGCGCAGGCCGCGTCGCTGCTGGAGCGCTTTCCCCGCGGCGAGGAGCTGCTGCGCGCGATGGACCTCGTCGCCACGGCGCTCAACCGCGAGCGGATCGCGGTCGAGGAGACCGATCCGCGCAGCGAGGCGGCGCTGCACTGCCTGACGGCCTACTACGCCGAACTCGGGCGCCGGCTCTCGACCGGCTTCGACGTCGCGCTCTCCCGCGATCCGGAGGCCGCCGACATGATGCGGCCGCGCGGCGCCTTCCTGGTCGCGTCGTCGGACGGGCTGCCGATCGGCTGCGTCGGCCTGAAGGGCAAGGGCGGCGAGGTGGCCGAGATCAAGCGCCTCTGGGTCTGCCCCTCCGCCCGCGGCCTCGGCCTCGCCCGACGGCTGATGGAGGCGGCGGAGAATGCCGCGCGCGACCTCGCGATCACGACCCTGAGGCTCGATTCGAACAGCGCGCTGACCGAGGCGCTGCAGCTCTACCGTCGCACCGGATGGGTCGAGATCGACCGTTTCAACGACGATCCGTACCCGGATTTCTTCTTCGAGAAGCGGTTGTGACGGCGATTCTCACCCCCGCGCCCCGCGCAGGATCAACCGGCTGCCCCTCACCTCGTAGGACGCCAGCCGTTCCAGGAAGCTCATCCCGAGCAGGTTGATGCTGAGCGCCCCGGGCCGGGTCACCAGGGCGGCGACGCGGGTCTCGCTGATCGGCCCGACCGCGACCGTGTCGAGCACCACCGGCGCCGCCGCGGTGCGTCCGTTGGCGGTCTGGACCTGGACCCGGTAGGCGGACGGTCCCGGGCGGATGCCCAGCGCCGCGGCGCTCTCGGCGGTGAGCACCACCGCGCTCGCCCCGGTATCGAAGGCGAAGGCCTCGGGCCGGCCGTTGACCTTGGCCTGCACGGTGAAGCCGCCGTCGACGCGGCGGGCGATCACCACCTCGTCGCCGCGACCTGGCACGGGCTCTCCCGGGCTCATCTCCCCGAGCGCCCGGAAGGCCATGTCCCGGGCCTGGTCGCGGTAGCCGTACAGGACGGCGCCCCCGGCGCCGACCGCGCCCCAGACCACGAGCGCGAACAGCCCCTCGCCGAAGCCGAACCGGAAGCGGTTGCCGACGGCGTTCAGCACCAGCAGCGACGCGGCCCCGGCGCCGGCGAGGGCGGCCGCCTCGTCGGGGCGAAGCCCCGCGATCTCGCGCCCGCCGAGATTCGCCAGCGCGTACGCGCAGGCAAGGAGCAGGAACCCGATGCCGACGGCGCCCGGCACCGGTCAGGCCACCGCGGCGGCCGGTTCCGCCTCCGGCCGAGGCGCGGCATCGGCGGCGGCGAGGCGCGCCGGCAGGGTCGCCATGATCCGCAGGCGCTCGGCCTCCGGGAGGCCGCCCCAGGCGGCGATCTCGGTGCCGGTGCGGCCGCAGCCCTCGCACAGGCCGGTGACCGGATCGAGGACGCAGAGGCGGATGCAGGGGGTGGAAGCGGGCATCAGGCGGGAATCGCGATCAGGAGGGCGAGGAGGGCGGCGATCTCGGCCACCTGCTGGCTCGCGCCGATCACGTCGCCGGTCTGGCCGCCGACGAGGCGCGCAGCCATCCGGCTCACGGTCCAGGCGGCGAGAAGCGCCAGGAGGCCGGCGAGGCACAGGCCGAGCCACGGCAGGCCGAGGAGGCCGGCGAGCACCAGCACGGCGAGGCAGAGCGCCCAGGCGGTGGCGTGGGTCTTGGTCGTCGGGCGGCCGACCGCGTGGGCGGCGCCGTCCGGCCGCGCGGGGGACAAGCGGCAGAGCGGCCACAGCGCGGCGGTGCGCGAGAGCGCCGCGACCGCCAGGAACGCCACGGCGACGCGCCAGCCGATCCGGTCGGCGAGCGTCGCGAGCGCCCCGATGCGCAGCGCGTAGGACAGGACCAGGGCGGCGGCGCCGTAGGCGCCGATGCGGCTGTCGCGCATGATCTCGAGGCGCCGCGCCGGCGTCGTGCCGCCGCCGAACCCGTCGGCGACGTCGGCGAGGCCATCCTCGTGCAGGGCCCCGGTGACCAGGGTGGCGAAGGCGAGCGCCAGGGTCGCGGCGAGGAACGGCCCGAGGCCGAGGGTCAGGGCCGCAGGCAGAACGACGGCGCCGGGCAGGCCGATCACCAGGCCGGCGAGCGGCAGCATCCGGGGCACGGTGCGGAAGTCGGGCGCGGCGTGGCTGTCGGCCTCGCCCGGCAGGGCAGGGACCGGGAGCCGGCTGTAGAAGCGCAGGCAGGCGGCGAGGTCGGCGAGCGGCGGCCAGGGGCCGGACCGCGTCGGGGGCGGCTCGAACGCGTCGTCGGCCTGAGATTCTTGGGCCTCATCGCCCGCGCGGCCCGGCCCGGCGCTCGTTCCCGTCGCCATCACTCGACGCATCCCGACGACATCAACCCGTGAACCCGGACCCGCGCGCGCGGATTCGCCCCTTCGCGCCATTTTGCTGTATCTGCTCGCCTCACGAAAGCCCCGCATGCGGGGTTGCCCCCGCAGGACACGTTCGCCATGGCCGAGATCCCCACCGACGCAGCCCCGTTCGACGACATCCGCCGCCTGATCGCCACCATGCCGGGGCCGGACGAGTCCGCCGCCGCCGAGGTCTCGGCCCGGGACTCGGTGCTGACCAAGCCCGCCGGCAGCCTCGGGCGGCTCGAATTCCTCGCCGCCTGGATGGCGGCCTGGCAGGGCAAGGCGCCGCCGACCCTCGACCGGCCGCTGGTCTGCGTCTTCGCCGGCAGCCACGGCGTGGCGGCGAAGGGCGTCTCGGCCTATCCCTCGGCGGTCAACCGCCAGATGCTCGACAATTTCGCCGCCGGGGGGGCGGCGATCAACCAGATCTGCGCCGCCTACGGCCTCGGCTTCAAGGTGTTCGACCTCGCCCTTGACATGCCGACCGGCGACATCACGACCGAGCCGGCGATGACCCAGAAGGCCTGCGTCGCCACCATGGCGTTCGGCATGGAGGCGGTGGCGGCGGGCACCGACGGGCTCGCGGTCGGCGAGATGGGCATCGGCAACACCACGGTGGCGGCGGCGATCTACGCCGCGCTCTACGGCGGCGAGCCGGGACGGTGGGTCGGCCGCGGCACCGGCGTCGACGAGGCCGGCTACGCCCGCAAGGTCGCGGCGGTGGAGGCGGCGCTCGCCCGCCACCAGGGCCACCTCGACGATCCGCTGGCGGTGATGGCGCGCCTCGGGGGGCGCGAGATCGCCGCGATGGCGGGCGCGATCCTGGCGGCGCGGCTGCAGCGGGTGCCGGTGGTGATCGACGGCTACGTCTCGACCGCGGCGGCGGCGCTCCTCCACGCCGTCGATCCGCGCGCCCTCGACCACTGCCTCGCCGGCCACGTCTCGGCGGAGGGCGACCACGCCGCGGTGCTGGAGCGCCTCGGCCTGCGCCCGCTCCTCGACCTCGGCCTGCGCCTCGGCGAGGGCAGCGGCGCGGCACTCGCGCTCGGCATCGTCAAGGCGGCGGTGGCCTGCCACCGCGAGATGGCGACCTTCGATCAGGCGGGGGTGTCGGGGCCGGTGGCCTGAGGCTCAGGCCGGCCGCGCCACCGCCTTGCGCAGCCGCCCGACCAGGGCCCAGAGCCGCGGATCGCGCTTGATCCGCCGCTTCAGGCGCCCGCCCGCCTCCGCGGCGAGCCCGAAGGCGCGGCCGCGCAGGCTCACCGGCAGCACGGCGTCGACGAGGGCGATGGTCTCGTCGCAGACGCTGGCCTTGTAGCGCGCCTCGCCGACGCCGAGGTCGAAGGCGGTGCGGCCGCGCAGGGCCTGGTCGCGGATCAGCGCCTGGAGCAGCAGGTCGCCGGGGCTGAAGCGGGCGAGCGCCGGGTCGGGATCGAACGAGGTCAGCATGCCGCTGAAGCGGCGCGCATCGACGGCCCCCACGAAGGTCGCCAGGATGCGGCCGTCCCCGGTGCGCAGGGCGTGCAGTTCCAGCGCGCCCGCCCGGTGCGCCTCGGCGAGGAAGGCCCGAGCCGCCGGGTCGGCGAAGGGATCGCTGATCCCGGCCTGCGCGAACCGCACCGCCTTCTGGGCGAGGTAGGCCGACAGGATCGCCTCGCCCTCGGCCCGATCCGCCGCGACCCTGTGCTCCACCGGGCCGAGCGCGGCGACGAGCCACTTCTCCTTCTGGCGCAGCTTGCGGCGGGCATCGCCGCTCATGAGGCGCTTGAGCACCGCGTCCGGATCCGCCTCGAGCGCCAGGCCGTACCCGTCGCTCGGCGAGGCCGGGCCGTGCGCCAGCGGGTTCTCCACGCCGTCCCAGATCCGCGGCTGGTCGACGAGGTGGATCACGTCGATCCCGGCGCGGCGACCGGCCTGCGCCAGGGCCTGCCGGTACGCCTCGGCCGGCAGGGCGGCGGCCTCCGGGCCGGCGAAGACCGGCATGTGGTAGTTCGCGTGCCGTCCGCCGATCATCCGGGCGACCCGGATGCCGGCCTCCCGCGTCACGGCGAGCGGCAGCAGCGCCAGCGGCCGTCCGTCGGGATCGCGCAGCAGGACCGGGCAGGGACGGGCCTTGCGGGGCAGGGCGGTCGCGAAGGCCGCCACCCAGTCGTAGCGCTGGTAGGGCGTCATCACGACGCTCGGCATCGCCTCCAGCGCCCGCCACGGGGCCTCGGCCGCCGCGAGGCCGGGCAAGATCTCGGGCAAGATCTCGGTCGAGATCTCGAGAGCCGAGGCGGGGGTCGGCGCCGCCCCGGCCAGAGCCGCATCCGCCGCGAGTCGCATCGTCCCGCCCATCGCCCCGCCCCCGAAAGCCCTCCCGACGAGGTAGCGGGCAAGCGTGCAGAATCCGCAAACACCGTAACGAAGCTTTCGCGGACCGGGGTGAGGATGCGGTCATGCTGTCCGCCCGCGCCCGCCACCGCCTGTTCCACGCCGGCTTCGCCACGATCGCGGCGACGGGGGCCGACCGCTGGCTCGGCCCCGCCGCCCGCGGCCGCGGCGTGATCCTGACCTTCCACCACGTCCGGCCCGAGGAGCCGGAACCGGGCTCCTACGCGCCCAACCGCCTGCTCGCGATCACCCCGGCCTTCCTCGACCGCACCGTGGGCGCCCTGCGGGCTCGCGGCTTCGCGATCGTCCCGCTCGCCGAGGTCCCGCGCCGGCTGGCCGAGGCGGGACCGCCCTTCGCGGTCCTGACCTTCGACGACGGCTACCGCGACAACCTGGAGCACGCGGCTCCGGTCCTGCGTCGCCACGACGCGCCCTGGACCCTGTTCGTCACCCACGACTTCGCCACGGGAGCCGGCCGGCTGTGGTGGATCGAGCTCGAGCGGGCAATCGGGATCCTCGACCGGGTGCGGCTGCCGGAGGTCGGGCTCGACCTGCCCGTCGACGGTGCGGCGCGGAAATCCGCCGCCTTCGCGGAGGCCTACCGCCGCTTGAGGGCGGGGCCGGAGGCGGATCTGCGCGCCGCGACCCTGCGCCTGTGCGGCCAGGCCGGGATCGCGGCCGAGACGATCGCCGGCGAATTGTGCCTGACGGGGTCGGAGCTGCGCGACCTCGCCCGGGACGAGGCGGTGACGCTCGCCGCCCACACCCTGACGCATCCGATGCTCGCCAAGCACGACGAGGCGACCGCGCGGCGCGAGATCGTCGAGGGGCGGGCGCGGCTCGCAGGCCTCCTCGGCCGGGTGCCGGAGCACCTGTCCTATCCGGTCGGCGATCCCGGCTCGGCCGGCCCGCGGGACTTCGCGCTCGCCCGGGAGGCGGGCTACCACACCGGCGTGACGACGCGGCCGGGCCACCTCTTTCCCGTGCACGCGGCCCATCTCCACGCGCTGCCGCGGGTCTCGGTCAACGGCTGCTTCCAGACCGACGCGGCGCTGCGCGCGCTCCTGTCGGGCGTGCCGTTCCTGGCCTGGAACCGGGGCCGGCGGCTCAACGTCGGCTGAGGTCGGACCGGGGCGTCAGCGGTGGCGCCGGCGGCGGTGGTGGCGGCTCTCGCTGCCGCCGCTGATGATCGCGAAGGTCGCGCTCTGGCGGCCGCCGCGCACGCGCCGGGTCCGGCCGCGCCGGCCGCGCGGAGCGGGTTCGGCGATCTCGGCGAGGGACGGCGGCACGGGCAGGCGCGGGATCGCGGCGGCGGCGGCCGCAGCGGCCGCAGCGGCGGCGGGCGCGATGCTCTTCGCGGCGGGGCCGAACAGCGACAGGCACTGGTTGTAGGCGAGGTCGCCCTTGATGCGCTCGCAATCGCCGACCGAGCGCGGCGCGCCCTGCGCCAGCGCGGCACCGGCGAGAGGACCGAGGAGGAGGAGGAGCGCGAGCGCGTGGCGCATGGGCCTGAGGCTGCCTTGCGGGTTCAGTGGGGATGCACGAGGCGGGGAGGGCGCGGGCCGGACGGCTGCGTCGCGGTCTCTGGCAGCCATTTCGGGCGAAAAGCCGGCCTTTTCACCGATCGGTACACACCGTTCGAGGCGGTCTCAGGCCGGGTCGCGGTCCGGCCGCTCCATCCAGCGGATCAGCGGCATCAGCGGGAAGATCCAGGCGATGCCGAGGATGGCGTAGAGCACCGACTGCACCAGGGCGGGCGTCTCGGCGATGCGGCTATCGGCGAGCGCCATGGCGAGGGGCGCGTAGACGATCACGAAGGCGATCATCGCGATCGCCCCGAGGAAGGAACGGGTTCGGCGGCGCATGGGGGCAACCTGTGGCGGTGGCAGGGTTGCGATACCGCCTACGCGAGGCCCTGTCTCACCGCAATCCGGCTGGCCGACGCAGGCGGACCGGCCGGGGGCGGGCCGTCACCCCGCCCGCGACAGCGGCGCGCCGGCATCGTTGCCGGCCCGGGCCGCCGCGAGCAGCGCCTCGCTGCGGGCCCGCCAGGCCGCGATCGCCCGCGCCTTGACCGGGCCGAAGCCGCGGATCGCCTCCGGCGCGGCGAGGAGATCGCGAAGGACCGCCGGGTCCGCCCGGCCGACGAGGGCGAGGCCAGCGTCGATCTGTCCCTCGTACTCCGCCAGCACCCTTCGCTCCTCGCGCCGCTCGCCGATCAGCCGCAGGGGGTCGAGGCGCCGGCCGCGCAGGCCCTTGAGCCTCGCGATCCCGCGCAGGACCGGCAGCAGCCAGGGCCCGAAGGCGATCTTGCGCGGCTCGGTCTCCCCCGGCCGCGTCCGGGCGAGGAAGGGCGGGGCGAGGTGGAAGGTCGGGCGCAACCGTCCCTCGAACTCCTGGGCGAGACGCGCGTGGAAGGCCGGGTCGGACTGGAGGCGGGCGACCTCGTACTCGTCCTTGATCGCCATCAGCTTGAACAGGGAGCGGGCGACCGCCTCGGCGAGGGCGTCGCCGGCCCGCGCCCGCACCTCCGCCACCCGGGCCCGGTAGCGCGCGGCATACGCGTCGTCCTGGTAGGCGGCGAGGTATTCGGCGCGGCGGGCGACGACGGCGTCGAGACCCTGCGCGGGCTCCGCCTCCGGCGCGACCTGCGCGGCGACGAAGGCCGGGTCGGCGGCGATGAGCCGGCCCCAGGCGAGCGCCAGGCGGTTGCCCGGAACCGCGACGCCGTTCAGCGCCACCGCCTGGTCGAGGGCGGCGCGGGAGACCGGCACCAGGCCGCACTGCCAGGCAAAGCCCAGGAGCAGCACGTTGGCGGCTTGCGCGTCGCCGATCAGCTGCGCGGCCATCGCCTGGGCGTCGACGCTGCGCAGCGCGCCGGCACCGACCCGGCGGGCGAGCAGGCCCTCGAGCATCCTCGTGTCGATGCGGGCATTCGGGTCGCGCAGGGTGGTGCCGGTCGGGATCTCGTGGGTGTTGGCGACGATGCAGGTGCGGGCGGGGTCGATCACCGCGGCGGCGTCGGGGCTTGCCGCCACCACGAGGTCGCAGGCGAGCACCGCGTCGGCCCGGCCGCGGTCGATCCGTACCTGGTTGAGGGCGTTGGCATCGGCGGCGAGCCGCACGAAGGACAGCACCTGCCCGCCCTTCTGGGCAAAGCCCATGAAGTCGAGGACGCTGGCGCCGCGCCCCTCGAGATGCGCCGCCACGGTGATGAGGGCGCCGACCGTCACGACCCCGGTGCCGCCGACGCCGGCGACCAGGATCTCGTAGGGCTCGGGCCCGAGCGCGGTGTCGGGCTCGGGGAGCGCGGCGGCGCGGGCCGCCACGGTCCCGGGATCGACCGCGACGCCCGGCCGGCGCCGCGGCGTCGCGCCGTCGAGCGTCACGAAGGACGGGCAGAAGCCCTTGAGGCAGGACAGGTCGCTGTTGCAGCCGGTCTGGTCAATGGCGCGCTTGCGGCCGAACTCGGTCTCGACCGGCACGACGGAGAGGCAGTTCGACTTCGTCTGGCAGTCGCCGCAGCCCTCGCAGACGAGGGGATTGATGACCGCGCGCCGCGGTGCGGGGCCCGAGAGGCCGCGCTTGCGCCGCCGGCGCGCCTCGGTGGCGCAGGTCTGGTCGTAGACCAGCACGGTGACGCCGGGGGTCTCGCGCAAGTCCCGCTGCACGGCGTCGAGGTCGTCGCGGTGATGCACCGTGACGCCCGCGCCGAGGGGGTCGCGGGCGGCGGCCCCGGCCACCCGGTCGGGATCGTCGGACACCACCACGACGCGGGCCGCGCCCTCCGCCGCCATCAGGCGGGTGATCTGCGGCACGCTGAGCACGCCGTCGACCGGCTGGCCGCCGGTCATCGCGACCGCGTCGTTGTAGAGGATCTTGTAGGTGATGTTGGCCCCGCTCGCGACCGCCTGCCGGATCGCCGCGTGACCGGAATGGAAGTAGGTCCCGTCGCCGAGATTCTGGAAGACGTGGGCCTGGCGGGTGAACGGCGCCTGGCCGGTCCAGTCGACGCCCTCGGCCCCCATCGGCACGATGCCGGTGGTGTCGCGCTCCATCCAGTTCGCCATGAAGTGGCAGCCGATGCCGGCGCGGGCCTGCGAGCCCTCCGGCACCCGGGTCGAGGTGTTGTGCGGGCAACCGGAGCAGAAATACGGCGTGCGCACGGAAAGCGGGCCAGGGGCGGGAGGCGCGGACGGCGCCTCCGGCGCCCGGGCGGCGAGGCCGAGGCCGCGCAGGGTCTCGGCCAGGATCCCGACGAGGCGCGAGGGGCGCAACTCCTCGACCTCCGGGACGAGGGCCGAGCCCGCCGCATCGCGCTTGCCGAGGATGCGCGGGCGGTGCCCGGCGGGCAGGTCGTAGAGCCCGTCGCGGAGCTGCCGCTCGACGAGCGGCGCCTTTTCCTCGATCACCAGGACGGTCCCGACCCCGGCGGCGAGCGCGGAGATCCCGGCCGTGTCGAGGGGGTGGACGAGGCCGACCTTCAGCACGGCGATTCCCGCGGCGGCGAGTGCCGCGGGCCCGAAGCCGAGAAGCCGGAACGCCTCCATGGCGTCGCCATGGGCCTTGCCGACGGTGACGACGAGGAGGCGGGGCCGTTCGGGCGCCACCACCAGCCGGTCGAGGGGGTTGGCGCGGGCGAAGGCCCGGATCGCGTCGAGCTTCCTGAGCGCCCGTGCCTCGATGGCGAGGCTCGGCAGGTCGGGCCAGCGGATGTGCAGGCCGCCGGGCGGCGGGGTGAAATCGGGCGCGGCGAAGTGCGGCAGCGGCGCGAGGTCGATCGAGGCCGCGCCCTCGACCACCTCGGAGATCGCCTTGAAGCCGACCCAGGCGCCGGAGACCCTCGACGCGGCGAAGCCCCACAGGCCGAAGGCCTCGTACTCGGCGATGGAGGCAGGGTGGATGACCGGCATGTGCCAGGCGGCGAGCGCCAGGTCGCTCTGGTGCGACATCGAGGAGGAGACGCAGCCGTGGTCGTCGCCGGCGACGACCAGCACGCCGCCCTTGCGCGACGAGCCGTAGGCGTTGCCGTGCTTGAGCGCGTCGCCCGAGCGGTCGACCCCTGGGCCCTTGCCGTACCAGAGCCCGAACACCCCCTCGACCGTGGCGGAAGGGTCGAGCGCCACCCGCTGGCTGCCCAGAAGCGCCGCCGCCGCCAGGTCCTCGTTGATGCCGGGCTGGAAGCGGATGCCGGCCTGCGCGAGCCGGTCCTTGGCGCGCCACAATTCCTGGTCGACGGCGCCCAGCGGCGAGCCGCGATAGCCGGAGACGAGGCCGGCGGTGTTCAGCCCGTCGCGCCGGTCGAGCGCGGCCTGGGACAGGAGCAGGCGCACCAGGGCCTGCGTGCCGGTCATGTAGGCCCGGCCGAGGCTCCGGTCGAAGCGGTCGTCGAGACGGTAGGCGCGGTCGAGCTCGGGCATCGGCGGGTCTCCTCGGCCGCCAGGCTATGCCTGTCCCGGAGGCAAAACCTGCCTGTCTGCTTCCTCGTACGCCGTGAGGGCGGTATGAACGACGCGAAATGGACGGATACGGGAAACGCTCATGCCTGATCGCGCGGACGCGCCGGACCGCTTCGAGCGGGCCATCCTGGACGCGCTGCAGGACGATGCCCGGCTCTCGGTCCAGGATCTCGCCCAGAGGATCGGCCTCTCGACCTCGCCGACCTGGCGGCGCCTGAAGGCGCTGGAGGAGCGGGGGATCATCCGCGGCTACGTCGCGCTGGTCGATGCCGCGGCGCTCGGCCACGGGCAGTGCGTCTTCGCCCACGTCACGCTCGCCAAGCACGACCGGGACGGCGTCGCCGAGTTCGAGCGCGTGATCGGGGGCCGCGACGAGGTGCTGGAATGCTTCTCGACCACCGGTCAGGCCGATTACCTGCTGCGGGTCGTGGTGCGGGACGCGCAGCACTACGAGCGCTTCCTGCAGGAGGCGGTGTTCTCGTGCCCGGCGGTGCAGCAGATCCACTCGAACTTCGCCCTGCGCGAGGTCAAGTTCAGCGTGAAGGTGCCGACCGGCAGCTGACCAAAAAGAAAGAGCCCGGCCGTGAGGCCGGGCTCCGCTCCGTCGAAGGTGACGGAGTGCGACGACTAGAAGCCGTTGAACTTGTAGTTCAGGCCGGCGCGGACGACCGCGAACTCGGTCTCGCGACGGTACAGGTTGGCCGGGCCGACCGACACCACGCCCGGCGAGAACACCGAGTACTGCGTGCCGTTGGCGGTCTGGGCGAACACGCCGTTGTTGCGGTTGCCCTGGTCGAGCTTCACGTACAGGCCTTCGACCTTGAGGGTCACGGCCGACGAACGGAAGAAGTTGAAGAACGAGTCGGTGGGCAGGGCGTACTCGACGCCGCCGCCGACGGTCCAGCCGGTCTGGAAGTCGTCGCGCGAGCTGTTGGTCAGGCCGAAGTCGCGACCGCCGCCCGAGCCGTAGGCGAAACCGCCGGTGGCGTACACGAGGGTGCGGTCCCAGGCGTAGCCGAGACGGCCGCGGACGGTGCCGAAGAAGTCCAGGCCCGAGATGCCGTTCGGGTTGAACACCAGGGCGCCCGGAGCGACGCTGCCGCCCGGCACGGTGGCGAAGGCGAAGCGGTTGCGGCTGCGGCCGAAGTCGACGTACTGGGCGTCGGCCTCGATGCCGACGACCACGCCCGAGCCCGGGGTGAACTGGTAGTTGTAGCCGATCTGGCCGCCGCCGACGAAGCCGTCGTTGCTGTTGCGGTTGCCGAAGGCGAGCACGCCGGTGGCCGGGGCGCCGGCGCCGGTGACGAACACGCTGCTGGCGGCGGTGGCGCCGGCCGGCACGCCGACGACGGTCGGGGCGCGGGTGTCAGCGGTGTTGAAGCCGTAGCCGGCGTTGAAACCGGCGTAGAAGCCCGTCCAGGTGAAAACCGGAACCGGCGTGAAGACCGGCGGCGGGGCGACGCGGCGCGGCAGGTCGGCGGCGAGGGCCGAACCGGCGACGACGATGCCAGCGAGGGCGGTAGCGCTCTTGAGAAGCGACTTCATGGAACTGGTCCTTCCTACTATGCGGCGGCGACCGCGCCCGTTTTCGGATCGGCGGTCAACCGAAGCAGTGTCCCCGACATACCCCGGTAGCGTCGTGAAAGCTGTGTCCTCGCGACAACGCTGGTGAGTTTCACCGCGGCCTTAACGGCTGTTCATCGCGAGCTTTCGCTCGGCTCCTTAATCCCCTTAACGCGCGCGAACGGCCAAGGTTCACGGGCGCACAAATTTTTTTGCTACGCTTGGCGCACCAATCCTAACGAATGACGAACGGCGCCCTATCGGGTGCGATTCGGATGCCGTGCGGCCCCCGCGGCCGCGCTCGTCACAGGGCGTCGGGCGTGAGGGCGATCGCCGAGACGAGCCGGCCGTAATCGGGCTCGGCCCGGTGGGTGGTGCGGCGGTAGCTGAAGAAGCGGTCCGGGTCGGAATAGGTGCACAGGCTCACGTTCGCCACCTCGCCGATGCCGGCGCGCTCCAGCCGCGCGACGATGTAGGCGGGCAGGTCGAACAGGCTGTGGCCGTCGCGCTCGGCGCTGTCCACGAAGTAGCGGTCGTTGCCCGGGTCGGCCGCCTCGAAGCGCTCGCGGAATTCCGGCCCGACCTCGTAGGCCCGGGCACCGATCGTCGGACCCAGCACCGCCACGATGCCGGTTCGCACCGCGCCCAACCCCTCCATCGCGGCGAGCGTCGCCTCGATCACGCCGGTCAGCGCGCCCTTCCAGCCCGCATGGGCCGCGCCGATCACCCGGTTCTCCGGATCGGCGAACAGGATCGGCCCGCAATCGGCGGTGAGGATGCCGAGCGCGAGACCCGGCACCCGGGTCACCATCGCGTCGGCGCGGGGCCGCTCGGGGAAGGGGGCCTCGACCACCACGGCCTCGGCCGAGTGGACCTGGTAGAGGCTGACGAGGTTCTCCGGCGCGACCCCGAGCTCGGCGGTCATGCGGCGACGGTTCTCGCGCACGTGGGCGGGATCGTCGCCGGAGCCGAGGCCGCCGTTGAGGGAGTCGTAGAGCCCCTCCGACACGCCGCCCTCACGGGTGAAGAAGGCGTGGCGGAGGCCGGCATGGGAGCTGAGCTCGGGCGCTTCGATGAACATCGCGGAATCGTCCTGGCGAGGAGGCGTCCCGCAGGATCGCCGAGGAATCGTGTCGAAAGCGCGTATCATACGAAATCCGATCGATTGCTTCGCAATGCGGATTTCGGCTTCGCTCAGGCGTGTGGAGCCCTCGGCTCCACCGCGCGCGCTTGTGATGCCGTTTCCGGAAGTGATCTTCCGGAGACGGTATCAGAACCCCGGCAGGCCCGGCTGGCCGGGGCCGGCGAGGCCCATCACCTTGAACAGGTTGCCCATGCCGCGGGTCGTGCGGTCGATCAGGCGGTCGGCCCCGGCCCTGACGGCGGCTCCCTGAACCGGGTTCGCCCGCGCGACGAGGCGCCCGGCGCGCTGCGCGAGGCCGAGCGCCAGGAGGAAATCGGCTTGCGTCACCGGCCCGTGCACCACGGCGCCAGCCCCCGCGGCGGCGCGGGCGAGCGCGGCGAAATCGACCTGTGCGGTCAGGTCGGTCTCGCCCGGCGCTTCGAGCGGATCGGCGAAACGGTGGCGGGCCACGGCCTGCAGCGTGTCGGCGGTGCCGCCGTAGAGGTCGCCGTAATCGATCGCCGCGAGCGCGCCGCCCTCGCGGGCGAGCCGCCGGCCGAGCTGCCGGGTGAGGTCGAGGGCGACCGCCGGCAGGGTCAGGATCGCGCCGGGCGCTCCGTCCGCCGTGATCTCCGGCGTCGGTTCCGGGCTCAGGCCGAAGGCGAGGGCATCGCCCGCGAGGCCGACCCGGCGCTCGCACCAACCCCGCTCGGTGCGCTGGTACTGGCGCACCGGCAGCGCGTCGAAGAACTCGTTGGCGAGCACGATCGCCGGCCCGTCCGGCAGGGTGTCGACGGCCTCGTGCCAGGTCGGCGCGGCGTTCGCCAGCGCGCGCGCCTGCGCGGCGCGCAAGGTCGGGCTCGTCTCGACGAGGTGGAGGTCGGCGGCGGCCAGGCAGTCGGGGGCGGCGGCCCGCAGCGCCCGCAGCGCGTCCGCCATCAGGGTGCCGCGGCCGGGTCCGAGCTCGACGAGGCGGAACGGGGCCGGACGACCGAGCCCGTGCCAGACCTCCGCGGTCCAGAGCCCGAGAAGCTCGCCGAAGATCTGGCTGATCTCCGGCGCGGTGGTGAAATCGCCGGCCTCCCCCAGGGGATCGCGGGTGCGGTAGTAGCCGTGGACCGGGTGGCCGAGGCAGAGCGCCATGTAGCGCTCGATGGTGATCGGCCCGTCGACCGCGATCAGGCGGCGCAGCTCGCCGAGGAGCGGCGTCTCGCTCACGCGGATTTCGCTCCCGACGCTTTGGCTTCCGGGGCTTCGGCCTCGTCCGCGGCGCCCTCGGTGAGCCGCGCCCGCGGCCGGGTGTCGCCGCGCAACGCCCGCACGACGAAGACCGCGCCGACCACCAGCATCGGCACGCAGAGCAGCATCCCCATGGTGATGCCGCCGCCGAGCGCGCCGACCTGGGTCCCGAACAGGAAGCCGAGCTGCGGGTCCGGCTCGCGGAAGAACTCGCAGGCGGTGCGGGCGACCGCGTAGCCGACGACGAAGATCCCGCCCAGCAGGCCGGGGCGGCGGAAGCCGACGCGCCGGACCGCGAACGCCATCACGACGAACAGCACCAGCCCCTCGGCGACGGCCTCGTAGAGCTGGCTCGGATGGCGCGGCAGCGGCCCGCCGTTCGGGAACACGATGGCGTAGGCGAAATCCGGCGCCGGGCGGCCCCACAGCTCGCCGTTCACGAAGTTGGCCAGACGCCCGAAGAACAGCCCGATCGGCACCACGACGGCGGCGAGGTCGAGCATCGCGTAGGCGTTGAGGGCGCGGCGGCGGGCGAACAGCACCAGCGCCAGCACTGCCCCGAGGAAGCCGCCGTGGAACGACATGCCGCCGCGCCAGATCGCCAGGATTTCGGCCGGGTGGGAGAGATAGGCGGCGAAATTGTAGAACAGCACGTAGCCGATGCGCCCGCCGAGCACGACGCCGAGCGCCACCCAGACGATCAGGTCGTCGATGTCGGCGACGCTCGGCCGGCGCACCGCCCCCCAGAGCGACGGCGCCGAGACCAGGCGCTTGGCGTAGTACCAGCCGCCCACGAGGCCCACGATGTAGGCGAGGGCGTACCACTTGATCTGCAGCGGCCCGATCGCGACCGCGACGGGGTCGATGGCGGGGAAGGGCAGGGCGAGGAGCGGAGGCATCGGGCGATGAGGTGAACCGGCGGCGGGGCGGCGTCAAGGCGGTGATCGTGCCGCGAGAGCATGTCGAGCGTGGGGCGTGTCCGTGACGGGTGTCCGACTGCCTCGACCTGTTCCGAAACCGGTCGAGCGCGGATCACCTCTCGCGAGTGGTCGGGCTGTCCGCGGAAAAGGACAGCACAGGCTCATCCTCTCCCCTCTGCGGGGGAGGGGAAGTGCCTCAGGCGGTATCACGCCGCCGGCGCCACGTCCGCGCGCACCGCCACCTTCCGCGGCTGGCCGTCGAGGAAGAGGCGGTAGGCGGCGTTGTCGGTCTCGTCGTGGTGCTCGTAGCCGAGCTCGGCGAGCGCCGCGGCGAAGCGGGGGCGCTCGGCCTCCGGCACCTGGATGCCGGCGAGCACCCGGCCGTGATCGGCACCGTGGTTGCGGTAATGGAACAGCGAGATGTTCCAGGTCACGCCGAGGCTGTCGAGAAACTTGAGCAGCGCACCCGGGCGCTCCGGGAACTCGAAGCGCAGGAGCCGCTCGTCGGTGAGCCCCGGCACCCGGCCGCCGACCATGTAGCGGACGTGGAGCTTCGCCATCTCGTTGTCGGTGAGATCGACCAGCGGGTAGCCGAGGCCGCGCAGCTCCGCGATCAGCGCCTCCTTCTCCGCGCGGCCGCCGGCGAGCTGGACGCCGACGAAGATCTGCGCCTCGGCGCCCGGCGCGTAGCGGTAGTTGAACTCGGTGATCGCGCGTCGGCCGAGCGCCCGGATGAAGGCGCGGTAGCTGCCGGCCCGCTCCGGGATGGTGACGGCGAGCAGCGCCTCGCGGCGCTCGCCGAGCTCGGCCCGCTCGGCGATGTGGCGCAGCCGGTCGAAGTTCAGGTTGGCGCCGCTGTTGACGGCGACGAGGGCGCCGGTGCCGGCGACGCTGCCCCGCGCCGCGTATTCCTTGAGACCGGCGAGGGCGAGCGCGCCGGAGGGCTCGGACATCGCGCGGGTGTCGTCGAACACATCCTTGACCGCGGCGCAGATCGCGTCGGTGTCGACGGTGATGACCTCGTCGAGGTGCTCGCGGCACAGCCGGAAGGTCTCCTCCCCGGCCTGGCGCACGGCGACGCCGTCGGCGAACAGGCCGACCGTGTCGAGCATCACCCGCTCGCCCGCCTCGATCGCCGCCTTCATGCTGGCGGCATCCGCCGGCTCGACGCCGATGACCCTGGTCTCGGGCCGCATGAACTTGATGAAGGTGGCGACGCCCGCCGCGAGGCCGCCGCCGCCGATCGGCACGAACACCGCCTCGATCGGGGCGCCGTGCTGGCGCAGGATCTCGAGCCCGATCGTGCCCTGGCCGGCGATCACGTCGGGATCGTCGTAGGGGTGGATGAAGGTCAGGCCCTGCTCGGCCTCGAGCCCCTTGGCGTGGGCGTAGGCCTCGTCGAAGGCGTCGCCGTGCAGGACGACCTGGCCGCCGCGGGACTTCACGCCCTCGACCTTGATCGCCGGGGTGGTGCGCGGCATCACGATCACCGCCGGGACGCCGAGGCGGGCGGCGGCCAGCGCCACGCCCTGCGCGTGGTTGCCGGCCGAGGCGCAGATCACCCCGCGGGTCAGCGCGTCGGCGTCGAGGCCCGCCATCTTGTTGTAGGCGCCCCGGATCTTGAACGAGAAGACCGGCTGCAGGTCCTCGCGCTTGAGCAGCACGCGGGCGCCGAGGCGCTGCGACAGGCGCGGCATCGCGTCGAGCGGGCTCTCCACGGCGACGTCGTAGACGCGGGCGCCCAGGATCTTCTTGATGTAGTCGTGCACGGCTTCAGTCATGTCCGGAGGGCGAGGAGCGACTCGCCGGGGGTGTGGCGCCGGAATAGCGGGTTTCCCTGCGGGATGCGAGCTTGACTGGTGCGATTGCGCCTCAGCGGCCCTCGCCGGCACTCCGGGAAATCCACTTCGCCACCAGCGGCCCGGTGATGATGACGACGAGGAGCCGCAGGGTCTGCACCGCCAGGACGAAGGACACGTCCGAATGGGTGCCGACCGCGATGATCGCCACCGAATCGAGTCCGCCCGGGCTCGTCGCCAGGTAGGCGGTGAGGAAGTCGATCGGCAGCAGGAAGGTCAGGCCCCAGGCCCAGAGGCCGCAGAGACCGATCAGCCCGAAGGTCGCCACCAGCACGCCCGGCAGGGCGAACAGGGTCGCCCGCACGGTGGCGGGGGTGAAGCGCAGGCCCACCGTCCAGCCGATGCCCGCATAGGCCAGCGCGAGCAGCCAGGAGGGCAGGGCCATGCCGGCGAGCCCCGTGGCGTGGAGCGTCGCCCCGATGGCGAGCGGGCCGATCAGGGCGCCGGCCGGAACCCGCAGGCGCAGGCCCAGCCACGCGCCGATGCCTGCGACCGCGAGCGTCCCGAGGACGGCGAGCGGGGCGGCCTCCATGTCGGCGCCGGGAGCCGCACCGGCATCGCCCGCGAGGAAGCGGGCGACCACCGAGGCCGTCAGCGCCACGCAGGCGACGCGGACGTACTGCATGAAGGCGACGAGGCGGGGATCGGCGCCGAATTCCTCGGCCATCACCACCATGGCGGAGGCGCCGCCGGGCGAGGACCCCCAGGCCGCGGTGGTGCCGGGCAGGAGGCGGATGCGGGTCAGGATCCAGCCGGTCATCGCGGCGGCCACCACCGTGACGCCGACCACCGCCAGGATCAGGAATCCGTCCTGCATCAGGGTCGCGGCGATCGAGGCGTTGACCGCGTGGGCGACGAGGCAGCCGATCAGCGCCTGCGAGGCCTGGAAGCCGAGCTTCGGCACCCGGATCGGCGCGCCGCGCACCCCGAACGCGATGGCGGCGAGCATCGGGCCGAGCAGCAGGGCGGCCGGGAAGCCCGCGAGGTGGAACAGGCCCGCGAGCGCCCCGGAGGCCAGGACCAGCCCCGCCCACAAGGCCGCCGCGCGGGGGAGCGTGCGGCGGAGATCCGTCGGGGCGGGGTGCATGGCGTCCATGATGGTGGGGGTTCGCGCGTCGCCGCGTCGCTATACGGAAATCGTGCCGGAGTCGCGGCGCATGCGGGTCTCCTCGGGCTGACCGCGGGGCAGCGTTGCGTGCGGCGCATGCCGGCGGAAGAACCCGGCGAGTTCGGCGAGGCCGTCCCCGCGCGGATCGCTGGCGCGCCAGGCGAGCGCGATGGTGCGCCGCGGCCCCTCCGGCCCGAAGCGGCGGCAGACGGTGAGCCCGGTCGGATCGGGGCCGGGCGGGGCGGCGAGCGCCGGCAGCAGGGTGTAGCCGGCGCCCGCCGCCACCATCGAGCGCAGGGTCTCGAGGCTGGTGGCGTGGCGTCCGCTCGCGGGGCCCGCGCCGCAGGCCGCCACCGCCTGGTCGCGCAGGCAGTTGCCCTCGTCGAGGAGGAGAAGGTCGGGGCCGGCGAGGTCGCCGGCCCGCGGCGCCGGACCGGCCGCGAAGGGGTGCTCGGACGGGCAGGCGAGCAGGAACGGCTCGTCGAACAGGGCCGCCACGGTGAGGCCGGCCTCCGGGATCGGCAGGGAGATCAGCGCCGCGTCGGCCCGGCCCTCGCGCAACGCGTCGAGGATGTCGGCGGTGCGCCCCTCGCTCAGGGACAGGGCGAGGTGCGGGAAGGCCTGCCGGAGGCCGCGCAGCACCTGCGGAAACAGGTAGGGCCCGAGCGTCTGGATCGCCGCCAGGACGAGGCGGCCGCGCAGGCCGCCGCCGGATCCCTCGCGGGCCAGCAGCAGCAGGCGCTGGGCCTCCGCCAGCACGGCACGGGCCTGGCGCACCACCGCCTGGCCGCTCGGGGTGAGCAGCACCCGGCGGTTCGAGCGCTCGAACAGGACGAGGCCGAGGGCCTCCTCGAGCTTGCGCACCTGGACGCTCAGGGTCGGCTGGCTCACCGCGCAGCGCTCGGCGGCGCGGCCGAAATGGCCCTCCTCGGCGACGGCGACGACGTATTCGAGATCGCGAAGGGACAAGCCGGAGACGTGCATAGGCGCAGCCTATCAGGAGCTTCGCAACGATGCATTTGTTTTCGGTTCACGCCCCGGTCATAGGTTGGAGCGAGACCAGTTCCAGGGTGTTGCGTCGTGAGCAGGCACCCTATGTGAGCCGTTCCTCGCGCGGGGTCCCCCACCGGCACCCCGCGCCTGCACGCCAGAGGAGATTCCATGAGCGACCAACGCCCGATCCTGACGACCCGCCAGGGCCATCCGGTCCGCGACAATCAGAGCATGCGCACGGTCGGCGAGCGTGGCCCGGCGACCCTCGAGAACTACCAGTTCATCGAGAAGATCACCCATTTCGACCGTGAGCGGATCCCCGAGCGCGTGGTGCATGCCCGCGGCGCCGGCGCCCACGGCTACTTCGAGGCCTACGGCACGATCGGCGACGAGCCGGCCTCCAAGTACACCCGCGCCCGCGTCCTCAACGAGACCGGCGTGAAGACGCCGATGTTCGTGCGGTTCTCGACCGTGGCCGGCGCCAAGGAGAGCCCGGAGACCGCCCGCGACCCGCGCGGCTTCGCGGTGAAGTTCAAGACCGTCGACGGCAACTGGGACCTCGTCGGCAACAACCTGAAGGTCTTCTTCATCCGGGACGCGATCAAGTTCCCGGACATGATCCACGCCTTCAAGCCCGACCCGGTGACCAACCGCCAGGAGGCCTGGCGCTTCTTCGACTTCGTGGCCGCGCACCCCGAGTCGATCCACATGGTCACCCACCTGAAGTCGCCCTGGGGCATTCCGGCCAACTATCGCGAGATGGAGGGCTCGGGCGTCAACACCTACAAGCTGGTCAACGACCAGGGCGTGGCCCACCTCTGCAAGTTCCACTTCATCCCGAAGCAGGGCGTGCGCAACCTGACCTCTGCCCAGGCCGCCGAGATCCAGGGACGTGATGTCGGTCACGCGACCAAGGACCTGTACGACAACATCGCCGCCGGCAACTTCCCCGAGTGGGAGTTCGCGGTGCAGATCATGCCGGACGGCCCGAACGAGCACCTGTCGTTCGATCCGCTCGACGACACCAAGCTCTGGCCCGTGGACCAGTTCCCGCTGCTGCCGTGCGGCCGCATGGTGCTCGACCGGGTGCCGGACAACTTCTTCGCCGACGTCGAGCAGTCGGCCTTCGGCACCGGCGTGCTGGTCGACGGGATCGACTTCTCGGACGACAAGATGCTCCAGGGGCGCACCCTGTCCTACTCGGACACCCAGCGCTACCGCGTCGGCCCGAACTACCTGCAGCTGCCGATCAACGCGCCGGCTCCGGGCGTGAAGACCGCGACCAACCAGCGCGACGGCCAGATGACGTTCTACGTCGACGGCGTCGGCGAGAACAAGCACATCAACTACGAGCCGAGCACCCTGGCCCAGGGCCTGCGCGAGGCCGAGAAGCCCGCGAAGGAGTACCACCAGCCGGTCGAGGGCAAGCTCGGCCGCTACCAGACCAGCCGCACCGAGGACGACTACACCCAGGCCGGCGTGCGCTACCGCTCGTTCGAGGAATGGGAGCGTGAGGACCTGATCGCCAACCTCGTCGCCGACATGAAGGAGTGCCCCGAGGCGATCCAGCTCCGGATGGTCTGGCACTTCTGGCACGCCGACGAGGATTACGGCCGCCGCGTCGCGGAAGGCGCGGGCATCGACCTCGAGAAGGCCAAGGCCCTGCCGCCGCTGCCGGGCCGCGCCGCTCCGGGCCAGCGCCTGAAGGCCGAGACCTACACGGACGGCTCGCACGCCCACAAGGTCGCGGCCGAGTAAGGCTTGAGGCTTCAAGGGTTTGAGTGAGTGACGAGCCCCGCCCGGAGCGATCCGGGCGGGGCTTTTTACGCTGGGGAAGGATGGCGATGCGAAGGTCGAGGTGCTACCTTCGATCGTGGCACTGTCGCGTGCCCGGATGCCCCGCATGACCGCCGTCGCCTTCGACACCCTGAAGCTCGCCCGCACCCTGCGGGACAAGGCGAAGCTGTCGCCGGATCAGGCGGAGGGTTTCGCCGAGGCGATTTCCGATGCGGTACAGGGCGATCTCGCGACCAAGGCCGACGTGAAGGCGTCGGAGGCGGTTCTGCGGGGTGAGGTCAAGATGGCCGAGACCAACCTGCGCGCCGAGATCAAGGAAGTCGAGACCGGCCTGCGCACGGAAATCAAGGAAGTCGAGACAAACCTGCGCGCTGAGATCAGGGAAGTCGAGACCAACCTGCGGGGTGAAATCAAAGAGGTCGAGACCAGCCTGCGGGGCGAGATCAAAGAAGTCGAGACCAGCCTGCGGGGCGAGATCAAGGAAGTCGAGACCAACCTGCGCGCCGAGATCAAGGTCGTGGCCAGCGACATCCGAACGATGGATGCGACGCTTCGATCCGAGATCAAATCACAAGTCGCCGAAGCGAAAACCGACGTCGTCAAATGGGTCGTCGGTGCGGTCGGCTTGCAGACCGTCGCCATCATCGGCGCGATGATCACCCTGGTCCGCATCCTCAAGCCCTGAACCGGCGTTGTCCTAGGCACCCTCCCGAGGAGCCTGCGATGGACACCACCCCCGAACCCGGCACCGGCGTCACGATCGGCGGGATGCAGGTGCGCTATCTCGCCCGCAGCGACGCCACCGGCGATGCGATCGGCATCTACGCCGTCACCCTCGCGGCGTGCGCGCCCGGCGCCGGCCTGCACCGCCATGCCCGGCTCACCGAGGCGTTCGAGGTCCATGAGGGCGCCCTGACCCTGCGGTTGAACGATCGCGACGTGACGGCGGGCCCGGGCGACTTCGTGCTGGTGCGCCCCGGCGAGGCGCACGCCTTCGCCAATCGCGGCGTCCGGCCGGTGCGCTTCACCCTGACCTTCACGCCGGCGCTCCATCGCGAGGGCTTCTTCGAGGGGCTGGCGGCCCTCGCCGCGGAGGACCGGCTGCGGGACGAGGGCGCGATGCGGGCCCTGATGGCGGCCTACGACCAGGAGCCGCTCGCGGGATTCGCGGGCTGGAGCGAGGTCGGCTGAACCGCCATGCTCTTCCACGACGAATCGGGAGGGCAGGGACGATGACGACAGGGGGCGTGCGGCGGCGGATCGACGGCGGATCGAGCTTCGAGCGCGACTACGGCTATTCCCGCGCGGTGGTGCAGGGCGGCTTCGTGTTCGTGGCCGGCACCACCGGCTACGACTATGCCGCGATGACGATGCCCGAGGAGGCGGACGCCCAGGCGGAGGCCTGCTGGCGCACCATCGCGGGCGTGCTGGACCAGGCCGGTTCGTCGCTGGAGCAGGTGGTGCGGGCGACCTACTCCATCACCGATCGCGCCGATGCCGAGGCGGTGCTGACGGTCTGCGGCCGGGTGCTGCGGGAGATCCGCCCGGCCGCGACGCTGGTGGTGGTCGCCGGCCTGCTGCGGCCGGAGATGAAGGTGGAGATCGAGGTGACGGCGGCGCTGTCGCCGTCCGCCTGATCCCCTATTCGGGCGCCGCGCACCGCGCCGCGCCCGACTCCGCCGCGTCGCACCAGTCCGTGCCGGTCCACAGCCGCACCTGCACGGTGGCGACGCCGTCCGCGACCGTGATCCGGTTGTAGGCGTTGGGCTCGTTGCCGCGCAGGCGGGTCGAGGTGGCGGAGCCGGCCTGGACCGCGAGCAGGCGCCGGCCGGTGGCCTTCGCCTCCGGCCGGTCGATCTCGGCCTTGTGGCCGTCCGGCGTCGGCTCGGCGAAGCGGGCGTAGCCGCGGTGGAGGTGGCCGGCGAGCGTCAGGCCGACGCCGTGGCGCTGGAAGGCGTCGAGCGCCTCGTCGGCCCGGCCGACCAGGCGCGCCTCCTCGTCCCAGGGCGGCGGCATGAACGGGTGGTGGCCGACGACGATCCGGAACAGCCCGGGCGGCAGGGCGTCGAGCTTCGCCTCCGTGCGCTTGATCTGCCCGTGGGTGATCTTGCCCTGCGACCAGTCGGTCTCCGGCGCCCAGGTGCGCACCGTGTTGAGGCAGATGACCGCGATCTCCTCGTCTTGGAAGGCCGGCTCGGTCTCGGGCGCGACGTAGCGGCGGTAGCGCCGGAACGGATGGAAGAAGCGCTGCCAGAGCCGGAACGGCGAGATGTCGTGGTTGCCCGGCACGGCGATCCAGGGATGCGGCAGCCGGTCGAGGAAGGCCTTCGCCTCCAGCCATTCGCGGGTGCGGGCGCGCATCGTGAAGTCGCCCGAGATGATGATCAGGTCCGGGTGGTCGCGGTTCAGCTCCGCCACCAGGCCTTCCACGACCGCCGGGTCGGTGCGGCCGAAATGCAGGTCGGAGATGTGAGCGATGCGCCTCATCTCCCGGCCTCCGCCGGCACGAGGACCCGGAGGGCGGCGGGGCGGATGCGATAGCGCAGGGGTGGGGCGATCAGCACGACCTCTCCGTCATTCATCACCCGCAGCGCGCGTGCGCGGGCATCGAGGGTCAGCGCGCCCGCCTCGTGCCGCTCCAGGTCCGGCAGGCGGCGCCACTCGCCGACCGCGAAGCCGAGCCCGAGCCGCACGAGACGCGCCGCCGACAGGGTCTCGACGAGGTAGAGCGTCAGGTGCCCGCCGTCGACGCCCGCCCGCGACAGAACCTGGCCCAACCCTTCCCGATAGTCACCGCAGACGACCGCCAGCGTCCGGAATCGGATTCGCCGAACCGTGCCCCCGAGGGTGAGCACGGCCCGCTCCCGCCGGTAGCGGCCGAGATGGCGCATGAGACCCACGGCCATGCGCAGGAGGTCGCCGACGCCCATCCGGCCGCGCCGCGCCTCGCGGTGGCGCGCCAGCCGGGCCGGCATGCCGAGCACCGAGTTGATGAGGAAGACCTGGCCGTTGACCTCGCCGGCATCGATCGCCCGGATCCTGCCCGTCGCCAGCACGGCGATCGCCCCGTCGAGGTCGAGCGGGATCCCGAGATCCCTGGCGAGCAGGTTCATCGTGCCGAGCGGCAGGATGCCGAGGGGCACGTCCTGGCCTGTAAGGCCTTGCGCCGCGCAGGCCAGCGTCCCGTCGCCGCCGGCGACCGCCACGGCGTCGATGTCGGGGATCGCGGCCGCGGCCGCGAGCCGGTCGGGGAGGGGCGCGTCGGGACGGGGCTCCGGCACGACGACGAGGCCCGCCCCCGTCACGCGCTCCCGCAGGGCCTCCGGCGTCAGGCCGCCATCGACGAGCGAGCCCGCCGCGACGTTCGCCACCAGCACGATCCGGCGGGCCGGTGCTTCACTGTTCTGATCCGTCACGTGGTCGTCCCGGGCGGCACAGGCGCCGCCCGGGGACGATGCCGGTCCGGCATCTCAGGACGATGGCAGGACCCGATGATCTCGCGCCAGATCATGTCTCCTGCCCGATTCATCCCACCCTTGACCTCATCCCGAGGTGTCGGTCGATCATCGATCGACGGACCTCGAAGGAGGGCTCCAGGAGCCAGGGTGTTCCCTGGAGCCCTCCGTCGGGGCTGCCGCGAGCGGCAGCACCTCGGGATGAGGTCGTGAAGGGGACGGAGATCAGGCCATCGGGTCGGCTGGCCCCTCACGCCGCCCACCCATCAGGCGGCCTTCCTGGCCGCGTCGCCGTAGAAGGTCCCGCCCTTCTCCGCCATGGCGACGAGCGTCGCCGGTGGGGAGAAGCGAGCGCCGTGCTTCGCTTCCAGCGTGCGGCACAGCTCGACGAACCGCGCCGCCCCCATGAAGTCGATGTAGGACAGGGCGCCCCGGTGAACGGCGCGAAGCCGAAGCCGAGGATCGAGCCGACATCGGCCTCGCGCGGGTCGGTGACCACGCCCTCGCCGACGGTGCGGGCCGCCTCGAGCGCCTGGGTGACGAGGAGGCGCTGCTTCAGCTCCGGGAAGTCGACGGCGTCCGGATCGAGCTTCGTCTCCTGGAGGTCGCGCAGCCCCGGCCACAGCTTCTTCGAGCCCTGCTCGGGATAGTCGTAGAAGCCCTTGCGGTTCTTGCGCCCGAGCCGGCCCTCGCCCTCGACGAGAGCGGTGAGCACCTTCTCCTGGACCGGGTTCACCGCCGCCTCGCCGACCTGGGCCTTGGTCGCCTTGACGATCTTGAGGGCGAGGTCGACGCCGACCTCGTCGTTGAGAGAGAGCGGCCCCACCGGCATGCCGGCCTGGCGACCGGCATTCTCGATCATCGCGGCGGGCACGCCCTCGCCCAGCATCAGGTGGCCTTCCAGGATGTAGGCGCCGACGCAGCGGTTGGCGAAGAAGCCGCGGGCGTCGTTGACGACGATCGGGGTCTTCTTGATCGCCCGGACGTAGTCGAGGGCCACCGCCAGCGCCCGCTCGCCGGTCGCCTTGCCCATGATGATCTCGACCAGCATCATCTTCTCGACCGGCGAGAAGAAGTGGATGCCGATGAACTGCTCGGGGCGCGAGGAGGCCTTGGCGAGCCCGCTGATCGGCAGGGTCGAGGTGTTGGAGGCGAAGATCGCGTCCGGCCCGATCACCGCCTCGACCTTGGCGATCACCTCGGCCTTGACCTTCGGATCCTCGAACACCGCCTCGACCACGAGGTCGCAGCCCGCGAGAGCGCCGTAATCACCGGTCGCGGTGATGCGCGAGAGGAGCGCGTCGCGGTCGGTGGTCTTGGCGCGGCCCTTCATGATCTGGTCGGAGACGAGCTTGTGGGCGTAGGCCTTGCCCTTCTCGGCCGCTTCCGCGGATTGATCGACCAGCACGACGTCCAAGCCCGCATTGGCCGAGACGTAGGCGATGCCCGCGCCCATGAAGCCGGCACCGACGACCCCGACCGTCTTCAACTGGACCGCGCCGACGCCCTTGGGCCGGCGGGCGCCCTTGTTGAGCTCGCCCATCGACAGGAACAGGGTGCGGATCATCGCCGCCGCTTCCGGCGAGCGCAGGACCTTGGCGAAGTACCGGCTCTCGACCTTGAGCGCCAGGTCCATCGGCAGCTGCAGGCCCTCGTAGACGGCGTGCAGGATCGCCTTGGCGGCCGGATAGTTGTCGTGGGTCTCGCGGCGATAGATGGCGTTGGCCGGGGGCCAGGTCATCATGCCGGCGGGCGAGTAGACCTTGCCCGACGGCGCCTTGAACTTCGGCTGGTCCCAGGGCGCGACGGCCGATCCGCCGGCCTTGATCCACTCGGCAGCCTTCGCAACGATGTCGGCGCGAGGCGCGACGGCGTGGACGAGGCCCATGTTGCGGGCCATCAGCGGGCGGATCTGCTCGCCCTTGAACAGCATCTGCAGGGCGTCGCCGGTCTGCATCAGGCGGGCGACGCGCTGGGTGCCGCCGGCGCCCGGAAACAGCCCGACCTTGATCTCGGGCAGGCCGACCCGGGTCTTGTCGTCGTCCGACAGCACCCGGTGGTGGCAGGCCAGCGCCAGCTCGAAGGCGCCGCCGAGGCAGGTGCCGTGCACGGCCGCCGCGAACGGCTTCCCGCAGGTCTCGAGCTTGCGGTAGAGCAGGGTGAGCCGGCGCGATTCCTCGAAGAAGAAGGTCATCGCCTCCTCCTCGCCGCGCTCGCCGGCAAGGCGCGCGTATTCGGCGCCGAGCCCCTGCAGCATCGTCAGGTCGGCGCCGCCCGAGAAGGTGTCCTTGCCCGACGTGATCACGCAGCCCTTGACGGCAGCATCCGCCACCACGGCGTCGATGATCTGGTTCAATTCGTCCATCACCTCCGGGGTGACGACGTTCATCGAGCGGCCGGGCATGTCCCAGGTGGCGAGCGCCACGCCGTCGGCATCGGTCTCGAAGCGGAAATTCGTGAGGTTCATGGCGAAGGCCTCGTGAGATCGATTACGGCTTGGCCGGGGCGGGCACCGGGGCGGGCGCGGGAATTGGCGCCGGGGCGCCCTGCGGCGGCGTCTGGCCGTTGCCCTGCTGCGACAGGGCCGCCAGCGAGAGCAGGTTCATCATCTTGGTCACCGCGTCCTTGGTGATCGCGGTGACCATCGAGGTCGGGTCGGCGTTGAGCGCCTGGAACTTCTGGTAGACCGGGTCGTCGTAGATCCCAGCCAGCCGCTTCAGCTCGCCTGAATCGAACTTCTGAGCGTATTCCTTCGATAGCCCGTCGACGAGGGTGTCGCGCTCCTGCGCGAAGGTCTTCTCGAGTTCGGGCCGCAGCTTGGCCGATTGCTCGGCGCTCATCGAGGCGAGGGTCTTCTCCTCGGCCTGCCTGAACGCCTGGGTGAGGTTGCGGGCGACCGTCTTGTTGACGATGTCGCGGGCGAGCGCGACCCGCTCGTCGTCGGCCCGGGCCGGGCCTGCGAAGGCGAGGCCGAGCGCCAGGAGGGAAAAGGCGAGACGCATCGTCCTCACACCCGCTCGATGATGGTGGCGGTGCCCATGCCGGCGCCGATGCAGAGGGTGACGAGCGCCGTCTGCTTGCCGGTGCGCTCCAGCTCGTCGAGCACGGTGCCGAGGATCATCGCTCCCGTCGCGCCGAGCGGGTGGCCGAGCGCGATGGCGCCGCCATTGACGTTGACCTTGGCGGGATCCACGTCGAAGGCCTGGAGGAAACGCAGCACCACCGCCGCGAAGGCCTCGTTGACCTCGAACAGGTCGATGTCACCGATGCTCATCCCGGCGCGCGCCAGCACCTTGCGGGTCACGTCGACCGGGCCGGTCAGCATCAGGGCCGGGTCCGAGCCGATATTGGCGAAGGCCCGGATGCGGGCGCGGGCTTTGAGGCCCGCCGCCGCACCGGCCTCCTTCGAGCCGATCAGCACCGCCGCGGCGCCGTCGACGATGCCCGACGAGTTGCCGGCATGGTGGACGTGCTCGACCGCCTCGACGTCCGGATGCGCGTCGACCGCCACCGCGTCGAACCCGCCCATCTGGCCCATCTGGACGAAGGAGGCTTTCAGGCCGGCGAGCGACTGCATGTCGGTGCTCGGGCGCATATGCTCGTCATGGGCGAGCAGCGTCAGGCCGTTGACGTCGCGCACCGGCACGACCGACTTCTTGAAGCGGCCGTCCTCCCAGGAGCGGGCGGCGCGCTTCTGCGATTCGACGGCATAAGCGTCGCACTCGTCGCGGGTGAAGCCGTACTTGGTGGCGATCAGGTCG
Source organism: Methylobacterium terrae (assembly GCF_003173755.1). Lineage (NCBI taxonomy): Bacteria > Pseudomonadati > Pseudomonadota > Alphaproteobacteria > Hyphomicrobiales > Methylobacteriaceae > Methylobacterium > Methylobacterium terrae. The sequence goes on from NZ_CP029553.1 coordinate 2,613,960, forward strand.
GCCGAGACGCCCTGGGGCATGAAGTACGACTTGATGGCGATGGCCGGATCGACCGGCCAGGCGCCGCCCGACGCCCCGATGCCGATGCGGCTCATGGATTCGACGCCGCCGCCGACCGCCATGTCGTGCTGGCCGCTCATCACCTGGGCGGCGGCGAAGTTCACCGCGTCGAGGCCCGAGGCGCAGAACCGGTTGATCTGCACGCCCGGCACGTGGATGCCGTAATCGGCCACCAAAGCCGCGGCCCGGGCGATGTCGCCGCCGGCCTCGCCGACCGGATCGACGCAGCCGAGGACCACGTCGTCGACGCGGCCAGTGTCGAGGGCGTTGCGGTCCTTGAGGGCGCGGAGCGCCGTCTCGGCGAGGCGGAGCGCCGTCACCTCGTGCAGCGAGCCGTCGGGCTTGCCGCGGCCGCGGGGCGTGCGGACGTGATCGTAGATGTAGGCGTCGGGCATGGGGCGTCTTCCCGGATGTGTCGTGCGGCGGCCCGAGGGGAGGGCGCCGGGGGCAAGCGATAATCCTTGATACGGCTTCCGCAGGATCTCCCTGAGGAAGCTGAAGCGCGTCTCCCCTCTCCCGTTTGGGAGCGGGGTCGGGGGTGAGGGTGGCTCGGCTTCCGCAATGACCCTGAAGCGTCGAGCTGCGCAGCTACGACGTTCGGCGATTAATTCTGAACCCGAGCCACCCTCACCCCTACCCCTCTCCCCCTCGGGAGAGGGGATCCCGCGCTTCACAAGTGTCGGTGTCGTGGAGGCGGGCCCCGCGGATACGGGTGGAGCCTAGAACAGCTCCGCCGGCACCGCCATGACGGCGTCGGAGCCGGCCGAGATGCGGATGAGCCGCGTGCCGGTCTCCGGCAGCACGCGCTCGACGTAGAACCGGCCGGTGGCGAGCCGGGCGTCGAGGCGCTCGGCGATGCCCTCGCCGGAGCGCTTCTTCTCGGCCGTCGCCTTGGCGATCCGACCCCACATGTAGCCGAGGGCGACGAGGCCCATCAGGTGCATGTAGTCGGTCGCCGCGGCGCCCGCGTTGTCGGGCTTCGCCATGGCGTTCTGCATCAGCCACATCGTCGCCTGCTGCAGGTGGCCGAGGCTCTTCGTCAGGGGGGCGCAGAAGACCTTGAGGGTCTCGTCCTCGGCGTTCTCCTTGCAGAAGCCCTCGACCTCGGCAAGGAAGCGCATCATCGCCCGGCCGCCGTCGCGCGGCAATTTCCGGCCGACGAGGTCCATCGCCTGGATGCCGTTGGCGCCCTCGTAGATCTGGGCGATGCGGGCGTCGCGCACGAATTGCGACATCCCCCATTCCTCGATGTAGCCGTGGCCGCCGAACATCTGCTGGGCGTCGACCGCGTTGGCGAATCCCCGGTCGGTCAGCACGCCCTTCACCACCGGGGTGAGCAGGCCCATGTGGTCCTCCGCCGCCTGGCGGGCGGCCGGGTCTTCGGAGCCGTGGGCGATGTCGGCCTGGAGCGCGGTCCAGATCACGAGCGCCCGGGCCGCCTCGTTGAAGGCGCGGATGGTCATCAGGGTCCGGCGCACGTCCGGGTGGACGATGATCGGGTCGGCGGGCTTGTCGGGCGAAGCGGCGCCGGTGAGCGCCCGGCCCTGGAGCCGGTCGCGGGCGTAAGACACGGCGTTCTGGTAGGCGACCTCGGACTGGCCGAGTCCCTGGATGCCGACGGCGAGGCGGGCCTCGTTCATCATCACGAACATCGCGTTGAGGCCGCGATTGGCCTCCCCGACGAGCCAGCCGGTGGCGCCGTCGTAGTTCATCACGCAGGTCGCGTTGCCGTGGATGCCCATCTTGTGCTCGATGGCGCCGCACGACACGCCGTTGCGAGCACCGATCGTGCCGTCGGGCCCGACCAGGAACTTCGGCACCACGAAGAGCGAGATGCCCTTGGTGCCGGCCGGCGCGCCCTCGATCCGGGCGATCACCAGGTGGACGATGTTCTCCGACAGGTCGTGCTCGCCCGCCGAGATGAAGATCTTGGTGCCGGTAAGCGCGTAGGAGCCGTCGCCGTTCGGGACCGCCTTGGTCTTCAGGAGGCCGAGATCCGTGCCGCAATGCGGCTCGGTCAGGTTCATCGTGCCGGTCCAGGTGCCGTCGACCATCTTCGGCAGGTAGGTCCGCTTCTGCTCCTCGGAGCCGTGGACCAGGAGGGCCGCCATCGCGCCCTGGGTCAGGCCCGGATACATGCCGAGCGCCAGGTTGGCGCTGGAGGTGAATTCCTGCATCACGCTGTTGAGGGTGTGGGGCAGACCCTGGCCGCCATACTCGGCCGGCATCGACAGGCCCATCCAGCCGCCGCCGGCATAGGCGTCGTACCCGGCCTTGAAGCCCTTCGGCGTCGTCACGCTGCCGTCGGGGTGGCGGGTGCAGCCCTCCGCGTCGCCGACGCGGTTGAGGGGCGCCAGCACCTCCTCGCAGAGCTTCGCGCCCTCGGCGATCACCGCCTCGATCACGTCGGGCGTCGCCTCGGCGAAGCCGGGCAGGTTGCTGTAGCGCGCGATCCCGAACACGTCGTTGAGGAGGAACATCACGTCCTCCACCGGCGCCTTGTAGCTCGGCATGTTTCCCCCGCTCCCACGCTTCGTCCGCGGCGATTCCCGCGGCGAGATAGTTCATATGTAAACTATCTGGGTGTGGGACGGCAAGGGGCAGCCGGCGCGGTCCCGGATCTCACGCGCGACAAGGTTGACGATCACGTCCGGGCGGCGCCCGCCCCCGCAGGGCGCCGCCTGGAAACTCTCGATGCGCCTCAGGCGCTGGCGACGGTCTTGCCGTAGCCCCGGAGCGCCTCGAGCGCCCGCTCGATCTCCGCCTTCTGGTTCTCCAGATGGGTGATCTGCTCGGCGACCTGGGCCGGGGACAGGGACAGCGTCGCGCCGGTGCCGGCGTCGGCGAGCTCGTCGCCGTCGACCATCGCGGCGATCTCGCGCAGGGTGAAGCCGAGCTCCTTGCCGCGCAGGATGGTGGCGAGGCGCGAGCGGTCTTCCTCGGTGTAGAGCCGAGTGGTGCCGCGGCGCTGCGGGTGCAGCAGCCCCTTCGCCTCGTAGAAGCGCAACGCCCGCAGTGTCACGCCGAACTCCTCGGCGAGGTCGCCGATGGTGAGCGTCGCCGGCGCCGTCGAACGGCCGGCCGGACGTCCCGTGCGCGAAGCGGACCCACCGGGCCGGGCGGATGCCCCCCTGGTGCTCTCGGTCTGCCGATCATAAGCCATGCCGTTCCCCCGTGAGACACGCATCACTGCTCATTCCAGCGCGCCCCGGGACGCCCTGTGGCACAAACAAGCTCAAATGACCTACCTAAGGGAAAGGTAACGTCAACTTGAGCGTGTGTTACTTACGGTAAAAATCATTGTCGGTCAATCGCTTACAACGGAAATCACATTACCGTTACAAGTCCGGAGCGCAGCGAAACCAGTGGAAAATGCCAGCGTTCGATTTCGAAACTCGCTCATAGGTTGTGAGCACAAATTGTCCATTATTGGGTTGCGTGCGCAACGATCGCGTGCGGACCGCACCACCCGGGCGAGGGTTCGACGGCGGCTTAACCGCTTGTTTACCGTGCCGATCGAAAGTGCCCGGAGGAACCTTTCAGGCTGCGGCCACTGACCGGATCTTCACGATCGAGCAGGGCGCGGGGTTTCCGTCGGCTTCCCGCCGGCGCCTATCCGCGAGATCCTCAGGCCCCTTGCGCAGAGCCCGCTATGAGACGGACCGCTCCTACACTCGATGCCTTCGATCCGGAGCTGCGCGACGCTGCCCGCGAGGCCGCGCGCCGCGCCGGATTGTCGGTGGACGAGTGGCTCGCCGAGGCGATCAGCGAAGGGTCGGCCCGTGCCGGGGTACGCCAGCAATCCCGCCGCGTCGCCGGCGCACGCCGGGCCCGGCAGGACGGGTACCCGGCACCGACGTTCCAGAAATCCGAGCCCGCCGAGGACAGGCGCCCCGACCGGGGGTGGCAGCCCGAGCCGCCCCGGGGGACGCGTCCGCGCCCGAATCGTCCGACCACCGCCCCCGCTCCGGCTCCGATTGCTCCGGCCTCGCCGAAGCCCGATCCGGCCGGCGATGCGCGGCTGATCGAGGCCGTGGCGGCCATCGGGCGACGCCTCGACGCGATCGACCGCCGCATCGCCGAGACCCGCGAGGCCACCGACGACGTCGTCGCCAAGGCGGTGAAGGGCATCGAGACCCGCCTCGCCGAGGCCGCCCCCCGCGAGCCGTCCCGCGCCGGCCGGAGACCCCGCCAGGCGGCCGACAGCCTCGCCGCCGCGGTGGCGGAGATCCGCCAGCGCCAGCAGCAGCTCGACGACGGCGGGCCCGAGGAGGAGACGGATCTCCTGGTCGACGGCCTGCGGCGCGACCTCGCCCGGGTGATGGAGACGACCGAGGCCGCCGCCGACGCGCTGTCGCCGGCCATCGCGGGGCTGCAGGCCGAGACCTCGCGCCTGCGCGAATCGATCGGCACGCTCGCGACGAGCGGCGACCTCGTGACCCTCGAACAGGCGGTCCGCACCCTCGCCGACGAGGTGCAGCGGGCCCGCGACCCGGCCGACCTCGTCGCGGTCGCCGGGCCGATCGACCTGATGCGGGTCCAGGTCGGGCGGCTCGCCGACGACGTCGCGGCCAACGTGCATGCCCGGGTCGCCCAGGACGTCGAGCGCCTCGCCCGACAGGTCGACGGCGCCCTCGACGGGGCGCTGCGCGCCGACCCGGCCGGGCTCGCCGATCGCGACGCGGTCGCCAAGCTGTTCTCCGAACTCGAGGACATCCGCAGCCAGGTCGCGGCGCTCGCCGAGCCGGCAAGGGTGCAGAACCTGGCCCGGTCGGTCGACGAGCTCACCGAGACCGTGACCCGGCTCGGGAGCGGGATGCTCGACAGCCCCGCCCTGATGGAGGAGCTGCGGCCGCTCCTCGAGGAGATCCGCCAGGGCGTGCGGTTGCCGTCGGCCGACGCGCCGACGCTGGTCCAGGGCATCGCCGACCTCGACCGCAAGCTCGACGACCTGCGGGCCGAGCGGCGCGAGCGCCCGGACGCGGCCGGCGACATCCTCGGGCGCATCGACGCCCTCTCGGCCAAGGTCGACCAGGTCGCGGCGGTGAACACCGTCGGCGACGTGATGGAGCGGCTGGAGCAGATCGGCGAGGCCCTGCGCCAGCCCGCCCTGCCGAGCAGCGACCTCGCCTCGATCCACGGCATGCTGCGCAACCTCGCCGACAAGCTCGACCGGGTCGGGCAGGGGGCGGGCGGCGAGACCCTCGACGGCCTCGAGCGTCAGGTCCTGGCGCTGGCGAGCCGCATCGACACCCGCGGCAGCGACCCCGCGCTGGCCGGCCTTGAGCGCACCATGGGCGACCTCCTGGCCCAGGTCGCGCTGCTGCGCGACGAGGCGCCGATCCAGGCCGCGGCGGAGCGCGCCGCCCGCACGGTCGCCGACTCGATCGGCGCCGAGCGCCAGGGCGCGGCCGCGGCCGCCGGCATGGACGGCGTGCAGGCGGTCCTGGCCGAGATGCGCGCGCATCAGGCCGCCGCCGACAAGCGCCTCCAGGCCACAATGGAGGGCGTGCATTCCGCCCTCGAGCAGCTGGTCTCCCGGCTGACCCACCTCGACGGCGACCGCCGCGAGACCCCGCCGGCCCTCGCCGCGACCCCGCCCCGCGCCGCCCGGAACCTGCGCGACACGTTGCGCGAGACGACCGCCGCGACGCCGGAGCGCCCGGCCCGCCGGCCGGAGGCCCCGCGGGCGGAGGGAGGCCGGTTCGGCTCCCCGAGCCCGGCCGACGAGATGATCGAGCCCGGCGCGCTCCGTCCGCGCCAAATGCCGGGAGGGACCATGCCGGCAGGGGCCGTGCCGGGCGAGACCGTGCCGGCCCCCGAGATGCCCGCCGGCGACATCAAGGCGAGCTTCATCGCGGCGGCCCGCCGCGCCGCGCAGGCCGCGGCGGCCGAGGCCGCCGGTGCCGGCCAGGCGCCGCAGGCGGCGGACCGAGCCGGCGAGCCCCGGGGCAGCCTGGTCGAGCGCCTGCGGGCGACGATCGAGCGCCGGCGCCGGCCCCTGCTCCTCGGCCTCGCGGCGATCGTGCTGGCGCTCGGGACGCTGCAGGCCCTGCAAGGGTCCGGCGCGCGGATCGCCGCCCCGACGATCTCCCGCGAGGCGACCGCGCCCGTCGATCCCGCCACGACCCAGGCCATCGCCGCTCTCCCGACCCCCAAGGGCGCGCCGCCGGCCGCGGCCCCCATCGAGGCCGGCAAGCCCGAAACCAACAAATTTGAAACCGTCAAGCCGGAGGCCGCCCTTCCGAAGGCACCCGAGGCCGCCGGCGAGCGTGCGCCGGAGGCGGCAAAGCCTGCCCTGGCGGCCAAGCCCGCGACCCCGCGGGTCACCGACATGGCGTCGCTCGGCAGCGAGCTCGCCGGTCTGCCGGCCGGGGCCTCCTCCCTGCGCCAGGCCGCGCTCGAGGGCGACGGCGCCGCGGTCTACGAACTCGCCAGCCGCGCCGTCGACGGACGCGGCCTCCCCCGGGACGCCGCGCTCGCCGCCAAGCTGTTCGACCGGCTGGCCGGCGCCGGCTACGCCCCGGCGCAGTACCGTCTCGGCAGCCAGTACGAGAAGGGCCTCGGCCTCGTCCGCGACCAGGACAAGGCGCGGCTGTGGTACGGGCGCGCGGCGATGCAGGGCCACGTCCGGGCGATGCACAACCTCGCGGTGATGCTGGCCGAATCCGGTGCCGCCGGCGGCAAGCCCGACTACACCTCCGCGGCGAACTGGTTCCGCAAGGCCGCCGAGTACGGCGTGCGCGACAGCCAGTACAACCTCGCGGTGCTGCAAGCACGCGGGCTCGGCATCGGTCAGGATCTGGTCCAGGCCTATGGCTGGTTCGCGGCCGCCGCCGCGCAGGGCGACGACGATGCCGGCCGCAAGCGCGACGAGGTCGCCGGGAAGCTGGCGCCGAAGGACCTCGCGGCGGCCCGCGCCGCGGCCGAGGCCTGGAAGGCGAGGACGCCCGACCCGGCGGTGAACGACCCGCCGCCCGCCCGTACCGAGACCGCGGCGACTCCGGGCGCGATGTCGCTGATCGGCGCGCCGCCGCCCCTCGCCGTCGGACGCGGCACCGGCAAGGTGTAGGCCGCAGGCACGAAACGGGTTCGGCGGGCGCGGGTCGAGAGATCCGCGCCCGCCGACCTTCGGCGCGGCCCGGTTTCCCCTCGAGGCGAAAACATGGTCTAGATCGCGGTCGCGTGCCGCACCGGACCGTCCCGTCGTTGCAGATCTACCTTCCCATCGCCGAGATGCCCGTCAGCGTCCTGCTCCTCGTCGGGCTCGGCGCCGCGGTCGGCTTCATCTCGGGGCTGTTCGGCATCGGCGGCGGCTTCCTGATGACGCCGATCCTGATCGTGATGGGGATCCCGCCGGCGATCGCGGTCGCGACCCAGACCGCCCCGATCGTCGCCTCCTCGACCACCAGCGTGCTGGCGGCCCTGCGCCGCAACGCCCTCGACCTGCGGCTCGGGCTCGTCCTGGTCCTCGGCGGCTTCGCCGGCACCAGCCTCGGCGTCTGGTTCTTCGCCGCGATGCGGCGGGCCGGCCAGCTCGACCTCGTCATCACCATCGCCTACGTGACGCTGTTCACGGTGGTCGGCGGGCTGATGCTGGCCGAGAGCGTGCGCGGGTTCTGGGCGCGCCACCGCGGCCGGCCCCGCCCGGCGCGGCTCGGCGGCGACCACGCCGCCTACCTGGCCTGGCCGCTGCGGATGCGGTTTCCCCGCTCGCGGCTCTACGCCAGCGTGATCCCGATCCTGGCGCTGGCACTGTTCGTGGGCTTCGCCGGCGCGGTCCTGGGCATCGGCGGCGGCTTCATCCTGGTGCCGGCCCTCCTCTACCTGATGCGGGTGCCGACGGGCGTGGTGGTGGGCACCTCGCAGTTCCAGATCCTCTGCACCAGCTTCGTCGCCCTGGTGCTGCACGCGGTGCAGAACCAGGCGGTCGACGTCGTGCTGGCGGTGATCCTGATCGTCGGCGGGGTGTTCGGGGCACAGTTCGGGGCACGGGCCGGGCGCAACCTGCGCTCGGAGTACTTCCGGTTCCTCCTCGCGATCCTCGTCCTGGCGGTGGGCCTGCGCTTCGCGCTCGAACTGGCGCTTCGTCCCGAGGAGCCGTTCTCGATCGTGGTCCAGGAGGCGCGCTGATGCGCGCCCTCGTTGCTCTCATGATGAAAGGCGCAGGTTTCCCCTCTCCCCGACAGATCCCGGGCCTGCCCGGGATCTGCAAGCGACGGACGAAGGCGGGCAAGCCCGACTTCCCGCGGGGAGAGGACTTCATCGACCTTGTCGTCGATGGAGTGAGCGGAGGCGAAAGCCGAAGCGAGGGTGAGGGGGTATCGCCGGATGAGCCTCGCTCGTCGACACCCCCTCACCCTCGCTCCGGCTGCGCCTGCGCTCGTCGCTTGCACGACGAGGTGCAAGCGACCCTCTCCCCGCCCGCGGGGAGAGGGGGAAGCCCAAGCCCAATTCGTTCATGGGGGGCTGCTTTCGCGGCACTGCTCGCCTCGGTTCCCATCGCCATCGGCCCGGCGCGGGCGGAGACCCTGGTGGTGAGCCTGTCGTTCAACCGGCTCGCCGTGACCTCGACCTATACCGGCACCTCGGTCGCGGTGTTCGGCGCCGTCGAGCGCGACGGGCAGGCGGCGGCGCGCTCCGGCGGCTACGACGTGGTGGTGACGATCCGCGGGCCGCGCCAGGCGCTGACGGTGCGCGAGAAGGAGGCCCTGGGACCGGTCTGGGTCAATCGGGCCCAGCAGAAATTCGCCGAGGTGCCGAGCTTCCTGGCGGTCCTGTCCTCGCGGCCGCTCGCCGCCATCGCCGACGAGGCGACGCGACGGCGCCTGCGCCTGGGTCTCCAGGCCATCGTCGCGGCGCCCGACCTGACCCTGACGGCCCCGACCCCGGACGATCCCTTTCGCGAGGCCCTCCTGCGCCTGCGCCGGGGCCAGCGCCTGTTCGCCGAGAGCGAGGCGGGGGTGCGGTTCCTGTCGCCCTCGGTGTTCCGCACCACCGCGCCGCTGCCGGCGACCGCGCCGGTCGGCGCCTACGACGTCGAGGTTGTGCTGCTCGCCGGCGGGGTGCCGCTCGCGCGCCACGAGGGGCGGTTCGACCTCGTCAAGTCGGGCGTCGAGCAGGGGATCGCGACCTTCGCCCGCGACTGGTCGCCGGCCTACGGGCTTGCCGTCGGCGCGCTCGCGCTCATCTCCGGCTGGCTCGCCAGCGTGATCTTCCGGAGAGATTGATGCCCCGTAACCCGCCCCTCGCCGCCCTGATCCTCGGTGCGGCGGGCCTGATCCCGTTCCCGGGCTTGAGCGCTCTCGTGATCCTGGGCCAGTCCCTCTTCGGCGTCGCGCCGCGCCCGCTCCTCGCGGCCTACGGCGCCGTGATCGCCTCGTTCCTCGGCGGCCTGCGCTGGGGCGCCGCCGCCGCCTCGCCGGAGGGGCGGGGCGCCGACTACGCCGTCTCGGTCGTGCCCTCGCTCATCGCCTGGGCGGCCCTGTTCGCGCCCGGCCCCTGGGACCTGCGCGCGCTCGGCGCCCTGGTGCTCGCCTGGGGCCTCGTCGACCAGGACCTGCCGCGGCGCGGGCTGGTGCCGGCGTGGCTCGGGCGGCTGCGGCTGGCCCTGTCGGGGGTGGCCGGGCTGGCGCTGCTGGCGGCGGGCTTCCTCGGCGCCGCCTGACTCACTCCCGCGTCAGCATCGTCCGGCTGATCGCGAAGACCCGCCCGTCGCCGATCAGGTGCGCGGTGAATCCGGCGGGGAAGAGGTCGTCGAAGACCTTGTCCCGGACGTTGAGCCCGCCCGTCAGCGATCCGAAGGCCGGCATCACCAGGCGCCGCGCGTCGAGGACGAAGCAGCGCCGGCGCACGGCGCGGCCGCGCATCGCCACCTTGCCGACCGGGTGGAAGTGGCCGGCGACCTCGCCGGGCTCCGGGTTCGCGGCCGGCTCGTGCCGGAGCGTCAGGCCGCCGATCGTCAGGGTGTCGGCGAAGCGGCCGCCGATCCCGTCCTGCACCGCCCGGTCGTGGTTGCCGGAGATCCACACCCAGTCGCGGCCCTCCTGGAGGGCGGCGATCAGCGCGCGGTCGGCGACGTCGAGGCGGGCCGGCCCCTGCGCGTCGTGGAAGGAATCCCCCAGGGCGACCACGCGGGCCGGGTCGAGGCGGGCCACCGCCTCGTGCAGGGTCGCCAGGGTCTCGCGGGTGTCGTAGGGCGGCAGGAACTGGCCCGAGCGGACGGCGTAGGCCGATCCCTTCTCGAGGTGCAGGTCGGAGACCACGAGCGTGCGGTGCTCCGGCAGCCACAGGGCGCCGCTGAGATCGAGGGCGAGGGTCTCTCCGGCGAGCGTCACGCCGGGGGTCTTGTGGGTCTTCTCGAGCTTGAGCGGCAGCGCCACGGTGTCATCGTCCTTCTCGGAGCGGGGCGCCCTCCGGTCTGTCCCATCATGCCAGCGCCTCGTCGAGCAGCGCCGCCTCGGCCTCGGCCAGGATCTCGTCCGCCCCTTCGCCGTAGACGCGCTCGCGCCCGATCTCGAGCATCACGTTCACGGAGAGCGGCGACACCCGGTCGAGGGCCTTGTGGATGATTCGCCCCTGGATGCGCGCAAGCATCATACCGAGGCGGGCCACGTCGAGGAGTCCGGTTGCCGCATCCTGCCGCGCCGCCCGCAGCAGCAGGTGGCCGGGCTGGTGCTTGCGCAGCACGTCGTAGATCAGGTCGGTCGAGATCGTGACCTGGCGCCCGGTCTTGCGCAGGCCCGGATGACGGCGCTCGATCAGCCCGGCGATCACCGCGCATTGCCGGAAGGTGCGCTTCATCATCGCCGATTCGTCGAGCCACTCCTCGAGGTCGTCGCCGAGCATGTCCTCGGCGAACAGGCGATCGAGGAAGCCGGGCTCGCGGGCGATGCGCTCCGACAGGTCGCGGGTGCAGAAGACCGCGAGGCCGTAATCGTTGGCGGCGAACCCGAGCGGCCGCATCCCGGCCCGTTCCAGCCGCCGCGTCAGCAGCATGCCGAGCGTCTGGTGGGCGAGACGCCCCTCGAACGGGAAGCAGGCGAGGTAGTAGCGGTTCGCCCGCGGAAAGGTCTCGACCAGGAGGTCGCGCGGGCCCGGCAGCACCGAGCGGCGGCGCTGCTGCACCAGGTAGTCGGCCACCTGCGCCGGCAGCCGGTCCCACTCGAACGGATCGGCGATCAGCGCCCGCACCCGGGCGGCGAGGAACGTCGAGAGCGGGAATTTCGAGCCGGCATAGCTCGGGATCGCCGGGTCGGTGCCGGGCGGCCCGCGGGTCACCAGGGCCTCGTCCTCGTGCAGGCCCTCGAAGCGCAGGATCTCGCCGGCGAACAGGAAGGTGTCGCCGACCGTCAGCGTCTCGGCGAAATCCTCCTCGATCTCGCCGAGCACGCGCCCGCCCGCCGGCAGCACCGAGCCGGGCTTCGCCCGGTTGCGTCGGGCGAGCCGCACCTTGACGGTGGTCGATTCGATGATCGTGCCGACATTCATCCGGTACTGCTGCGCGGTCCGCGCGTCGCGCACCCGCCACAGCCCGTCCGGCCCGCGCAGGATCTTGGCGAAGCGCTCGTAGGCGCCAAGCGCGTAGCCGCCGGTGGCGACGTAGTCGAGGACGAGCAGGAAGTCGTCGCGGGTCAGGTCCGCGTAAGGGGAGGCGGCCCGCACCTCGTCGTAGAGCGCGTCCTCGCCGAACGGCCCGGCGCACGCCATGCCGAGCACGTGCTGGGCCAGCACGTCGAGGGCGCCGATGCGGGGATCGGGCGTGTCCTGCGCCGCCTCCTCGACGGCGTCGAGGGCGGCGCGGCATTCGAGCATCTCGAAGCGGTTGGCCGGCACCAGGTAGGCCTTCGAGGGCTCGTCCATCCGGTGGTTGGCCCGCCCGATCCGCTGCATGATCCGGCTCGCGCCCTTCGGCGCACCGATGTTGATCACGAGGTCGACGTCGCCCCAGTCGATGCCGAGGTCGAGGGTCGCGGTGCAGACCACGGCGCGCAAGACGCCCGCCGCCATCGCGGCCTCGACACGGCGGCGCTGCGTGGCGTCGAGGGAGCCGTGATGGAGGGCGATCGGCAGGCCGTCGTCGTTGAGGTTCCAGAGTTCCTGGAAGGTGTATTCGGCCTGGAGCCGCGTGTTGACGAAGACCAGCACCAGCTTGTGCCGGCGGATCAGGTCGTAGACCGCCGGCATCGACTGCCAGGCGGTGTGCCCGGCGAGCGGCAGGGTGCGGCCGGTCTCGAGCATGTGCAGGTCGGCGCGCGCCCCGCCCGCCACGGTGATGAGGTCGGCCATCGCCGCGTCGGGATGCTGCGGCACCAGGTAGCGCCGGAGCGCGTCGGGCTCGCGCACCGTCGCCGACAGGCCGGTCGTCGCGAGGCCCGGGGCCAGCCGGTGGAGCCGCGCGAGGCCGAGGCTCAAGAGGTCGCCGCGCTTCGAGGTGACGAGGGCGTGCAATTCGTCGAGCACCACCCGCTTGAGGCCGCGGAAGAGCTCCGCCGCCTCGCGGTGGGCCACCAGCAGGGCGAGCTGCTCGGGCGTGGTCAGCAGGATGTGGGGCGGGCGCGCGACCTGGCGGCTGCGCTTGTGCGACGGCGTGTCGCCGGTGCGGGTCTCGATCCGGACCTTCGCGTCGAGGCCGATCCCCGCGACCGGCGCCTCGAGGTTGCGGGCGATGTCGACCGCGAGCGCCTTGAGCGGCGAGATGTAGAGGGTGTGTAGCCCTCCCTTGCCGTCGCCCTCCGCCAGCTCCACCAGGGTGGGGAGGAAGCCCGCCAGCGTCTTGCCGGCCCCGGTCGGCGCGACGAGCAGGGCCGAGCGCCCGGCCCGCGCCGCCGCCAGCAGGGCGAGCTGGTGCGGCCGCGGCGTCCAGCCGCGCTCCGCGAACCAGGCCGCGAAGGCGGCGGGAAGGGCGGGGGATGCGGGGACGGGCGGCGGGGGGGAGCGTTTCTTCGGCACGCCCTCCGATGTAGCGCGCGCAAACGTTTCGTGGGATGGCGGCGGTCGCGAACTGTTCTCGGGAGCGCCGTCGTGGGTCTCGCATGCACGCCCTGGATCACCCTCGACGAGTCCGAGCTCGACGAGAGCTTCGTGCGCGCCTCGGGGCCTGGCGGCCAGAACGTCAACAAGGTCTCGTCCGCGGTGCAGCTGCGCTTCGACGTCCGCCGCTCGCCCTCGCTGCCGAACGCGGTGGCGATCCGCCTGATGAAGCTCGCCGGACGGCGGCTCACGGCGGACGGCGTGCTGGTGATCACCGCCCAGACCCACCGCACCCAAGAGCGCAACAGGGCGGAGGCGCGCGAGCGCCTGGCCGACCTCGTGCGCGAGGCCGCCGTGCCCCCGACCCCGCGCCGCCCGACCCGCCCGACGCTCGCCTCGAAGAAGAGGCGGCTCGAGGACAAGGGACGGCGCGGCGACGTCAAGAAGCTCCGGGGCGGCAAGCCGGGGATGGAGTGACGATCGGTTCGATCGGCCACGGGAAACGACGATGGCGGGTGTCGGGACTGTCGCCGACCTGCCCCTGTCGGCGACGGCCCTGCGTCACCGAACGGTCGCGATGCCGTGATTCGCTGCCCGTTCGACGACGGAGACCGGGCGATGACCGAGCGGACGACCTTGACGCGGCGCGACACGGTGGCGGGCGCGGCCGCCCTGGCGCTCGCCCCCCTGGGACATGATCTGGCGGCCCGGGCGCAGGGCGGCAGCGCTCCCGCGCAGGCCACCGGCCAGGCAATCGGCATCGTCTACGAAGATCGCGGGGCCAAGGGCCGGCGCGGGCCCGGCGATCCGGGCCTTCCCGACGTGCTGGTCTCGAACGGCCGCGAGGTGGTCCGCACCGACGCCGAGGGACGCTACGCCCTGCCGGTCGGGGACGAGGCGGCGCTCTTCGTCGTCAAGCCCAGCGGCTTTGCCCTGCCGCCCGGGCCCGACGGCCTGCCGCGCTTCTCCTACCTGCACCAGCCCGCCGGCACGCCTCCGGACCTGGCCTTGCGCTATCCCGGCATCGCGCCGACCGGGCCGCTGCCGGCCTCCGTCGATTTCGGCCTGGTGCGCAGCCCGGAGAGCGGCGACTTCGACGTCGTGCTGTTCACCGATCCGCAGCCGGAGAGCCACGCCGAGCTGACCTTCGTGCGCGACACCGCGGTCGCCCGGCTGCTCGGCACCAGGGGCGAATTCGCCAAGGCCGCGTTCGGCATGACGACCGGCGACGTGCTGTTCGACGACCTGTCGCTCTATCCGCGCCAGAACCGGATCATGGCGCAGATCGGCGTGCCGTGGTTCCACATCGGCGGCAACCACGACCTCAACTTCGAGGCGCCGGACGCGCGCCACGCCCGCGAGACCTTCAAGCGCACCTTCGGGGCGCCGTACTACGCGCTGGAACACGGCGGCGTGCTGTTCGTGATGCTCGACAACGTCCACTACCTCGGCGCCGCCACCGCGACGGCGGGGCGGGGCGGGCGCTACGAGGGCCGGATCGGCGAGCGCCAGCTCGCCTTCGTCGAGAACCTGCTGCGGCAGGTTCCGGCCGACCGCCTGGTGGTGGTGGCGATGCACATCCCCCTCGTCACCGATCTCGGCCCCGACGACCCCGGCATCAGCACCGCCGACCGGGCGCAGCTCCTGGCGCTGCTCGCCGGGCGTCCGTCGCTCAGCGTGTCGGGCCACACCCACACCACCGAGCACCATTATCTCGGGCCGGACGGCCGACCCGGAGCGACGGGCGAGGACGCCCACCACCATCACATCCTCACCGCCGTCTCGGGCTCGTGGTGGAGCGGGCCGCCGGACCGGCGCGGCATCGCCACCGCCGACAGCCGCGACGGGACGCCGCACGGCTTCCACGTGCTGAGCGTCGCCGGCGGGCGGCGGTACACCACCCGCTACGTCCCGGCGAGCGACGATGCGGGCCGCCAGATGCGGATCGTGCTGGAGAGCCAGTTCCACTCGGCCGACCTCGCGCGCCTGCCCGACACCCGGCTCTACGAGCTGCTCGGGTCGACGATCCCGGCCGAGAGCGCCGGTGCGACCAACGTGGTGGTCAACCTGTTCGACGGCGGACCGCGCAGCCGGGTGTCGTTCCGGATCGGCGACCGCCCGCCCGTGCCGATGGCGCGGGTGCGCCGGCCGGACCCGTTCGTCGTCGCGCTCTACGCCCGCAACGCCGCGACCCGGAAATCCTGGGTCAAGGCGGAGCCGTGCTCGCACCTCTGGGTCGCGCGCCTTCCGCGGGACCTGCAGGCCGGCACCCACCGCCTCACCGTCGAGGCTACGGACGAGTACGGCCGGCCGCACCGCGACGGGCTGGTGCTCGAGCTCGTGGACGGGGCGGCCCGCGCCGGGTAGCGCTCAGCCCGTGCAGAGGGGCGTCAGGGACCTCTGCTCGGCCTCATCGCGAAATCTCGCCGCCGAACCGGCGTCCACGTCGTGAACGGCCGGTGCGACGATGCTCAGAGCCGGCTCGGGAACGAGATCACCGCGTCGACCGTGTCCTTGATCGCGCGCCCGGCCGGGGCGAGATCCGGCATCGGCACGCCGAGGAAGCGGGTCGGCTCCTCCGGCGGCGCGGACGGCGCCGGGGCGGCCTGCGCGGCGGCGGTCCGCTGGTGCGCGTCGCGCCGGGGCGCCGGCTTCTCCGCCACCTTCTCGACCGGACGCTTCTCGGGCGCGGCCCTCTCGCCCTTGACCTCGCGCACCGGCGCCGGCTTCTGCGCCTTGTCCACCGCCGCCGTCTCGCGCGGTGCGGCGGGCTTCGCCTGAGCGGTCTTCTCGGGAGCGGGCTTGGCCTCCACCGCCCGGACCGGCGGCAGCGGCGCCGCCTCGGGCAGACGGGGACGCGCCGTCACGGCGGCCTCGCGGGGCGGGCTCGCCGGGCGGGGCGTCGCGGCGACCGGGCGCGGGGGCTCCGCGGCCTTCGGCAGGGCGGAGGGCATGGGCTGGAACGGGGCGGCGGTCCCGGTCGCGGCGACCTCGGAGGCGGGCGTCCAGGCGCTCGGCGGGACGGCGGGCTTCGGATCGAGCAGGGCGGCCGGCCGCGCCGCGGGCGGGACCGCGGCGGCCGCCTGCACCGGCACGGGATCCGGGATGGGCATCGAGGCGGGCGGGATCGCCACCTGCCGCACGGCCGGGGCGGGCGTCGTGCGCAGGGCCGGAACCCCGTCCTTGATCTCGGGCATGTCGGCGACGCGGCCGAAATGCACCTCGGTCGGCCGCGGCCGCAGCATGTCGCTGAGCGTCGGATAGGCCGCTGCCGCGAGGCCGGCGCAGCCGCCGATGCCGACCACGGCCAGGGCCGCCAGCACCGCCGGACGGCCGAGGCGCGCGCCGGCGCGCTCGAGCGGGTCCTTGCGCGGCTGGCGCACCTCGGACGGATCGATCTCCACTGGCATCATGGCGCGGGCTCTCCGGTTACCTGCCCTCAACCATGAAGAGAACCGCCGAATCAGGCGTGAAGATGTCGGGGAAAAACGCAAGCCTGTGGATAACGGGCCGACGACCGGCCCGAGGGGGAGCACGATTGACTCGCCGCGGGGAGGCGGCGCTTGTACCCCGGGGGCGTCGGGATCGGGACGCGAGGACGGGTGCAGAAGAGAGCGATGATCGGCGCCGGGCTGGCCGCGGCCGTCCTGGCGGCCGGAGCCACCGCGTTCCTGGTGAGCCGGCACGGCGCCGGCGGCGGGCAGGGCGTGGCGGCCTTCCGCGAGGCGCGGGCCTTCGCGGTGTCCGGCCTGCTGAAGCAGGTCGAGGGGCCCTACGCCCTGCTGCTCGGCGATTCGCAGATCGAGCGGCTGTACCTCCCGAGCCTGTGCGGGCATCCCGTCGTCAACGCGGCGATCGCGGGTACGCGGATCTCCGGCCTGCGGGCCGTGGCCGGCTGGATCGCGCTGCCGCGACCGCCCGAGACGATCGTGGTGACGATCGGCACCAACGACCTCACCCTGCGCCAGCGCACCGGCCATTCCGACGCGACCGAGCGTTTCCGGGCGGAGGCCCGCGCCTTGTTCGCCGAGCTGGCACCCCGGGCCCGGCGCGTCGTCGCGACCGCGGTCCCGCCGATCGATGCCGGCCGCCCCGGCGTCACGAAGTTCTACGACGCCGCCGCCGCCGCCGCCTACTCGGCGATCCTGTCGGAGGAATGCGTCCGGGCCGGCTGCCGCTTCGTCGACGCCTTCGCGGACCTGCGCGACCCGGCCGGCCTGAGCCGGTCGCCGGACGGGGTCCATCTCGGCCTCGATATGGCGGCGCGGGACGCCATCGCGGCGCGCCTCGAGGCGGCGGCCTGTCCCGCCGCCCCGGCCCGCTCGCCGTGAATCTCGCGCACATCGCCGCGCGGCGGCAAGTGCCGGGATGTTGTCGCCGACGTTCCGGCAGATCACGGATCCGCGCGGATTTCGAACGGGAAATCTTCGGCGGCCTATCCCGGGCACTTGGACAAAGCGCGCCCTTAGGTTAGCAGGGGCGTGTTTCGGGTCTGCCCGATTCGGCTGGCGCTGCGGGCAGCGCGGTGGGACCATGACGAGCCATCGGGCAGGCACCGGTCTTTCCCGGGCGCGGCGTGATCGAGACGGAGATCTGATGACGGCGCGGATCGCGCACCTGTTCGATGGCATCCCGGTCGACGGACCGGGCCGTGCCGTCGACCGTGCGCCGCCGGTGGGCGAGCCCGGGATGAGCGGGCTGCCCTCCCGCGTGATCCTCGACGCGCTGCCGCAGAAGATCTGGATGCTCGACCGCGACGGCGCGGTGCACTTCGCCAACCGGGCGGCGCGGGAGATCGGTGCGGGCCAGGGCGAGCCCGACGGCTGGGACGGGGCGGTGCACCCGAAGGACCGCGCCCGGGCGGCGGCGGCGCGCGCCTCGGCGCGCGAAACGGGCCAGCCCTACGACCTGACGATCCGCCTGCGCGACGCCAGCGGGCGCTGGCACTGGCACCAGACCGACCTGGTGCCGATCCGCGACGGCGCCGCGATCACCGGCTGGATGATGACGGCCGCCGACGTCGACGACGTCGTGGCCGACAACCAGGCGCTCGAGGCCACGACCAACCTTCTGCTCCTCACCCACAAGGCCGCCGGCGTCGGACTGTGGGACTGGAACATGCGCAGCGGCGCCCTCTCCCTCTCGGCGGAGGGCGCACGCCTGCACGGCCTGTCGGCGCAGGCCTGCATCATCACCTCGTCGGCCTGGACCGGCCTCGTCCATGCCGACGACCGCTCCACGTTGTGGGACGCGGTGACCAAGGCCGTCACCACCCGCACGCCGTTCTCGGTCGATGTCCGGGTGACGGCCGAGACCGGCGGCATCCGCTGGATCCAGAGCCTCGGGCGCGTCCTCGACGACGCGCACGGCCTGAGCGGGCGCATCGTCGGCCTCACCCTCGACATCACCGCCCGCAAGCGGGCCGAGCAGGCGCTGGCCAACGCCAAGGACGGGGCCGAGCAGGCGAACCGGGCGAAGTCGGACTTCCTGGCGATGATGAGCCACGAGATCCGCAACCCCCTCAACGCGGTGCTCGGCTACACCGAGCACATGCTCAGCCGCTCGCGCGAGCCGGAGACCCTGCGCCACCTCGCCGCCGTGCAGGAGGCGGGCGAGATCCTGATCCGGGTCGTCGACGACGTCCTCGACGTGGCGCAGATCGAGGCCGGCCAGGTCGCCCTCGATCCCGAGGCGTTCCTGCTCGCCGATCTCCTCGAGGGCACCGCGGCCGTGGCACGGGGCGCGGCATCCCGCAAGGACGTGGCGGTCGAGGTCGTGCGCGATCCCGCGACCCCGACCCTGGTGCTCGGCGATGTCGGGCGCCTGCGCCAGGTGCTGCTCAACCTCCTCACCAACGCGGTGAAGTTCACGCCGTCGGGCCGGGTCGTGCTGGCGGTGAGCCCCGAGAGCGGCCGGGGCGGCGAGGGGAGGCTGCGCTTCTCGGTGAGCGACACCGGCATCGGCATGTCGGCGGCGCAGCAGGAGCGGCTGTTCGTGCCGTTCGGCCAGGGCGACGAATCGATCCGGCGCCGCTTCGGCGGCAGCGGCCTCGGCCTGGTGATCTGCCGCCACCTCGTCGAGCTGATGGGCGGGCAGATCGGCGTCTCGAGCGAGCCGGGGCGCGGCACGCGGATCTGGTTCTCCGTGCTGCTGCCGCCGGCCTGAGGCAGCCGGTTCGGTTTCCCGCCGCGAGACACTATCTAGCCTCCCATGCAGTGGACGGATGACGGGCTGGTCCTCGGGGCGCGGCGGCACGGCGAGGCCGGGGTCGTCCTCGAACTGATGACGGCCGAGCACGGCCGGCATCTCGGCCTCGTGCATGGCGGACGCTCGCGCCGGATGCAGCCGGTGCTCCAGCCCGGCAACCTGGTGCGGGCGGTGTGGCGGGCGCGGCTCGACGAGGGGCTCGGCGCCTACGCGGTCGAGCCGATCGAGAGCGCCAGCGCCCGGCTGATCGGCTCGCGCCTCGCCCTCTACGGCATCGGCTACGCCGCCGGGCTGATGCGGCTCCTGCCCGAGCGCGATCCCCATCCGGCGCTGTTCGCCGCCGCGAAGGTGCTGATCGCCCACCTGCACGAGCCCGAGGTGGCGCCGGCCCTGATGGTGCGATTCGAGCTCGCGATGCTGTCCGAGCTCGGCTTCGGCCTCGACCTCTCGGCCTGCGCCGCCACCGGCACCAACGAGTACCTCGCCTACGTCTCGCCGAAGAGCGGGCGGGCCGTCAGCGCCGCCGCCGGCGAGCCCTGGCGCGACCGGCTGCTCGCGCTGCCCGACTTCCTGGTCGACCGACCCGACCGGCGCGGCCTCAACGTGCCGACCGAGCGGGAGGTCAAGCAAGGCTTTACCTTAACGGGTTATTTCCTCGATCAGCACATCTGGGGCCCGCGCGACACGCCCGAGCCGGAGGAGCGGGTGCGGTTCGTCGCGCTCGGCACCGCCGGGGCCGGGTGAGCCCGGTCGGGGCCTGTGCGCGGTCCGGGGAGCCTCAGGCCGGTTGCGCGGACGGGTTGTCTCCCGTTCCTGGCAATCGGCGAATGTTCGTGTTATGTTCTGGTCTTGAGACCGCCGAAATCGTGAGTTGACGTCCGCCCATGGGAAAGCCCTTCGAGCCACCCTCCGACCGCGACGGGATCGAGAACGTCGACCTGAAGGCGGCGCTGGAGGAGCGCTACCTCGCCTACGCGCTCTCGACCATCATGCACCGGGCGCTGCCCGATGCCCGCGACGGCCTGAAGCCCGTGCACCGGCGCATCCTGCACGCGATGCGGCTCCTGCGCCTCGATCCCGGCAGCGCCTACAAGAAATGCGCCCGCGTCGTCGGCGACGTCATCGGCAAGTACCATCCCCACGGCGACGTCGCGGTCTACGACGCGCTGGTACGCCTCGCCCAGGACTTCGCCCAGCGCTATCCGCTCGTCGACGGCCAGGGCAATTTCGGCAACATCGACGGCGACAACCCGGCGGCGCAGCGGTACACTGAGTGCCGGATGACCGAGGTCGCCCGCCTGCTGCTCGCGGGGATGGACGAGGACGCGGTCGACTTCCGCCCGAACTACGACGGGCAGGAGGAGGAGCCGGTCGTGCTGCCGGCGGCCTTCCCGAACCTGCTCGCCAACGGCTCGCAGGGCATCGCGGTCGGCATGGCGACCTCGATCCCGCCGCACAACGCGGCGGAGCTGTGCGACGCGGCGCTCTACCTCATCACCCATCCGTCGGCGACCTCGGAGCAGCTCACCACCTTCGTCAAGGGACCCGATTTCCCGACCGGCGGCATCGTCATCGATTCGGCCGCCTCGATCGCCGAGGCCTACCGCACCGGGCGCGGCGGATTCCGGGTGCGGGCGCGCTGGCAGAAGGAGGATCTCGGCCGCGGCACCTGGGCGGTCGTCGTCACCGAGATCCCCTACGGCGTGCCGAAGGCGCGGCTGATCGAGAAGATGGCCGAGCTTCTCCAGGAGAAGAAGCTGCCGCTGCTCGCCGACGTGCGCGACGAATCGGCCGAGGACGTGCGGGTGGTGCTCGAGCCGCGCTCGCGCACCGTCGATCCCGTGGTGCTGATGGAATCGCTGTTCCGGCTCACCGAGCTCGAGAGCCGCATCTCCCTCAACATGAACGTGCTCGTCGGCGGGACGGTGCCGCGGGTGATCGGCCTCGCCGAGGCGTTGCGCGAGTGGCTCGACCATCGCCGGGTCGTGCTGCAGCGCCGCTCGCGCCACCGCCTCGCCCAGATTGAGCGCCGGCTCGAGATCCTCGGCGGCCTGCTCATCGTCTATCTCGACCTCGACCGGGTGATCCAGATCATCCGCGAGGAGGACGAGCCGAAGGCCGAGCTGATGCGGGTCTTCGAGCTGACCGAGCTGCAGGCCAACGCCATCCTCGACACGCGCCTGCGCTCCTTGCGCAAGCTCGAGGAGATGGAGCTGAAGCGCGAGCACGAGGCGCTGACGAAGGAGAAGGGCGAGCTCGACGGCCTGCTCGGCTCCGACGACCTGCAGTGGAAGGCGATCACCAAGCAGATCCGCGAGGTGCGCAAGACCTACGGCCCCGAGACCCCGCTCGGCCGCCGCCGCACGACGCTCGAGAACCCACCCGACACCACCGGTATCGACTTCTCGGAAGCGATGGTCGAGCGCGAGCCGATCACCGTGATCGTGTCGCAGAAGGGCTGGATCCGGGCGCTGAAGGGCCACGTCGCCGACCTCTCGACGGTACAGTTCAAGGGCGACGACGCCCTCAAGATCGGCTTCCCGACCGAGACCACCGCCAAGATCCTGGTGCTGGCCTCGAACGGCAAGGTCTTCACCCTCGACGCCGCCAAGCTCCCGGGCGGCCGCGGCTTCGGCGATCCGATCCGCCTGATGGTCGACATGGACGAGGGTTCGGAGATCGTCACCGTCTGGGCGCACAGGCCCGGCGTGAAGCTCCTGCTCGCCACCACCGACGGGCGCGGCTTCGTCACCCCGGCCGACGGGCTCGTCGCCAATACCCGCAAGGGCAAGCAGGTGATCGGCCTCGACGATCCGGCGACGGCGAGCCTCGTCGTCGAGGTGGGGGAGGGCGACCACGTCGCGGTCTGCGGCACCAACCGCCTCATGACCGTGTTCCCGCTCGCGGAAGTTCCCGAGATGGTCCGCGGCAAGGGCGTGCGGCTGCAGAAGTACCGCGACGGCGCCCTCGATTCCGTGACGCTCTTCCGCCTCGCCGACGGGCTGACCTGGCCCGACAGCGCCGGGCGCATCCGCACGGTCGCCGGCGAGGAGCTGGCGAAGTGGGTCGGCCACCGCGGTACCGCCGGCGCGATGGCGCCGCGGGGCTACCCCAAATCCGGCCGTGCCTGACCGGGGCCCGGATCGCGCATGGCGAGCGGGCTGCAACCTCGAGGGGACGGTGAGGAGGAGGGAGACGAGGAGCGCGAGCGGGTCCGGCTCGCCCGCGACATCCTCGTCCACAACGAGCAGGTGAAGCTGACCGCGAACCTGATGAATATCGGGGCGGCCGGCTTCACCATCACGGGCATCGTCGCTCCCCTGACGGCCGCCATGGCGACGACGGGCCGCGTCACTGCGCCCGCCCTCGTGCTGATGGTCGTTTGGTTCGTGCTCGGCGTTGGTCTACACTTCGGTGCGAGGCTGACGTTGACCAATCTGCGATGATGAGCCTGACGACCTACGCCCTGGTCCTTGTGCCCTGCCTCGTCGGCGCGGCTGCCCTCGTCGGGGTGACGGCCTCGCGTCGGTCGGCCGCCCGGCTCGACCGGCGAGCGGCGCGGATCGCCGCGGAGGCGTCCCCGCCGCGCAGGCCGCGGGCGCATCCGGGGGCGGTGCGGCGGGTCGCCGGGCGCTGAGCGGCTGCCTCGGTTCAGGCGGCTTGCACGCACCGGGTCGATCCGGCGGACAGATGGCCTGAGCCGATGTTCACCCGGTCGTGGAAGGGAAAAGCGGGCCAGCCCGTACCTGATTTTATTGCAAGTCCCGCTGCTCCAGCTCCAAAGCTTCCAGAATCGGCAGGATCGTCGGCCACGCACCCTCCGCCGACAGCGCCGCGTCGTCCGACGCGGTCGTGCCCCGCCGCACGAGGGCGCGCCGGACCAGCTCGTAGCCCAGAGAATAGCCGCCGCTCCACGGCCAGGCCGGATCGGCGCGGTCGCCGTAGAACCAGCGGCCGTGGTCGTACCGGGTCTCGGCCCACGCCTCCCGGGCGAGCCCGGCCAGCACCGCCAGCCGCATTCCGCGAACGGCGAGGGCGTAGTTCGGCGTCGGGCATCCGACCTGTTCCTGGAAGCACTGCGCCAATCCTTCGGCCAGCAGATTGGCGCCGAGCGTGTCGTGCGGGCCCGGCCCGCGGAACCGGCGCAGGTGATGCAGTTCGTGGGCGAGGGTCGTCCTCAGCTGCTCCGCATAGGACGGAGTCCAGGTCTCCAGTTCTGTCGTATCGACGCCGATCGTCAGGCGGGCGATCCCATGCGCGTAGGCGTTCAGGTTCCAGCCCGGGATGAGCCAGCGCGCCGGGGTCGGCGCCACCACGACGTCGACCCGGTCGAGGCCGAGATGCGGCACGATCTCGGCGGAGGCCGCTTCCAGGCAGGCGACGATCCGGTCGAGCTGGCCGGGCGGGCACTCCGCCATGGCGTCGAGCGCGATGAAGCGGATCGTCATGCGGGCCTCCGAGACCGGTGGATCGGGCGATCACTCTCGCCGGGCGGGCGCTCGACCGCAAGCCGGGCGTGGATCCGCCGTCCTACGATGCCTTCCGCCGCCGAACGGGTCGCCGCGATGGGGCTTCACGGAGCGCATGACCCGGATACGAGACAGGAATTGTCTCATGTACCGCCGATCTCGAGCCGCGAGGCCTGACGCAGAGGTATCTATTCCATTAAAACTTTATCAACCGTCCGGTGATGTAACAAATTAGATTTAGAGCGATCCATTTGCGTTTCGGCGCTCATGATCGCGTGCGGAGACTTGACCGTGCTACCATTCTTGCGCAAGCGGAAGCGTTCCGTCGCGAATGGGCTCGCGCCCTCGCTGAGTCTGCACGTCTTGCAGCATATGCCCTGTGCGGTGTTCGTCGTCGATCTGCGGACCGACCATTACGGCGTTGTCTTCACGAACGAGGCCTTCGCGAAGAGCATGGGCGTCGCTTCCCCTCGGGACCTGCTTGGCCGGTCCGTCGATTCCTTCTTTCATCGCCAGCAGCCGGACGGCAAGACCAACCACGACGTGTCGCCGGAATTCGTCGGCGGCATGCAGGAGCGGGGATGGCACAAGGCAACCGTCAACTTCACGCGCCACGACGGCTCCGCGTTCGAGGTCGACGTCCATGCCGTCGTGACGACGCATGACGGCGTGCCCTACGCGGTCGCGTTCGTGGACGATTCCGACCGTGTCGAGCAGGAGGCCGAGAAGAAGCGGGAGATGACCCGTCTCGCCGCGCAGTTCGAGGCGAGCGTCGGGCAAGTCGTGGAGGCGGTGAAGACCTCTTCCTCGCAGCTCGCAGGCTTGGCGTCGACATTGTCCTCGGCCTCGCAGCACGCGTCGCACCGCTCGGACGCGACCGCCGACGCGGCCGAGGAGGCGCGGCGAAACATCACCACGATGTCGTCCGCGACGGAGGAGCTCGGAAGCGCGATCCAGGAGATCCTGCGCCAGGTCGACGGGTCGTCCTCCTTCGCCCGGAACGCCGTGGACGAAGCGGCCCGGACGCTGACCCTCGTCGACCGCCTGAAGGCGGCGGCGACGCGGATCGGCGACATGGTCAGCATGATCGCCAAGATCGCGAGCCAGACCAACCTCCTGGCCTTGAACGCCACGATCGAGGCGGCGCGGGCCGGCGAGGCGGGACGCGGCTTCGCGGTGGTGGCCGCGGAGGTCAAGGCGCTCGCGAGCGAGACAGACAAGGCGACGGCGGAGATCACGGCGCAGATTGCCTTGATCCAGGACGTCACCCAATCGACCGCGGAGGCGATCGAGCAGACGACGAAGCAGATCCGCGAGATCGCCGGGATGAGCACGACGGCGACGGAAGCGGTGATGCAGCAGGACGCGGCGACGGGCGAGATCACGGCGAACATGAGCCAGGTCGCGTCACATGCCGGCAAGGTCAGCGCCGGGATCTCGGACGTTGCCGCCACGGTCCGGGAGGTCGATGCGGTGGCCTCCCGAGTTCTGGGCCTGGCCTCGGAGATGTCCTTCCACTCCGAATCCCTGTCCGCCGAGGCGACGAGCTTCATCGAAACCGTCAAGGCGGCATGAGGCGTTGCCGCCCGCGCGAGGCAACGCTGCGGGCGGCGCGACTCCGCTCTCTCGGGGGCACCCGCATCATCCTGGCAGCCGTCGTCATGCTGGCAGCGGCCCCGGCCCTGGCCGCGATCTCCGACAAGGTCGAGGAGGCGCGGGCGAACCACGGGATCGTCACCGGTGCCCTTCTCGTGCTCACGGTACTCGCGGCCGCGAGCGGATGGCGGCGGGCGTTGCTGCTGTGGCCGGTAACGCTGGTCTGGGGATCGGTCGCGTTCGGGACGGTCTGGGAGTGGCGTGAAGAACGGCAGCGGGAAGGGGCGTCGGCCCTGCTGTGGCAGGGCGGAGCGATGGCCGGAGCCATGCTGCTCGGTCCGCCCGGCTTGGCCTGGCTCGCCCGGCAATGGATGCGTCGGGCCTGGGATCGGAAGGGCGCTAGACCCACTGCCCCGTCGCGCCCTCCGCCGCCCGGCGGATCGCCGCGATGTTCGTCGCATAGGCCTCGCGCCCGCCCTTGAAGGTGGCGGAACCGGCAACCAGGGCGTTCGCTCCCGCCCGCACCACCGCCGGCGCCGTCTCCGGCGTCACGCCGCCGTCGACCTCGATGTCGATGTCGCGGCCGGCGGTCATGGCGCGCACCCGCGAGACCGTCTCGCAGACCGAGCCGATGAAGCTCTGGCCGCCGAAGCCCGGGTTAACGGTCATGCAGAGCACGAGGTCGACCATGTCGAGAACCGGCTCGACCAAGCTCGCCGGCGAGCCCGGGTTGATCGCCACGCCCGCCCGCTTGCCGAGCGCCCGGATGGTCTGGAGCGAACGGTGCAGGTGCGGGCCCGCCTCGGCATGGACCGTGATGATGTCGGCGCCCGCCTCGGCGAAGGCCTCGAGATAGGGATCGGCCGGCGCGATCATCAGGTGGACGTCGAACACGGCCGTCGTGTGCGGGCGCAACGCCTTCATTACGACCGGGCCGAAGGTGATGTTCGGCACGAAATGGCCGTCCATCACGTCGATATGGACCCAGTCGGCCCCGGCCGCGACCACGTCGCGGACCTCCTCGCCGAGCCGCGCGAAATCGGCCGACAGGATCGAGGGGGCGATCACCAGGGGACGGGTCATGGCAAGTCTCGCAGCAGGTCTCGCAAGGTCACGGATGCGCAAAAGGCCAGGGTTCTCACCCCAGCCCCGCGCAGACGATAGGTCTTTTCGAACGGACGGATCAGCGCCGGCGGAACTGGCTGCCGCCGCGGAACGGCGGGCGCGGGCCCGAGGACCGCTCGTCCTTGTGGCGGAACACCAGACGGCCCTTCTCCAGGTCGTAGGGCGACATCTCGACGGTGACCCGGTCTCCGGCCAGAGTCTTGATGCGGTTCTTCTTCATCTTGCCGGCCGTGTAGGCCACGATCTCGTGGCCCTGGTCGAGCTGCACGCGGTAACGCGCGTCCGGCAGGATCTCGAGCACGAGACCGTCGAACTGCATCAACTCTTCTTTCGCCATTCACACTCTCCACCCGGGTCGCCGTCGCGGTCGGCGCCTCCGGGAGCACATTGTCATCGATTGATCGCGACGCGGCCGGCCGTACGGGTGCTCGGCCGAGATGCCGGGCGCGCTGATGGCCTTCTAACGCTCGCTGTGCATGTAAGGTGAGGCGATGGGACGCGCAAGCCACGCGGGTGACGCACGCGCGGCTTCGTCAACGGAAAAAGGCCCGGCGCGCGAAGCACCGGGCCGATTCGGCGATGCCGGACCTTTACTGGGTCAGCTCGTTGCCGGTGTAGTCGATCCGGCCGTCGTTGCCCTTCTTCCACATGTACATCACGTAGTCGGGACGGGTGATGTCGCCCTTCTTGTCGTAGGAGATGTCGCCGATCACGGTCTTGAACGGCTTGCCCTCGTGCATGTAGGCCGCGACCTTCTTGCCGTCGGTCGACTTGGTGGCCTCCATCGAGTCCTTCAGGATCTGGACGGCGGCGTAGGAGTAGAGCGTGTAGGCCTCGGGGTCGATGTTCTTGGCCTTGAAGGCCGCGACGACGTCCTTGGCGTTGGGGTTCTTGCGGGCATCCGGCGAGAAGGTCATCAGCGTGCCGTCGGCGCCCGGGCCGGCGATCTGGGCGAATTCCTTGTCGGTGATGCCGTCGCCGCTCATCAGCGGGGCGTTGAGGCCCTGGTCGCGCATCTGGCGCACGATCAGGCCGGCCTCGGTGTGCAGGCCACCGAAATAGACCACGTCGGCCTTGGCCTGCTTCAGCTTCGAGACGAGGGCCGAGTAGTCCTTCTCGCCCGGGTTCACGCCCTCGAACAGCACGTCCTTGCCGCCCTTGGCCTTGAGCGCCTTCAGGGTCTCGTCGGCGAGGCCGCGGCCGTACGGGGTCTTGTCGTGTACGAAGGCGACGTTCTTGCCCTTGAACTTGTCGGCGAGCCAGGCGCCGGCGACCGCACCCTGCTGGTCGTCGCGGCCGCAGGTGCGGAAGGTGTTCCACAGCTTGCGGTCGGTGTATTTCGGGTTGGTCGAGGCCGGGGTGATCTCGACGATGCCGGACTCGGCATAGACGTCCGAGGCCGGGATCGAGACGCCGGAGTTGAAGTGGCCGACCACGGCCTTCACGCCCTCGGCGGCGAACTTGTTGGCGACCGAGACGCCCTGCTTCGGATCGGAGGCGTCGTCGCCGATCACGAGGACGATCTTCTGGCCGTTGATGCCGCCGGCCTTGTTGATGTCGGCGACCGCCTGCTCGGCGCCGTTCTTGAGCTGGGCGCCGAAGGCGGCGTTGGCGCCGGTGATCGGGCCGGCCACGCCGAGCTTGATCTGGGCCTGCGCCGATCCGGCCCAGGCGATGGTGGCCGCGAGGGCGAAGCCGGCCAGTAGCGTGCGCTTCATCTCTTTACTCCTCTGGATCGACGGGAATGTCGGGCTCGCGGGCCCATTTCGGCCGGGAGACCGGGGCGTGGGGACCCCGGATCGGGTGCCGGGGCGAGAGAGGCCCCGGATCGATTCGTCACCTTGCGCCGATCGCGGGGCGCAGGGCAGGGGGGCGGGCCCTCAGGCCTTGGCCCGCCAGGTCAGCGGCCCGCTGCGCTCGTAGAGCCAGCGGTACTGCGTCGTCATCTGCCGGGCGCGGGTGGCGCGGTAACCGGCCGAGCCGATGATCAGGAGCACGATCGTGTCGACGACGTAGTAGTGCGGCGACAGGAAGCTGCCCTCGAACAGCGCGTGGTGGATGAAGCGCACGGCGATGCCGAGCAGCAGCAGCGACAGCACCGCCTGCCAGTACGGCCGCCAGCCGAGCGCGATGCCGCGCCCGATCATCCAGGCCATCCAGCCGCCCATCACCACGGTGACGAGGAGGAAGAGCCAGATCGTGCTCTCCTCGTAGAGGATCCCCTGCATCAGTGCCGTCCTCCCTCGAGATAGGCGGCCTTGACCGACGGGTCGTCGAGGAGCTGCTTGCCGGTACCCGACATGGTGATGGTGCCGGTCACCATGACATAGCCGCGATGCGCGAGCTTGAGGGCGTGGTAGGCGTTCTGCTCGACGAGGAAGACCGTCATGCCGTCGCGCTCGTTGAGCTCCTTGATGGCCGAGAAGATCTGCTTGACGATGAGCGGAGCGAGGCCGAGCGACGGCTCGTCGAGCATCAGCAGGCGCGGCCGGCTCATCAGCGCCCGGGCGATGGCCAGCATCTGCTGCTCGCCGCCCGACATCGTGCCGCCGCGCTGGTAGAGCCGTTCCTTCAGGCGCGGGAACATCGCGCAGACCCGCTCCAGGTCCTGCTCGAAATGGGCGCCGCCGTTCACCGACGCCCCCATCTGCAGGTTCTCGTAGACGGTCATGCGCGGGAAGATCCGCCGACCCTCCGGCGATTGCGCCAGGTTGAGGCGGGCGATCTCGTGGGTCGGCATCTTGGTGATGTCCCGGCCCGCATAGGTGACGGTGCCCTCGCGCGCCCGGGGGGCACCGAAGATCGTCATCATCAGGGTCGACTTGCCGGCCCCGTTCGCGCCGATCAGCGTGACGATCTCGCCCTCGTTGACGTCGAGGTCGACCCCTTTGAGCGCGATGATGTTGCCGTAATAGGTCTTGACCCCGCGCACCGTGAGGAGCGGCGCCCGGTAGCCGGCGGCCCGGGCGCGGGTCTCGTCCTGGAGGACGTTGATGCCGGCGACGCTCATACTCCCACCTCCGCCTCGACCTGCTCCACCTCCTCGTCCTCGACGCCGAGATAGGCGGCGATGACGCTCTGGTCGCTCTGGATCTCCGCCGGCGTGCCGTCGGCGATCTTGGTGCCGTAATCGAGCACCACGACGTGGTCGGAGATCTCCATCACCACCGACATGTCGTGCTCGATGAGGAGGACCGAGGTGTCGTAGTCGTCCCGGATCGCCCGCAGCAGGTCGTTGAGGAGCAGCGATTCCCGCGGGTTGAGGCCGGCGGCCGGCTCGTCGAGGCAGAGCAGGACCGGATCGGTGCACATCGCGCGGGCGATCTCGAGCCGGCGCTGGTCGCCGTAGGGCAGGTCGCCCGCCGGATCGTCGGCGCGGTGCATCAGGTGGATGCGCTCGAGCCAGGCCTTGGCCTTCTCGACCGCCGCCGTCTCGGCCCGCCGGTAGACGGGCAGGCCGATGAGCCCCGCGATGGTGTAGCGGGAGGCGAGCATCAGGGGATTGTGCTGGGCGACCAGCAGGTTCTCCAGCACGGTCATGCCCGTGAACAGGCGGATGTTCTGGAACGTGCGCGCGACGTGGGCGCGCCGGTTCACCGCGTAGCCGGGCAGCTGCTCCAGCAGGAACTCGGCGCCGTCGCGGTGGCGCAGGGTCATCATGCCTTCCGTCGGCTTGTAGAAGCCGGTGATGCAGTTGAAGACCGTGGTCTTGCCGGCGCCGTTCGGGCCGATCAGCGCCGTGATGTCGCCGCGGCCGACCCGGAACGACAGGTCGTTGACGGCGACGAGGCCGCCGAAGCGCATGGTGACGTGGTCGACCGTCAGGACCGGATCGGCCATGCGGGGGGAGGCAAGAGGAGACGAGGACATCGAGGCCGACATCAGCCGTGGCCCTCCTTCACGAGGGATCCCGAGATGCGCTTGCGCTCCTTGAGCACGATCGAGGGCGAGCGCTCCGAGATCAGGCCGCGGGGGCGCCAGATCATCATGATCACCATGGCGAGGCCGAACAGCAGCAGGCGGTACTCGCTCGGATCGAAGCCCTCGCCGAACACCGCCTTGAGGAAGCCGAGGTTGCGCAGCAGCTCCGGCCCGCCGACCATCGCGACCGCCGCGACCGCGACGCCGATCTGCGAGCCCATGCCGCCGAGCACCACGATCGCCAGGATGATCGCGCTCTCGAGGAAGTTGAAGCTCTCCGGGCTGACGAAGCCCTGGCGCACGGCGAAGAACGAGCCGGCGAATCCTCCGAACATGGCGCCGAGCGCGAAGGCCGTGAGCTTGGTGTTGGTGGTGTTGATGCCGAGCGAGCGGCAGGCGATCTCGTCCTCGCGCAGCGCCTCCCAGGCCCGGCCGATCGGCAGGCGGCGCAGGCGCAGCGTCACGCCGTTGGTGACGAGCGCGAGCGCCAGGATCAGGTAGTAGAGGAAGATCACCCGGTGCATCGGGCTGAAGTCGAGCCCGAACTTCGCCGCGAACCCGTCCTCGTCCGCCGTGAACGGGACGCCGAAGAAGGTGGCGCGGGGAATCGACGAGATGCCGGCGGCGCCGCCCGAGAAATCGGTCCAGTTGATCAGCACCAGGCGGATGATCTCGCCGAAGGCGAGCGTCACGATGGCGAGGTAGTCGCCGCGCAGGCGGAGCACGGGGAAGCCCAGCACCATGCCCCACAGGCCCGCGAACAGGCCGGCGAGCGGCAGGCAGACCCAGAACGACAGGCCGAACACCGTGGAGAGGAGCGCGTAGGAATAGGCGCCGACGGCGTAGAACGCGACGTAGCCGAGATCGAGCAACCCTGCGAGCCCGACCACGATGTTGAGGCCCCAGCCCAGCATCACGTAGGTGAGGATCAGGATGCCGAGGTCGATCCAGTAGCGGGATTCCCCCAAGCCCCCGGTGCCGAGCACCGCGAGGAGCGGAAAGGCCAGGGTCACGCCGAGGAAGGCCGGCAGGGCGTAGCCGGAGATCTTCTGCGAGGCGTTCGGCGTCGCGTCGACCGCCTCCGTCGCCTGGGTCGGCGACGGCGTCAGCGCCCGGCGGGCATCGCGGTTGGCGAGGATCAGCCGCTGGGCCAGCCGCACCACGAACACGATGCCGCACAGGATCGCGACGAGGCCCCACCGCGGGACGAGATCGAGGGCGGCGGTCTGGCTCAGGTCGGTGCGGAAGGCGACGATCGGCACGCAGAGGCCGAACGTGACGAGCGCGAAGAGCGCCGCGTCCTTGACGATCGCCCCGGTGGCCCGGGCGTCGCGGTCGGCGGCGGGGGTCGCCGCCAGGGTGTTGGCCGGGTTCGCCATCAGACCTTCTCGACCTCGGGCCGGCCGAGGATCCCGGAGGGCATGAAGATGAGCACGATCGCCAGGATCGAGAACGCCGCCACGTCCTTGTACTCGATGGAGAAGTACGCCGACCAGAACGTCTCGACGAGGCCGATGAGGAGGCCGCCGAGCACCGCGCCGGGAAGGCTGCCGATGCCGCCGAGCACCGCCGCGGTGAACGCCTTGACGCCGGGGGTGAAGCCGTCGGCGAACGAGACGACGCCGTAATAAAGCAGGTACATCGTGCCGGCGACCGCGGCCAGCGCCGCGCCGAGCACGAAGGTCAGCGAGATGGTGCGGTCGACGTCGATGCCGAGAAGCGCCGCCATCTTGCGGTCCTGCTCGCAGGCGCGCTGCGCCCGGCCGAGGGGGGTCTTCTGCACTAGGTACCAGAAGCCGGCGAGCAGCACGACCGTGGTCAGCATGATGATGATCTGCTTGTAGGACAGCGCCACGGCGTAGCCGTTCTCGCCGGTCCAGAGCGTGATCACGTCGCGCATCATCGGGGGCGTGGGCTTGTTGCGGGCGCCCTGCACGACCTGGACGAAGTTCGACAGGAAGATCGAGACGCCGATCGCCGAGATCAGCGGCGCCAGGCGGAACGAGCCGCGCAAGGGGCGATAGGCGATGCGCTCGATCGCCCAGCCCCACAGGGCGGTGAGCACCATCGCGCAGATCAGGACGATCAGCAGCGCCAGCGCGATCGACGAGATGCCGAGCCAGGTCGTGACGATCAGGAACGTGATCAGGGCGATGAAGGCCGAGAGCATGAACACGTCGCCATGGGCGAAGTTGATCATGCCGATGATACCGAACACCATCGTGTAGCCGATGGCGATGAGGCCGTAGATCGACCCCAGCGTCAGCCCGTTGATGAGCTGCTGCGCGAAGACCTCCATGCGGTCACGTTCTCCGTTCGCGGGCTTGCCGCCCGGGCCTCCCTGGCCGCGCCCCGTCATCCGGGTGTCGCGGCCGTCCCTTGGGGTGAGGCTTAGCAAGCACCGCACCACTCGACAATCCGGGGGTGCCGGGCGGGTGTGCGAAAGACCCGCTGGCCGTGCGGCAACCGCTCCGCTACCGTCCCGGCGAAGCCGATTTCAACGATGGGGGGAGCGCCGCCATGGCGATGACGATGACCGGCGAGGTCGTGCTGCCGGCCGACCAGCAGACCGTGTGGGAGAAGCTCAACGACCCCGAGGTGCTCAAGCGCTGCATCCCGGGCTGCGACACCCTCGAGAAGGTTGGGGACAACGAGCTGCAGGCCTCGGCCAAGATCGCGGTCGGCCCGGTCAAGGCGACCTTCAAGGGCAAGGTGACGCTGACCGACATCGACCCGCCGAACGGCTACCGCATCACCGGCGAGGGCCAGGGCGGCGTCGCCGGCTTCGCCAAGGGCGGCGCGGTGGTGCGCCTGGAGCCGGCCGAGGGCGGCCAGACCAAGATGACCTACGACGTCGAGGCCAGCGTCGGCGGCAAGATCGCCCAGCTCGGCGGCCGCCTGATCAACGGCGTGGCGAAGAAGTACGCCGACACCTTCTTCGACACGTTCGCCAAGGAGGTCCAGGGGAACGGGGTCGCGGGCGAGACCACGGCGGCCTGACGGGACCGGCCCGCCCGATCGGTCGTCCGCGATCGACGTGTGGCGAGGCGAACGGGCGGAATGCCGGAAAACGGGCGAAATCGGCCGGTTTCCGCCCCAAAAGATCGAAGCGCCGCGCCTTGACCGGCGCTTCCGCCCGGTTGACACTCGAATTCGAGCGATTCCAGAGAGGCACGGCCGACCCGGCCACCACGAGCGACAGGGTCCGACGGAAGGGCCCGCGGGTCTTCGGCCAAGGTGTCCTGGGCCAGGAGGAGGACGTCACATGAGCGCTGTCAGCCTGACGGTGAACGGCAAGGCCGTGACCGCCGACATCGATCCGCGCACGCTGCTGGTGCAGTACCTGCGCGAGAACCTTCGCCTCACCGGCACCCATGTCGGCTGCGATACCAGCCAGTGCGGCGCCTGCGTGGTCCATCTCGACGGCGAGGCGATCAAGGCCTGCACCGTGCTCGCCGTGCAGTGCGACGGCCGGTCCGTCACCACGATCGAGGGCCTGGCCTCGGGCGGCGAGCTGCACCCGATGCAGGCGGCCTTCCGCGAGCATCACGGCCTGCAATGCGGCTACTGCACCCCCGGCATGATCATGACCGCCGTGGACCTCGTGCGCCGCAAGGGCAACGCGCTGGACGAGCACACCATCCGGGACGAGCTGGAGGGTAACATCTGCCGCTGCACCGGCTACCACAACATCGTGAAGGCGATCGCGGCGGGTGCCGAGAACATGGCGGCCGAGCCGCAGAGGGCCGCGGCGGAGTAGCACGACGCCCAACCCTCCTCCCCCTGCGGGGGGAGGGCGCCCCACGGCGAGTGCGAAGCACTCGTGCTGGGGCGGGAGAGGGGCAGCGCGACGCTGATCCAGGGAGCGCCCTTCGTGACGGTCGCGACTTCTCCGGAGACGGCGTCCCCTCTCCCGGCTCGCTTCGCTCGCCACCCTCCCCCGCGGAGGGGGGGTCACGACCCGCGCCACATAAAAAAATTCGTCCGCGCCATCCGGACCAACAACGAGACGCCACGAAAGAACGAGGCCGGCCTCGAACCCGACGCGCCGGCCCGCGAGGTCAGATCCGGGAGAGACACGCACATGACCGCCACCGGCATCGGCGCCTCGGTGCGCCGCAAGGAAGACCAGCGCTTCATCACCGGCAAGGGCCGCTACGTCGACGACTACAACCGTCCGGGCCAGGCCTACGCCTACTTCCTGCGCTCCCCGCACGCCCACGCCGAGATCCGCGGGATCGACACGGCGGCCGCGGCCGCGATGCCGGGCGTGGTCGGGATCCTCACCGGCGAGGACCTGGCGGCCGACAAGGTCGGCGGCCTGATCTGCGGCTGGATGATCCACTCCAAGGACGGCACGCCGATGAAGGCCGGCGCGCATCCGGCGCTCGCTCAGGGCAAGGTGCGCTACGTCGGCGACCACGTCGCGGTCGTCGTCGCCGAGACCCTGGCCCAGGCCAAGGACGCCGCCGAGGTCATCGCGGTCGATTACGACGTGCTGCCCGCGGTGGTCGAGACCGCGAAGGCCGCGGGCGCCGGCACGATCGTCCACGACGTCGCGCCCGACAACACCGTCTTCAACTGGCACCTCGGCAACCCCTCCGACGTCGAGGCGGCCTTCGCCCGCGCGGCGCACGTGACGAAGCTCGACATCGTCAACAACCGGCTGGTGCCGAACCCGATCGAGCCCCGCGCCGCGGTCGGCGAGTACGACGAGGCCGAGGAAGCCTTCACCCTCTATACCACGAGCCAGAATCCGCACGTTGCGCGACTCGTGCTGTCGGCCTTCATCGGCATCGCGCCGGAGAACAAGCTCAGGGTGGTGGCGCCGGATGTCGGCGGCGGGTTCGGCTCGAAGATCTTCATCTACGCCGAGGAGACGATCTGCGTCTGGGCGGCGAAGAAGGTCGGCCGGCCGGTGAAGTGGACCAGCGACCGCACCGAGGCCTTCCTGTGCGACGCGCACGGGCGCGACCACGTCACCCACGCCGAGCTGGCGATGGACGAGGGCGGCAGGATTCTGGCGCTCAAGGTCCACACCATCGCCAATCTCGGCGCCTACCTGTCGACCTTCTCGTCGTCGGTGCCGACCTATCTGTACGCGCCGCTGCTTTCGGGCCAGTACAACATCCCGGCGATCTACTGCGAGGTGGATGGCGTCTACACCAACACCGCGCCGGTCGACGCCTATCGCGGCGCCGGGCGGCCGGAGGCGACCTTCGTCATCGAGCGGCTGGTCGAGGTCGCGGCGCGCGAGCTGAACCAGGACCCGGCGAAGTTCCGGCGCAAGAACTACGTCAAGAGCTTCCCGCACCAGACGCCCGTCATCATGATGTACGACGGCGGCGACTACTCGGCCTCGCTCGACAAGGCGCTGGAGATCGCCGACCACAAGGGCTTTCCTCGCCGCCGGCGCGAGAGCGCCCGCAACGGCAAGCTTCGTGGGCTGGGCTTCTCGTCCTACATCGAGGCCTGCGGCATCGCTCCCTCGCAGGCGGTGGGCTCGCTCGGCGCCGGTGTGGGCCTGTGGGAATCGGCCGAGGTGCGGGTGAACCCGACCGGCTCGATCGAGGTGCTGACCGGCTCGCACAGCCACGGGCAGGGGCACGAGACCACCTTCGCCCAGCTCGTCTCCGACCGGCTCGGCGTGCCGATCGAGAGCGTGACCATCGTGCACGGCGACACCGACAAGGTGCAGTTCGGCATGGGCACCTACGGCTCGCGCTCCGGCGCGGTCGGCATGTCGGCCATCGCCAAGGCGATCGACAAGGTGGTGGCCAAGGGCCGCAAGGTCGCGGCCTACGCGATGGAGGCCGGCGAGGACGACATCGAGTTCAAGGACGGCCGCTTCTCGGTCGCCGGCACCGACAAATCCCTCGCTTTCGGGGAAGTGGCCCTGCAGGCCTACGTCGCCCACAAGTTCAGCGGCGCGCAGCTCGAGCCCGGGCTGAAGGAGGGGGCGTTCTACGATCCCACCAACTTCACCTTCCCGGCCGGGATGCACATCTGCGAGCTCGAGGTCGATCCCGATACCGGCGTCGTCACCATCGAGAAGTTCACGGCGGTCGACGATTTCGGCAACGTCATCAACCCGATGATCGTCGAGGGCCAGGTCCATGGCGGCATCGCGCAGGGCGTCGGACAGGCCTTGTTCGAGGGCGCGCTCTACGATGCCGACGGCCAGCTCGTCACCGCGAGCTTCATGGATTACCGCATGCCGCGGGCGGCCGACCTGCCCTCGTTCGAGGTCGGCATGACGGTGACGCCGTGCCCGTCGAACCCGCTCGGCATCAAGGGCTGCGGCGAGGCCGGCGCCATCGCGGCCCCGGCCGCGGTGATGAACGCGCTGACCGACGCGCTCGGCCACGAGAACATCGCGATGCCGGCGACGCCGCTCGCGGTGTGGCGGGCCGCTCAAGGCAGCCCCCACCTGCGCCCGGAAGCTGCTGAGTAAGTCTGGAGAGGTCCCATGTACGCTTTCGCCTATCACCAGCCGACCAGCCTCAAGGAAGCCGCGAGCCTGCTCGCCGGCGAGGACGCCAAGCTCGTCGCTGGCGGCCACACCCTGATCCCGACGATGAAGCAGCGGCTGGCCGCCCCCGGCACGCTAATTGACCTCGGCAAGGTGCCGGATCTCGTCGGCATCGAGCGCAGCCCGCGCTCGATCACCATCGGCGCGATGACCACCCACGGCGCCGTGGCCGAGTCGGCCGACGTCAAGGAGGCGATCCCCGCGCTGGCCGAGCTCGCGGCGCTGATCGGCGACCCGGCGGTGCGCCACCGCGGCACGATCGGCGGCTCGGTCGCCAACAACGACCCGGCGGCGGATTACCCGGCGGCGTGCCTCGCGCTCGGCGCCACGATCAGCACCAACAAGCGCAAGCTCAGCGCGGAGGAGTACTTCACCGGCCTCTTCGAGACCGCGCTTGAGGAGGGCGAGATCGTCACCGGCGTCTCGTTCCCGATCCCCCACAAGGCGGCCTACGAGAAGTTCCGCAACCCGGCCTCGCGCTACGCCCTCGTCGGCGTGTTCGTCGCCAAGCGTCCGAGCGACATCCGCGTCACCGTCACCGGCGCCGGCTCGAACGGCGTGTTCCGCTGGACCGAGGCCGAGGAGGCCCTGGGCAAGCGCTTCGCCGCGAAGTCGCTGGAGGGAATGTCGCCGTCGGCGAGCGGCCTCAACAGCGACATCCACGCCGATGCCGACTACCGGGCGCACCTGATCGGTGTGATGGCGCGCCGCGCGGTGCAGAAGGCGGCGGACCGGTAAGGCACCAACCCAACCCTCCCCCCTCCGCGGGGAGGGTGCCCCACGGCGAGTGCGAAGCACTCGTGCTGGGGCGGGAGAGGGGACCGAGACGGGGCCGGACGTGGCGCCCGTCATCATGGTCGCGACCTCTCAGGAAACGGCGTCCCCTCTCCCGACTCCTGCTGACGCAGGGGCCACCCTCCCCCGCAGAGGGGGGAGGGTTTGATCGGCGGCGTTCCGCCCCAAATAGCCATCGTCAAAGCAAGCCGGCGGACGCCCACCGCCTCCCAGCGAGAAGCCCCCTCCGCCGAATGAATCTCCCCGCCTCCATCGACGCCACCCAGGCGCTGCTCTCTTCCGCCGGCTACGTCGCCGACCGGGCGCTCTCCACCGTGGTGTTCCTGTCGCTCAAGCTGCAGCGGCCGCTCTTCCTCGAAGGCGAGGCCGGCGTCGGCAAGACCGAGATCGCCAAGGTGCTGGCAAGGTCCCTCGGGCGGCCGCTGATCCGGCTGCAATGCTACGAGGGGCTCGACGTCGCGGCGGCCGTCTACGAGTGGAACTATGCCGGCCAGATGATGGCGATCCGCCTCACCGAGGCGTCGGGCGCCGTCGACCGCGAGCGGCTCGAAGCCGAGCTGTTCTCCGAGCGCTACCTGATCCGCCGGCCCCTGCTCCGGGCGCTGGAGCCCGGCGAGGGCGGCGCGCCGGTGCTGCTGATCGACGAGCTCGACCGCACCGACGAGGCCTTCGAGGCCTTCCTGCTCGAGGTGCTGTCGGACTTCCAGGTCACGATCCCCGAACTCGGCACGATCCGCGCGCCCGAGCCGCCGCTGGTGATCCTGACCTCGAACCGCACCCGCGAGATCCACGACGCGCTCAAGCGCCGCTGCCTGTACCACTGGGTCGATTACCCGGACGCGGAACGCGAACTGCAGATCCTGCGCGCCCGCCTGCCGCACGCGCCCGAGGCCCTGTCGCGCCAGGTCGTCGCCTTCGTGCAGGCGATCCGCAAGGAGGACCTGTTCAAGGCGCCGGGCGTCGCCGAGACCCTGGACTGGGCCACGGCCCTCGTCGAGCTCGACGCCGTCGCCCTCGATCCGACGCTCGTCATCGACACGCTCGGCGTGCTGCTGAAGTACCAGGACGACATCCAGGCGATGCAGGGCGGGCGCGCCAAGGCGCTGCTCGACGAGGTCCGGTCCTCCGCCGGATGAGCGAGAGCCCCGCAGGCTCCGGCCGGCTCCCCGACAACATCGCCTACTTCGCCCGGGCGCTCCGCGCCGCCGGCGTGCCGGTCGGGCCCGGCGACGTGATCGACGCCGTCGAGGCGGTCGAGGCCGCCGCCATCGGTACACGCGAGGATTTCTACTGGACGCTGCACGCCGTGCTGGTGCGCCGGCGCGAGCACGCGGCCCTGTTCGCCGAGGCCTTCCGGCTGTTCTGGCGCCGGCGCGACCTCATCGAGAAGATGATCGCCCAGATGTCGCCGGTCGCCCCCGACAAGGCGCCGCCCAAACCCCCGAATGCCGGGGCCCTGCGGGTGCAGGAGGCCCTGTCGCCGAAGACGGAGCGGCCCAAGCCCAAGGTCACCGAGGAGGACCTGACCACCGTCACCCTGTCGGTGTCGCAGGCCGAGGTGCTGAAGGCCAAGGACTTCGCCCAGATGAGCGCGGAGGAAGTGGCGCAGGCCCGTCGCCTCATCGCCTCCTTGAGGCTCCCCGACGACGCGACCCGGACCCGGCGGTTCGAGGCGCGCCCGCGCGGGCGCATCGACCCGCGCCGCAGCTTCCAGTGCACGGTGCGGGCGGGCGGCGCCATCGACCTCGCCTTCCGGGCGCCCCGCGAGCGGCCGCCGCCGATCGTGGCGCTCTGCGACATCTCCGGCTCGATGGCGGAGTATTCCCGCCTGTTCCTGCACTTCCTGCACGCGCTCTCCGAGCAGCGCCGGGTGCACAGCTTCGTCTTCGCGACGCGGCTCACCAACATCACCCGGGAGCTGACCCGCCGCGACCCCGACGAGGCGTTGTCTCGCGCGAGCGCCCGGGCGCAGGACTGGGAGGGCGGCACCCGCATCGCCGAGGCGCTGCACCTGTTCAACCGGCACTGGTCGCGCCGGGTGCTCGGCGGCGGCGCCGTGGTGCTGCTGTTCACCGACGGGCTCGAGCGCGAGGTGACGCCGGAACTGACCCACGAGATGGATCGCCTGCGGCGCTCCTGCCGGCGCCTGGTCTGGCTCAACCCGCTCCTGCGCTTCGAAGGGTTCTCGGCGCGGGCCAGCGGCATCCGGGCGATGCTGCCCCACGTCGACGATTTCCGGCCGATCCACAGCTTGTCGGCGATGGCCGACCTCTGCCGCGCGCTCGGCGCGCACCAGCCGCGCGGCCGCGGGCCGAAGGCGTGGTTGCGCGAGGCCGGCTGACACCTACTTCTGTGAGGGGCTCACGCCCCTGGAGACGCTTGTCCGATGCTGTCGACAGATACCGACATCCTCGCCACCGCCGAGGCCTGGCGCGAGGCCGGCCGCGGCGTGGCCCTCGCCACCGTGATCGAGACCTGGGGCTCGGCCCCGCGCCCGGTCGGCAGCCACCTCATCATCGATCAGGAGGGCAACTTCCTCGGCTCGGTCTCGGGCGGCTGCGTCGAGGGCGCGGTCATCGCCGAGGCCGCCGACGTGATCGAGGACGGCCAACCCCGGGTGCTCGAATTCGGCGTCGCCGACGAGACGGCCTGGCGGGTCGGCCTGTCCTGCGGCGGGCGCATCCGCGTGCTGGTCGAGCCGGTCGCGTGAAGCTCGACATCCTGCGGGAGATGAACCGGGAGCGCGCCGCCCGCCGCGCCGTCATCCTGGTCACCGACACCGCCGACGGCACCCAGCGCCTGGTGCGCGAGGCCGAGGCCGGGGGGGACGTCCTCGCGCCCGAACTCGCGGCCCGGTTCCGCTCGGGCAAGAGCGGGATCGTCGAGGCCGAGGGGCGCTCGCTGTTCCTCACCGTGCAGGTGCCGCCGCCGCGCCTTGTCGTGATCGGCGCGGTCCATATCAGCCAGGCGTTGGCGCCCATGGCGCAGGCGACCGAGCTCGACGTCGCGATCATCGACCCGCGCACCGCCTTCGCGACGCCGGAGCGCTTCCCCAACGTCCCGTTGCTGGCGCTCTGGCCCGAGGACGCGCTGGCGCAGCTGCCGCCGCTCGACCGCTACACCGCGGTCGCCGCCCTGACCCACGATCCGAAGATCGACGATCCGGCGCTGATCGCGGCGCTGAAGGCCGAGTGCTTCTACGTCGGGGCGCTCGGCTCGCGGAAGACGCACGGCCGGCGCGTCGAGCGCCTGATGGCGGCCGGCCTGACCGGCGAGCAGATCGCCCGCATCGCCGCGCCGATCGGCCTCGACATCGGCGCCGTCAGCCCGGCCGAGATCGCCGTCTCGGTGCTGGCGCAGGTGATCGCGGCCCTGCGCCAGGATCGCCGCCGGGCCCCCGCATGAGGTTCGGGCCGGTTCCCGTCGCGGAGGCCGCCGGCCTCATCGCCGCCCACTCGGTCCGCGCCGGCGAGGCCGTGGTGAAGAAGGGCCGGGTGATCGGGCCTGAGGATGCCGCGCGCCTGGGCGAAGCCGGGGTTGCCGAGGTGGTGGCGGTCGCCCTCGAGCCCGGCGATGTCGGCGAGGATGCGGCGGCGGAGAGGCTCGCCGCCGCCGTGGCGGGGCCCGGCGTCGCCGTCGAGCCGCCCTTCACCGGCCGGGCCAACCTGCACGCGTCGCAGGGCGGGCTGCTCGTCCTCGACGAAGCGACGATCGCCGCCGTGAACCGCATCGATGAGGCGGTGACGCTGGCGACCCTGGTGCCGTTCAAGCCGGTGGTGCCCGGCGAGATGGTGGCGACCGTCAAGATCATTCCCTACGCGGTCCCGGGGGCTGTGCTCGACCGGGCGCTCGCCGCCGCCGCGCCGGCGATCCGGGTCGCGCCCTACCGGCTGACCCGGGTGGCGGCGATCTCGACCCTGCTGCCGGGCCTGAAGGCGAGCGTCGTCGACAAGACCCTGCGCACGCTCGACGCCCGCCTGAGCCCCGCCGGCGCGCGGATCGTCGGCGAGGCGCGGGTGCCGCACGAGGCCGGCGCGGTGGCGGAGGCCCTAGCCCGCGCCGTCGAGCGCGACGGGGCCGAACTCGCCGTGGTGTTCGGCGCCTCGGCCATCGCCGACCGGCGCGACGTGATCCCGGCCGGGATCGAGGCGGCCGGCGGCATCGTCGATCACCTCGGCATGCCGGTCGATCCCGGCAACCTTCTGCTGCTCGGCCGTCTCGGCCAGGGCTCCCCGGATCCCGTGCCGGTGATCGGGGCGCCCGGCTGCGCCCGCTCGCCCAAGGAGAACGGCTTCGACTGGGTGCTCCAGCGGCTTCTCGCCGGGCTCCCCGTCACCCGCGACGACATCGTCGGCTTCGGGGTCGGCGGCCTCCTGATGGAGATCGTGTCGCGGCCCCAGCCGCGGGCGGGCGGCGAGAGCGCCGACGATGCCTGAGCCGATCGGCACGGTGCTCCTCGCCGCCGGCCGCGGCACCCGCTTCGGCGCGAGCCCGAAGCTCCTGAGCCCGCTCGACGGCAAGCCGCTGGTGCGCCACGCGGCCGAGGCCGCCCTGGCGGGCGATCTCGGGCCGGTGGTGGCGGTGCTCGGCCACGCCGGCGAGGGAGTGCGCGCGGCGCTCGCCGGCCTGCCCCTGACTCTCGTCGAGAACCCCGACTACGCCGAGGGCCTGTCGACCTCGCTCCGCGCCGGCCTCGGCGCCCTGCCGGACACGGTCGCGGCGGCCCTGGTGCTGCTCGGCGACATGCCGCAGGTCGGACCCGACGTGCTGGTCCGGCTCGCCGAGGCGTTCCGCTCCGCCCCGGCCGCGCCCGCCGCCGTCGTGCCGGTGCGGGACGGGCAGCGCGGCAACCCGGTCCTGCTCAACCGCCGCCTCCTTGCCGAGGGTCTCGCGGGCATGACCGGCGATCGGGGTGCAGGCCCGTTGCTGGCGCGGCGCGACGACGTGCTCGAACTGGCGGTGGAGGATGCGGGCGTTCTCGTCGACGTGGACACGCCGGCGGCGTTGGCCGGGTTGTCCCGAACGCCTGTTTGAACGGACCAACCGAGAACGCATCCTGCTCGCCATCCCGGGGCCGCGCAGCGGAACCCGGGACGACGTGGAGGCGCGTCGGGCCGGTCGCCCTCAGGCCCCGGCCGCCGCCGCACCCAGGTTCAAGAGACCCATCACGGCGGTGAACACCGCGTAGACGAAGCCGAGGTTCAGGAGCACGCCCAGCACGCCGACGCCGA
The DNA here is from genome assembly GCF_003173755.1 of Methylobacterium terrae. Lineage (NCBI taxonomy): Bacteria > Pseudomonadati > Pseudomonadota > Alphaproteobacteria > Hyphomicrobiales > Methylobacteriaceae > Methylobacterium > Methylobacterium terrae. The sequence continues at coordinate 2,656,868 of NZ_CP029553.1, forward strand.
GGCCCGCCGCCACCACGACGCCGTCGCGCTCGACGAGGCCGAGGCCGACCAGGGTCACGGCGAGGCCGAGGGGAATCTGGCCGACGAGGGGAGCCGCGACGATCAGCACCAGGGAGAGCGCGAGCAGCAGCAGCCCCATGGTGCGCATGCCGATGTCGTTCTCGAACACCCGCAGCCGCGGCCGCGACCAGCGCTCGAGGCGGCGCAGCAGCGGCACCGCGCGCGACACCGCCCGCTGCAGGTCGGACCGGGCGATCGAGCGGCCGAGCAGCGCGCGCGGCAGCCAGGGCGCCGACATGCCGGCGGCGATCTGCGCCGCGACGAGCGCGAGGAGCAGGCCGCAGATCAGCGGGATGGGCGGCGGCATCGGCAGGCAGTTGGGCAGGCCGAGCAGCACGACGAGAAGGGCGAAGGCCCGGTCGCGCAGCACCGCCACGATGTCGCCGACGGTCAGCCGCTCGGTCTCCTGGGCGGCGAGGACGGTCAGGACCTCGGAGGTTCGGGCGAATTGCGTCACGGGGCTCTGGTCGTCCGGTGCCGGGGAGGCGCCCCCGGGCCGCAGCGTGGCGTCCTCGAACGAGGCCGCGGCACTCGCCGGCGGGATCGCGGCGCCCCGGGCCGGGGTCGCCCGGCCCCCTCTAGCCCACTCCGCCGCCCGGGCCAACCCGCGGGCATGGGTCGTCGCGCCTCGGTCGTGGCCGACCGGAAGGAGAGGGCCGAGCCGCCGCCGGAGCGGACCGGCCGCGGACAGGATGCGCCTGTGCATGGTTCACCGACGTGAGCGCCGCGCCGGAGAGCGCGGCCGTGAAGCGCCTCTCACACGGCCAACCGGGCAATCGTAGGGCAGGCGGCGAAAAAACTTCGCCGTGTCCCCCCGCTCAATGCAGCGTCAGAACCCCGTTCACGGCGCGGAACTCCGCCGGCTTGATCAGCTGGGAATGGGCCACCCGCACCGAGTGCAACGGTCCTTCGAGCTCGCGCTTCCAGAAATCCAGGAAGCCGGTGAGCACCGGGAAGCGCGGGGCGAGGTCGTAATCCTGCCAGACGTAGGTCTGCAGCACGCCCGGATGGTCGGGGATGCGGTAGAGGATGTGGGCCGTCGTCAGCCCGTATCCCTCGATCTGCTGGCGGAACTCCTTCGAGACCATGGAACCTCCTCAGCTTTCGACGATCCGTCTCGGGTGCCCTGCTGTGCGCGTCCTCGCCGCCGGGCCGCTCTCCGTTCTCGCTGGTCGTGCGCCGGCCCTTTGCCGACCAAGGGTCCGACGATGCGGTTAATCGATCGTTAAGCTCAAGCCGAAAGCATGGCTAATCCGTTGATTTTTCAAGTAATAGCAGCCTCCTCGGGTGAGTGCTGACACTTTTTGCGACGCGGACCTTCCGGGATCCATCGGGATGCAGGAGAGGTCTCGCGGCCGGGCTCCCGAACCGTCATCCCCCTGCGGCGAATCTTCCTACGACATCTGTGGCCTCGCCCAGGCCGCGGCTTGACCAGAGGTTAAATGGAAAAGATATTTCCATTGACGCAACGACGGGTCCGGCTGCCGTGCCTCTTCCTTCGGTCAGGCCGGCCCTTCTCTGCGTGGCGGCCAGCCTCGCCTGCCCGGGCGCACTGCGCGCCGACGAGCGCGAGGAGGTCCGGACCGTGCTGTTCGGGAGCCTGGATGCCGGCCGCTCGACCTTCGTCAGCGCCGGCGCGAAGGTCGCGCCCGGCGGGATCGACCGGGACGGTCTCGCGGCCATCGCCACCCTCGGCTACGGAATGCGGCCGGAGCGGGACTGGTGGGGCGACCTGCGCGGTCGGGCGGGCCTGCGCCCGCCCCGCACCCTGCGCCACACCGTGCAGGCCGGCGCGGTGGCGGGCTGGCAATGGGTGAGGGACTGGGGCGTGGCGGCGGTGTTCGTCGGGCCCGAGCTCGCCTTCGAGGTGCTGGACGGGCCCTGCACCCGGGGGCTGCCGGCACCGCGCGTCGGCGCGAGGGTGCAGGGCGAATTGTGGGCGCGGCCGAGCGAGGGAACGCTCCTGACCGCGACGCTGGTCGCCGGCACCGCCCGCTGGAGCGCCTGGGGCCGGGCGGCCTGGGGCATGCGGCTGCCGGAAGCAGGCCCGTTCGCCCTCGGTCGCACGTTTCTCGGTCAGGCCTATCTCGGACCGGAGGCCGCGCTCTACGCCGACCGTACCGGCTACCGGAAGTGGAGCCTCGGCCTTCACGCCACCGATTTCGCGCTCTCGACGGTGAGCCTTCGCGTCTCAGCCGGCTGGGTCTACGAGGAACAGGTCCGGCGTCCGGGCGTCTACGGCACGCTCACCGCCTGGATGCCCCTCTGACCCACTCGGGTCTGACGCGCTCAAGGCGTCGAGGAAGCGGGCGGCATCGGCCGCGATCTCGTCGCGCCGCGCCGCCGACATCCGGGCGAGCGTCCGGTACGGCATCGCCATCCGCGGGTTGCCGGCGAGGCGGTCCTCGTTCGCGATCAGGAAGTTCCAGTAGAGGTAGTTGAACGGACAGGCCTTCGGGCCGGCCTTCTTCCTGACGTCGTAGGCGCAGGTCCCGCAGTAATCCGACATCCGGTCGATATAGGCGCCCGACGCCGCGTAGGGCTTCGAGCCGAGGAGCCCGCCATCGGCCCACAAGGCCATGCCGTGGACGTTGGGCAGCTCGACCCACTCGTAGGCGTCGGCGTAGACGACCAGGAACCACTCCTCGACCTCCGCCGGGGCGAGGCCGGCGATGAGCGCGAAGTTGCCGAGCACCATCAGGCGCTGGATGTGGTGAGCATGCGCGTAGGTCTTCGTGTCGCGCACGCATTCGGCGAGGCAGGCCATCCGGGTCTCGCCCGACCAGTAGAACCACGGCAGGGGGCGGGTGGCGTCGAGGGCGTTGGTCTCGGAATAGTCCGGCATCCGGGCCCAGTAGAGCCCGCGCACGTATTCGCGCCAGCCGAGGATCTGGCGGATGAAGCCCTCGACCGCGTTGAGGGGTGCCGAACCCTCGCGCCAGCGGTCTTCCGCCGCGCGGCACACCTCCTCGGCGTCGAGGAGGCCGAGATTGAGCGCCGGTGCGATCAGCCCGTGATACAGGAACGGCGTGCCGGCCCGCATCGCGTCCTGGTAGTCGCCGAATTCGGGCAGGCAGGCGTCGAGGAAGTGCGAGAGCGCCGCGAGCGCATCGGCGCGGCTGACCGGCCAGGCGAAGGCGTCGAGGTCGCCGAAATGGTCGGGGAAGCGGCGGGCGACGAGGTCCATCACACCCTGCGTCACCGCGTCGGGCGGGAAGCGCAGCCGGTCGGGCACCGCGTGGCCCGCGGGCAGGCGGCGGCGGTTGTCGTGGTCGAAGTTCCAGCGCCCGCCCACCGGCTCGCGCCCCTCCATCAGGAACCCGGTGCGCCGGCGCATGGCGCGGTAGAAGGTCTCCATCCGCAAGGCCTCGCGCCCCTCGGCCCAGCGGGCGAAGACCGGGCGCGGGCACAGGAAGCGGGTGTCGTCGCGGATCTCGACCGGGATCCCGAACCGCTGCTCCCAGTCCCGCATCATCGCCTCGACCCGCCACTCGCCGGCCTCGGTGACGACGATCCGGCCGGGCCGGCGGCGGGCGACGGCCCGCTCGAGTTCCGTCGTGAAGGAGCCGGTGTTCCCGGGATCCTCCAGCGCCACGTAGTCGACCGCGACGCCCCGCGCGCGGAGGTCGGCCGCGAAGTGGCGCATGGCCGAGAAGACCAGTACCAGCTTCTGCTTGTGGTGGCGGACATAGGTCGCCTCCTCGGCGACCTCGACCATCAGCACCGTGTCGGCGGCGGGATCGAGGTCGGTGAGGCTGGCGAGCCGGGGATGGAGCTGGTCGCCGAGGACGAAGCGGAGGATGCCCAGGGGATCAGCCCTTCGCGCAAGGATGCGGGCATTCGTCGAGACCGCCGCGGAATGCCATTCGTGCCATCGCGGCTCCCCTTCGGCTGCCCGTCACCCTAACTAGGCCGAGCCGACGCCCCGGCGCCGGGGCGGGCCGAACTGACGCAGGGGCCGGGATCGGGCCGGCAAGGAGCCGTGACGTGAAATTCGCCTTCGCGGGAATCGATTTCCTCGGCGGTGTGTTCGAGGCCCTGGCGGCCTCGGGCTGGCAGCCGATCAAGCTGTTCACCCGCCCCTGCGACGGGATCTACGACCAGAACGACGCCGTGGTGGCCCTCGCCCGGCGTCACCGCGTGCCGATCCAGCTCTCGCGCATCCGCGTCGCCGACATCGAGGCGCTCTCGGCCGAGCACGGCCGCGACTGGGCGCTCGTGGTGGCGGGTTACCCCTGGCTCATCACCGGCTGGCCGGGCCGGGTGCGCTACGCCCTCAACATCCACCCCTCGCCGCTGCCGGACGGGCGCGGACCCTACCCGCTGTTTCGCGCCGTCCTCGATTCCTACGAGAGCTGGGGCGTCACCGCCCACGTGCTCGCCGAGGAGGGGTTCGACACCGGCGACATCCTGGCCCAGGAGCTCTTCGCGCTCTCGCCCGCCGAGACGCACGAGACCCTGCTCTCGCGCTGCCAGATGGCGGCGATGCGGCTCGCCCGGGGGCCGATCGCCCGGGAGCTGCCGGCCCGCTGGCGGTCGGCCGAGCCGCAGGGCGACGGCGCCTACTGGCCCCGGGTGAGCGACCTCGACCGCACCCTCGACTGGCGCCAGCCGGTCGAAGCCATCCTGCGCCGGGTCCGGGCCTTCGGGGCGATCGAGACCCTGGCGCGGGTCAACGACAACCGGATCTTCGTCCAGGAGGCCCACGGCTGGACGGAAGCCCACCGCCACGCCCCCGGCACGGTGGTGCACGCCTATCGCCGCCAGATCGTGGTCGCGGCCCGGGACGGCTACGTGCAGATCACCCGCTGGAGCAGCATCGCGCTCGCCGACGCGGGCAAGACCGGGCGCTAGAGCATGCCGAAAATGCGCCGCAAGGGCGACCTGCCGCAGAAGACCTGCCCGCAATGCGGCCGGCCCTTCGCCTGGCGCAAGAAGTGGGAGCGGGTCTGGGACGAGGTGCGCTACTGCTCCGACGCCTGCCGGCGGGCGGCCCACCGGGGCGAGCCGCCGGTGACCGACGCGCCTCACGCCTCGAGGTGACGGGCCGGGAACAGCCGCCAGACCAGGCCGCCGCGCGGCCCGAGCAGCATCGAGGCGAGGTAGAGCACCCCGGCCGAGAGCACGATCGCCGGCCCGGTCGGCAGGCCGGCATGGTAGGAGACGAGGAGCCCCGCGACGCTCGCGACGAGCGCCAGCACGACCGAGGCCGGGATCAGGCCCGTGAGGTCGAGGGCCCAGAACCGGGCCGCGATCGCCGGCAGCAGCATCAGGCCGACGGCCAAGAGCGTGCCGAGCGCCGCGAACCCGCCGACGAGGTTGAGCACCACCAGCGCCAGGAAGCCGTAATGCACCGGCCCGCTCGCCCGCCCGACCGAGCGCAGGAACAGGGGGTCGACGCATTCCATCACCAGCGGCCGGTAGGCGACCGCGAGGCCCGCGAGCGTCACGGTCGCGATGCCGCCGAGCAGCATCAGGGCGTCGTCGTCGAGCGCCAGCACCGTGCCGAACAGGATGTGGAGGAGGTCGATCGACGAGCCGCGGGCCGAGATCAGGAGCACGCCGGCGGCGAGCGAGATGAGGTAGAACGCAGCCAGGCTCGCATCCTCGCGCAGGACCGTCGAGCGGGCGACGAAGCCGGAGAGCAGGGCCACCGCGAGGCCGGCGACGAGGCCGCCGAGCGTCATCGCCGGCAGCGACAGCCCGGCCCACAGGAAGCCCACCGCGGCGCCCGGCAGGATGGCGTGGCTCATCGCCTCGCTCATCAGGCTCATCCGGCGCAGGGTCAGGAAGACGCCGACCGGGGCCGCACCGACCGACAGGGCGACGCAGCCGGCGAGCGCCCGGCGCATGAAGGCGAACTCGACGAAGGGCGCCGTGAGGAGGTCGATCACGCGGCGTGCCCGTGGGTGTGACGATCGTGCGGCCCGTGCGGACCGTGCTCGTGGGCTCCGTGCTCGTGGGCTCCGTGCTCGTGGGGTCCGTGCTCGTGGGCCCCGTGCTCGTGGGCCCCGTGCTCGTGGCCCCCGTGCGCATGGGCCCCGTGCTCATGGGGCCCGGCGGCGGGCGCGCGGCAGACCGGCGCCTCCTCGTCCCAGGCCTCGCAGAGGCGGCGGGCGCGCCGGAGGTTGTCGGCCGTCAGCACCTCGCGCGTCGCGCCCCAGGCCACCGCCTCGCGGGCGAGCAGCAGGGTCTCGGGGAAGTGGCGGGCGACCTGGTCGAGGTCGTGCAGCACCGCCACGACGGTGCGTCCCTCCGCGTGCCAGCCGTGGACCAGGGCGAGCAGCTCGTCGGTGGTGCGCGCGTCGATCGCCGCGAACGGTTCGTCGAGCAGGATGACGCGGGCATCCTGGAGCAGGACGCGGGCGAACAGGGCGCGCCGCAGCTGGCCGCCCGACAGGGTGCCGATCGGCCGCCGCTCGAAGCCGGTGAGCCCGACCGCGGCGAGCGCCGCCTCGACGGCGGCCCGGTGGCCCTTGAGCGAGCGCCAGGGCCCGACCCGGCGCCACAGGCCCATCGCCACGAGGTCGAACACGCCGATCGGGAAGGCGCGGTCGATCTCGGCGGCCTGGGGCAGGTAGGCGATGTCCTGCCGGGCGAGCCCCGCGCGGACCACCTCGCCCTCGAGCGGCCGGATCTCGCCCATGATGCCCTTGAGCAGGGTCGACTTGCCGGCGCCGTTCGGCCCGACCACCGCGGTGAGCGAACCGGACGGAATCGTGCCGTCGAGGTGATGGACCGCCGGGTGGCGCGCGTAGCCGAGGGTGAGGCCGCGGAAGACCAGCGCGCCGCCGGGTGCTGGAACTGCGCTCACGCCATCGCCCACCCGATCAGGGCCCAGACCGCCGCCGCGAGCCCCGCGGCGACCGCGAGGCGCGGCGCCAGCCCCTGCCGCAGCAGCGAGAACGGCGCCGGGAGCGGGCGCGGAACGGCGGCGTCGGCCCGCGGGGCGGGGCCATGGTGATGCGGCATCGGCGAATCGCGGCTCGGGTTCCGGCGCGCCCTCGGCGGGCGCCGTCGCGGACCCCATATGGTGGGCGGCCGGCGGCCGCGTGAAGCGCCGATCGTTACACTGTAACAGGCGGGGCCTGTCAACCGCCGCCGGGTTGGGGTAGGACACGCGGGGCGCCGGGAGGTTTGGAGCGCATGGACGAGCACGGCACCTGCGGGCACCACGGACACGCGCACGGCGACTCGCACGGGCCTGCCCGGACGGCCGACCTCGTCGCGCGGGCCGAGCGGCTGGCGCAGGATCTCGGCCTGCAATTCACGGCGCTCCGCCGCCGCACCCTGGAAGTAGTGGCGGAGGAGGGGCGCCCGCTCGGCGCCTACGACATCGCCGAGCGCCTGAGCGCCCCGGGCAAGCGCGTCGCCGCGGTCTCAGTCTACCGCGCCCTCGACTTCCTCACCGAGCACGGCCTCGTCCACCGCATCGCCAGCCGCAACGCCTTCGTGCCCTGCGAGCACGGCCACGGTGCCGGCGAGAGCGCGGTGTTCCTGATCTGCCGCAGCTGCGGCAGCGTCGACGAGACGATCTCCGCCGAGATCGAGCGCAGCCTCGACCGGACGCTGGCGCAGGCCGGCTTCAAACCGGCGAGCCGGATCGTCGAGATCGAGGGGGAGTGCGGGGCATGCCAGGGGCGGGGGGAGCCCGGCTGAGGAGCCGCCACCGGGTTCCTGTTAGAGCATCCTTAGGGTGGTACTCCTATGGTGTATCCGACGGCGATCGCGGGCGCCCTGTCGGGCGCGGATCCGCCGCCGGGAAGTCGGGGCTCCCCATGATCCACCAGCTCGTCTACTACAGCCGCAACACCGTTCCGGGCGGCGACCGCGCCATGTTGACGAACATGCGCGAGATTCTCACGGTCTCGCAGCGCAACAACAGCCGGGACGGCGTCACCGGCTTTCTCATCTTCGACAAGACCTGGTTCGTGCAGATCCTCGAGGGCGAACGCGTCAGGGTGACAGGAACCTACGACAGGATCGCGCGGGACCCGCGCCACATCGGTGCGGCCGTCATCGACGTGCGCGACGTGCCGGCGCGGTTGTTCCCGAACTGGACGATGGGCGGCGCCATGCGCACGCCGGAAGTGCAGGAGGTCTACCTCCAGCACGGCTTCGGCGGCCCGCTCGACCCCGTCCGTCTCAAGTCCGGTCAGATCGTCGACCTGGCCCTGGATCTTCAGGCCTTCGAGGCGAGCCGCCGGCAGGGACAGAGGCTCGCGGGCTGACACCGTCGCCGGATCCCGCCGCGCGGGCGGGGAGGAGGAGGGCGCGAAGACTTCCTCCGTCAAGAAGACTTCCTCCTTCAATACGCGTTCCGGAACGCGCTCCTGGCCACCACCGTCATCACCAGGATCCGGAGGTCGAACCATAAAGACCAGTTGTCGATGTAGAACAGGTCGTGCTCGACGCGCCGCTGCATGTCCGCATCCGTGAGGGTTTCCCCGCGCAGGCCGTTCACCTGCGCCCAGCCGGTGATGCCCGGCCGCACGTTGTGGCGCCGCGCGTAGAGGGCGATGCGGCGCTCGAAGCTGCGGTCGTGGGCCACCGCGTGGGGGCGGGGGCCGACGAGGGACATGTCGCCCCGGATCACGTTGAGGAGCTGGGGCAGCTCGTCGAGGTTGGTGCGGCGCAAGATGCGGCCGATGCGGGTGATGCGGTCGTCGTCCCGGGTCGCCTGGCGGAAGGCGCCGCCGGCATCCGAGCGCATGCTGCGGAACTTAAACACCCAGAACGCCTCCTGGTTGAAGCCGTAGCGCTTCTGGCGAAACAGGCTGGGCCCCCGGCTGTCGAGGCGGATCAGGATCGCGATCAGGGTGAGCAGCGGCGAGAGCGCTACCAGGGCGAGCGAGGCCACCACGACGTCGAAGCTGCGCTTGGCGGCGATCTCGAGCGCGGTGAGGGGCGCGCGGCCGACATTGATCCCGGTCAGGAGCCCGACCCGGCCGAGGCGCACGTCGCTGAAGCGGTCCATCACCCGGCCCGGGCGCAGGTGCAGGGCGACCGGCACCCGCAGGAAGGCGTCGACGCAGGCCTCCAGGTCCTCGACCTCGGCCCAGGGCACCAGCACGAACACGTCGTCGGGCCGCAGGAAGCGCACCACCGACACGCTGAGGTCGAGATCCTCGGCGAGCTGGGCCCGGCGCCCCTCCGGGTCGGTGCCCGGGGGGGCGCTGCGCAGGGTGCTGACGCCGATCACTCGCAGGCCGAGCGCCGCGCTGTCGTGGGTGGCGTAGAAGCTCGCGACGTCGTCCTCGTAGCCGATCAGGTGGATGCGGCGGGCGGAATCCGAGCGGGGGGTGATGAGCCGGCGCACCACCGCCACCGTGACGACGCGCACCGCGACGAGGGCCGGCAGGCCGGTCAGGAAGGTCGCCAGCGCCGCCGCGCGGGAATGCTCGCCGGTGGTCTTGCTGAGGAAGCCGAGCACCAGCACCACCGCCCAGGCGCCGAGCCAGAGGCTGACGGTGCGGCGCAGGTGGGGCGCGCGGGCGAGATAGTTCTCGATGCTGTACTCGCCGCGCGCGACGTTCGGCAGCACCACGAACAGGCCGAGGAACAGCCCGACCGCGAGCGAGGGTCCGAGATCGGGCTGCCGCTCGTAGGAGACGAGGTGGTAGGTCACCTCGCAGGCCAGCCCGGTCAGCGCCACGGCGGCGAGCTCGGCGACGGCCGCCCCGCCGGCGATCGCGACCCGCAGGGCGGCGCGGCCGCGGCGCGGCAGCAGCGCGTTCCAGACCGCGCGCGCCTCGGACGAGGCGAGGTCGGCGCCGTCGTCCCCCGAGAACCGTTCGTGTCGCATGGCGAGATGACCCGTGACCGCGTCTGTGCCGGGGTGGGACGGCCCGGGCCGGGACCGTGCCGTTTCCGCACGCTCCCCGGGCCGCCGCCGGCTGGTTGCCGGTCAGGCAGCAAGCCCGGGACCGGGGCATCCCGGCCCCGCGGCCCAGCCCTGCGGCCGCGGACGGGACGGGGCGCCGCGGCGGGTGTATGGGAGGCTGGCCGAGACCCCCGGTTCCCACGGGCGATCCGGCGGGTGCGGCCGGATCGCGGACCGCCAGGGGGGGAGCGCGAGAGCGATGGATGCGCGTGCGAGTGAGGGCGGCGTGGCCGTCGAGGCGCCGGTGAGCGGGCCGCCGCTGGTGGAGCCTGCGACCCGGGGCGTGCCGGCGGCGGCGGGACCGGCGGCCCTGGTGCTCGGGGGCTTGAGCCTGTCGCACCTCCTCAACGACATGATGCAGTCGCTGCTGCCGGCGATCTACCCGCTGCTGAAGCAGGCCTACGCCCTCGATTTCGGCCAGATCGGCTTCCTGACCCTGGCGTTCCAGCTCACCGCCTCGCTGCTGCAGCCGGTGGTCGGGCTGTTCACCGACAAGCGGCCGATGCCGTTCTCGCTCGCCACCGGCATGCTGCTCTCGCTCTGCGGCCTGCTGCTCCTGTCGAATGCCGGCTCCTACGGCCTCCTGATCCTGGCCGCCTGCCTCGTCGGGCTCGGCTCGGCGATCTTCCACCCGGAGGCCTCGCGGGTCGCCCGCCTCGCCTCGGGCGGGCGCTACGGCCTGGCGCAGTCGGTGTTCCAGGTCGGCGGCAATGCCGGCACCGCGCTCGGGCCGCTGCTGGCCGCCTTCATCGTGGTGCCGCTCGGGCAGCGCAGCGTCGCGCTGTTCGCGCTCGCGGCGCTCGCCGGATTCGTGGTGCTGAGCCTCGTCGGCCGCTGGTACCGCGAGCGCCTCAGGGCCGGGGCGGCCCGGGGCAAGAAGGGTGGCGCCGCCGGCCGCGACCTGCCGAGGGCCAAGATCGTCGTCACCATCGCGGTGCTGCTGGTGCTGATCTTCTCCAAGTACTTCTACATGGCGAGCCTGAGCTCGTACTTCACCTTCTACCTCATCCACCGCTTCGGCGTGTCGGTGCAGGAATCGCAGCTCTACCTGTTCGTGTTCCTGGGCGCGGTCGCGGCCGGCACGGTGGTGGGCGGGCCGATCGGCGACCGGTTCGGCCGCAAGGTCGTGATCTGGGGCTCGATCCTCGGCGTGCTGCCCTTCACCCTGGCGCTGCCGCACATGAACCTGTTCTGGACCGTGGTGCTGACCGTGCCGATCGGCCTGATCCTGGCCTCGGCGATGCCGGCGATCCTGGTCTACGCCCAGGAGCTGCTGCCCGGGCGGGTCGGCCTGGTCGGCGGCCTGTTCTTCGGCTTCGCCTTCGGGATGGGGGGCCTCGGCGCCGCGGTGCTGGGCGAGCTCGCCGACCGCACCAGCATCGAGTTCGTCTACGGAATCTGCGCCTTCCTGCCGGCGGTGGGCCTGCTCGCGGCCTTCTTGCCGCGCCTCGAGGCGCCCCAGCCGGCCTGAGGCGGCGGCCGTCGAAACACCGAAGGGGGCGGCGCCCGTCCGCCCCCGCGCCCGGGATCAGGCGTCCCGGGCGACGGTCTGGATCGCCTCGAACCCCTCGAATTGCGGGTGGCCGAGGTAGAGCGGGCGCGTGCCCGGGGCGCGGCTATGCGCCTTGCGGAACTGCTCGGAGCGTGTCCAAGCCTCGAAATCGGCCTTGGAGGACCAGACCGTGTGCGACGCGTAGAGAACGTGGTCCTCGGCCTCAGGCCCGCGCAGGAGATGAAACTCCACGAAGCCCGGCATCTCGCCGAGATGGCTGTCGCGGCCGAGCCAGACCTGCTCGAAGTCTTGCGCGGCGTCCTTGTAAACCTTGAACCGGTTCATGGCGATGAACATGCAGGGCGTCCTTGCCGAGGGTCGGGCCAGGCCGGGGAGATGGGAGCCGTTCCGCCATCGGCAAGGTGACTCATCCGGTCGGCCTAGGCCCGATCGGAACGCGACCTGCGTCGGCAGTGGAGCTCAGTATTTTTTCCATCTTTGTTCCCTTGGGGAATTCGCTCGGAGCGTGTAGACGTGAGCTTGGTTGCATGGCAGACCCGCATCCGCGCGGTCGGCTCGGCAACAAGGCGATGCGGACGGGCGGCGCGGGGGGCCCTCGTCTCGGGACGGCCGCCCGGATCGCGGCCGTCGGCATGGGGTATGGAGACCATCCGCGAGGGCGCCGGTGCGAGGCCGCATCGGCGGGTCGCGCGGGCACGAACGACGCGGAGCGGCGGTCCTCCGAGGTTGGGGAGGGGGCTGCCGGCAAGCCAGAACAAAGACGTTGAGGACCGATGCCCAAGCAAACCACTGAGGTCGACCGGCTCGTCGGAGTCCGCATCACGGCCCTGCGCAAGGCCAAGGGCCTGAGCCAGACGGCTCTCGGCAACGCCGTCGGCGTGACCTTTCAGCAGGTGCAGAAGTACGAGAAGGGTCAGAACCGCGTCGGCGCCGGGCGCCTGCGCGAGATCGCCCGTCTGCTCGAAGTGCCGGTGTCGGCCTTCTTCGAGGACCAGACCGGGGCTGAGAACGGCGACGACAACGTCTTCGGCTTCCTGAGCGCGCAGGGCGCCATCGAGCTGCTGCGCGCCTACGTGCAGATCGAGGACGAGCAGCTGCGCCGCGAGGTGCTGGCGATCGTGCGCTCGGCCGCCCGCCTCGGCCGCTCCGCGGCCGCCGCGAGCGCCGCCGACGCTTCCGATGGCAGCGCTGCCGCCGAGTAGTCCCCGGGACGCTGCCACCGGGCCGCGCTTACCGCAGCCCGACGAGGTGGAAGAAGCTGCCGCTGACCCGCCCGCGCCGGTGCCCCGCCGGCCCGAGCGGGCGCCCCTCCGCGTCGGTCACCTCCGCGAGTGCCTCGCCCGGGCCCGGCGCGGGCGTGACCTCGCTGGCATAATGGAACTCGTGGCCGACGAGGCCCTGCCCGGCGGGTCCGAGGGCCCCGGTCCCGAGGAGCGTCGCGATCCGGTAGCCGAGATGCAGCCGGCGCCGGGCGTAGGAGGTCGCGACCGGCAGGAGGCCGGCCATGCGGTGGGTCGCGCCCTCGGCATCCTCCAGGCTCTCGCCCAAGACCATGTAGCCGCCGCACTCGCCGTGGACGGCCTTCGTCTCGGCGAAGGCCCTCACGCCGTCGAGGAAGCGCGACGCGGCGGCGATCCGCCCGGCATGCAGCTCCGGGTAGCCGCCCGGCAGCCAGCAGGCGTCGCAATCCGACGGCGGCGCCTCGTCGGCGAGGGGTGAGAACGGCACGATCTCGGCCCCGGCCGCCCGCCAGCCGGCCTCGAGATGCGGGTAGACGAACGAGAACGCGGCGTCGCGCGCCACCGCGAGGCGCTGGCCGGGCGGCGGCGGCAGCTTCTCGAGGGCCTGCGGCAGCTTGCCGGGCGCGGGGTCCGGGACCCGGCCGCCGGCGGCCGCCACGACGGCGTCGAGGTCGATCGAGGCTTCCGCCAGATCGGCCAGCCGGTCGAGGCGCGCGTCGAGGTCGGCGGTCTCGCCGGCCTGGATCAGGCCGAGATGGCGCTCGGGCAGGACGAGCGCGGCCTCCCGCGGCACGGCGCCGAGCACCGTCACGCCGATCCGGTCGAGGCCGGCCTCGACGAGCCGCCGGTGGCGCGGGCTCGCGACCTTGTTGAGGATCACGCCGGCGAGATGCAGGCGCGGGTCGTAGGCCCGGACGCCGAGCGCCGTCGCGGCGGCCGATTGCGCCGCGCCCGAGACGTCGAGCACCAGCACCACCGGCCAGCCGTAGCGGGCGGCGATGTCGGCATTGGCGCCGCTGCGGCCTTCCTCCGCGACGACGCCGTCGAACAGGCCCATCGAGCCCTCGGCCAGGATCAGCTCGGCTGCCTCGCCGGCCCGGCCCGCCACCACGTCGAGGAGGGCGCCGTCCATGGCGAAACTGTCGAGGTTGTAGCTCGGCCGCCCGGTGGCGGCGGCGTGGAAGGCGGGGTCGATGTAGTCCGGCCCGCATTTCGCCCCGGCGACCGCCAAGCCCCGGCGGCGCAGCGCCCGCAGCAGCGCGAGGGTCACGGTGGTCTTGCCGGAGCCCGAGCGGGCGGCGGCGACGAGGAGGCCGCGGGCGGGATGGGCGGTCACGGGGGTTCCATCTGTTCACGGGAAGGCGCATTCACCGCGCCGGCCCGGGGTGATACCACGCCGCATGGATGAGACACGACCACGGGAGGCCTTGCGCCGCGGCTGGACCACCGGCGCCTGCGCGGCCGCCGCCGCCAAGGCGGCCTATGCGGGCCTCGTCACCGGCCTCTTTCCGGACCCGGTCGAGATCCCGCTGCCGAGCGGCGCCCGCCCGGCCTTCGCCCTGGCGCGGACCGGGACGGTGGCGGATGGCGCGCTCGCGGGCGTGGTCAAGGATGCCGGCGACGACCCGGACGTGACCCACGGGGTGCTGATCCTCGCCACCGTGCGGCGCGGGGCGCCGGGCTCCGGCGTCGCGTTCCGGGCCGGGCCCGGGGTCGGCACCGTAACCCGGGCCGGGCTGCCGCTCCCCGTGGGCGAGCCGGCGATCAACCCGATGCCCCGGCGGATGATCGCCGCGGCTCTGGCGGAGGCGGCCTCCGCCCTCGGGGGACCGCCCGACGTGGTCGTCGAAGTCGCGATTCCCGGCGGCGAGGTCCTGGCCCAGAAGACCCTCAACCCGCGGCTCGGCATCGTCGGGGGCCTGTCGGTGCTCGGCACGACCGGGGTGGTGGTGCCGTATTCCTGCGCCGCCTGGATCGACAGCATCCATCGCGGGATCGACGTCGCGCGCGCCGGCGCCCTCGACCACGTCGCGGGCGCCACCGGCTCGACCTCGGAGGAGGCGGTGGCGCGCCTCTACGGCCTGCCGCCCCAGGCCCTGATCGACATGGGCGACTTCGCCGGCGGCATGCTGAAGTACCTGCGCCGCCACCCGGTGCCGCGGGTGACGGTGGCGGGCGGCATCGCCAAGATGGCGAAGCTCGGCCACGGCCTCCTCGACCTGCATTCCCGCTCCGGTCCGGTCGACCTCGCCTGGCTGTCGGAGCGGGTGGTCGAGGCCGGCGGCGCGCCCGACCTCGCCCGGCAGGCGGCCGGCGCCAACACCGCCCTCGAGGTGCTGCGCCTGGCGCAAGCACGGGAGCTGCCACTCGCCGACCTCGTCGCCCGCTACGCCTGGGCGACGGCGGCGAAGGCCCTGTCGGGCTCGGGGAGTTCGCTCGAGGTCGTGGTGTTCGACCGCGAGGGCGGGCTGGTCGGGCGGGCGCCGTTTCATCCGGTGGGGTGAGGGGCAGACCTCGCAAAAAATTAGAGCGTACGATAGCGGCGTACGGCCGGTGACTTGGATAATATGCACCTTCTCCGCTCGACTTTCGCCAGCAATCCCTTCAAGCTCCGCCGGCCGAAAAGCTTAGAGATTGTTTATCAGATCGTTATTTTAATGTTTGTATCAGGTATGATATTAGAGTTATGGTCTGCTTATTATTCGTTCGATTGTCGTGATCTGCATCGCCCTCGAGCAGACAGTTGCTACCCGTGGGGAATGACCGAGGGGCCGCTCGAAGGCGGCAGCTGGAACCATTTGAACAAGGATATTTATCTGAAATCCCATGTAATTTTCATCGCCTCTCTGCTCGCTACAATCGTTGCTCCGTTTTTCATGCGGACCCCATGGCACACACTGGGCGTCGTGCTGCTGATTTACCTGTTTGGACTGTATGCATCGGAAAGCGTAGCAAGCCTGTTTTGAAAAGTCGCACACGAACCGCGTTTCGCCCACGCCGTCCAGGGCCGACGGCTTCTCATACGATTTCCGGCTGATCGCTTCGCGATGCGGAAATCGGCTTCGCTCAAGCGCCGCGCGGGCTGGTGATACGAGATCCGGAAGTAATCTTCCGGATCTCGTATCACGCCCTCGACCGGCCCGGCGCACAGGTCGTTCCCCCGGATCGCGCCCGAGGGATGGCGGACACCCTGGCGTCGAGGGTGTCGACGACAGGGCGCGACCGTGTCTCTACCGCTCCTCACTGCCCCTTGGCGGCGATCGCCTCGGCCCAGGCGACGGAGCGGCGGGCCATCGGGATATGCTGGCGCTCGAACATGCGGCCGTTGATCTGGATCGCGCCGCGCCTGGCGTTCTCGGGCCGCTCGAAGGCCTCGATCACGCTGCGGGCGACCGCGACCTCGGCCTCGGTCGGCGCGAAGGCGGTGTTGGCGAGCGCGACCTGGCTCGGGTGGATCAGCGTCTTGCCGTCGAAGCCGAGGATTCGGGCCTGCTCGCATTCCTCGCGGCAGCCGTCGAGGTCGGAAAAGTTGTTGTAGACGCCGTCCAGGATGGCCAGCCCCTCGGCGCGGGCGCCGGCGAGCGCGGTCATCAGCCACGGCATCATCGGGGCGCGGCCGGGCACGATCTGCGTCCAGGTGTCCTTGGCGAGGTCGTTGGTGCCGAGCACGAAGCAGGTGAGCCGGGTGCCCGGGTTGCGCCGCGCCGCCGCGATCGCCTGGATGTTGAGGATCGAGGCCGGGGTCTCGATCATCGCCCAGATCTTGATGCCGGAAGGCGCGTCGAGGGCCTCGAGCCGGTCGGCGATGTTCTCGAGCACCGCGGGCGAGGACACCTTCGGCATCAGGATCGCGTCGGGCCGCGCCTCGATCGCGGCGCGCAGGTCCGCCTCGCCCCACGGGGTCTGGGGGGCGTTGACCCGGATGATCAGCTCGCGGTCGCCGTAGCCGCCCTGGCGCACCGCGGCGCAGACCTGCTCGCGCGCCACGTCCTTGGCGTCGGGCGCCACCGCGTCCTCGAGGTCGAGGATCAGGGCGTCGGCCGCGAGCGTGCGCGCCTTCTCGAGGGCGCGCAGGTTCGAGCCCGGCATGTAGAGCACGCTGCGGCGGAGGCGGAGGTCGATCATCGCGGGGTTCCCTTGCGGTCGTCCCCCCTGCTTAGTGCAGCGCCCGATCGCGGTGCAATCGCGGCGATCGCACTGCAATCGCGGTGCCGCTGCGGTGCGGCGCGATCCCCGCCGCCCCCGCCTACTCGGCGGCGATGCGCCGGGGGCCGAGGTCGAGGGCGGCGTGGCCGAGGGTCTCGGCCACCGCCGTCAGGATGCGCGACAGGTCCTCGAAGCCCGGGCGGGGCAGGAGCTTGCGCTCGTCCATGTAGAGGGCGCGGTTGACCTCGATCTGCAGGGCGTGGCGCCCTTGCGCCGGCTCGCCGTAATGCTCGGTGATGAAGCCGCCGGCATAAGGCTTGTTGCGCACCACCCGGAGGCCGTGGCCGCGGAAGGCCGCTTCGGCGCAGTCGATCAGGTCCGGCGCGCAGGACGTGCCGAAGCGGTCGCCGAGCACCACGTCGACCGCCGGTCCCTCGTCGCGGGAAAGGCTCGTCGAGGGCATCGAGTGGCAGTCGATCAGGACCGCGTGGCCGAAGGTCCGGGCGGTGCGCGCCACCAGCTCCTTCAGGGTGCGGTGATAGGGCTTGTACAGCTCCTCGATGCGCGCCAGCGCCTCGTCCACCGGCAGGCGGCCGCGATAGATCTCCTGCCCGTCCGCCACCACCCGCGGCACCGTGCCGAGGCCGCCGGCCACCCGCATCGAGCGCGCGTTGACGAAGGGCGGCAGCCGCCCGTCGAACATCCGCGGGTCGAGCTCGTAGGGCTCGCGGTTGACGTCGAGATAGGCCCGCGGGAAGGCGGCCTGCATCAGCGGCGCGCCGAGCCCGACGACGGGGGCGTAGAGCCGGTCGACGAAGGCGTCCTCCGAGCGCCGCAGGGCCACCGCGTCGAGCCGCGAGGCCGCCACGAACGAGGCCGGGTAGACCGCCCCCGAATGGCCGGTGTTGTACACGAACGGCAGGGTCTGCCGCTCCGGCTCGTCCACCCGGAAGGGCGGCGTGAACAGGGTCGCGGGGGGAACTCGGCTCATCCGGCCGCCCGGGGGAGGGGGCCAGGACCGGGGGCGGGACGCGATCGCACCATCATCCGGCTAATCTGGCGCCCCGGCCGGGGCCTGTCCACTGCCGCGAGGGTGTGTCGCCCCCGGGAATCCCGCAGGGGGCAACCCGTCCGGAGGCCCGCTGCCGGGCGCGGCGTCAACACTCTGTTTACCAAGCGGCCGCTTTATGGAATGAACGCTCCGAATCGGTATCCGGGACTTTCGTTCATGAAGATCCTCCTCGCGGAAGACGACAACGACATGCGTCGCTTCCTCGCCAAGGCGCTCCAGAACGCGGGCTACGACGTGGCCTCGTTCGACAACGGGCTCTCGGCCTACAACCGTCTGCGCGAGGAGCCGTTCGAGCTCCTGCTCACCGACATCGTGATGCCCGAGATGGACGGCATCGAGCTGGCGCGCCGCGCCACCGAGCTCGACCCGGACATCAAGGTGATGTTCATCACCGGCTTCGCTGCGGTGGCGCTCAACCCGGATTCGAAGGCCCCGAAGGACGCCAAGGTCCTGTCGAAGCCGTTCCACCTGCGCGAGCTGGTGACGGAAGTCGAGAAGCTGATGGCGGCGTGAACGCCCCGCTGGCGGCGCGGGGCGGAGGCGCCTATATCGGGCGCTCCGAAAAGCCTTGCGCGAGCCGACGGATGCAGCCGGTCACGATCTACACCACCAGCTGGTGCCCCTACTGCTCGGCGGCGAAGTCGCTGCTGCAGGAGAAGGGCGCCGCCTTCACCGAGATCGACGTCGAGGCCAAGGCGGGCGCCCGCCGCGAGATGACCGAGAAGGCCGGCGGCCGCACCAGCGTGCCGCAGATCTTCGTCGGCGAGACGCATGTCGGCGGCTGCGACGACCTCTACGCCCTCGACCGCTCCGGCCGGCTCGATCCGCTTCTCGCCGGCTGAGCCCACCCGGCACTCGGCCAGGACCTCTGGCAGGCCCCCCTTGGCAGGCCCTCTGGCGGGGCGGTGGCGTTCGGGCCTATGATCCCCGGGCCTTCCCGGAGTTGCACCCCATGACCGCTCCCCGCTTCGTCGCCGCCTGCTTGCAGATGCGCTCCGGCCGCGATCCCGCGCGGAACCGCGACGCCGCGGTGGCGGGCATCCGCGAGGCGGCGGAACGCGGCGCCCACTACGTCCAGACGCCCGAGATGACCTCGCTTCTCGAGCGCGACCGGCCGAGCCTGTTCCAGAAGATCCGCGAGCCCGAACACGATTCGACCCTCGGCGCGCTGCGCGACGTCGCCCGCGAGCGCGGAATTGTGGTGCATGTCGGCTCGCTCGCCGTGAAGAACGGCGACAAGGTCGCCAACCGCGCCTTCGTGATCGACCGCGAGGGCGCGGTCGCGGCCTCGTACGACAAGCTCCACCTCTACGACGTCGACCTGCCGAACGGCGAGAGCTACCGCGAATCCGCCACCTATACCGGCGGCGCCCGGGCGGTCGTCGCCGACCTGCCCTGGGGCCGGCTCGGCGTGGCGATCTGCTACGACGTGCGCTTCCCGGCCCTCTACCGGGCGCTCGCCGAGGCCGGGGCCGAGATCCTGTCGGCGCCCGCCGCGTTCACCCGCCAGACCGGCGAGGCGCATTGGCACGTGCTGCAGCGCGCCCGGGCGATCGAGACCGGTTCGTTCATGGTCTCGGCGGCGCAAGGCGGCCGGCACGAGGACGGGCGCGAGACCTACGGCCACTCGCTCATCGTCGATCCCTGGGGCCGGATCCTGGCCGAGGCCGACGGCAACGCGCCGGGGGTGATCCTGGCCGAGATCGACATGGCCCTCGTCGCCGACGCCCGCGCCCGCATCCCGGCCCTGCGCCACGCCCGGCCGGTGGTGGTCGAGGCGGCCAAACCGTAAAGCCGCTTCCCGGCGGACCCGATTTCCGCCACACGGACGGTCCCAAGCGTCGCACGGATCTCGCAACCGCGGGCCCGCCCACCGATATTCCGAGCCATGATCCGCTACGCCCTGTCCTGCGATTCCGGCCACAGCTTCGAGAGCTGGTTCCCGTCGAGCGATTCCTACGACGAGCAGGTGCGGGCCGGCCTCGTGACCTGCCCGTTCTGCGACAGCCCGAGGGTCGCAAAGCAGATCATGGCGCCGTCCCTGGGCCGCGCGGCCGCCCTGCCGGCCCCGGTCGAGACCTCGAACGCGCCGGTGCCGAGCGCTCCGGCCGGCGCTCCCGCCTCTGGGGGCCCGGCTCCCGCGGACATCCCGGTCAACCTCGCCTCCGAGCCCGAGCGGCAGCTGCGCGCGATGATCCGCGCCCTTCACGAGCACGTCGCCCGCACCGCCGACCATGTCGGCCGGGACTTCGCGGCGGAAGCGCGGCGCATGCATTACGGCGAGACCGAGCAGCGGGCGATCTACGGCGAGGCGAGCCTCAACGACGCGCGCTCGCTCCTGGAGGAGGGCATCGCGGTGCAGCCGCTGCCCGCGCTGCCGGACGATCGGAACTGACCCTCAGCTTGCCAGAAGCAGAACCGACCGGTCCGCCGCCTCCAGAACGGCCTCGGCCGCCGGCCCGAACGCCGCCCCCTCGCCGGCGCGGCGGGTGACCCCCATCACGATCAGGTCGTGATCGCCGCGTCGTGCCTGGCGCAGGATCTCGCGCTCGGGCGTCCGCGTCGCGCGGATCTCGGTCCGCACCTGCAATCCGGCCTGCTCGGCGAGGTCGAGCACCTCGCGCAGGGCGACCGAATCGCCCTGGCGCAGGCCGGCGAGGCGTCCGGATCCCTCGGACAGGAACAGCACCGTCAACGGCGCGCCCGCGCCGCGGGCCAGGGTGACGGCGATCTCGGCGCCCCGGCGCGCGGCCTGCGTGCCGTCGACCACCGCGAGCACCGCGAGGGCGGCGCGCTCCGGATCGGCGCGGTGCGCGCCCCGCGCCGCCGCGACGGCGAGGGGCCCGTCGAACCGCTCGGCCGCGCCGGCCACGGCGTCGGCGAGGCCGCCCTCCGGCGCCACCGTCGGATCGATGCCGACGATCAGGAGGTCGTAGCCCTTGGCGGCTTCCTCGCCCACGACCTCGGCCGCGGGCTCGGGCCGTGCGAGCTCGGTGACCTCGACCGCGCCGGTCTCCTGGTCCCGGGCTCCCTGCCGCGCGCCCTCGGCCGCCTGCGCCACCGTGCCGGACAGGATCGCGTCGTCCGTCTCCGGTCCGAGCCGCACCACCGTCACCGGCATTCCGCGGGCGCCGGCGACGAGCCCGGCGAGCCGGGCGGCGAAACGCCCCTTCGGCCCGTCATCCGCGGCGACCAGCAGGCGCTCGAGCTGGGAGACGAAGCCGCGCTCCTCCGCCGCCTCGCGCTCCAAGCGCTCCTTCTCCTCACCCTTGAGCAGCAGCCGGTGGAGGGCCCAGCGCAGAGTCGGCGGCATCGCCAGGGTGGTGATCAGCGCCATCGCGACGATCATCGTGAACAGGTCCTGGCTCAGCGCCCCCATGCCGAGCCCGATCGAGGCGACGATCACCTCGGTCGAGCCGCGGGCGTTCATCCCGCAGGCGAGCGCCAGGGATTCAGGGGTCCGCAGGCCGCCGAGCCGCCCGCCCGCGAAGGCGCCGGCGAACTTGCCGAGGCTCGCGATGGCGATGAGCCCGAGGGTGAGGAGAAGGAGGCGCGGATCGCGCAGGATGGTGAGATCGGCGCTCAGGCCAGCGAGCCCGAAGAAGATCGGTGCGAACAGGGCGGTGACGATGCCGCGCAGCTGCTCGTCGATCCGTCGGGTCAGGATCGGCGACTGGCCGACCAGCAGGCCGGCGACGAAGGCGCCGAGCACCGTGTGGACGCCGATCCCCTGCGTGACCAGCGCCAGCACGCCCATCAGCACCAGGATCGCGGTGATCACCGCGGCCTCGCTGCGCAAGCGGTCGTTGGCCCAGCGGATCAGCCAGAAGACCAGGCGGCGCCCGACCGTCAGGCTGAGTCCGAGGAACACCAGGGTGCCGGCGAGGCTGCGGCCGACCGCCCACAGGTCGATGGTGCCTCCTTGCGCCAGGCTGAAGATGACCGCGATGATGACCCAGCCGATCGTGTCGTCGATGATCGCCGAGGCGACGATGACCTGCCCGACGTTGCGGCGCAGAAAATTCATCTCCCGCACCACCATCGCGACGATCTTGACCGATGAGATCGCGAGCGCGGTGCCGAGGAAGAGCGCGGTGACGAGGCGGAGCTCCGGATGCGGCAGCATCGCCTCGGGCAGGAACCAGCCGAGGGTGAAGCCGCAGGCGAACGGCACCGCGACGCCGGTGACCGAGACGCTCAGCGCCGCGCGCCGGACCTTGCGCACCAGCGCGAGGTCGGTCTCCATCCCGGTCATCAGCAGCAGGAGCAGGATGCCGAGCTGGGCGATGCCGTCGAGGAGCGCCTTCTGGTCGCGCCCGGGCGGAAACAGCCAGGCCTGCGCGTCCGGCCACACCGCCCCGAGGAACGATGGGCCGAGCAGGATGCCGGCCAGGAGCTGGCCCATCACCGCCGGCTGGCCGATCCGCAGCATCGCCTCGCCGAGCAGGCGCCCGACGGTCAGGAGCAGCACGATCTGGACGACGAGCACGACTTCCGAGGGGCCGCCCGCCGATCCGATCCCGGCCGCTTGCGCGGCGCCCGCGGTGGCGACGAGCGCCAGGATGGCAGCCTTCGCACCGCGAGCGAGGCGGGCTGACGGCGCCGCGATATCGGTCTTGAGCGCGCTGATCGTTTCGGGCCCCGCGTTCGTGCGAGCGTCAACCGGGAGAAGCCGGCCCGGTTCCTGGCGAAATCACAGGGCGGAGGCGAACCGCGCGGCCCCCGGCCGGGGATGGTGCGGCGGGTAGGACCCGGCGAGGCGCCGGCGCGTCAGGCGCGGGACGTCGTCCGTCGCCGGCTCCGGATCTTCCGCGCCCGCGCGGCGATCGATCCGCACGACGAGGGAGGCGGCGAAGGCGGCGCTCGCCAGGCCGGCCGTCAGGGCGGCGAGGCCGGCGGCCACGGGTCCGTCCTGGATCAGGAAGATCGCCGTCGTCAGGCCGGCACCGATCGCCGCCGTCATGGTGAAGAACATCTGTTGGCTCCCGCGTGCGGGGAGGAATGCACCAGGGCCTGGCCAGTTCGCGTCGCCCGGCCGCCATGGTGTGCAGATCCTGAACGGCACCGCGGAAAACCGCGGGAGACTCTTTTTAAGGTGTCGGCGCCTAGTCTCGCCGATGGTCAACCGTTCCTGAGTACCCGACCGTGTCCCTGCGTACCAACCTCACCCTGGCGGCGATCGCCGGCCTCGGCTTCGCCACGGTCTGCGCCGTCTGCTCGGCGCAGCTCGACCGCGAGCCGCCCCAGCCGCAACTCGTCGCCGTCGCGAAGCCCGCGATGCCCCTCGACGAGCCGGTCACCACGGGCTCGATCGTGCCGGCGCCGCCGGCCGCCAAGGTCGCCCGGCTGGCGAAGGTCGAGCCCAGGCCGGAACCGAAGAAGGAGGCCAGGCCCAAGCCGAAGGCCGAGCCGGCCCTCGATTCCGAGCGCCTGGCGGCGCTGCTGGCCGAGCCGACGGTGATGAAGCCGAAGCGCTGAACCGTCAGGCGCGGCGCAGGGCCCGCCACGCGCCGGTTCCCGCGAGGGCCGCCAGCCCCAGCGCGATCAGGGCGTTGTAGCCGGCGAGCGAGATCCCGAGGAAGCGCCAGGAAGCGGCCGTGCAATCGACCGGCCGGGTCGCCTCGAGGGATTTCAGGAAGTCGTCGACGCCGGCCGGCGCCGGACCGGTGCCGCCGCCGCAATCGCTCGGCCCGGGCCAGAAGCCCCACTCGGCCCCGGCATGGTAGGCGCCGAGCCCGGTCCCGACCAGGAAGATGAGTGCCACCAGGCCGAGCAGCCCGCCCGCGAGGCGTCGCGGCAGCAGCAGCGCGGCGGCGAGCAGCGGCAGGGCGAGGTAGTAGGGCTGGCGCTCGGTCAGGCAGAGCTTGCACGGCACGTAGCCGAGCCCGTGCTGGAAGATCAGCGCGCCGCCGACGGTGGCGGCGGCGCCGACGAGTACCAGAAGCGCCGCCGGCCGGGGCGCGGTGAGCCGCGTGACGAGGCCGCGCGCCGGAAGCGCTTGATCCATGGCCGAACCCTCAGAACAGGTAGCGGAAGCCGACGAAGCCGAGGATGCAGACCGCCCCGAACACCGCCGCCACCGCGTTCAGGTGCCGGTCGAGGACGGTGCGGATGCCGACGCCGTAGCGGCCGACGAGGCCCGCCAGGATGAAGAACCGCGCACCCCGGGTGATCAGCGACAGCACGATGAACCAGAACAGGTCGTAGCCGGCGAAGCCCGACGTGATGGTGACGAGCTTGTAGGGGATCGGGGTCAGGCCCTTGAGCAGGATCACCCAGTGCCCGTAATGCGCGTAGGCCTCCCGGAAGGCGTCCGCGCCCTTGTCGAGTCCGTAGAGGTGGAAGAGCCAGGCGCCGAGCGAATCGTAGAGCAGCGCCCCGATGGCGTAGCCGGCGATCCCGCCCGCCACCGAGGTCAGCGTCGCGATCAGCGCGTAGGTCCAGGCCTTCTCGGGCTGGGTCACCGCCATCGGCACCAGCATCACGTCCGGCGGGATCGGGAAGAACGAGCTCTCGGCGAAGGAGACCGCGCCGAGCGCGTAGGGAGCCGACGGGCGCGCGGCGAGCGCGAGGATCCACTCGTAGAGGCGGCGCAACATTGGTCTGGGAGAGCCCGTCTGGGATGAGTCGCGCCCTTTGAGCACAGGATTGCGGCGCTGGCGAGGGCAGCGGCGGCCACACCGCCGAAGGGATGACAATCCGGGAGACGAGATCGCACCGGAAGCGCAGGGCCCGTGCGCGGTTCTTGGCCGAAGGTCCGGACGAGCGGTTCGGAAGCGACAAGGTCTCGACCGACAGGACATCGGCCGAAGAGACATCGGCCGGAAGGATTAGTCCTGCCTGCGCGAGCCGGTTTCTGCTTGACGAAGCTTCGCGAATCCGCCCGATCCCCGCCACGATGGGCGATCGTCGATCGCACCGAACTCCACCGAGGCTCCGCGCGATGTCGCCCCTGCGTTCGTCCCTCATCCTGGCACTGCTCATCGCCGGCGCCGCCCCGGCCGCGGCGGACGACCTCGTCGCGCGCTGGCAGCGCTCCGATGCCGCCTGCGCCCTCCCGGCTTCGCCGCTCGCCAACCAAGCCTGCGAGGACCGCGATCGCAACGCCGCGGCCCTGCGCCGCCAGGGCTGGTGCGAATCACGCGCCACGACCGCCTACGACCATTGGGGCTGGCAGCGTTGCGCGCCCGCCAGGACGGCGCGCGCCGCGCCGCGGCGCCGGACCCGGCCGCAAGCCTGATCCCTCCCGCAAACGGAGGATGCGGGGACCGGGCGGACGGCGCTAGGATCCAGGCTCTGGACCTCGACTTCGAGCCCCGCCCGGCCCCCGCCGGCGGGGCTTCTCTCGTCGCGCGCCCGAACCCTCCCCCGCGATGGGGGAGGGTCCTCACACCACCCGCAGCAGCACGTGCTTCTTGCGGCCGAAGGACAGCTTCACCACGCCCTCCGGAGTCACGTCGCCCGCGCCGATCACCGCGCGCTCGTCGGTGACGGGGGCGTCGTTGACCTTGAGCCCGCCGCTCTTGACCTGCCGGCGCGCCTCGCTGGTCGATGGGACGAGGGCCGCGTGCTCCGGCCCGAAGGCCGAGAGCACGCCGAGGCCCGCCTCGATCGCGGCGCGGGAGACCTCGACGGTCGGCAGGCTCTGGGCGAGCGCGCCCTCCTCGAAGGTGCGCCGCGCGGTCTCGGCGGCGGCGTCCGCCGCCTCGCGGCCGTGCAGAAGGGCGGTGGCCTCGGTCGCCAGCACCTTCTTGGCCTCGTTGATCTCCTGGCCGCCGAGGCCTTCGAGCCGCGCCACCTCGTCGAGCGGCATCAGGGTGAACAGGCGCAGGAAGCGGCCGACATCCGCGTCCTCGGTGTTGCGCCAGAACTGCCAGTAATCGTACGGGCTCAGCATGTCCGGGTTGAGCCAGACCGCGCCCGAGGCCGTCTTGCCCATCTTGGCGCCCGAGGCCGTCGTCATCAGCGGGCAGGTCAGGGCGTGGAGCTGGGGCGTGCCGAGGCGCCGGCCGAGATCGATGCCGGTGACGATGTTGCCCCACTGGTCCGAGCCGCCCATCTGCAGCGTCACGCCGTAGCGGCGGTTCAGCTCGGCGAAGTCGTAGGCCTGCAGGATCATGTAGTTGAATTCCAGGAACGACAGCTCCTGGTCGCGCTCCAGCCTGAGCCGCACGCTGTCCATCGACAGCATCCGGTTGACCGAGAAATGCCGGCCGACGTCGCGCAGCATCTCGATGTAGTTGAGGGTGGTCAGCCACTCGGCGTTGTCGGCCATGAGCGCCGCGTTCGAACCGGCGCCGAAATCGAGGAAGCGCGAGAAGGTCTTGCCGATCTCGGCCTTGTTGGCCTCGATCTGGTCGAGCGTCAGGATCTTGCGGCTCTCGTCGCGGCCCGACGGATCGCCGACCCGGGTGGTGCCGCCGCCCATCAGCGCCACCGGCTTGCCGCCGGTCGCCTGGAGCCAGTGCAGCATCATGATCGAGAGCAGGTGGCCGATATGCAGCGACGGCGCCGTGCAATCGTAGCCGACATAGGCCGTCAGCCGGCCCTCGCGGGCGGCCTCGTCCACGCCCGCGAAATCGGAGCATTGGTGGACGTAGCCGCGCTCCAGGAGGACGCGGAGGAAGTCGGAACGCGGCGCGAAGTCGGTGGGCGCGGCCATGGAACTCTCGATCAGTCTCGTGAAGGCAATCTGCCGTGGGCTGCGGCGCGACAGCGCGGCGCCGCCATGCTAGCTCCGTCGGATTCGGAACGGGTCGGTCCATAGCAGTGCCGGCCCCGAAAGGCACGGGGGCGATTCGGCATGACGATGCGGCGGGCGATCGGGCTGATGAGCGGCACCTCCCTCGACGGCGTCGATGTCGCCCTGATCGAGACCGACGGCGAGACGATCCGGGTCGAGCGCAGCCACAACGGCTACCTCGAGCCGCTCGGGCCGACCGGCTACCGCGCCTATTCCGACGACGACCGGGCGCTGCTGCGCCAGGCCCTCGTCGATGCGGAAGCCGTGACCGAGCGCAGCGAGCGGCCGGGCTGCCTGCCCGAGGCCGAGGAGCTGGTGACGCGGCTCCACGCCGAGGCGGTCGAGAATTTCCTCTCCGAGAACGGGCTCTCGCCCGCCGAGATCGACGTGATCGGCTTCCACGGCCAGACCGTGGTGCACCGGCCCGACCAGAAGATGAGCGTGCAGATCGGCGACGGGGGCGCCTTGAGCCGTCGCCTCGGCATCAAGGTGGTGTCGGACCTGCGCCACGCCGACATCGAGGCGGGAGGGCAGGGGGCGCCGCTGGTGCCGGTCTTCCACCGGGCGCTCGCCCAGGCCTCGGGCTTCACCGAGAGCCTCGGCATCCTCAACATCGGGGGCGTGGCCAACGCCACCCTGATCGCCCGCGACGGGCGGATCCTCGCCTTCGACACCGGGCCGGGCAACGCGCTCATCGACGACTGGATGCGCGAGCGCACCGGCCACGCGCTCGACGATAACGGCCGCACCGCCGCCCGCGGCCGGCCCGACGAGCCGCTGCTGGCCTGGCTCCTGATCCACCCGTTCTTCTCGCGCCGGCCGCCGAAATCCCTCGATCGGAACTGGTTCTCGCACAAGCTCGCCGGCCAGCTCTCGACCGAGGACGGCGCCGCGACGCTCACCGCCTTCACGGCGCGCGCCGTCGCCCGGGCCCTCGACCACGCCTCCGACCCGCCGGTCCGCTGGATCGTCGCCGGCGGGGGAGCGCGCAACGGCGAGTTGCTGCGCCAGCTCAACTACCACCTGCGCGCCGAGATCACGACCGCCGACGCGATCGGCTGGTCCTCCGCGTTCCTGGAGGCCCAGGCCTTCGCCTACCTGGCGGTGCGCTCGGTCGAGGGCCTGCCGATCACCTTCCCGTCGACGACGGGGGTGAGCGAGGCGATCAGCGGTGGTGTGCTGGCGCGGCCGGAGGAGTGACCCCCCCTTTGCGCCGCGTGGCGCGGAGGCGAGCCCTGACGAGCGCCGGCGCGAGGGTGCCGGACATCCTGCCGGCGGCAGGGCCGCTGAGGAAGCCGGGCCGGTGGGCCGGTGCGGCACCGCAGGACGTTGCGCATCCGGTAGTCCCGCCGCTAAGCGGGCGCGCATGAGCAGTTCCTCCACCCTCAGCCTCGCCCCTCACGCGGCGCCCGCCGCCGCGGCGCCCCGGTCCCGCCGCGCCGTGCGGACCTGGCTCTTCGTCATGGCCGCCCTGGTGGTGGCGATGGTGGCGGTCGGCGGCGCGACCCGGCTCACCGGCTCGGGCCTGTCGATCACCGAGTGGAAGCCGGTGACGGGGGCTATCCCGCCGCTCTCAGGCACCGCCTGGGCCGAGGAATTCGCCAAGTACCAGGCGACCCCGCAGTACAGGTTGCTCAACCAGGGCATGACCCTGTCCGAGTTCCAGTTCATCTACGCCTGGGAATGGGGCCACCGTCTGCTCGGCCGCGTGCTCGGCCTCGCCTTCTTCCTGCCGCTGCTGTTCTTCTGGTGGCGCGGTCAGCTCGACCGGCGCCTGTCCCTCAGCCTGCTCGGCCTCGGCGCGCTCGGCGGCCTGCAGGGTGCGGTCGGCTGGATCATGGTCGCCTCCGGCCTGCAGCCCGGCATGACCGCGGTGGCGCCGATCAAGCTCGCCCTGCACCTGACGCTGGCGAGCGGGATCTATGCCGGCCTCGTCTGGGTCGCGTCCGGCCTCGACCGGCGACGCGACGAGGCGGTGCCGGCCGGAATCCCTGCCGGAATCCCCGCCAGGATCTCCGGCACGGCGCTCGCGCTGATGGTCCTGGTGCTGGTGCAGATCGCGCTCGGCGGCCTCGTCGCCGGCTCGAAGGCCGGGCTGACCTACAATACCTGGCCGCTGATGGACGGCGGGCTCGTCCCCGCGGGCCTGTTCTCCGGCACGCCCTGGATCGAGAACTTCGTCGACAACGTGACCCTGGTGCAGTTCAACCACCGGCTGACCGCCTACGCGCTGCTGGCGCTGGCGATCGTCCACGCCGTCGACGTCCGGCGCCGCGTACCGGGCACCGGCGCGGCGCGGCGGGCCACCGCGCTCGCCGGCCTCGTCGCCGGGCAGGCGATGCTCGGCATCGTCACGCTGCTCCTCGTCGTGCCGCTCTGGGCGGGCCTCGCCCACCAGGTCGCCGCGATGCTGGTCCTCGGCATGGCGACCGTCCATGCGCGGCTCTGCCGCAGCCCGGCGCCGATGCGAGCCCCGGCGGCCTGAAGCGCGGCCGGGACCGTTCGTCCGACGTTCATGCTTCCGCATTAACTTTCGTGAACCGGGAGGCTCCTCCCGGTCCCGACAGCGGAGGCCCGATGCCTGTGCAGGAGCAATCCCTGGACGCTTCCTCCCCCCTGAACGCGCGTTTCGCGCCGGACGGACGCCCCTTGAGCCTCGCCTGGACCTACACCCCGCGCGAGCTCGTCGCCGACGGCGTCGTGCACGTGGTCGGCGTCAGCCTCGGTGTGATCGGCGCCCTGGCGCTGACGATCAGCGCCGCGCTCTCGAACCTCGCCCCCTCCGAGAAGGTGGCGGTAGGCGTCTACGCCGCCGGCCTCGTGGCGATGCTGAGCACCTCGGCGGCCTACAACATGTGGCCGGTCGGCCGCCTGAAATGGCGCCTGCGCCGGGCCGACCACGCCACCATCTTCCTGATGATCGCCGGCACCTACACGCCGCTCGTCGCCCTGGTCGGGACCGACGGCTTCGCCTTCGGGCTGCTCGCCGGGATCTGGCTCGTGGCGGTGGCGGGCGCCGCCGTGAAGCTGACGCTGCCCGGGCGCTTCGACCGCCTGGCGATCGCCCTCTACCTGGCCTTGGGCTGGAGCGGCATCATGGCCTACGAATCGGTCATCGCCGCCCTGTCCCCGCCGGCCCTCTGGCTGCTCGCGGCCGGCGGCCTGCTCTACTCGCTGGGGGTCGTCTTCCACGTCTGGCGGCGCCTGCCGTTCCAGAACGCGATCTGGCACGGCTTCGTGCTGGCGGCCGCCGCCTGTCATTACGGCGCGGTGTTCCGCAGCGTGCTCGACGTGGGGGCGTGAGGGATCACGGCACCGGCTGAACCGGGATGTCGAAGTGGTGGACCTCCTCGCGCAGGCCGAGCTTGGTGTAGAGCGCGATCGCGGGCGCATCCCCCGGATCCGCCTGGACGAGGATCACGTCGGCGCCGCCTGCCGCCGCGCCCGCTCCGCCTTGTCGAGGGCGTAGGCGGTCAGGCCACCGACGACGGTTCCCTCCGCCAACGCCACCAGCACGGTGACGTGCTCGCGGCCGAGCAGGGCGGTCAGGTAAGCGTCGTCCGGCGGCGCGCCGCCATGGGTCTCGCGATCCTCGAAGATCTCGCCGAACAGGGCATTGAGCTCGCGCAGGAGCGCGACGTCGGCGGCAGCCAGGCGGCGGATCGTGACCGGCGCCTCGACCGGCCCGCCCACCTCAGAACGGCGTGTAGTCGCCACCATCCGTGATCGTGTCGAGCGCCCGCTCGATCGACGTCACCGCGTCCAGCACCATCTGCACCGTGCGCTCGGTCTCCCCCCGCGGCCGGCCGAGGAAGGCCGCGCGGGCGCCGATGTCGTGCAGCTGCTCGGCGATCGTCACCAGGTCGGAGACGACCGACGCGGTGGCGCGGGCGGCGGCATCGGGCGCCGGGCGCGGGCGCAGCAGGGGGACGACGTTGCTCATCGGCCCGGACTCTCGCGCAAAGCTCCCGACTCCGCCAGCCGAAGAATCGCACCCCTCCACACATTCCGCGATGCGCGGCGCGGGAGGCACAGGGGAGGGGTTTGCGGCCAAGGCGGGGCGGGTGCGCCTTGACGGGCGGGCGGGAGCGGGGCACCCCGGCGGCACTGTCAGCGCCAGAACCCTCGAATCAGGACCGATCCATGCGTTTCCTTCGTGTCGCCGCGGCGCTCACCCTCGCGGGCCTCGCCGCCGCCTGCACCAGCGCCGGCGACCCGCGCGGCAGCGGCCTCGCCGAGACCTTCGACACCAAGAACTACGTGCGCTCGAACGACACCAACGGGACGCAGCGCCGGCCCGACGTGAACCGCGCCTTCACCCAGCCGTCGATCCCGAGCATCTCGAACCGCGGCTTCTAAAGCTCGTTCCGGCGGCGCGAGCCGCCGGAGGCGGTCAGCGTCCGCGGAACAGCGGGTGCTCGACCTTGTCGCCCGCGTGCAGCCCGAGGCGCGCGGCGGTGCCGGCATTGAGCTCGAGCACGCCCAGCACCGGCTCGCCCGATTCGATGGTGCGGGTCGAGAGCGGCTCGGTATCCGTGGCGATCCGCGCCACCGTGCCGTTGGGGCGGATGAACAGCATGTCGAGCGGCAGGTAGGTGTTCTTCATCCACATCGCCACCGGGGCGTTGCGCTCGAAATCGAACAGCATGCCGCGGTCCGGCGCCATCGCGCGGCGGAACATCAGCCCCTGGGCCCGTCCGGCATCGTCGCGCATCACCTCGACCTGGAAGGTGTGACGGCCGGAGCGCGAGACGATCGTCAGCGGCTCGAACGGGCCGTCGGCGAAGGCGGCCGACGGGGAGAGCGCCGGCAGGAGCAGGAGGACGAGCGCGGCGAGGAGCCGGCGCGGCGAGGCGGCGCGAGGCCGTGCGAAGCGGAGCGACATGAGGCTGAGCTAGGGCATTGTCCTGCGAAAGGGATGGGGGCTCCGCCGCGGGAAACACGAGCGAATCGAAAATACCGCGGCGCGCCCGGTGCGCGATGGCGCGCTGCTCGCGGGCAGCCTCAGTGGGACGAGGGAGGCCCCGCTCCCACGCTCGCCTCGGTCAGCAGGCGCACCTCGGCCGCCATCAAGCCCTTCGAGCCGTCGCCGTAGCGCACCATGACGTGCTCGCCGGGCTTCAGCTCGGCGATGCCGTAGCGCCGCAGGGTCTCCATGTGGACGAAGATGTCCGCCGTGCCGTCGCCGCGGCTCAGGAAGCCGAAGCCGCGCAGGCGGTTGAACCACTTCACGACCGCCATCTCGAGCCCGCTCGTCGGCACCACGGTGACGTGGGTGCGCGGCATCGGCAGCTCGGCCGGGTGGGTCGCCGAGGACTGGTCGAGGGAGATCACCCGGAAGGCCTGCCAGCCGCGCGCGCGCTGCGCCGCCTCGACCACGATCCGGGCGCCCTCGCTGGCGCTCTGGTGGCCGTCGCGGCGCAGGCAGGTGACGTGGAGCAGCACGTCGGGCGCGCCACTGTCCGGCACGATGAAGCCGAAGCCCTTGGCGACGTCGAACCACTTGATGCGACCGCTGACCTCGACGAGTTCGGTCGGGCGTTCCACTGCCGCATCGAGCCCGGACCGGGTGTCGCGCGCGCCTTCTCCGAACGCGCCCACCAGCCGCTCCCCGGCCGGGGCTGAACCGAACTCGTCCGACATCGTAAGCAACCCACTCGAATCGCGTCGCGCGCTTCCCCGCCAGATTAACAAAGTCATGACTTCGGGGAAGCCCAAATCGGCCGAGTTGAGACACCTCACCGGTGATGTCCTCGCCCGATTCGCCTCCCCGCCGGGCATTCTGCGGGCCGCGGAGGCAGACGCAGGCGACATCGCCCGGCGGTCGCGGCGAGCGAGCCGCCGCGGGCCGCGCCGCTGCGCGTTTTCGCCGCAGGGGCGAGCGGAGGCCGCCGGCTCGGCTATGACGGCCCCCGTGACGCACTTCAGGAGAGCCGCGATTCAGCCTCCCACCCCACCCGTCCGGCGCCTCGCGGTCGTCGACCTCGCCCGCGGCATCGCGCTCGCGGCGATGGCCCTCTACCACCTGACCTGGGATCTCGGTTTCCTGCGGCTGACGCCCGAGAACGCCGCCCTGTCGCCCCCGGGCCGCGCGGCGGCGCACGGCATCGCGGGCAGCTTCCTGGTGCTCGTCGGGGTGAGCCTCGTCCTCGCCCGGGGCCGGGGAGGGTGGCGCTCCTACCTGGCGCGGCTCGGGCGCATCGCCCTGGCGGCGGGGGCGATCTCGCTCGCGACCCTCTGGCTGTTTCCCGGGTCGTGGATCTTCTTCGGCATCCTGCACTGCATCGCGGCGTCGAGCGTGCTGGCGCTGCCGGCCCTGTCGGCGCCGCTGCCCCTCGTCGGGCTCGCAGCCCTCGCCGTGCTCGCGGGTCCCACGCTCGCGTCGCTCGCGGGCGCGCCGGCCATCCTCGACGCGCCGGGGCTGCTCTTCCTCGGCCTCGGCGCGAGCGTGCCGACGACGAACGACTACGTGCCGCTGTTACCCTGGTTCGGGTTCGTGCTGATCGGGGTGGGGCTCGGCCGGCTCGGGCTGACCCGGCTCGCGGCCTCGCCGATCGGACCCTGGGCGCCGCGGAACCGGATCGGGCGGCTCGCGACGGCGGCCGGGCGGCACAGCCTCGCGGTCTACCTCGTGCACCAGCCGGTGCTGCTCGGGCTGCTCTACGGGATCGCGACGCTCACCGGACCGCATCCGCGGGCGGGGGAGGGACAGTTCCTGCGCGACTACCGGGCGAATTGCGCCGAGGCCGGCGGGGCCGAGGCGGCCTGCCGGGTGGCGGCGCGCTGCGCGCTCGTGCGGCTGCGCGACGAGGGCCTGTGGCGGGCCGCCGGCGGCTACACGGCGGAGGAGCAGGCCCGGGCGATCGCGGCGTCGCGGGCCTGCTTCAGGGAGGCGGGCGGGGGCTGACCCCGTCCGGGATCAGTCCTTGGCGCGCTCGACGTAGGACGCGTCGGCGGTCATGACGACGATGCGGGTGCCGGCGGCGATGTGCGGCGGCACCAGGGTGCGCACGCCGTTCGACAGCGTCGCGGGCTTGTAGGACGAGGACGCGGTCTGGCCCTTGGTCACCGGCTCGGTGTCCGTCACCTCGAGGGTGACGCGCTGCGGCAGCTCGAGCGCCAGCGGCACGCCGTTATGGGTCGAGAGCATCACCGCCATGCCCTCCTGCAGGTAGGGGGCCTGGTCGCCGATCACGTCCTCGGGCACCGCGAGCTGCTCGTAGGATTCCGGGTTCATGAAGTGGAACCCCTCGCCGTCGCTGTACAGGAAGGTGTGCTCCCGGTCCTCGACGTAGGCGCGCTCGACCTGCTCGGTCGTGCGGTAGCGCTCCGACACCTTCACGCCGTCGGTGATCCGGCGCATGTCGAGCTGGGTGACCGGGGTACCCTTGCCGGGGTGGATGTTCTCGGCGGAGAGGATCACGTAGAGCCGGCCGTCCTTGTCGACGACGTTGCCTTTGCGAAGTGAGCTGGCGATGACCTTCGGCACGGGGCGAATCCTGAACTGGAAGCGTTGACAGAGAGCGGCGGCGTCCGCCAAGCCGCGCAAGTTCGAGCGCCGCGCCGGCGGAGGATGCCTTCCGGCCCGCCCTATCGCATCTCAGGCGCGACCGCCAGTCGCCCGCCATCCGATCGATGTCCGCACCATGACCTCTGCCTCGCCCTGGTGGGCCCCTCACGTCCACGCCGACCGCCGGCCGCGCCTCCTCGCGCGCAACCGGATCGCCGCGGCCCTGCGCGGCTGGTTCGCCGAGCGGGACTTCGTCGAGGTCGAGGCGAGCGCCCTCCAGGTCTCGCCCGGCAACGAGACGCATCTCTCGGCCTTCGCCACCACGGCGATCGGGCCGGACGGGGCGGCGCACCCGCTCTACCTGCACACCTCGCCGGAATTCGCCTGCAAGAAGCTGCTCGCGGCGGGGGAGACGCGGCTGTTCAGCCTCGGGCCGGTCTACCGCAACAGGGAGCGCGGGGCCCTGCACCACCCGGAATTCACCATGCTCGAATGGTACCGGGCGGGGGAGACCTACGACGCCCTGATGCAGGACTGCGCCGACCTGATGCGCCTGGCCGCCGAGAGTACGGGCGCGACGACCTTCGCGTGGCGCGGGGTCGAGGCCGATCCGTTCGCCCCCCTCGAGCGCCTCACCGTCGCCGAGGCGTTCCGGCTCCATGCCGGCATCGACCTCCTGGCGAGCGTGGCGCCGGATGCGAGCACCGACCGGGCGGCGCTCGCCGCCGCGCTCCGGACGGCCGGCATCCGCACCGCCCCGGACGACAGCTGGGCCGACCTGTTCAGCCGCGTCATGGTCGAGCGGGTCGAGCCCGCGCTCGGCCGCGGCCGGGCGACGATCCTGTGCGAGTACCCGATTCCCGAGGCGGCGCTCGCCCGGCCGAGCCCCGCCGACCCGCGGGTGGCGGAGCGCTTCGAGCTCTATTGCTGCGGCGTCGAGCTCGCCAACGCCTTCGGGGAACTGACCGACGCGGCCGAGCAGCGCCGGCGGTTCGCCGCCGAGATGGACGAGAAGGAACGGATCTACGGCGAGCGCTATCCCCTCGACGAGGACTTTTTGAGCGCGCTCGCGCAGATGCCGGAGGCGAGCGGCATCGCGCTCGGCTTCGACCGGCTCGTCATGCTGGCGAGCGGTGCCCGCCGGATCGACGAGGTGATCTGGACGCCGGTCGCCGAGTATCCCCGCGTCGAGTTCTCCCGGTGAGCGGGTCGATCCGCGGCGCGGGCGGTCTCGCGGCGCGCGGCCTGGTGCCGGCGGAGCGTCTGCCGGCGCTCGAACGGGTGGCGGCGCGCTACGCCGTGTCGATCACCCCCGAGATGGCGGGGCTGATCGCCGATCCGGACGACGGCATCGGCCGCCAGTTCGTCCCGCGGGCCGAGGAGCTGGTCACCGCACCCGAGGAGCGGGCCGACCCGATCGGCGACGAGGCCCATGCGCCTCTGCCCGGCATCGTCCACCGCTATCCGGACCGGGTGCTCCTCAAGCCGCTCCACGTCTGCCCGGTCTATTGCCGGTTCTGCTTCCGCCGCGAGGTGGTGGGGCCGGACGGGGAGGGCAGCCTGACCGACGCGGAGCTGGATGCGGCCTTGGCCTACATCGCCGCCCGTCCGGAGATCTGGGAGGTGGTGGTCACCGGGGGCGATCCGCTGGTGCTCTCGCCCCGGCGCCTCGGGCGCATCGCCGCCGCCCTGCGCGACATCCCGCATGTGCGGGTTCTGCGGCTCCATACCCGCGTGCCGGTGGTCGATCCGTCCCGGGTCGATGCGGGCCTGATCGCGGCGCTGAAGGGATTCGAGGGCGCGGTGTTCGTGGCGCTCCACGCCAACCACCCGCGCGAGTTCACGCAGGACGCCCGGGCCGCCATCGCCCGCCTCGTCGATGCCGGGATCCCGATGGTGAGCC
Organism: Methylobacterium terrae; assembly: GCF_003173755.1. NCBI lineage: Bacteria > Pseudomonadati > Pseudomonadota > Alphaproteobacteria > Hyphomicrobiales > Methylobacteriaceae > Methylobacterium > Methylobacterium terrae. The sequence goes on from NZ_CP029553.1 coordinate 2,692,939, forward strand.
AGTCGGTGCTGCTCGCCGGAATCAACGACGATCCCGACACGCTGGCGGCCCTGATGCGCGCCTTCGTCGAGAACCGGATCAAGCCCTACTACCTGCATCACGGCGACCTCGCCCCGGGCACAGGCCACCTGCGCACCACGCTCGATCGCGGCCGGGCGCTGATGCGCTCGATGCGCGGCCGGGTCTCGGGGCTGGCGCAGCCGACCTACATCCTCGACATCCCGGGCGGATACGGCAAGGTGCCGGTGGGGCCGGGCTACCTGACGGGCGGCCCCGCGGGCTGGACCGTCACCGACCCGACCGGTCGGGCGCACGCCTACCCGCCTGAACCTGAGGGGGAGACGCCATGCGCAGGCTCTGGGGACGGCTGAGCTCCGTCAACGTGCAGAAGGCGGTGTGGGGCCTGGAGGAACTGGGCCTGGCCTACGAGCGGCTCGAGGCCGGCGGCGCCTTCGGGCGGGTGCGCGACCCGGACTACGTCGCGCTCAATCCCAACAGCCTCGTGCCGGTGATGGAGGAGGACGGCTTCGTCCTCTGGGAATCGAACGCGATCCTGCGCTACCTCGCCCGCGGGCACGGCGCGGGCAGCCTGTGGCCCGAGGATCCGCGCGAGGCGGCCCTCGTGGACCAGTGGCTCGACTGGCAGGCGACCCGCTTCACGCCCGCGACCCGGGACGCGTTCTGGCAGACCGTGCGCACACCGCCCGAGCGGCGCGACCAGGCGACCATCGACCGCTCGGTCGCCGCCTCGGAGGAATGCGCGGCGATCCTCGAAGCGCACCTGATGGGGCGCCCCTTCATGGTCGGCGACCGCTTCACCGCCGCCGACATCGCGGCCGGCGCCGCGGCGCATCGCTGGCTCCACCTCGACGTGCCCCGCACCGAGCGGCCGGCCCTGCGCGCCTGGTACGAGCGCCTGCGGGCGCGGCCGGCCGTCGCGGTCGCGCTGCCGCCGTTGAGCTGAGCCATACGGAAATCGGCCGTCCCTGGCTGTTGCCCAAGGCACTCGTCGCAGCATCCGATACCGGATTTTTCGGCGTGTTCTGCGATTTGAAAGTAGAACGCTCCTCCCCTCTCCCGTGTGGGAGAGGGGCCGGGGGTGAGGGTGACACGCTTCCGTGTACAACGATCACCGTCGTGCTGGCAGCGGAACGGTTTCAGTTCGATTCGGAGCCGTGTCACCCTCACCCCTACCCCTCTCCCACACGGGAGAGGGGGTCCCGCGACCTTCTCGTCTTTGATGCTTGTTCTTGCGACAGCAGGTGCTGCACGACCGCCGTTTCCACCCCGGCCATGCGCTGATGGCGTGGCCGCTGAGGCGCGGATCGGCTAGGTGTCTATGTGTCCCTTTCCCCACGCCCCCGAAGGCCCGATGCCGCTCGACAAGACGCTCCTCGACGCCCTGCAGGCCGTCACCACCGCCACCCTCACCACCGTGCTCCTGAAGAAGGGCATCCGCCGCTGCTGGATGCGCGGGCCGATGCCGCGCTTCGCGGCCGGCCAGCGGATCGTCGGCCCGGCCTTCACCCTGCGCTTCGTGCCGGCCCGCGAGGACCTGGCCACCCCCGAATCCTGGTCGAGCCCGACCTCGACCCGCGCGGCGATCGAGGCGATGCCCGAGGGCTGCATCGCGGTGGTCGACGCGATGGGGGTGCAGGATGCCGGCATCTTCGGCGACATCCTGTGCGCCCGGATGAAGAAGCGCGGCGTCGCGGCCCTGATCACCGACGGCGTCGTGCGCGACGGCGAGGGCGTCGAGGGCACCGGCCTGCCGGTCTGGTGCTCCGGCGTCGCGGCCCCGGCCTCGGTGGCGGGCCTGACCTTCGTCGGCTGGGGCGAGCCGGTCGGCTGCGGCGGCGTCGCGGTCTATCCCGACGACATCGTGGTGGCGGACGGCGACGGCGCGGTGTTGATCCCGGCGGCGCTCGCCGAGGAGGTGGCGCTCGCCGCCGTCGAGCAGGAGCGCCTCGAGCTCTGGATCATGCGCGAGGTCGACAAGGGCCTGCCCCTGCCGGGCCTCTATCCGCCGAACGCCGAGACCCGCGCCCGCTACGAGGCCGAGACGAACAAGGCCTGATCCGCTCCGCAGCCGGGACCCTCCCGGTGTTCTTCGTGCTCTCGAAGGTGCTGTGGTTCCTCGCGGCGCCTTCGAACCTGCTCCTGCTCCTGGTTCTCGCCGGGGCGGGGCTCTCCCTGCGCTGGCGCCGTCTCGGCCTCGGGCTCGTCGCGAGTGCCGGCCTCATCCTCCTCGTCGGCGGGGTCTCGCCGCTCGCCTCCCTGGTCTTCGGCCCGCTCGAGGACCGCTTTCCGGAGTTCCGCGACGACGGCGCGCCGGTCGCCGGCATCGTGGTGCTCGGCGGCGCGGTCGAGACCGGGCTGTCGGCGGCCCGCGGCCAGCTCGTCGTCAACGATGCCGGCGAGCGGATGATCGCGCTCGGCGACCTCGCGCGGCGCTATCCCGCCGCGACCGTGGTGTTCACCGGCGGCTCCGGCCGGCTCACCGGCGACGGCGCGGTGTCTGAGGCGCAGATCGTCCGGCGCCACGCCGCCTCCCTGGGCATCGCGCCGGAGCGGATCACCTACGAGGACCGCTCGCGCAACACCCGCGAGAACGCCGCCTTCAGCGCCGCGCTGGTGAAGCCCAAGCCCGGCGAACGATGGCTCCTCGTCACCTCGGCCTGGCACATGCCGCGGGCGATGGGATGCTTCCGGCGCGCCGGCTTCGCGGTGACCGCCTACCCGGTCGATTACCGGACCGGCCCCGGGGCGGTGGCGCTCCACTCGACGGCCGGCGACGGGCTGTTCGAACTGGACATCGCGGTGCGCGAATGGCTCGGCCTCGCGGCGTACCGGGCGTCGGGGTACACGGAGGCGGTGTTTCCGGAGCCGTGACCCGAGCGATGGTGTCGTGACGGCTCGGGGCTTTGCGCCCCTCGAGGATCCAATAATCCTCCGCGTCATTCCAGGGCCGCGAGAGCGGAGCCCGGAATCCAGAATTACAGGACGTTCAGGACAGGGCAAGACACGTTCCGCCCGATCTTGCACGACCGGAGTGTCTGTTTGATTGGCTCCTGCAGCCTATCTGACTTGGGCATCGCCATCTCACGTCATCGAGCCGTAGGATGACGTTGGTGGGGTCGAAATTGGTCCCGCCAATCAAGCAGGCTCTGAGTGTCTGGATTCCAGGCCCCGCTGCGCGGCCTCGGAATGACGAGCAGCGTGTGAAGGCCGTGTCGAATCAGACCTGTCGGCGAGGCCAAGCGAGAGCCGAGGAGATCCCATGCCTCAGGACGCCGCTCGGGGCGAGCACAGCGACCCGCGCCCCCACTCTGCCGCCGAGCCCGACGATCGTCGCGTCTTCACACGTGACGAGGCTGAGTGGACCCGGTTCGTCGCCGGCCTCGATGCGCCGCCGCGCGCTCCGGGACGGTCGGTCGACCCGTTCGACACGCCTCAGGCCTTCGTCCATCGCCGACGATACGCCGCGCTACCGCGGGAGCGACAACCGGTAGACCCCGCGAAAATCATCGGGATCGTCCACCACCTTGCCCTTGCGCAAGATGGCGATGCGGCCCTCCTTCATCAGGCGCACCGCCTGGCGGCGGACCGGCTGCATCAGCGGTCCCCAGCCGTCCGGATGGGGACCGCCGAGCGCCCGGGCGACCTCGGAGGGGCAGACGGTCTTGTCGGCCCCGCGGTCGGTCACGAGGCGCATCAGGGTGAGTTCGAGTTCGAAATCGTCAGGGTTCATCGTGGTCCTGCAGGGCCCGGCGGGCGTCGGAGGCGAACTGGCGCTGCCACATCACGGTGAGCACCATCGCGGTGGTGACGAACAGCACGTAGGCGCTGACGAACCACCCGAGATACGCCAGAGCGAAGAAGAACGCACGCTGCCCGCGGTTGAAGTGGCCGCCCGCCACCACGTTCATGGCCGCAGCCCGCCGCGCCGCGCGCGCGACGGCCACCGGGTCGCCGTCGCGCGGCGGCACCGCGCCGATCAGGATGGCGCCGTAGTTGAACAGCCGGTAGGCCCAGGCGAACTTGAAGAACGCGTAGACGAAGATCAGGGCGAGGCCCGCCACCTTGATCTCCCACACCACCCGGGTCATCGGCGCGCCGAAGGGCAGGGTGGAGAACAGCGTGAGCGCGTCGTCGGTGGAGCGCGACAGGGTCAGCGCGCTCCCGAGCGCGATCAGCGCCGTCGAGGCGAAGAAGGCGGTGCCGTTCTGGAGCGAGGCGTTGATGGTGGTGTCGACCACCCGGTTCTCGCGCAGGATCTGTTGGTCGGCCCAGGCATGCCGGTAGCGGTTCATCATGCCGTTGAGGCTGCGCTTGCCGCCCGACAGGTGCTCGACCGCGTAGGAATAGCCGAACCACGCCGCGAGGAAGCAGACGAGGGCGGTCAGATCGAGCAGCGAGAAGCTGCTCAGGCCCGGATCCGGGTGCATGCGAGGGTCCCGTCAGGCGGTCGGCAGGATCTGCACGCCGCGCGTGCCGGCGGCGGGGCTCGACGCCGCCCGGTCGCTGACCGTCAGGTCCTCCACCCTCGCCCCGGGCGGGCCCTGGCGGCAGGCCTCGATCACCGCCGCCACGGCCTCGGCCGGCCCGGCGAGATGGGCCTCGACGCTGCCGTCCTGCCGGTTGCGCACGGTGCCGGCAAGGCCCCGCGCCTCGGCGACGCCCTTGGTCCAGGCCCGGTAGCCGACGCCCTGGACCCGGCCCCGGACGATGATGGCCACGCTGCGGTGCTCGCTCACGATCCTCCGCTCCCCGAATGGTCCCCGATCGGGCGGGATCTAGGGCATTTCCCCGCGCGAAGGGAGGGTGGGAGCGTCAGGCGCTCGCGGCGACGAGCGGGCGGATCGCGGCGACGTGGCGCGGCGCGGGCGCGCGCAGGCGCACGAGGTCGGCGAGCGGCACGAAGGCGTCCGGCGCAGCGCCCCCAACCCGGGTGCCGAAGCCGAGCGCGAAGGAGAGGGTGAGCTTCCGGTCGGGGGCGAAGCCGAAGGCCTCGAGCGCGGCCGAGAACGCCTCGCGGAAGCTGCGCACCCCGCACCAGCTCTTCTCCGAGAGGTGCAGCGGCCATTCCCAGTAGCCGTCCGGCCGCCGGGCGGTCAGGGCGTCGCGCTCGATGAAGTAGCCGGTCTCGCGGTGCTCGAGACCGTCCGCGTGGAGGCGCCAGTCCCGATTCTCGAACAGCGGGGCGGCCCCGGCCGCGACGTCGTCCAGGCGGGTGGTCTCCATGCCGGTCTCCCGTGGTTCCGCCGCGACGCCGCGCCGCCTCCCGGACCGGCTCATCGCATGGAACATTACCGGAACACTGGTCTGATTTGCACAGGTCGTCAACAGGTTTCGACGGAACTTTCGCCAGCCCGGGATGCGGTTGCCAAAGCCGGGCCCGAATGCCACCTCAACCGGATGACGACGAGGAGCGAGATGGAGCGCAGCCGCAAGGGGCAGGAGCCGACTTCGCGAGAGCTCGGTCCGCGAGGTTCCGGCAGCGACGTCGAGGCGCTCAAGCGCCTCGAGGCGCTGCAGCCGGCCTACGAGCGCCTGCGCGCCGACCGCATCCGGGCCGAGAGCGACGTCGAGCGGCTGACCGCCGAGCTGGCCGCCGCCCGGGCCCAGGCCCGGGAGGAGCTCGGCACCGACGACGAGGCCGAGATCCGCCGGATGATCGAGGAGGCGCGGGCCGAGAATGCCCGCCGGGTGGAGGATTTCGCCCAAGCGCTGCGGGCGGTGCAGGACCGCCTCGACGCCCTCGACGGCGCCCGCTGAGAGATCCCGTGACCCCGACCGACCGCCAGGACGCGCTCGCCCGCGCCGGCCGCCTGCTCGCCCGCCTGGAGGCGACCCGCGACCGCGACCGCGACACCCTCGCGGAGCGCACGCGGGCGGTGGCCGCCGCCAAGGGCCGCCTCGCCCAGCGCGACGCGATCGACACCTACCTGCGCGAGTTGCAGCAGGACGCCAACCGGCGCAGCGTCGCGACCTTCGAGACGCTGCTCACCGCCCTCGTCCAGGAGGTGCTGCCCGGCGAGAAGCCGGTGCGCCTGGAACTGACCACCGAGCGCGGCCTGCCGGCCCTCGACATCGGGGTCGAGCGGCCCGACGGCGGCCGCGAGGACGTGCTGGAGGACAATGGCGGCGCGATGACCAACGTGGTCGGGATGGCGTTGCGCCTGATCGCCGTGGTCAAGGCCGGCGTCGGCCGCTTCCTCGCCCTCGACGAGGCCGATTGCTGGATCGCGCCCGACCGGGTGCCGGCCTTCTACCGGGTGCTCGACGACGGGGCCGCGCGGCTCGGCGTCCAGTGCCTGGCGATCTCCCACCACGACGTCGCCGGATTCGACGCCGGGCTGACGGTGAGCCGCATCGCCGGGCGCCCCGAGACCGGCGTCGCGATCGACGGACCGGCCGCGTCCTGCGCCGCCGCGTGGGATCCCGGGGTGCCCGGCTTCCGCTTCATCCGCCTGGTCGACGTGCAGGGATTCGCCGACGCGACGCTGCCGCTCGCGCCCGGCGTCAACGCCCTCGTCGGGCCGAACAACCACGGCAAGTCGACGGTGATCCGGGCGCTGCGGGCGGTGTTCTACGGCGAGGTGCGCGACAGCCTGGTGCGGGCGGGCGCGAGCGCGGCGCGGGTCGAGATCGGCGTCGCCGAGGGCCGGGTGCTCCGCTACGTCCGCCAGCCGAAGCGCACCCCCGTCAACCTGTGGTCGCTGCACGAGGCCGACGGCGCGCTGGTGCAGGAGAACGGCACCACCTTCGAGACCGGCGGGCGCGACGTGCCGCCCTGGGTCGAGCGGCTGTTCGGCATCACCCGGGTCGAGGATCTCGACGTGCACGTGGCGCACCAGAAGTTCCCGGTGTTCCTGCTCGGCGAGAAGCCGGCCCGGCGCTCGGCGGTGCTGTCGATCGGCCGCGAGGCCGGGCTGATCCGCGACATGCAGGCGCTCCAGCGCGAGCGCGTCACCGAGGACCAGCGCACGATCCGCGAGGGCGAGCGCGAGATCGCGCGCCTGCGCGACGCGCTCGCCGCCCTCGACGGGCTCGACGCCCTGGCGGAGGCCCTGAACGAGCTCAAGGCCCGAGCCGGCACCCTCGCCGAAGCGGCGGCGCACCTGCGCGACCGCGATGCCCTGGCCGATCGCCTCGCCCGGGCCCACCGTCTCGCCGGCGGGGCCGCCGCCCGGGCCCGGGTGCTGGCCGACCTGCCGGGGCCCGAGATCGGCGCCGAGTTGGGACGGGCTCTGGCCGAGGCGCGCCACCGCGAGGCCCTGGGCCGCCGGGTGCTCGCCGCCGCCGCCGACCTCGCGGGCGCGCGGGCAGGGCCGCCGCCCTCGCCGACCTGCCGGAGGTCCCGTCGCCGCGCGAGACCGCGCAGGCCGCCGCCCACGCCGCCCGCCTGACCCGGCTGGCGCGGGACCTCGCGGATGCGCAGCGGCGGGCCGCAGCGTTGCGCACCCTGCCCGAGGCGGCGCCCCGGCCGGTGCTCCGGCCGCAGACCGGCGTGACCGGGGACCGCCTCGCCGAGATCGGCCGCCGCCTCGCCGAGGCGAAGGAGCGCGTGGCGCTCGCCCGCGACGGGCTGGCGGCGGCGGAGGGCGAGATGGCGGCCCTGCTCGCCACGACCGGCGGGCGCTGCCCGGCCTGCGGCACCCCCGCCGCCCCAGCCTCGCTGCTCGCCGGCCACCGCCACGCCAGGCCGGAGGAAGCCGCGTGATCCTCGGCCGCGAGCGGCTCGACGCCGCGCCGGTGCCGTGCGCCGGCCTCCTCGTCATCGGCGATCCGCACGTCTCGTCGCGCCGCCCCGGCCGGCGCAAGGATCCCGACTGGCCGGCGCCGATCCTGGCAAAGCTCGAGCATTGCGTCGCGCTCGCCAACGCGCGGGACCTCGCGCCTCTGCTCCTCGGCGACCTGTTCGAGCGGCCGGTGGAGCCGGACGAGAGCCTGAAGTCGCGCCTGATCCGGATCCTCAAGGGCTTTCGCCACCGCCCGCTCGCCAATGTCGGCAACCACGACATCCGCCACACCCGCCTGTCGGACGGCGACAGCCTGGCGATGCTGGCGGTGAGCGACGTCCTCGACGCGGTGCCGGAATCGGGCCCGGCGGCGCATTACCGCGTCGGCGACCGCACGATCGGGCTCGGCGCGACGCCGTTCGGCCAGGCGATCCCGGCGGATGCCCGCGGGCTGTTTGCGGGCGCCGACGACGTCGTCTGGCTCACCCACCACGACCTCGCCTTCGGGGCGGGCTATCCCGGCGCGGTGCCGCCGGAGGGGATTGCCGGCTGCGCGCTCGCCCTCAACGGCCACGTCCACAAGCGCCACGCGCCCCTGCGGGTCGGCGGCACGCTGTGGTTCAATCCCGGCAACATCACCCGCGGCTCGGTCGACCTCATCGCCCACGTCCCGGCCGTCTTCGTGCTGTCGGGCGACCTCGCGCTCGCCGAGGAGCGCCTGCCCTTCGCGCCGGACGTGTTCGACCTCACCGGCCGCCAAGTCGCGGCCGATCCCTCGCCCGAGGCGATCGGCCGGATCGAGAGCGCCTTCGTGTCGCTGCTCCAGGCCGAGACCACCACCGACCTCGCCCGCAGCGACGACGGCGCGCTGATCCGCGAGGAGATCGAGGCGAAGTTTCTTCGCGATGAGACGCCGGAGCCGGTGCGGGCGGCGATCCGCTCGCTGGTCGAGGCGGCGGTGGCGAAGAAGGGCCTTTAGACGATCTTTCGCCTCCGCAGAGCGTCGCGGCAGGCGGTCCTGACACCCTCCTCGTCGTCCCGCGCTCGGCTGCGCGGACCCGGTGCGACCCGGAGGGTTTCGAGATCGCCTTCGCGATCGTCGGACCAGGATCCTCGGGACGAATCAGAACCCGAACGGATCCGGATACGGCAGGACCCGCCGCCGCACCGGCGTCTCGGGTAGGATCGGCCGGCTGATATCGACCGCCACCAGTCCCTCGACGGCGAGCGCCAGCACCGCCGCGACGCCGTCCTGGGCGTTGATCGCCATGGCGGCGCACTCGACCAGGCGGCCGGTGCCGCACTCGTCGAGGTGGTGCAGGATCCGCACCCGGTCGCCGGCCGAGACGTAGGTGCGGCGGCAGGCCATGATCAGGCGCACCGTCGAGACCCGGGGCTCGGCCCGCAGGGTCGCGGCGCTCTCGATGACGAAGCGGCGGCCGTCCTCGGCCACCACCGGCTCGCCCGCGACGTAGGCCGTGCGGAACGGGTGACGGCCGAGATCGCTCTCCGCCACCACGTCGATTAGGAGGCCCGGCTCGTCGGTGCGCACCTGCTCGAAATCGGCGGCGTGCTCCACCGTCGCGTCGCCGAGTTGCAGGCGGACCGGGGCGGGGGCGGCGCGCAGGCGCTCCACCGCCGGGTCGAGGGCCGCGATGGCGAGGAAATCCGCCACCAGGGCCGGGCGCGGCACCGCCGGAACCAGGGTGCTCCCGCGCCGGGGCGGTGCGCCCCGCACCGCGCTGCGGCGCTGGCCCGGGCGCTCGAGCAGGGTCGAGGGATCGAGGAGGGCGGGGGTGCTCATGCGGGGCTCCGGATGCGGCGGACGGCGCGTCTCGACCGGTCGGCCACAGTCTTGCGCCGAAGGCGTGATAGGAACATTTAGCGAACACAACGGCCGCGGGCAACGGCCCAGAAATCGTCCCACCGAAAGCGCGGCCGTTGCGGTCGGACATCGTCCTGCCGCGGCCGCCCCTCCGGCTGGGAGGCGCGACATCAATTCATCGCGGCGGTGCATTTCGTCTCGTCGGGATCTCGCGAAAACGCTCGCGCATCCCCATATCCCATGCTAGAGAACAAACGTGGAACCGGCCGCCCCGCCTCGTCCGGAATCCGCTGTCAGCAGGTGAGATCGATCGAGATGAGCGCAACCACGGACAAGCAGATCGCGGACATCCTCGCCACCTACGGCGAGCCGCTGGCCGGCAACGTCTGGCGCGTGCAGGGCACCGCCGTGATCTACCACAAGGCCCTGGAGCGGATCGCCGTCCAGGCCCGCATCCGCTTCGACGCGCCGGTGATCGTGCGGGCGGAGCGGGACGAGGCGGTGATCCTGGTGACCGGCCACATGCCGGGCCCGAACGGCGACCGCACCGAATGGTCGATCGGCGAGGCGCTGATCGGCGTGAACTACCGCGTGTCGGGCCGCCAGGCCGCCTACGTCTTCGCGATGGCGGAGAAGCGGGCCAAGGACCGGGTGATCCTCAAGCTCGCCGGCCTGCACGGCCTGCTCTACTCCGAGGACGAGGCCGACGAGTTCAAGGCGAGCCGGCCCGACCTGGTGGCGGCGAACCAGTCGCGCCGGGCCGAGCCGGTGCGCGAGGCGCAGATGTCCGGCGAGGCCGAGCGGGAGACCGCGCAGGATGCGAACGGGCGGGATACGAACGGGCATGACGCGGAAGCCGCGAACGACGCCGATGCACCGCGCACCGACGCCGCGTCGGCGGAGGCCGACCTGACCGCCCGTATCGACCAGGCGCAGTCGATCAACGCGGTCACCGACCTGATGCTCGCCCCCGAGACGCAAGGAGCGCTCGCCGCCATGCCGCCGGGCGTGCGCGACGAGGTGCGCGAGCACGCCAAGGCCCGGCTCGTGGCCCTCGGCTGGCCGGCCCGCAACCCGGCCAAGGGACGCAAGGCCGCGGTGGCGTGACCGCGTCCATCGGATTCGACGACGAGGCCGTCCGCTCGCGCGGGCGGCCTCTTTCCGTTGCTCCGGCGCCCCGGGCCTGACCGGATCGTGACCGTGGACGGGGCATGTTCGCCCTTGCTCCCCAGCCCCCGCCACGCATGATCGCGCCCGGCGCGGCAAACCGGCGCCGTGACAGCGGGAGGGCCAGGATGGCGATGAGCGACGACGCGCGGGGCAGCGATTCGACCGATCTCGAACAACTCGACGGCCTGGTGACCCCGCCCTTCTCGCGGCGCGGCTTCGTGATGACGAGCCTGATGACCGGCCTGACGCTGGCCACCACTCGGGTCGAGGCGCAGGCCATCCGCACCGACGAGACCGGCATCGTCGCCGGGGAGGTGCGGATTCCGGTCGGCGACGGGCCGATGCCGGCCTACCGGGCGATGCCGCAGGGAGCCGGGCCGTTCCCGATCGTGCTCGTTGTCGAGGAGATCTTCGGCGTCCACGACTACATCAAGGACATCTGCCGGCGGCTCGCCAAGGCCGGCTACACCGCGGTGGCGCCGGAGCTGTTCGCCCGCCAGGGCGACGTCTCAAAGATGACCGACGTGCAGGAGATCGTCCGCGAGGTCGTCTCGAAGACGCCGGACGCGCAGGTGATGGGCGACCTCGATGCCGCAGCCGCCTGGGCGGCGGCGGAGGCCAAGGGCGATTCGGGCAAGCTCGGCATCACCGGCTGGTGCCGCGGCGGGCGCACGGTGTGGCTCTATGCCGCCCACAGCGCCAGCCTGAAGGCCGGTGTCGCCTGGTACGGCAATTTCGGCGGCAACCGCACCGGCATCCAGCCGAAGACCGCCGCCGACGTGATCCCCGACATCCGCGCGCCGATCCTCGGCCTCTACGGCGCCGCCGATACCGGCATCCCGGTCGCCGACGTCGAGAAGGCGCGGGACGCCGCGAAGGCCGCGGGCAAGGACGTCGAGATCGTGATCTTCCCGGAGGCCCCGCACGGCTTCCACGCGGATTACCGCCCGAGCTACCGCAAGGGCCCGGCGGAGGAGGGCTGGACCCGGATGCTGGCGTGGTTCCGCCAGCACGGCGTGGCCTGATCGACCCCGGCGTTGCGGCAGCCCTTGCATTGCCGCAACCCCTCGGAAAGGATGAGCGCAGGGCTCCGGGAGCTATGCAACCAGTGGGCCGTCCGCTCGTTCCCTGCACATGACCGAGTCCAGCGCCGCCGCGAAGACCCAGCCCGTGATCCTGGTCGTCGAGGACGAACCGGAGGAGCGCTTCCTCGCGGCTACGCTGCTGGAGGAGACGGGCTTCCGCGTCATCGAGGCCGAGACCGCCGAGAAGGCGCTGGCGATCCTGCGCGAGCGGGGCGAGGAGGTGAACGTCGTCTTCTCGGACGTGCGGACTCCCGGCCAGATCGGCGGGTTCGAGCTGGCCCGGATCATCGGCGTCACCTGGCCGCGGGTCCACGTGCTGCTCACCTCCGGCGATGCCGGCGACCAGCCGAGCGACCTGCGGATGTCGGCGACCTTCATCCCCAAGCCGTGGCGGGCCCTCGACATCCTGACGCTGGTCGAGCAGGCGGCGGGGTACCGGGCGGCCGGCGACGCGCATTAGGGTTCGATCGACGCGGCGCGAAGCAGATTCTCGGCATCGGGGTCGGTTCGACTTGGGCAACGGACCTCGCACGGGGCAGCGCCGGCGCGACCGGCTCGCCCCAGAGCCCGCCCGAGCCTCACCGCACCTCGAAGATCGCATCCACCTCGACGCTGGCATTGGCCGGCAGGCTCGCGACGCCGATCGCCGTGCGGGCGTGGCGCCCGGCCTCGCCGAACAGCTCCGCCATCAGCCCGGAGGCGCCGTTCACCGCCTTCGGCACGTCGGGCCAGCCCTGGTGCACCTGCACGAACCCGCCGAGGCGGTGGCAGCGCACCACCCGGTCGAGATCGCCGTCGAGGGCGAGGCTCAACGACGCCAGGAGGTTGAGGGCGCAAAGTCGCGCCGCTTCCTGCCCGGCGGCGATGTCGGTCACCGGCCCGGTGAAGCGCACCTCGCCCTCCCACTCGCAGATCTGCCCGGCGAGCCACAGGGTCGGGCCGATGCGTGAGAACGGCAGGAAGGCGCCGCGGGGTTCGGGCACGCGCGGCAGGGTCAGGCCGAGGGCGGCGAGGCGCCGGGCCGGCTCGCCGCGGAGGGTGGGAGACTGGGTCATGGAGAAGCCTCTCGCCGCATCCGCGGATCAGTGGGAGCGGGCGCCGGGGATCGGCGGCGGTACGACGAAGACCCCGCCCGACGGGGGCGGCACCGGGGCGGGCCCGTAGGGTAACGGGCCGTAGCGGTCGTAGCGGTCCGCCCGCATTCCGTCGTCCCATCGGCGGTCGTTGCGGACGCGCCCTTCCGCGTCGCGGCTCTCGCGCCCGGCCCGGTCGCGGCGGCCGACGTCGCGATCCCGGTCGTCGCGGTCGCGGCGCCGGGGCAGGATCTCGTCCGGGTCGCGGCGCCCGGCGTCTTGCCGGTCGAAGTCCAGTCTCTCATCGCGCGAGCGCGGGCGGTCGGTCGCCCGCCGGTCGACATCGTCGCCGCGCCGGGCGGTGGGGCGATCGTCGTCGTCCCACTGCGCCGCGGCGGGACAGGCGATGACGCCGGCGAGCAGGGCGGCGGCGAGCAGAAGTCTCATCGGGAAACGCGATCCTCCGGTTGACCGGGTCAGGCGACGGGCTGGTCGTCGCCCGCCGTGTATTCCCGCCACAAGAGCACCAGGGCCGCCATCACGGCGGGCCCGAGGAACAGGCCGAGCAGCCCGAAGCTCTCGACGCCGCCGAGGATGCCGAGCAGCACCCACAGGAAGGGCAGGCGGGTGGCGCCGCCGATCAGCGCCGGGCGGACGAAGTGGTCGGCCACGAAGGTGACGACGAGGCCGGCCACCGCCACGACGACCGCGGCCGTGACGCCGCCCTGCGCGGCGGCGAGCAAAGCCGCGAGCCCGAAGGCGACCGGCGCGCCGAACGGGATCATCGCGGCGAGCGCCGTGAAGGCGCCGAGCAGGACCGGGTGCGGCACGCCGGCGAAGACGTAGACCACGCCGAGCAGGAAACCCTCGCCGAGGCCGACCAGCACCAGGCCGTCGACGGTGCCGTGGACCGAGGCGGCCATCTGGCCCGCCACCCGCTCGCCCCGCGGGCCGAACAGCCGGCGGGCCGCAGACAGCCCCTGGCTCGCCACCGACGGCCCGTCGCGGAAGAGGAAGAACAGGGTCAGCAGCGTGAAGCCGAACAGCATCAGGCGGTGGACGATCTGGCTGCCGAAGGTGCGCCCGAATCCGACCAGCGACGAGTGGTTGATCGACTGGTCGACGCGCTTCAGGACCTCGGACGAGCCCTGCGGGTGGCTGAGATTCTCCTGCCACCAGGCCGTCACCTGCGCGGCCCCGAACGGCAGGCGGGAGACGAAGTCCGGCACCGGCCAGCCCTGCTCCTCGATCTGGCGCCAGAACGCGACCGCGTCGTGCGCCTCCCGCGCCGCCTGCACGGCGACGACCACCAGCGGCACCAGGATCACCAGGGCGACGGCGAGGGTGAGGAGGGCCGGCCACAGAATGTTGTGACGGCCGGGCGGCGCGATCCGCACCAGCCGCTCGCGCAGGGGCCAAAGGGCGATGGCCAGGATCACCGCCCAGGCGAGCGCGGGCAGGAACGGGTGCAGCACCCACAACCCGAGGGCGGCGAGCGCGACGACGAGGGCGGCGCGCGCTAAGGCGGAGGTGCCGGCGGCGGGCGGCGGCGGAGCCACCGGGGCGGGTCCGGGCCCTTGGCCCATCGGGGGCTTCACGTGTTCCATGCCGGCTTCGTCCTCCCCGCATCCCCCGCGGGTGCCTCGTCCCGCTTGACCTAGGGCAGGGGGCCGCCCGCGGAAACGCCCGCGGTTGCCGGCCCGTCCCCCCTCGTGTATGCGGGCCCTTCGACCGGGCCGAGGCCCGGCGGACCCGTTTCGGGTAGGCGGTTTCGTGGCCGGGGCGCGGGCGGTGCCCGGAGGTCGCGCCGTTCGAGCCAGACCTCAGCAGGAAGACGGCTGCACGTCCATGTCCGACACCTTCGACCGCGTCGCCACCATCATCGCCGACGTCGCCGACATCCCGCGCGAGACGATCACGCCGGAGAGCCACGCCATCGACGATCTGGGCATCGACAGCCTGGCCTTCCTCGACATCGCCTTCGAGATCGACAAGACCTTCGGGATCAAGCTGCCCCTGGAGCAGTGGACCCAGGAGGTCAACGAAGGCAAGGTTCCGGCCGAGCAGTACTTCGTGCTGAAGAACCTCTGCGAGCGCATCGACGGCCTGGTGGCCGAGAAGGCCGCCAAGGTCTGAGCCGGGTTTAGGCGGCCGCGGGGATGCGCCTCGAATATTTCGACATGATCGACCGGGTCGTGAGCCTCGACCGCGCGAGCGGGCGAATCGAGGCGCTCGCCACGGTGCCGCAGGAGAGCCCGGTCTTCGAGGGGCACTTCCCCGGTCACCCGCTGGTGCCGGGCGTGCTCCTGACCGAGACCATGGCGCAGGCCTCCGGCTACCTGCTGCTCGCCCGTGCGTCGTTCAGCCACATGCCGTTCCTGATGGGCGTCGACAAGGCGCGCTTCCGCACCTTCGTCGGCCCCGGGGCCGAACTGCAGGTCGAGGCGAGCCTGGAGCACGACGGCTCCGGCTACGCCGTGACCAAGGCGGCGATCCGGGCCGAGGGCAAGCCGATCTGCAATGCCGAGTTGCGGTTCAGGACCATGCCGTTCCCGGACGGGCTCGGCGCGCTGATGCGCGAGCGCACCGCCCGGATCGGCCTGACCGACGGAGCGGATTCGTGACAAGGCCGGTTGTCGTCACGGGCCTCGGGCTCGTCTCCTGCGCCGGCGAGGGCGTCGAGGCGCATCTCGCGGCCTACCGGGCGGCCGGGGCGCCGCGCACCGACGCAGCGACCTTCGCGCCCTATCCCGTCCACCCGGTCGCGCCGCTCACCCTCGACGGGCAGATCCCGAAAAAATCCGACCAGCGGCAGATGGAGCCGTGGCAGCGGCTCGGCGTCTACGCCGCGGGCCTCGCCCTCGAAGCGGCCGGCGCCAAGGCCGATGCGGCCCTCAAGGCCGCCATGCACCTCGTCGTGGCGGCGGGCGGCGGCGAGCGCGACTACGCGGTCGACGGCCAGATCCTGACCGGCCTGCGGAACGCGGCCGATCCCGGCGCCTACCTCAACGAGCGGCTGCAGAACGACCTGCGCCCGACGCTGTTCCTCGCGCAGCTCTCGAACCTGCTCGCCGGCAACATCGCCATCGTGCACGGCGTCACGGGGGCCTCGCGCACCTTCATGGGCGAGGAATCGAGCGGGGTGGATGCCCTGCGGATCGCTCAAGGACGCATCGCGGCCGGCCAGCTCGACATCGTCCTCGTCGGCGGCTCGTACAATGCCGAGCGGGCCGACGTGCTGCTGATCCACGAGATGGGCGGCTATCTCGCCAAGCCCGCGTACCGGCCGGTCTTCGACCGGGCCGAGGCGCCCGGCTTCATCCTCGGCTCCGGCGCCGCCTTCCTGGTGCTGGAAGCCCAGGACCATGCCGAGACCCGCGGTGCCCGCGCGCTCGCCCGCCTCGAGGCTGTGGCGAGCGACCGCACGCGGCGCACGCCCGGGAGCGTCGGAGCGAGCCTGACGGATCTCTGGGGCAGGGCGGGTTCGGAGAAGCCCGACGCCGTGATCTCGGCCGCGACCGGCTGCGCCGGCATCACCGACGAGGAGCGCGACGCGCTGGCGAGCCTCGCGCCGAACGCGCCCGTCCGGGCGCTCGGCGACGTCACCGGCCACACGCTCGAGGCGGCCGCCCCCTTCGGGGCCGCCATCGCCGCCGCCCTGGTGGCGGCGGGCGAGGCGCGTGAGGTCGCCGTCACGGCGGTCGGCCATCGCCGGGGCGAGGGCGTGCTGCGCCTCACCACAGCAGGGGAGACCGCATGAGCCGCGACCGCGACGCGATGGGCCGTCCCCTGGTGGCGGTCACCGGCCTCGGCGTGGTGACCTCGCTCGGCCAGGGCGTCGCCGACAACTGGGCGGCGCTGACCTCCGGGCACTCGGGCATCCACGCCATCACCCGCTTCCCGACCGAAGGCCTGCGCACCCGCATCGCCGGCACGGTCGATTTCGTCGCCGCCGACCCGATGGTGGCGCCGCTGCTCTCCGAGCGCTTCGCCGAGGCCGCCGCCGAGGAGGCGATCGGGCAGGCCGGGCTCCCGGGCGACTTTCCGGGCGCGCTGTTCATGGCGGTGCCGCCGGTCGAGATCGAGTGGCCGCAGCGCCAGGCGCTCGCCGAGGCGGCCGTGTCCAGCGGCGACGTGACCTACGCCGACCTGCTGCGGGCCGCGGGCACCCGGCGCTTCGACGACTGGCACGACCTGTTCATCTTCGGCACCGTCGCCGACCGCATCGCCGACCGCTTCGGCACCAGGGGCTCGCCGATCTCGCTCTCGACCGCCTGCTCGTCGGGCGCGACCGCGATCCAGCTCGGCGTCGAGGCGATCCGGCGCGGCGAGGTCGAGGCGGCGCTCTGCATCGGCACCGACGGCTCGGTGAACCCGGAATCGCTGATCCGGTTCTCGCTGCTCTCCGCCCTCTCGACCCAGAACGACCCGCCGGAGGCCGCCTCCAAGCCCTTCGCCAAGAACCGCGACGGCTTCGTGATGGGCGAGGGCGCCGCCGCCCTGGTGCTGGAGGATGCCGCACGCGCCCGGGCCCGCGGCGCCCGCATCCTCGGCTACGTGCTCGGCTGCGGCGAGAAGGGCGACGGCTTCCACCGCACCCGCTCGAGCCCCGACGGCGCGCCGATCATCGCGGCGATCCGCGCGGCGATCGACGATGCCGGGCTGCACCCGGACCAGATCGACACCGTGAACGCCCACGGCACCGGCACGCCGGAGAACGACAAGATGGAGGCGATGGGCTGCCTCGCGGTGCTCGGCGAGCGCATGCGCAGCGTCCCGATCTCCTCCAACAAGTCGATGATCGGCCACACGCTCACCGCCGCCGGCGCGGTCGAGGCGGCGTTCTCGCTCCTCACCATCGCGCATGGCCGGGTGCCGCCGACCCTGAACTACGCCGTACCCGATCCGGCTATTCCCCTCGACGTGGTGACGAGCGCCCGCGACGTGCCGGTCAGGACGGTTTTGTCGAACTCCTTCGGCTTCGGCGGCCAGAATACCTGCCTGGTGTTCGGGGCGGAGCCGGCATGAGCGCGAACCCGCACAACCGGCGCGTCCTGGTCACCGGGGGCGGACGGGGTCTCGGGGCCGCGATCGTGCGGTCGCTGATGGCGTCGGGCCACGACGTCGACTTCACCTACCGAGGCTCGCGCGACGCCGCCGAGGCGCTCGCGCTCGAATTGACGGCGCTCCACCCCGAGCAGCGCGTGCGGCCCCACGGCCTCGACCTGTCGGACAAGGCGGCGCTCGACGATTTCTGCGGCGTGATGGAGGGCGAGGGCGTGTTCGGCCTCGTCCACAATGCCGGCCAGCCCTGCGACAGCCTCGCGGCGGTGCTCGACCAGGACCGGGCCGAAGCCGCGATGCAGGTCAACTTCTGGTCGCTCACCCGCCTCGCCAAGGCCCTGGTACGGCCGATGACCCGGGCCAAGGCCGGGCGCATCGTGGCGATCGGCTCAGTGGCGGCGCTCCAGGCCAATCCCGGCAACGCGGCCTACGCGGCGAGCAAGGGCGCGCTGATCGCCTATTGCCGGACGCTCGCCATCGAGTCGGCGCGGCGCGGCGTCACCGTCAACGTGGTGGCCCCGGGCTTCATCGACACCGACATGATGGCGCCCTATGCCGCCCACCGCGCCGGGATGGAGAAGCAGATCCCGACCGGGCGCTTCGCCGCGCCCGAGGAGGTCGCCGATCTCGTCGCATTCCTCGTGGGCCCCGCGGCGGGCTACATCACCGGGGCGGTGCTGCCGGTGGATGGCGGCCTCACCGCGATGATGGGCATCCACCGCAGCTGACGAAACGGACCCATGCGGCACCCCCTCTTGCGGGCCCCCTCGCGCGCCGCCGCCGCGGCGGCGCTCCTTCTCCTCGCACCGGCCTGGGCCTCGGCTCAGGATTTCGGC
Organism: Methylobacterium terrae; assembly: GCF_003173755.1. NCBI lineage: Bacteria > Pseudomonadati > Pseudomonadota > Alphaproteobacteria > Hyphomicrobiales > Methylobacteriaceae > Methylobacterium > Methylobacterium terrae. The sequence goes on from NZ_CP029553.1 coordinate 2,711,737, forward strand.
CGTCCGGACTTCTTCCGGGTCGAGGGGCTGCCCCCGGGCGACACGCTCAGCATCCGCGAGGCGCCGGACGCCGATTCCCCGGCCCTCGGGCAGGCCCCGGCCCGCGGACGGCTTCGCGGCTTCGGCTGCACCAACGAGACCCCGAGCGGCCTGACCTGGTGCCGGGTGAAGCTCGGGCCGATCGTGGGATGGGCGCGGCGGCGGTACCTGACGCCGGAGTGAGGCGGCGTTGATCGGCCGGTCTCCTCCGTCTAAGTCCCGTTCGAGAAGCGAGCGCGGGATCCCCTCTCCCGAGAGGGGCAGGGGCGATCGAAGATCGCGCGAGGGTGACATGCCTCGGCGTGAATCGCCGAGCGTCGTGCTGGGAGCGGTACGGTTCAGCCTTTTTTGCGGCACCGTCTCCACCCTCACCCCTGACCCCTCTCCCGCACGGGAGAGGGTGACCGCGCCAGCCTTGCGGCGATCGCGCCTGGTCCCGGGCCGAATCCACGAGGCTGCCCCGCGAGAGACGATAGGACCCTGATGAAAGCCCTCCAGCTCTTCGGCGACCGCGACCTGCGCCTGACCGAGGTCCCGGACCTCGATGCCCCCGGCCCCGGCGAGGTGCAGATCCGGGTCCGCGCCGTCGGTCTCAACTTCATCGACGTGTGGGGCTTTCGCGGCATGGCCTTCGCCAAGCGCAGGCTGCCGCTCACCGTCGGTGCCGAGGCCGCCGGCGAGATCGCGGCGCTCGGCGAGGGCGTCGAAGGCCTCGAGGTCGGCGACAAGGTCGCCCCCTACGGCGCGCTGACCTGCGGAAAATGCCGCGCCTGCCGCGAGGGCCGCGACAACCTGTGCGAGGATGTCGGCGGGGTGCTCGGCTTCCACGTCGACGGCTTCGCCCGCGAGTTCGTCAACCTGCCGGCTCGCCTCGTGGTGCGGGTGCCCGACAGCGTCAGCTTCACCGACGCCGCCTGCGCGCCGATCGCCTTCGGCACCGTCCAGCACATGCTGTTCGACAACGCCAAGCTCGAGCCCGGCGAGACCATCCTGGTCCATGCCGGGGGATCGGGCATCGGCACGACCGCGATCAAGATGGCCAAGGCCATCGGCTGCACGGTGTTCACCACCGTCGGCGACGACGCCAAGGGCGAGAAGGCGAAGGCTCTCGGGGCCGATCACGTCGTCAATTACCGCACCGAGCGCTTCGAGGGCGAGGTGCGCAAGGCCACGAAGCGCAAGGGCGTCGACGTGGTGTTCGAGCATGTCGGCCCCGAGACCTGGAACGGCTCGCTGCTCTGCCTCAAGCGCGGCGGACGGCTCGTCACCTGCGGCTCGACCTCGGGCGTCTCCACCACCATGAACCTGATGCAGCTGTTCCAGCAGCAATACCGCATCACCGGCTCGTTCGGCTGCCGCATCGCCAACATCCGCGACGCGCTCGCCAAGATGGCGGACGGGATGACCCCGGTGATCGACACCGTGCTGCCGCTCGGCGATTTCGCGCAGGGCCTGGAGCGGCTCGAATCGCGCAAGGTGTTCGGCAAGATCCTCGTGACGCTCTAACAGCCACAGGGGTGGCGTAAGTGCGCGAGGATCACCCTCGCGCCCTTGCGCAATCGCATCCGGCGCGAGAAGAGGCTTCGTGCAGGGCGCGACGATCCTGCACACCGCCCCGAGATTTCCCGCTCTCCCGCCCCGGACTACTTCGTGAAGATCGTCGTACTGCGTCTGAAGCTGAGGCTCTACCGCGCCCTGACCCGCCTCGCCGGCCTTCCGATGGTCTTCGTGGTGCGGGCGCTGTTCGCGCTCGCCCGCCTCCTCGGCCCGGCCCGCGCGGCGGCGGCGGGCGCCGCGATCGCGAAGGCCGTCGGCCCCCGTCTGCCCTCGCACCGCACGGCGCTCAAGAACCTGCGCCAGTCGTTCCCGGAGAAGGGCGAGGCCGAGATCGCCGCCATCGCGCGGGGCTCCTGGGACAATCTCGGCCGCACCGGCGCCGAGTACGCGCACCTCGCCGAGATCTTCGACTACGACCCGGATGCCGCGACGCCGGGGCGGATCGAGGTCGAGGGCATCGAGCATTTCTTCTCGCTCCGCGACGACGGCAAGCCGGGCCTGATCTTCTCGGCCCATCTCGCCAACTGGGAATTGCCGGCGATCTGCGCCGCCCGGTTCGGCTTGGAGGCGAGTGCGGTGTTCCGCCCGCCGAACAGCCCGGCGGCGGCACAGCTGGTGCAGGAGGTGCGCCGCGCCACCATGGGGGGACTGACCGCGGCCGGGCCCGGCGCCGCCTTCGCGATGCAGGGCGTGGTGGCGCGCGGCGGCCATCTCGGCATGCTGGTCGACCAGCACTTCACCCGCGGGGTGGTGGTAGATTTCCTCGGGCACCCGGCCCTGGTCAACCCGCTGCTCGGCAAGCTCGCCCGGCACTACGACTGCCCGGTCCACGGGGTGCGGGTGATCCGGCTGCCCGGGGACCGCTTCCGCCTGGAACTCACCCCGGCGCTGACCCTGCCGCGGGATGCGGGCGGCGCGATCGACGTGCAGGGCGCCATGCAGGCGATGACCGACGTGATCGCGACTTGGGTGCGCGAGCATCCCGAGCAGTGGCTGTGGATGCACCGGCGCTGGCGCCCGTCGATGCTGCCTCGGGCCGCGGCCCGGGCGCCGGCCGCCCAAGCCTCAAGCTAACGTGACTTCTCTCCGCCCGTCCGCCGGGTGTTGATGATCGCATGATGCGCGCGCCCCTCCACCGCCTGCTCGCCGGCCTGGTCCCGGTCGGCCTCGGCCTCCTCGGTCCGGCGCGCGCCGGGGACGCGCCCCCGCGGGCGGTGGTCGAGCTGTTCACGAGCCAGGGCTGCTCCGCCTGCCCGCCGGCGGACCGGCTGGTGACGGAGCTCGCCCGCGACCCCGGGGTGATCGCCCTGACCCTGCCGGTGACCTACTGGGACTATCTCGGCTGGAAGGACACGCTCGCCAGCACCTCGTTCACGGCGCGCCAGCGCGCCTATGCGAGCATGCGCGGCGACCGCCAGGTCTTCACCCCGCAGGCGGTGGTGAACGGCGCCGCGACGGTGGTCGGGTCGGACCGGGCGGCGCTCGAGCGCAGCATCCGCGACCCCGGCACCGCCGCGAGCCTGCCGGTGGCGATCCGCAGCGAGGGGATCCAGGACCGCATCGTGATCGATGTCGGCCCGGCGGCGGAGGCCGGCCGTACCGCCGAATTGTGGCTTCTGCCCGTCGCCCGCACCCGCGAGGTCGCGATCGGCCGTGGCGAGAACCGGGGCCGCACCGTGACCTACCGCAACGTGGTGCGCGGCATGCACCATGTCGGCAGCTGGCGCGGGGCGCCCGCCCATTACGAGGTGCCGCGCACGGCCCTCGCGGAGGCCGATGCCGATTCCTACGTCGTGGTGCTCCAGGCCGAGAATAACGGGCCGGGGCGGATCCTCGGGGCGGCCAAGGGCCCGGGACTCTGACGGACGTCCGACAGGTGATAACAGATCCGATCCGGTTCACGGCTTCCGGACGAGGTCGCGAACCGAATGACGGCGGCGCCGGACGAATGCGTCGCCAGGAGGAGACGCGCGTGACCGGTCCGACCGACATTCCCGCCTACAACCTGCCCGACCGCAACCGCCGGGTGCTGCTCGTGCGCCGCCCCGCCGGCATCCCGCAACCCGAGGATTTCGGCCTCGACGCCGTCGCGGTGCCGGAGCCCGGCCCGGGCGAGATCCTGGTGCGCAACCTCTACCTCTCGGTCGACCCGGCCCAGCGCGGCTGGGCGAGCGCCGAGGCCAACTATTCCCAGCCCGTGCCCCTCGGCGGCCCGATGCGGGCGCTCGCGGTCGGCATCGTGGTGCGCTCGAACAGCCCCGAGGTGGCCGAGGGCGGCTTCCTGTACGGCTGGTTCGGCTGGCAGGATTACGCCGTGGTGCCGGTCTCGGCGATCTTCCGGCGCTGCACCGAGGCGGTGCCGCTCTCGGCCCATGCCGGGCTCCTCGGCCTCAACGGGCTCACCGCCCATCTCGGGCTGACCGAGCTCGGCCGGCCGCGACCGGGGGAGACCGTGCTGGTCTCGACCGCCGCCGGGGCGGTCGGCAGCCTCGTCGGCCAGATCGCCCGCAACCTCGGCTGCCGCCCGCTCGGCCTCACCGGCGACGACGCCAAGGTCGCCCGCTGCCGCGAGGCCTACGGCTACGCCGCCGCCTGGAACTACCGCAGCGGGGACTGGGCGGAAGCCCTGCGGGAAGAGGCGCCGGATGGGGTGAACGTCTACTTCGACAATGTCGGCGGGCCGATCCTCGATACGGCGCTTCGCCGGATGGCGGTGGCTGGGCGCATCGTCCAGTGCGGCACCGCCTCGGTCGCGAGCTGGACCGAGGTACCGACGGGCCCCCGCGTCGAGCGCGAGATCCTGACCCGGCGCCTGATCTGGAGCGGCTTCGTGGTGCTCGACCACAAGGCCCGCTTCGAGGAGGCGGTGGCGCAGCTTTCCGGCTGGTACGCCGAAGGCCGCATCCTCCTCGACGAGGACGTCTCCGAGGGCATCGAGGCCGCTCCCGGCGCGATCGCGGGGCTGTACCGCGGCGAGAACCGCGGCAAGCGGCTCATCTACGTGGGGTAGGGGCTCTCGGGGTAGCGGGTCAGTCGACCCACTCGCCCCGGCGCATCAGCGGCTCGGATCTGCCCTCCGGCGTCACCCCGTCGACGTCGACCTCGGCCGAGCCGATCATCCAGTCGATGTGGATCAGGCTGCGGTTGGCGCCGCGAGCGGTCAGGTCCTGCTCGCTCATTCCGGCGCCGCCATCGCGAAAACACTTGCTGTAGGCCTGGCCGAGCGCGATGTGGCTCGCGGCGTTCTCGTCGTAGAGGGTGTTGCAGAACAGGAGGCCCGAGGCCGAGATCGGCGAGGAGGCCGGCACCAGCGCGACCTCGCCGAGGCGGCGCGCGCCCTCGTCGGTGTCGATGACCTTCGCCAGCACGTCGCCCCCGGTGCGGGCCCGCGCCTCGACGATGCGGCCCTCCTCGAAGCGCACCGCGATCCCGTCGATCAGGGTGCCCTGGTAGGAGAGGGGCTTCGTCGCGCTGACATGGCCCTGGACCCGCATCTTGTGCGGCGTCGTGAAGACCTCCTCGGTCGGGATGTTGGCGTTGCAGACGATCCCGTTCTTCGCCGTGGTGGCGCCGCCGCACCACTCGTGGTCGTCGGCGAGGCCGACGGTGAGGTCGGTGCCGGGCCCGCGGAAATGCAGGGCGGCGTAGCGGCGCCCGTTGAGCGCGGCGGTCCGGTCGCCGAGCGCCCGGTTATGCGCCGCCCAGGCGCCGACGGGATCGGGTCCGTCGACGCGCGAGGCGGAGAAGATCGCGTCCCACAGCCGGGCGACCGCCTGGTCCTCGGGCAGGTCCGGGAACACCGTGCGGGCCCAGGCCGGGCTCGCCGCCGAGACGATGGTCCAGTTGGTGGCGAAGTTGGCGATCTGCTCGAGCGCCGGCATGTAGGCTTTCGACCGGGCGCGGTTGGCGCGCGCCACCTTGTCCGGATCCTGGCCGGCGAGCAGCGAGGGGTCGTCGCCCGAGACGGCGAGGCGCGCCGCGCCGCCGCGGTAGGCGCTCGCCATGCCCTCGTAGAGCCAGCTCGCGGCACGATCGAAGGCGTCGTCGTGGCCGTGCTCGAAGCGGGCGAGCGTCGCCTGATCGTCGGCGAGCAGGGTCGTCACCACCGAGGCGCCGGCCCTGTAGGCCTGGACGGTGATGCGGCGGGCGAGCGGCAGCGCGTCGAGGGGCGCCGTCATCACCAGCTCCTGCCCGGGCCGCAGCCCGAGCCCGACCCGCACGGCGACCTCGGCGAGCCGGTCGAGGCGGGCGTCGAAGTCGGGGGTGTTCGTCATGGTGGGACTACCTTCGGTTCGGGCGTGGATGATGACGTGCCCCGGCCGCACGGCGCCGGTGGGACATGACACCCTCCTCGTCATGTCGGGGACCGCTCTCGCGGCCCCTTGAATGACGCGAAGGGTATCAGGTCCGTCGCGCGAATCGGAAGGAGGGAGGAAGGCCCCGGCTCACCCCACCCGCGTCCAGGCGATGCCGCCCAGATCCTCCCGGAAGGCGAAGCGGGCGAGGTGCTCGGCGACCACGCCCTGCATCCGGGTGAGGGTCTCGAGGTCCGCCGCCTCGACCCGCAGGGTCAGGCCGTCGGGGTCGGCCTCGGCGGTGAAGCGGCGGTCCTCCCCGAACGGCACCACGCCGCGCTCGGGCGTGAAGGTCGTGTCGGGGAACTTGTGGCTCCAGTGCTTGCACAGCTGGGTCAGGTAGCGGCTCGCATTCGCCGTCTCGACGCGTGCTTGGGCCGCCAGGGTCACGGGATCGCTCACGCGGCCTCTCCCGCCCGCTGGAGCGCCGACCAGATCGCCTGCGGCGTCGCCGGCATGTTGATGTGGCGGATGCCGCGGGGGCGAAGCGCATCGACGAGGGCGTTCATCACCGACGGCAGCGAGCCGGCGCAGCCCGCCTCGCCGCAGCCCTTCACCCCGAGCGGGTTGGTGGTGGCGGGCACGGCGTGGCTCTCGAAGCCCATGAACGGCGCGTCGGAGGCCCGCGGCAGGCAGTAATCCATGAACGAGCCGGTGACGAGCTGGCCCTGCTCGTCGTAGGCCGTGCGCTCCATGAGCGCCTGGCCGATGCCCTGGACCACGCCGCCGTGGAGCTGGCCTTCCACCAGCATCGGGTTCACCAGCGTGCCGAAATCGTTGACGGTGGTGTAGCGCACCACCGTGGCGACGCCGGTCTCGGGATCGACCTCGACCTCGGCGACGTGGCAGCCGTTCGGGAAGGCCGAGGGCGATTCCTTGTGGGTGTGGGCGACGTCGAGGCTCGTCGGCGCCGCCGGGTCGGGCAGGCCCGCGCGCACCTTGGCGGCCAGTTCCAGGAGGCCGATGCCCCGGTCGGTGCCCGCGATGGTGAAGCGGCCGTCGCGGAACTCGATGTCGGCGGGGCCCGCCTCCAGCACCGCGGCGGCCGCCTCGCGGCCCTTGGCGATGACGAGGTCGCCGGCCTCGACCAGAGCCGTGCCGCTCGCCATCAGCGACTTCGAGCCGCCGGTGCCGCCGCCGGCGATGAGCTGGTCGCTGTCGCCCTGGAGCAGGCGCACGCGGTCGACCGGGATGCCGAGGCGGTCGTGCAGCACCTGGGCGAAGGGCGTCAGGTGGCCCTGGCCGTAATCGAGGGTGCCGGTGACGATCGTCACCGTGCCGTCGGCCTCGAAGCGGATGCCGCCCATCTCGTTCGTCGGCGGCGCCGTGATCTCGAGGTAGTCGCCGATGCCGATGCCGCGCAACTTGCCCTTGGCCTCGCTCTCGGCGCGCCGGGCCGGAAAGCCGTCCCAGTCCGCGGCCGCGAGCGCCCGGTCGAGCACCGCCGGGAAGTCGCCGCCGTCGTAGGTGAGGCCGGACGGGGCCCGGTAGGGCATGTCGGCCGGGCGGATGTGGTTGCGGCGGCGCAAGCTCACCCGGTCGATGTTCATCTCGGCGGCGGCCGTGTCGATCAGGCGCTCGATGAAGTAGTTGCCCTCGGGCCGCCCGGCGCCCCGGTACGCGCCGATCGGCGTGGTGTTGGTGTACAGGCACTCCACCGCCACGTCGAAGACCGGGGTGCGGTACACGCCGACCATGTTGCGGGCGATGTTGACGGTCTGGAACAGGGGCGAGAGCGGGTTGAGGTAGCCGCCCATGTTGGCCCGCCCCTTGATCCGGAAGGCCAGGAAGGTGCCGTCCGCGGCGAGCGCGAGGTCCGCCGTCACCGCGACGTCGCGGCCGTGATGGTCGGACAGGAAGCTCTCGGAGCGCAGGTCGGTCCACTTCACCGGCCGGCCCAGCAGCTTCGCGGCGTGCAGGAGCGGCAGGTACTCGGGGTAGACCGGCGCCTTCATGCCGAACGAGCCGCCGACATTGCCGGTGAGCACCCGCACCTTGTCGCGTGGCAGCTTCAGCACGCCCTCGGCGAGGCCGTTGCGCAGGCCGAACACGCCCTGGGAGCCGACATGGAGGGTGAAGCGCCCGTCCTCCGGCTCGTACACGCCGATCGCGGCGCGCGGCTCCATCGGGTTGATGACGAGGCGGTTGTTGAGAAGGTCGAGGGAGGCGACGTGGGCCGCCTCGGCGAAAGCCGCCTCCGTCGCCGCCTGGTCGCCGGTGCGAAAATCGAGCGCCAGGTTGCCGGGCGCGTCGTCGTGGAGGAGCGGCGCGCCCTCGGCGGCGGCCTCGTCGGGGGTCGTGACGACGGGCAGGTCCTCGATGTCGAGCACCACGGCCTCCGCGGCGTCGCGGGCCTCGGCCAGGGTCTCGGCCACCACCAGCGCCACCGGCTCGCCGACGTAGCGCACCCGGTCGGTGCTGAGCGAGGCCTGGGGCGGCTTGCGCATCGGCGTGCCGTCCTGGCTCTTGAATGGCAGGGCGTTGCCGATCGCGCCGTAACCGCCGAGGTCGGCGGCGGTGACCACCCGCAGCACGCCCGGCATCCCGAGCGCCGCCTCGGCGTCGATGCCGCGCAGGATGCCGTGGGCGATCGGGCTTCTCACGAAGACGCCGTAGGCCTGGCCGTCGAGCGCGAGGTCGTCGGTGTAGCGGCCCTCGCCCCGCACCAGCACCGGGTCCTCGGCCCGCTTCACGGACTGGCCGATGCCGAATTTCTGCGGAGCTGCGAAGTCGCGGGCGTCGGGACGGGCGTTCATGCCGTGGCTCTCCGGGAGTCTTGTCAGCGTGAGCTAGCAACTCGGGCAGGCCATGCAAGACGCCAAGCAGGCAGGCCACCCCGGCGCGCAGGGCACGGCTCGCACGGAAGTCGCTCCAGGACCGGAAACCGGCCCTTGCGGAACGACCGTCGATCGCGGCAAGCCTTGTGTCGCCCGAGCTTTCTGCCGCCCGAGCCTCGTGCCACGGACGACGGCAAGGCGCATCACCGACGGGGCCCGCCCGATGACCCTCTCGATCAACCTCCCGCTGATCCTCTCGGCGGCCTTCGTCGCCAGCGCCAGCCCCGGCCCGGCGACGCTGGCGATCGCCGACACGGCGATGCAGGCCGGGCGCCGCGCCGGCCTGACGCTCGCGCTCGGCGTCGCGACCGGGTCGCTGACCTGGTCGATCGCCGCGGCGCTCGGGCTCGCGGCGGTGATGGCCTCGAGCGCCTGGGTCCTCGAGATCCTGCGCTACGCCGGCGGTGCCTACCTGATGCTCCTGGCGGTCAAGTCGGCCCGCAGCGCGATCAAGGGACCGCCTTCTGCCGCCCGGCCCGAGGCCGCGCCCTCGCGCATCGATTCCAGGAAGCCCGACCTCCGGCGAACCTACGTCAAGGGTCTCGCCCTCCACCTGACCAACCCGAAGGCGATCCTGTTCTTCGGCTCCCTCTACACCCTGGGACTCTCGGGCCGGACCTCGCCCGGGGAGCTGGCCCTGGTCATCGCCGCGGTCGGCCTGCAGAGCACGCTGATCTTCACCGGCTACGCCTGGCTGTTCTCGAACCGCCGCATGGCCGCCGGCTACCGCCGCCTGCGGCGCTGGTTCGACGGCGCCTTCGCGGCGCTCTTCGCGGGGCTCAGCCTGAAAATCCTCACCGCGCGGCTGACGCCGTGACCGAGGAGGGCGCGATGGCGGCCCTGGCGCCGCTGTTCGAGGAGGTGTTCGGCGAGGCGGTTCCGCTCACGCCGGACCTCTCCGCCGAGGATGTCGAGGGCTGGGACTCGACCCGGATGATCGAGCTCGTCATCGCGGTCGAGGCGCGGTTTGCCCTCAAGCTCACCACCCGGGAGGTCGACGGGCTCGCGACCGTCGGCGACCTCGCGGCGCTGGTCGCCCGCAAGGCGGCGCGGTGAAGGCGCCGCGGTGACGGCCGACCTCTCTTGGCTGCCCGCGCCGCCGCCGGACTTCGCCGCCCGGCTCGCCGCGCTCGACGGCCTGCCCGGGGCCTGGGACGCGCTCGTCGCGCTCGCCCGCACCCGGCTCGACCCGGCGCGGACCAACCGGCTCGACCGAACGCTGCGGCGGCGCGTCCCGGACCGTGAGCCCGTCCGCCTCGCGCTCCTCGGCTCCTCGACGCTCTCGCACCTCGCCGCCGGGATCCGGGTCGGGGCTTTGCGTCGCGATCTCCCGCTCACGGTGATCGAGGGGCCGTATGGCCAGTACCGCGAGACGATCGACGGCGAGGCCCTGCGCGCCGCCCGGCCCGACACCGTGCTCCTCGCCCTCGACGCCATCGATCTCCTGGGGCCGGGCGATCCCGCCGCCGGGCCGGAGGCCGCGGGCATCGCGGGCGCCCTCGACGGCCTGAAGCGCTTGTGGGCGCGGGCGCGGGCCGCCCATCGCTGCACGATCATCCAGCAGACGCTGCTGCCGACAGCGCTGCCGCTGCTGGGGGGCAACGAGCACCGGATGCCGGGCTCGCTCGCCGCCCGCACCCTGCACCTCAACGCCGCCCTGCGGGAGGCGGCTGCCGAGGAGGGGGTCGATCTCCTCGCCCTCGACGAGGCGGTCGCGCGCCACGGCCTCGACGCCTGGCACGATCCGGCCCTCTGGCTGCGGGCCCGCCAGGCGGTGACGCCGGCCGCCGGCCCGCTCTACGGCGACCTCGTCGCCCGCCTCGTCGGCGCGCGGCTCGGCCGCTCGGCCAAGGCGCTGGTGCTCGACCTCGACGACACGCTGTGGGGCGGGACGATCGGCGAGGACGGCCTTGCGGGCATCGTCGTCGGGCAGGGCAGCGCGCTCGGAGAATCCGTCCTGGCCCTGCAAGCCTACGCCCGCGACCTTGCCCGCCGCGGCATCGTGCTCGCCGCCTGCTCGAAGAACGATCCCGCCCTGGCACGGCTGCCCTTCGCCGCGCATCCCGACATGCTCCTGCGCCTGCCCGACTTCGCCGCCTTCGCGGCGAACTGGGACGACAAGGCGACGAACCTCCGGCGCATCGCGGCAGAGCTCCGGCTCGGGCTCGACGCCCTCGTCTTCGTCGACGACAACCCCTTCGAGCGCGCCCTGGTGCGCGAGCACCTGCCGATGGTGGCGGTGCCGGAGGTGCCCGACGAGCCGGCGCTGGTCGCTCGCTGCCTCGCGGATGCGGGCTACTTCGAGGCCGTGTCCCTCACCGACGAGGATCGCGGCCGGGCCGAGGCCTACGCGCGCCGGATCGTGACGACCGGGGAAGCCGCCGACGACACCGCCGGGACCGATCTGGCGGGCACCCTGGCGGGGCTCGGCATGCGGCTCACCTGGCGCCCGTTCGACGCGATCGGGCTCCCGCGCATCGTTCAGCTCGTCAGCAAGACGAACCAGTTCAACCTGACCGCCCGGCGCCTGCGCGAGCCCGAGGCCGCCGCGCTGATCGACGATCCCGGCACCCTGACGCTTCAGCTGCGCCTGACCGACCGCCTCGGCGACAGCGGCGTGATCGCGGTGGCGATCGGCCGGCTCGCGGAGGGCGACCTCGTGATCGAGACCTGGCTGATGAGCTGCCGGGTGCTCGGGCGGCGCGTCGAGGAGGGCACGCTCGCCGCGCTCGCCGCGGAAGCCGGGCGCCGCGGCGCCCGGCGCCTCGTCGGACACTATCGCCCGAGCGGGCGCAACGGGATGGTGGCGGACCTCTACCCGCGCCTCGGCTTCACCGCGGACGGGCAGGGCGAGGAGGGGGGACGCTGGGTGCTCGACCTCGCCGGATACGCGCCGCCGGGGGATCTGCCGATGGTCGTGGAAGCGGCATAAGCGTCCTGCGTCGACACCGACCCAGACGCGCACCCCTTTCCCGAATCTCCTTCCGCTTCGCTCCGGTCGTCAGGGAAAGGGCGAAGGCTCATGCCTGGGAATTCCGACGGTATCCGCATCGCGAAGCGATCAATCGGATTTCGCATGATGCCGCCTCCGGAAGTAGCCGTCCGGAGACGGCATCATCCCACCCCCGGCAGGCACCCCTCCGTCACCCGCCAGTTTCGTGTCTCGACCGCCGTCCCGGCCGGCCCCGCCAGCATCAGCCCGACCTCGGCCTCGCTCTGGCGCTTGCGCGTCCGGGTCGCCGTGTAGACGGTCTGCCAGGTGCCCCGGCAAGCGGGATCCGCCTCGCGGCGAGCATGGGGCGCGGCGTCGACGAAGGCGAGGGCGGCGCGGGTGCCCGAAAAACTCTCGGGCAGGCGGATCTCCGCCGCGACCGTGTGGAGGCGGTTCGGCCGCAGGCCGGCGACCGGGCGGGCACCGGTGAGCACCCCCGGCCCGGGTGCCGCGGCGGGGAGCGCGTGGCGGGTGGTCTCGGGCATCGCGAAGAGCGGCGGACCGGCCGGCGCCAGGGATGGGGGCTCGACGAGGCTGTTGCGGAGCGCGTAGGCCCGGCCGCAGACGGCGAGCCAGCCTTCGAGGTCGGCGTCGGTCGCCGCGGCGTAGGGGGCGAAATGCGGCATGGCGCCCTGCATCAGGCCCTCGCCGCGCCAGGCCACCCGTCCCGGAGCGAGGGCGCCGGCCTCGCAGACCCGCAGCAGCGTCACCGGGCCGATCGCCCGCAGGCCCGCGAGGAGGCGCCGCACCCCGGCTTCCGTCTCGCCCGGCGGTCCCTTGCGGACCAGGATCTTCTCGCCCTCCGCGAGGTCGGCGAGCAGCCGCTCCTTCAGGTAGCCGACCCGGCGGATCTCCCGGTCGAGGATGTCGGCCGGCCGCACGCGGGGCACCGTGTCCCCGGTATGGTAGGCGAAGGCGTAGCGGCGGCTGTGGCAGAACAGGTAGCCGCCTGCGCCGACCCGGACCTCGATGTCGTCGGGCCCGCCATACTGCGCGAACCGCGTCTCGACCGCGTGGGTGAGGTCGGCGAGCGGCGCCGAGGACAGGCGGAACAGTCCGAGGGGGTCGATGCCGGCGTAGCGCTGGGCGATGCCGAACTCGCAATTGTCGCCCAGGCTCTCGAAGCCGCCGAGCAGGTCCGCCGCGGTGAGGCCCGTCGGCGCGGCCGGAGCCCGGCCGAACAGCGAGATCATGCGGCCGTGCCGGACCGTGCCGCCGTCACGGAACCCGCGGCCTTGGCGGGGAACGCCTCCGGCCCGCCTTCCCCGGCCAGCACCTTGCCGGGATTGAGCAGCCCGTGCGGATCGAGCGCGCCCTTGAGGCGGCGCATCAGGTCGAGGGCGACCGGGTCCTTGTAGCGGGGCAGCTCGTCGCGCTTGATCAGGCCGACGCCGTGCTCGGCCGCGATCGACCCGTCCATCGCGTGGACGATGTCGTGGACGATGCGGTTGAAGCGCGGCCACTCGGCGAGGAAGGCCGCCTTCTCGGCCCCGACCGGCTGGGTCAGGTTGAAGTGGATGTTGCCGTCGCCGAAATGCCCGAAGGCGCAGACCCGCACCCCCGGCAGGGCCGCCTCGCAGGCGGCACCCGCCCGCTCCAGGAATTCCGCCACCCGGGAGACCGGCACCGAGACGTCGTGCTTGATCGAGCCGCCCTCGTACCCCTGCATCTCCGACAGGCTCTCGCGCAGGCGCCACAGGGCGGCTCCCTGCGCCTCGCTCTGGGCCAGGACCGCGTCCTCGGCGAGCCCGGCATCGATCAGCTCGGCGAGGCGCGCCTCCAGCTCCTCGTGGGCGTCGGAGGCCGGCGAGGAGAGCTCGACGAGTGCGTAGGAGTGATGGTCGCCTTCGAGCGGCCGCACGGCGCCGGGCAGGTGGCGCAGCACCACCTCGAGGGGGAAGCGCGGCACGTACTCGAAGGCGGTCAGCCGCGGCCCGAGCCGGTCGCGCAGGGCCCCGAAGGCGTCGAGCGCGGCCCGCGCGGAGGCGAGACCCAGGAACGCCGTCGCCTTCGAGACGGGCCGGGGGTGCAGCCGCAGCACGGCCGCCGTGATGATGCCGAGCGTGCCCTCCGAACCGACGAAGAGGTTCTTCAGGTCGTAGCCGGAATTGTCCTTGCGCAGGGCCCTGAGCCCGTTCCAGACCTGCCCGTCGGCCAGCACCACCTCGAGGCCGAGCGTCAGCTCGCGGGCATTGCCGTAGGCGAGCACCGCGGTGCCGCCGGCATTGGTGGCGAGGTTGCCGCCGATGCGGCACGAGCCCTCGGAGGCGAGCGAGAGCGGGAACAGCATGCCGGCTCCTTCCGCCGCCGCCTGGACGTTCGCCAGCACGCAGCCGGCCTCGACCGTGATGGTGGCGTCGAGGGGATCGACCGCCCGCACCCGGTCGAGGCGCGCGAGCGAGATCACCACGCCGCCGAACGGCACGCCGCCGCCGACGAGCCCGGTATTGCCGCCATGGGCCACCACCGGCACCCGCGCCTCGGCGCAGGCCCGCATCGCGAAGGCGACCTCGTCGGTGTCGCGCGGGCGAAGGACCGCGAGCGCCCTGCCGCGATAGAGGCCGCGGGTCTCGGCGAGGTGCGGGGCGAGATCCGTCTCGTCGGTGAGGACGTGCGCCGGCCCGAGGCGGGCCGCGATCGTGTCGAGGAGGCTGTGGGTCACGGGGAGCGCCGGGGGCTTGGTCGCGGACGGGGGGAGGGGGTTGCGGCGGGGCGGGATGGCGCGCCGCGTCACCGCCCTCTAGATAACGGTCGGCCGGCCCTTTTTCCAAGATGCGCGGCCCTTCGTGAACCATCGCCCGAGACAGCAGGCCCGAGACCGCAGCTCATGCTCTCCGTGATCCCGAACCCGCCGCGCACCGCGCTCCCGATCCAAGGCACCGACGACCTGTTCCCCGTGCGCCGGGTCTACTGCGTCGGGCGCAACTTCGCCGCCCATGCCCGCGAGATGGGCGCCGACCCGACCCGCGAGCCGCCGTTCTTCTTCATGAAACCCGCCGACGCGCTCCAGGTGGTGCCGGACGGGCAGGCGGTCGAGCATCCCTACCCGCCGAAGACCGAGAACTACCATCACGAGGTCGAGCTGGTGGTGGCGCTGGCCAAGGGCGGGCGCGACATCCCGGTCGCGGACGCCCTCGACCACGTCTACGGCTACGGCGTCGGCCTCGACATGACCCGGCGCGACCTGCAAGACGACGCCAAGGCGCTGCGCCGCTCCTGGGAGCTCGGCAAGGCCTCCGACCTGTCGGGCCCGGTCGGCACCCTCAAGCCCGCCTCGGTCATCGGCCACCCGGACAAGGGTGCGATCACGCTCTCGGTCGACGGCGCCTTACGCCAGAAGGGCGATCTCTCCGACATGATCTGGTCGGTCGCCGAGCAGATCGCGTATCTCTCGACCTACTTCGCGCTCGAGCCCGGCGACGTGATCTTCGCCGGCACGCCGGAGGGCGTCGGCGCGGTCACCCGCGGCCAGACCATGGTCGGGACGATCGAGGGCGTCGGCGAGATCCGCCTGACGGTGGTCTGAGGAAGGACGCGGGATGACGCGCCGACAGGCTCTGCTGATGCGGGGCGCCCACCTCGTCTGGCGCTTCACCCGCGGCATGACCCTCGGGGTGCGCGGGGCGGCGATCGACGGCGAGAACCGCGTCTGCCTCGTGCGCCACACCTACATGAACGGCTGGCACCTGCCGGGCGGCGGGGTCGAGCCGGGCGAGACGGCGCTCGACGCGGTCGCCCGGGAGCTCCGCGAGGAGACCGGGATCGTCCTCGATCCCGCCGCGACGCCGGTCCTGCACGGCTTCTACTTCAACGATCGCGCCTCGCGCCGGGACCACGTCGCGCTCTACGTCGCCCGCGCCTTCGCGGTGCCGGTGCCGAAACGCCCCGACCGCGAGATCGCCGAGGCCGCCTTCTTTCCCCTCGACGCCCTGCCGCCGGACACCACCCCGGCGACCCGGGCGCGACTCGTCGAAATCCGCGACGGCCGCCCGCCCGCCGCGACCTGGTAGCGGGCGCCCGAAGCCGGCTCCGCAACCCCTTGCGCTCCCCGGCGGAATGGTGTTTAAGCCGCTCATCGGCGCCGCCACGGTGACGCCGGCGGAAAACAGCGAGCGGGTGTAGCTCAGGGGTAGAGCACAACCTTGCCAAGGTTGGGGTCGAGGGTTCGAATCCCTTCGCCCGCTCCAGTTTTTCAACGTGAGGCCGAACGGGTTTGGGCGGGTGTAGCTCAGGGGTAGAGCACAACCTTGCCAAGGTTGGGGTCGAGGGTTCGAATCCCTTCGCCCGCTCCAAGTTCGGGACGGCCTCGCAGAGTGAGCGGGTGTAGCTCAGGGGTAGAGCACAACCTTGCCAAGGTTGGGGTCGAGGGTTCGAATCCCTTCGCCCGCTCCAAATCTCCTAACCACCATCACGAACGCAAGCGGATCGTCGCTTGGACCGACTCGGTCGGATCGAAGCCCGAGGACGATCGTCCGCTGCGGCGGACTTCCGCTCGAACCAGGCGCCAAGCCGTGCTCCGCCGATCCTCCCGCGTGTTCGAACGCCTCGACCCGCCATGCAATCGGATGCCCGGCAAACCGGTGATCGGCTAAGGGGCATGACCACGCCTCGAGCGAGGTCACGCACGGGCGCGGATCACCCGGGAGGCGTCGCGGACGAAAAAACCCGCCGGTCCCTCGCGGGACGGCGGGTGGAAGTCGAGGGTCCGTGGTGGAGGGAAGGGCCTATTCCCGCTCGCCGGTGAGGCTCAGCAGCATCTGGAACAGGTTGATGAAGTTCAGGTAGAGCGACAGGGCGCCGAACACCGCGAGCTTGGAGGTGGCTTCCTCGCCCCAGTTCTCGGCGTACTGCTCCTTGATCGACTGCGTGTCGTAGGCGGTGAGCCCGGTGAAGATCACGACGCCGATGAGCGAGATCGCGAATTGCAGCGCGCTCGAGGCCAGGAAGATGTTGACCAGGCTGGCGATGACGAGGCCGATCAGGCCCATCACCAGGAACGAGCCCATCCGCGAGAGGTCGCGCTTCGTGGTGTAGCCGTAGAGGCTGGTCGCCCCGAACATCGCCGCGGTGATGAAGAACGTGCGGGCGATGCTGGTGCCGGTGAAGACCAGGAAGATCGAGGCCAGGGACAGCCCCATCACCCCGCAGAAGGTCCAGAACAGGGTGTGGGCGGTGGCGACCGAGATGCGGTCGGCGCGGAACGACAGCACCATGATGAAGGCCAGCGGCGCCAGCATCACGACGTATTTGAGCGGCGTGCCGAAGAGCGGCTTGTAGAGCGCCGGGGTCGACGAGACGCCGAGCGCCACGAGGCCGGTCAGCGCCAGGCCGAGGCCCATCGTGTTGTAGACCCGCAGCATGTGCCGCCGCAGGCCCTCGTCGAAGACCGCACCGGCGGGGGCCGCGTGGGTCTGCCAGGCGAAGGGGGTGTTCATCGGGGAGATCGCTCCGGGATGGTGGCGGGTGGGGAGGGTCAGTGCTGCAGGGCCGCCAGGGTGGCGGCCGCGCGGCCGAGATCGGGCTCGTTGCCCGAGCCGCTCAGCGCGTAGGCGCCGCGTCCGGCGGTCCAGTAGACCGTCACGGCCTCCGGCGAGCGGACGATGGCCGGGGCGTGCGCCGCCGCATCGGCGCTGCGAGTGGCGAAGAGCGCGACCTTGCCGAGGCTGCCGGCATCGATCGCGACCTCGACGCCCGCGCCGCTGCGGGCGGGGAAGATCTGCATGTCGTCGACGCGCCAGTCCGACGGCAGGTCGGGCAGGGCGATGCCGGTCGCCGCCTCGACCTCGCGGCGGTCGTAGGCGGGGGTCGGGCGCTGCGAGGTCACGCGGGCCCGCACCAGGGCCGCCTGACGGGCCTGGAGCGCTTCCTCGACGAAGGCCGGGGAGTGGGTCTGCGCGACCGTGTTCTGCACGCCGAAATCGCCGGTCTCGTTGTGCAGGAGCCAGCCGGTGCCGACCAGCATCGCGATCACCGCGGCACGCTGGAGCCGCGCGCCGATGCGCCGCCAGGTGAGCGCCCGGTCGAGGCGGCGCGCCGCCGCGGCGAGACGCTCCGGCGTCGGGCCGACGCGCACGGCGCCGTCCCGCGCCGACCCGAAGGCGGCGCAGAGGGCGTCGCGGGTGTGCAGGTCGGCCATCACCTGCGCCGCCACCTCGGGCCGCGCCGCCAGGTGCTCCTCGACCTCGATCCGCCGGCCGAGATCGAGCTGGCCGTCGATGTAGGCGTTCAGGTCCGCCTCGGTGATCGGGTCCATCGCCGCCTCCGCTGAATGCTCGCGTCTCATCACGACGCCCTCGCGGGGCCGGCCCCGCCATCGACCACCCGCAGCCGCGGACCCGGTCGAGCCGGAGGCTCGTCCGGGGCGGCCTGGCGGGCGGTGCCGCCGCTCTCGATGTTGCGCAGGGCCGCCCGGGCGCGCCCGAGGCGCGACATCAGCGTGCCGATCGGGATGCCGAGCACGTCGGCGGCCTCCTGGTAGGCCAATCCCTCGATGGTCACGAGGTGCAGGGCCTCGCGCTGCTCCGCCGGCAGGCGCTGGAACGCCTCGCGCACCTGCGCCAGGCGCACGTGCCCTTCCTGGGCCGGCGGCGTCGCCTCGTCGCTCATCTGCCCGAGGGCGTCGGCGTAGCGCGCCTCGACCTTGCGGCGGCGCTGGTCGTCGATGAAGGCGTTGTGCAGCACCGTCATCAGCCAGGTGCGCAGGTTGGTCCCCGGCCGCAGGGTGCCCTGGCGCTCGAGGGCGCGCACGAGAGTGTCGTGCACGAGGTCGTCGGCCTGCGCGGCGTCGCGCGTGAGGGACCGGGCGTAGCGCCGGAGCGGCACCATCAGGTCGAGGACGTCGGGGCGCTTGCGAAGCATCATATGGGGTGAACGTCCGCCGGGGCCGGTCTAATCCCGCGCCGGTCGCCCCTCGCGCACGGGGAGTTCACGTCCGCGTGAGCCGATCTCGCGCGTGAGCCGATCTCGCGCGTGAGCCGATCTCGACCCTGCCCCGCGAAGGGGGGGAGGGTTGGGGCGGCGGCTCGAACGAGAAGGGGCCCGCATCGGGGCCCCTCGCTCGCCTCGTCTCGGACAGGAGATCGCGTCAGTGCGACAGGATTCGCGACAGGAAGGTCTGGGCGCGCTCGCTGCGGGGGGAGCCGAAGAACTCCTCCTTCTGCGCGTCCTCGACGATCTCGCCCTTGTCCATGAAGATCACCCGGTGGGCGACCTTGCGGGCGAAGCCCATCTCGTGGGTCACCACCATCATGGTCATGCCCTCGCGGGCGAGCTCGACCATGACATCGAGCACCTCGCCGACCATCTCGGGATCGAGGGCCGAGGTCGGCTCGTCGAACAGCATCACGATCGGGTTCATGGCGAGTGCCCGGGCGATGGCGACGCGCTGCTGCTGGCCGCCGGAGAGCTGGCCCGGGAACTTGTGGGCGTGGGCCTTGAGGCCGACCCGCTCCAGCAGCGCGAGGCCCTTGGCCTCCGCCTCGTCTCGGCCGCGGCCCAGCACCTTGCGCTGGGCGAGGCTCAGGTTGTCGGTGATCGACAGGTGCGGGAACAGCTCGAAGTGCTGGAACACCATGCCGACCCGCGAGCGGAGCTTGGGCAGGTTGGTCTTCCTGTCGGCGATCTTCGTGCCGTCGACGGTGATCTGGCCCTTCTGGAACGGCTCGAGGGCGTTGACGCACTTGATGAGCGTCGACTTGCCCGAGCCCGAGGGGCCGCAGACCACCACCACCTCGCCCTTGGTGACCGAGGTGGTGCAGTTCGTCAGCACCTGGAAGTCGCCGTACCACTTCGAGACGTCGTCGATGGCGATCATCGGACCCGTCGTCGCCGCCACGGGCGGCCGCTCGGTGAGCAGGGTGCCGACGGGGCCGGTGCCCGGCGCCGCGTCGACAGCGGCCTGCGGCTCCGGAACGGGGCTGACGGGCGGCATCGCGGAGGAGGTCATGGCGGCAAACCCTATCGGATGATGGCGACCCGGCGCTGCAGGCGGCGCACCAGGAGCGAGGCGATGAAGCAGACGGCGAAGTAGACGATCGCGGCGAACACGTACATCTCGACCAGGCGCCCGTCGCGCTGCGCGATCTTGGACGCGGCACCGAGGAAGTCGGTGATCGAGAGAACGTAGACCAGAGAGGTGTCCTGGAACAGCACGATGGTCTGGGTCAGCAGCACCGGCAGCATGTTGCGGAAGGCCTGGGGCAGGATGACGGTGCTCATCGACTGCCAGTAGGTGAGGCCGAGCGCCGAGGCCGCCGCCGCCTGCCCCTTCGGGATCGACTGGATGCCCGCCCGCATGATCTCGGAGAAGTACGCCGCCTCGAACAGCGTGAAGGTGATGAGCGAGGACGAGAAGGCGCCGACCTGGATCGGCCGCTCGGCCCCGATGACCCACTGCCCGATATACGGCACCAGGAAGTAGAACCAGAAGATCACCAGCACCAGCGGCAGCGAGCGCATGAAGTTGACGTATGCCTTGGCGACCTGCGGCAGCACCGGCAGGCCCGACAGGCGCATCATGGCGATCAGCGTGCCCAGCACCACGCCGCCCACCGCCGCGAGCGCGGTCAGCGTCAGCGTGAAGGCCATCCCGTCGAAGAACAGGTAGCGCCAGGAATTCAGGATGACGCTGAAGTCGAAGTTCGAGAACATCGCAGGCCCTTGCCCGGTAAGCCTAGAGGATCAGCGGCCCGGCACCGCGACGCGGCGTTCGATCACGCCGGCCACCGTCACCACGAGCAGGTTGATGATGATGTAGATCACGGTCGCGGCCGTGAAGGCCTCGAAGACCTGGAACGAGAATTCCTGCATCGCGCGGGCCCGGGCGGTGAGCTCCAGGAGGCCGATCGTCAGCGCCACCGACGTGTTCTTCAGGTTGTTGAGGAACTCGGAGGTCAGCGGCGGCAGGATGATGCGGTAGGCGTTGGGCAGCAGCACGTAGCGGTAGGTCTGGGCGGTGGTGAGCCCGAGCGCCGTGCCGGCCATGCGCTGGCCCCGCGGCAGGGCCTGGATGCCGGCCCGCACCTGCTCGGCGACGCGCGAGGCGGTGAAGAAGCCGAGGCACACCACGGCGGTGTAGAACGGCGCGTTCGGCAGCTGCTTGAGCCAGGTGCCCCAGGATTCCGGCAGCACCTCGGGCAGCACGAAGAACCACAGGAACATCTGCACGAGGAGCGGGATGTTGCGGAACAATTCGACGTAGGCGTTGCCCACCGCCTGGGCGCCGCGGCTCGGCAGGGTGCGGAGCACGCCGACCACCGAGCCGACCGCGAACGCGATGACCCAGGCGCAGAGCGCCGTGACGATGGTCCAGATCAGGCCCGACAGCAGCATGTCGGCGTAAGAGCCTGTCCCCTCGGGCGACGCCTCGAAGAAGATGCCCCAGTTCCAGTTGTAGTTCATGCCCTGTCTTCCGGGTGCGCCTGATGTCGGATGGTATACGGTTTTTCGGCCCGGGCGAGGCGGGGCGCGGTCGAGGGCACAGGGAAAAGTGCCCGAGGGAACGAAATCCGGCGCCGCCCCGGGGGAGGCGGCGCCGGGTCGTCGGCTCAGTAGGCGGCCGGGTCCGGGCTGTCGCTCGGCTTGGCGAAGGCGTGCTGCAGCGCCTCGCTCATCGGCAGGTTCAGGTTGATGTCCCGCGGCGGGATCGCTTTCATGAACCACTTGTCGTAGGTCGGCTTGCTCTCGGCGCTCTTGTAGAAGGCGGCCGTGGCGGCATCGACGACCTTCTTGAACGGGGCGTCGTCCTTGCGCAGCATGATGCCGTAGGGCTCGGGCTTCGACAGGGCGTCGGTCGAGATCGCGTAGGCGGTCGGCTCCTTGGAGGAGGCGGCCAGCGAGGCGAGCAGCACGTCGTCCATGACGAAGGCCGCGGCGCGGCCGGTCTCGACCATCAGGAACGCCTCGGCGTGGTCCTTGGCCGGCAGGATCGTGATGCCAAGCTTCTTCTCGGCGTTGTACTCGTTGATCATCTTGATGTTCGTGGTGCCCGAGGTCGACACGACGGTCTTGCCCTTCAGGTCCTCGAACTTCGTCAGGCCGCTCGACTTCTTGGCGACGAAGCGGTTGGCGGTCAGGAAGTGGGTGTTGGTGAAGGCGACCTGCTTCTGCCGGTCGACGTTGTTGGTGGTCGAGCCGCACTCGAGATCCACCGTGCCGTTGGCGATCAGCGGGATGCGCGTCGCCGAGGTCACCGGGTTGAGCTTCACCTCGAGCTTGTCGAGCTTAAGGTCGGCCTTCACCGCGTCGACGATCTTGTAGCAGATGTCCATCGCGAAGCCGACCGGCTTCTGGTTGTTGTCGAGATAGGAGAACGGCACCGAGGAATCGCGGTAGCCCAGCGTGATCTGCCCGGTCTCCTTGATCTTCTTCAGCGTCCCGGTGAGGTCCTGGGCCGAAGCGGCCCCGGCGGAGGCCGCCAGGCCGGCGAGCAGGACGGGAAGCAGGCTTCTCAAACGCATTCGTGCTCTCCTATTGGGCATCGACCTAGTCCGCCACCGCGATCATCACGTCAAGGGTTGGGCTGGGGATGGCGGCGGTCCCGGGCGGGGCGTTCTGCGTAAGACCGTCGGACCGTCGGGCGGCCGTGCCCGAGAGGTGGTCAGCAAGGCGCGGGCCAACCGGGGCGGCGGCCCGGCCGGGCAGCCCCTCGCGCCCGGCCTGTTGCGCCCCGGACCCACCCGCGCGACAGTGCCACGCCCGACGATCCGCGCCTACGCGGCGCGAATCCTGCCCGGCACCCGTGACGACCCCGCGACGACGGACCGACGAGACCGATGCAGATCGCCACGCCTTACCTGATGTTCCTCGGCGACGTGCCGGACAGGCTCGCCGCCAAGACCGCCTACGGCATCGTCGACTGGCGGCCCGAATGGTGCGTCGGGCAGCTGCGCCTGCCCGGATGCGCCGCCGATCTCGGCATCCCGGACCTGGCCATCGCGGAGGGTGCGGCCAAGGGCGCGCGCACGCTGATCGTCGGCGTGGTCAATGCCGGCGGCGTGCTGCCGCCGCACTGGATCGCCACCATCGTCGAGGCGCTCGAGGCCGGGCTCGACGTGGCGAGCGGCCTGCACACCCGCCTCGGCTCGGTGCCGGAGATCGCGCAAGCCGCCGCGCGCCACGGGCGCACCCTCCACGACGTGCGCCATTCCGACCAGCGCTTCGACACCGGCAAGGGCACGCGCCGGCCGGGGCGCCGGCTCCTCACCGTCGGCACCGACTGCTCGGTGGGCAAGAAGTACACCGTGCTGGCGCTCGAGAAGGGCATGCGCGAGCGCGGCCTCGACGCCGATTTCCGCGCCACCGGCCAGACCGGGGTGTTCATTTCCGGCCGCGGCGTCGCCATCGACGCGGTGGTGGCCGACTTCATCTCCGGCGCCGTCGAGTGGATCGCGCCCGCCGCCGATCCGGGCCACTGGGACCTGATCGAGGGCCAGGGTTCGCTGTTCCACCCGAGCTTCGCCGGCGTCAGCCTCGGCCTGCTGCACGGGGCGCAGGCCGACGCCTTCGTGGTCTGCCACGAGCCGACCCGCACGACCATGCGCGGCGTCAAGCACGCGCTCCCGACCATCCGCGAGGTGATCGATCTCACGGTGCAGCTCGGCCGGCTCACCAACCCGGACATCCGGCCGACCGGCATCGCGGTCAACACGCAGGCCCTCGAGGAAGCGGAGGCGCGGGCGCTGCTCGAAGCATTGGCCGCCGAGCACGGCCTGCCGGCGACCGACCCGGTGCGGTTCGGGGTCGAGGCGCTGGTCGACCGCCTGGTCGCGGAGTTCCCGGCGTGATCCGGCTCGCGACCGCGATCGAGCGCTGGCCGATCGCCGGCACCTTCACCATCTCGCGCGGCAGCCGGACGGAAGCCGTGGTGGTGACGGCCGAACTCACCGACGGGACCGTCACCGGTCGCGGCGAGTGCGTGCCCTACGCCCGCTACGGCGAGACGGTGGAGGGCGTGCGCGACCTGATCGCGGCGCAAGGGGACGCACTCGCCGCGGGGCTCACCCGGCAGGAGCTGGCCGCGCGCCTGCCCGCAGGCGCGGCCCGCAACGCCCTCGACTGCGCCCTGTGGGACCTCGAGGCCAAGCGCGCCGGTACGCGCGCCCACGGGCTGGCCGGCCTCCCGGCGCCCGCTCCGGTCACGACCTGCTACACGCTGAGCCTCGGCACCCCGGAGGCGATGGAGGCGGCGGCGCGCGCAGCGGCCTCCCGCCCGCTCCTCAAGGTGAAGCTCGGCGGGGCCGGCGACCCGGAGCGGATCGCGGCGGTGCGGCGGGGCGCGCCGGATTCGGCGCTCGTGGTCGATGCCAACGAGGCGTGGTCGCCCGAGACGCTGGAGGCCAACCTCGCGGCTTGCGTCGCGGCCGGGGTGCGGCTGATCGAGCAGCCGCTGCCGGCGGGCGACGACGCGGCGCTCGCCGGGATCCCCCGGCCGATCCCGATCTGCGCCGACGAGAGCCTGCACGACCGCGCCGGCCTCGACGGGCTGAGGGACCGCTACGACGCGATCAACATCAAGCTCGACAAGGCCGGGGGCCTCACCGAGGCCCTGCTGCTGGCCCAGGCCGCCCGGGCGCGGGGGCTGTCGATCATGGTCGGCTGCATGCTCGGCACCTCGCTCGCCATGGCGCCGGCGATGCTGCTCTCGGGCTACGCCGACTTCGTCGACCTCGACGGGCCGCTGCTGCTCGCCCGCGACCGCGCGCCCGGCCTCGTCTTCGAGGGCAGCCTCGTGCATCCGCCGGAGCCGGCTTTGTGGGGGTGACGACCTTCGGGCAGGCCCGGCGCGCTTGCGCTGGGTGACGAAACGATGCTCTCTGAAATCCAGGGACCGGGAACGGGTCCCGCATCCGGGAGAGAACCAACGCCATGATCCTGGTCAGCGTGATGTATCCGGGCGGCGCCGACGCCCAGGCCTTCGACCTCGGCTACTACCTCAAGCACCACATGCCGCTGGTGCGCGAGCGCTGGTCCTCGATGGGCCTGGACAAGGTCGAGGTGGTCAAGGCCAGCGGCACGCCGGACGGCAGCCCGGCCCCGTTCCAGGTGATGGCGTTCCTCACCTTCCGCTCGCTGGAGGATTTCCAGAAGGCGGGAGCCGCCCACGGCAAGGAGATCTTCGGCGACATCCCGAACTTCTTCAAGGGCCAGCCGGTGGTGCAGATCAACGAGCCGCAGAGCTTCTGATCGCCGAGATCATGATCGACATCGTCAAGGTCCTGCGCGAGCAGCATCCGGATCTCGGCCCCTACGTCCTGGCCCTGCGCGAGCGGTCCGGGCTGGTCGCGCCGGACGATTCCGACGCCCTCGCGCCCGAGGTGCGGGACTGGGCCGCGGCGGAGGCTCCGAGCGCGGCCTTCAGCCGGCGCGCGGTCACCTACGTGCCGTTCCCCGGCCTGCCGGAGGAGACCCGCAGCCTCGGCGTCGTCGCCTTCGCGAGCGCCGCGGACCTCGCCCGCTTCGCCACCCGCTGGACCTGACGGGTCACCGGCCCCGCACGGCGATGCCGCGCGGTGTCGGGGGAGCACCGTCCATGCGGGTGCTCAGGGTCAGGCCCAGATCGATGCAGAGCACCAGCAGGATGGCGGCGAGGAGCGCGATGATCGCCGTCTGTCCGCGGGGGCTGAAGGCCACCGGGGCCGCCCGCGCCTCCGCCGGGGGCGGGGGAGGGACGTCGGATGCCGGCGCCTGCGCCTCCTCGGCCGGAGCCGGCAGCCCCTCCAGGGAATCGAACCGGGGCCGGTAGCCGCCGACCGGCACGGTGACGCGGACCTCCAATCCTTCGGCGTGCTGGGCATAGACCTCGTCCAGGGCCCGCCGCAGCCGCCCGGCCTCCACGCGCACGCTCGGATCGAGGCTCGGGTCGAAATCGGGCCCGCGGCCGAGGGCCTGCGTGGCGATGGTGTAGGCCTTGATGGTCGCCCCGCGCCCGGCCAGCTCCTCCTCGACCACGAAGCGCAGGAAGCGCGCGAGCTTCGGCGAGCGCACGAAGGGCGGTGCCCGCAGCACGATCTCCAGGGTCGCGACCACGCGGCCGGCCTGATCCTCCTCGGTCACCGACATCAGACTGCCTTCCCCCCGAGGCCGGAGGGGAACTCCCACCCGTCGCCGGGGCACCGCCGCCGGACGCCGCGGATCCCACTGAACTCCCTGTGAGTATATAGAGGGCGCTGCAGGTTGTTAGTCCTTTTCACTCCGGCGATCCCGTCCGCCTGGGGATAGGCGTCGGGATCTCACGGCGAGGGGAACGGCACGGTGAAGAGCAGGCTGCGCGCCTCGTCACGCACCTCGACGCGCCACGCGCGCCAGTCGATCCGCGTCGCCTCCGGGCCGTTCATCGCGTCGGCGATCAAGGTCTGGGCCTGGCGGTGGGCCTCGCCGAGGTCGCGACAATCGAGTCCGGCCTCGTCGGGCACGCTCTGGGCCGAATCCATGACATCGAAGAAGTAGCGGGGCAAGGCGGCTCGGACTCGAAGGTCTGGATGGATGGGGGTAGGGTAACACCACCGTTTCGCCGGTAGCCGACCCGAGGCCGCGCAGCAATTCCGATGATCGAATGTTAGGTCCACGTTCTGGAAACGGAGGCGACACGCCAAGGTTCCGCTTCGTCCTCGCCCGGCCGGCATAGGTCGTTCGGCCTAGAGCGGCCGCCGATATCGTGCAATCGCAGGCAATCGCGGCCCCTGATCCGGCCGGTTTCTCCCCGGCGGCGGGCCTTCCACTTGGCCGGGAACGCCTCGAACGCGGCCGATGCCGTCGTATCCTTGCCTGATTATCCCGGGAACCGGCTCAGCGGGCCTCGCGCTCCGGGGCGCCGCGCCAGGCGGGCTGGCGGTCGTGGGCGGTGAGGGTGTCGCGCGAGGGCGGGCGGGCCGCCTCCGCCACGGCCGCCTGCAGCCCGGTCCCGAGCGCGCGCCCGGCCTCCACCGCGGCGAACTCGGCCGCCCGGGCGCGCAACGGGGCGGGCAGAGTCTCGAGGAGCGGCCCGGCGACCTCCGCGAGCGCCGACGCCCCCGTCGCGCCCGGGATTGCGTGAGCGGTCCGGCTGGGGGCGGGCGCGTCGCCGGAGCGCAGCGGCGACAGGTAGTAGATCGCGCCGATCACCAGCCCGGCCCGCAGCCAGAAGGCCATCCCGTACTCTCCCGTCCCGTCGCCCCGCGGGGGCCACCCTGGACCGGCAATCGTGAAGCCTTCCTGGCGCGGCAGGCGCCGATCTCCCGACATGCCTAACGGCCCGCATGCCCGGCCGCACTCGACCGATCCTGTTCGCAACCGGACGAGGGGGGTTCAATTTTTCTGAGCATCCTGCTCAAGCGATTTGATCTGTTCGAAGGTAGCGGCCTCGGCCTAAAATCCCTCCCACGCCAGCCGCTCCCTGACGGCCCCAGAACAACGATCGGGACCCATGCCGACCGACATCGAGATCGCCCGCGCGGCCACCCTCCAGCCGATCACCGCGATTGCGCAGAAGATCGGCATCCCCGACGAGGCCCTGCACCCCTACGGGCGCCACATCGCCAAGATCGACCATGCCCATATCCGGGGTCTCGAGGCGCGGCCCGAGGGCAAGCTGATCCTGGTGACGGCGATCAGCCCGACCCCGGCCGGCGAGGGCAAGACCACCACGACGGTCGGCCTGGGCGACGCCCTCAACCGCATCGGCCGCAAGACCGTGATCTGCCTGCGCGAGCCCTCGCTCGGGCCCTGCTTCGGCCAGAAGGGCGGGGCGGCCGGCGGCGGCCGGGCCCAGGTGGTGCCGATGGAGGCGATCAACCTCCACTTCACCGGCGACTTCCACGCCATCACCTCGGCCCACAGCCTCGCCGCCGCGCTGATCGACAATCACGTCTACTGGGGCAACCCGCTCGGCATCGACCTGCGCCGGGTGGCGTTCCGGCGCGTCCTCGACATGAACGACCGGGCCTTGCGCACCATCACCCAGAGCCTCGGCGGCGTCGCCAACGGCTTCCCGCGCGAGGACGGCTTCGACATCACGGTGGCCTCCGAGGTGATGGCGGTGTTCTGCCTCGCCCGCGACCTCGCCGACCTCGAGGTGCGGCTCGGCCGCATCGTGGTGGCCGAGACCCGCGACCGCAAGCCGGTGACGCTCGCCGACCTCAAGGCCACCGGCGCCATGACGGTGCTCCTCAAGGACGCGCTGCAGCCCAACCTCGTCCAGACCATCGAGGGCAGCCCGGCGCTGATCCATGGCGGGCCCTTCGCCAACATCGCGCATGGCTGCAACTCGGTGATCGCGACGCGGGCGGGGCTCAGGCTCGGCGACTACGCGGTGACCGAGGCCGGATTCGGCGCCGATCTCGGGGCCGAGAAGTTCTTCGACATCAAGTGCCGGCAGGCCGGCCTGAACCCCTCCGCCGTGGTGATCGTCGCGACCGTGCGCGCCCTCAAGATGCATGGCGGCGTCGCCAAGGCGGATCTCGGTGCCGAGAACGTCGCGGCGCTGGAGCGGGGATTTGCCAACCTCGCCCGCCACGTCGAGAACGTGCGCCGCTTCGGCGCGCCGGTCGTGGTCGCGGTCAACCACTTCCATGCCGACACGGAGGCCGAGCACGCGGCGCTGAAGGCGCTCTGCCGCGACCGCCTCGACGTCGAGGCGATCACCTGCCGGCACTGGGCCGAGGGCGGCGCCGGGGCCGAGGACCTGGCCCACGCCGTAGCGGCGCTCTCCGATGCGGGCCCGGCCGCGACGCCGCGCCTGGCCTATCCCGACGCGATGCCGCTCGAGGACAAGATCCGCACGGTCGCGCGGGACTTCTACGGCGCCGCCGACATCCAGGTCGAATCGAAGGCGGCGGCCAAGCTCGCGGCGTTCGAGCAGGCCGGCCACGGCCGGCTTCCGGTCTGCATGGCCAAGACCCAGTACTCGTTCTCGACCGACCCGACCCTGATGGGCGCGCCGAGCGGCCACGTCGTCGCGGTGCGCGACGTGCGCCTCTCGGCCGGCGCCGGCTTCGTGGTGGCGATCTGCGGGGAGATCATGACCATGCCGGGCCTGCCGAAGGTGCCGGCGGCCGAGGGCATCCACCTCGACGCCGAGGGGCGGATCGAGGGCCTGTTCTGAGGCCGCACGCGGGCGCCGGCCCGCTCAGGCCTCGGCCCTGAGCGGCCGGCCGAGCAGGTCGGCGATCGCCGCATCGAGGCTGACCGCGCCGGTCAGGAGCGCGGCCACCGCCTCGGCCACCGGCATCTCGACCCCGCGGCGGCGCGCGAGGGCCACCAGCCCCTGCGCGGTGAGCGCGCCCTCGGCGAGCTTGCCGCCGGAGGCCTCCTCGAGGCTCGCGCCTCTCCCCAGGCGCTCGCCGAAGGCGAAGTTGCGCGACTGCGCCGAGGCGGCGCTGAGCACGAGGTCGCCGAGGCCCGACAGCCCCATCAGGGTCTCGGGCCGGGCGTCCCAGGCGCGGGCGAAGCGCATCAGCTCGGCGAAGCTGCGGGCGACGAGCGCCGCCCGGGCGCTCTCGCCGAGGCCCCGGCCGATCGCCGCCCCGCAGGCGATGGCGAGCACGTTCTTGGCCGCCCCGCCGATCTCGACCCCGCGCGGATCGGTGCCGTGATAGACCCTGAAGGTCGGCCCCGACAGGGCCGCGGCGAGGCGCGCGGCCAGCGCGCCGTCGCGGCTCGCCAGCGTCACGGCGGTGGGCAGGCCCCGGGCGACGTCCGCCGCGAAACTCGGGCCCGACAGCACCGCGACGGCCGCGCCCGGCGCGGCCTCTCCCGCCACGTCGGTCAGGAAGGCGTCGGTGCCGCGCTCGATGCCCTTCGCGCACAGGATCAGTGCCGCCTCCGGCCGCAGGTGCGGGTGCAGGGCGCCGAGCACGCTCCGCAGCGTCTGGGCCGGCGTCACCACCAGCACCGCCTCGGCCTCGCCGAGATCGGTCGCCGCCGCGGTCGGGCGCACGCCCGCATGCAGCCTCACCCCGGGGAGATGGCGGGCATTCTCGCGCGTGCGGGCCATGGCGGCGGCGCCCTCCGCGTCGCGCATCCACAGTACCACCGGGCGCGGAGCCGCGGCGGCGGCGGCGTTGGCGAGCGCCGTGCCCCAGGCCCCGCCGCCCAGGACCGCGATCGGGCCGATGGTGGTCATCAGAAGCTCCTCATCGCGAAATCCGCCGCCGCCAGCCGGTACAACCGGTGCGGCCGCAAGCGATGCCCCTCGGGCAGGCCCGGATGGTCGAACCCGCCGACCTCGCTCATCCCGAGCCGCTCCATCACCCGGCGCGAGGGGGTGTTGCTCTCCGCCGTGCAGGCGACGACCTCGGCGAGCGCGCAGCGGGAGAAGGCGTCGGCCAGCGCCAGGCGGGCGCCGCGCACGGCAAAACCCCGGCCCCAGGCGGGCCGGGCGAGCCGCCAGCCGATCTCGACGAGGCCGGTCTCCCGCCCGAGCAGGTCGCCGAGCGGCAGCGGCCGGGCCGGACGCCAGCAGCCGACGAAGCCGCAGAACCCCTCCGGCGCCTCGACGGCCCAGGGGCCGAACCCGTCCTCCTCGAAGCGCCGGTCGAGCGCCCGGGCCTCGGCCTGGCTCTCGCGGGCGGTCTTCGGCGCGGGAAAGTAGCGCATCACCTCGGGGTCGGCGCAGAGCGCCGCGAACGGCGCGTCGTCGGAGAGCTGCCAGCGCCGCAAGGCGAAGTTCTCGCCGGTCAGGCGGGCCGGCGCCGGCGGCACCGGGCGCTTGCGCCGCCACAGGAGCGAGCGGTGGTTGAGCGCCGCGAGGTCCTGGCGGCCGGCCAGCACCGCCTCGCCGAGGCTCACCGCGAGCGCCAGGCGCTCGGGCGGCATGTTGGCCCAGGCCGGCGGGGCGACGCTCTCGCGCCAGGGCCCGCCGCAGGCATTGTCGAGCAGGATGCGGGCGAAGCAGTGGTTGCGCGAGACCGGCCAGTCCGGACGCGCCCGCGCCGCCTCCGGCAGGCGCTCGTCGACCAGGGCCCGCCAGCGGCGCTGCTGCGCCTCGGCCTCGGCGGGAGTCATCCGACGGTTGCGCCGTCGGCCGTGGCTGCATCCCGGGGAGCGTCCTTCGCCTGGGCGAAGGGCCAGCGCGGCCGGGCCGGCGCCGTGATGTCGTCGGTCAGGCCGAGCCGCAGGCGCTCGATGCCGGCCCAGGCGATCATCGCGCCGTTGTCGCCGCAGAGCGGCAGGGGCGGGGCGACGAGCGGCAGCCCGGCCTCGCCGGCCTGGTGGGCGAGCGCCCGGCGCAGGGCGCCGTTCGCCGCGACGCCGCCGGCCGCCACGAGCGCGGTCGGATGGCCGGCGACGGCGCCGAAATCGCGAAGCGCCACCCGCACCCGGTCGACCACCACGTCGACGACGGCGGCCTGGAAGCCCGCGCAGAGGTCGGCGACGTCCTGGTTGGTGAGGGGCGCGATGCGCTCGGCCTCGATCCGCAGGGCCGTCTTGAGGCCGGACAGGGAGAAGTTGGGCTCGCGCCGTCCGAGCATCGGCCGGGGCAGGGCGAAGCGCTCCGGGTTGCCGCTCTCGGCCGCGCGCTCGACCTCCGGCCCGCCCGGATAGGCGAGGCCCAGGAGCTTCGCCACCTTGTCGAAGGCCTCGCCGATGGCGTCGTCGATGGTGCCGCCGAGGCGCACGTACTCGCCGACGCCCTTCACGGCGACGAGCTGGGTGTGGCCGCCGGAGGCGAGCAGCAGCAGGTACGGGAAGGCGAGGCCGTCGGTGAGCCGCGCGGTGAGGGCGTGGGCCTCGAGGTGGTTGACCGCCACGAGGGGCTTTCGCGCGACCAGCGCCAGGGTCTTGCCGGTGACGAGGCCGACCAGCACGCCGCCGATCAGCCCGGGCCCGGCCGCGACCGCGATGCCGTCGAGGTCCGGGAGCCCGACATTCGCGTTCGACAGCGCCCGGGCGACCAGCCGGTCGAGCACCTCGACATGGGCGCGGGCCGCGATCTCCGGCACCACCCCGCCATAGGCGGCGTGCTCGGCGATCTGGCTCAGCACCTCGTTGGAGCGGATCTCGCCGCGCCCGTCCTCGCCCACCGCCACGATCGCGGCCGCGGTCTCGTCGCAGGTGGTCTCGATCCCGAGGACGTTCATGGAAGGGTGGTCTCGCGAGGGGGCTGGCACGCCGCGCGGCGGCCGGTATGGTGCCCCAGATAACCCGCCGACGCGAGGCGGGCCAGGGGGGCCGGAGCGGCCGCATGGCGGGGGAGGGCGCGTGACGCGGGCGACGGGATGCGGGACCGCCTTGCGCGTGTGGGTCGCCCGGCCGCTGCCGGCCGGCGCGCGCACGGCCGAGCGCGTCGCAGGCCTCGGCCACCGCCCGCTCCTCGCCCCCGTGCTCGACCTCGCCCCGAGCGGCGCGCCGCCGCCCGTCGGTCCCTTCGACGCCCTGGTGCTGACGAGCGCGAGCGCGGTGCCGGCGGTGGCGGGCTCGCCCCTCGCCGGCCTGCCGGCCTACTGCGTCGGAGGACGCACCGCCGCCGCCGCGAAGGCGGCGGGCTTAAGGCCCGTCCACGAGGCCGGGGGCGACGCCCGGGCCCTGGCCGCGCTGATCGGCGCCGCCCTGCCGCGGGGCGCGCGCCTCGTCCACGCCGCCGGGCGCGAGCGCAAGGACGAGCCCGCGGCGACGCTCGGGGCCCGGGGCTACCGGCTGACGGTCTGGGTCGCCTACGCGGCCCGCCCCCTGCCGGTCCTGCCGGAGCCCGTGGCCGCGGCCCTGGCGGAGGACGGAATCGACGCCGCCCTGCACTATTCCCGCCGCAGCGCCGCGACGGCGCTCGGGCTCGCCCGGGCGGCGGGACGGGAGGACGCCTTTCGACGCGTGGCGCATCATTGCCTGTCGGCGGATGTGGCCGCCCCCCTGGTCGCGGCCGGGGTCCCATCCCATGTGGTCGCGGCGCGGCCGGACGAGGAGACGCTCCTCGCCGGCCTCGGCCCCGTCCTTTCGAACAGTAACGCAGAGACCTCGCCGGGCCTTCGCCCTGGCCTGGAGCGATGCTAAGGGACGATGAAGCAGCGCGCGGCCCGGGCGGGATCCTGCCCCGCGGCCGCGCTCCCGCCGCGCCGATCGGGCCCGCCTTCCGGCGGGCTCACGGCCCGGCATCGAGAGGTGAGGATCTCCGGCCGTGACCCCATCCGACAAGGACCAGAAGGACTCGCGCAACCGCCCCGGCGGGCGCGGCGGCAACCCGGCGGATGGGCCGATCCTCGACCTGAAGGCCACCCGCGTCCCCGACGCGCCCAAGGCCGAGCCGGGCAAGGCCGAGCCGACGAAGGCCGAGCCGGGCAAGCCGGGTCAGGGTCCGGACGCGAAGCCGGAAGCCACCGGCGCGCAGGCCGGCAAGATCGAGCCCGGCAAGATCGAACCCGGCAAGCCCGCGTCGCCCGCCGCCGCGGCCGTGAAGCCCGGCGATCCGGTGAAGGCCGCCGAGGTGAAGCCGGGCGGTGTTCCGGCCGGCGCCGCGATTCCGGCCGGCGGTACGGCGGCGAAACCCGCCGAGTCCCCGCGGCCCGGGGCCACGGGCGCGACCGGCGCCGCCTCCACCCCGTCGCCGATGTCCGGCGCGACCGGCTCGGCGTCCCGGCCGCTCGGCGGCGCCCCGACGCCGGCCGTCGGCGCGACGGCGACGACCGCGGCCTCGAAGCCCGGGGAAGCCAAGCCCGGGGAAGCCAAGCCCGGTGAGGTCAAGCCCGGCGCGCCGTCCTCCGTGATCGCCTCCACCACCGGGCCGGTCGCCTCCGCGACGCCGTCCCCGACCGGTGCCGCGAAGCCGACGACCGGACCGGTGGCGACGGGACCGGGCAGCGGCCCGCTCAAGGTCGGCGACGCCAAACCCACCGACGTCAAGCCCGTCACCCCGGCGACCGCGGCGCCCGGCACCAAGCCGCCCGAGGCGGGCAAGGCTCCGGACGCGAAGTCGCCCGCGGCCGGCACCGGCGCGACGACGGGGGCCGCCTCGGCGGGCTCCGGCCCCAACCCGACGGCGACCGCCGCGGCGGCGGGTGCCGCTGCGGGCGCCAAGCTCTCGACCGTGCCGAAGACCGGACCGCAGGCCGGCCCGTCGACCGGTGCGACGTCGCCCAAGCCCGACGCGACCCGGACCGCGACACCGACCACGGTCGCGACGCCGCAGGCCCGCTCCGGCGCCGGTTTTGGCTCGCTGCTCGCCGCCTCGCTCCTCGGCGGCGTGGTCGGCGCGGGCCTCCTCTACGGCGCGACGACCTACGGCCCGGCCTACGGCATCAACCTGCCGAAGCCCGAGGCGCCGCAGGGCGAAGTGTCCGGCACCGTGCCGCTGGAGCAGCGCCTGGCCGACCTCGCTCCGCGCGACAGCGTCCAGGCCCTCGACCGGCGGATCGCGTCACTCGAGACGACCCTGCGCCCCCTGCCCGACGCGGTGCGCGCGGCCGACGCCGCCGCCAAGGCGGCGAGCCAGCGCGCCGACGAGGCCCTGCGCAAGGCGGACGCCGCGCCCGCTCAGGGTACCGGCCAGCCGGCGCCCGCCGCTCAGTCGCAGAATCAGGCCGCCAGCCCGGCCGCCGGCCTCGACCCGGCCCGCCTCCAGGGCATCGAGAAGCAGCTCGCCGACCTCCAGGGTCGCGCGGGCGGGGGCGATGCCGGCCTGCGCCAGCGGGTCGACGGCCTCGCCCAGGCGGTCACCGCGCTCCAGGGCCGCGGCGACGGCGCCGACCTGCGCGGCCGCCTCGACGGGCTCGACAAGGGGCTGAAGGCGCTGCAGGCCGATCTCGGCACCCGGGCGGCGGCGGACGAGCAGGCCGACAAGGCGCTCGGCCAGCGCCTCGACGAGCTGCGTCAGGCCCTCGACACCCGGGCGAAGGCCGCCGACCAGCGCTTCGACGGGCTGCAGCAGGCGCTCGACACCCGCAACAAGACCGTCGACCAGCGCCTCGCCGATCTGGCCAAGGCGGTCGAGGGCCGGGCCGAGGCCGGCAGCGTCCAGGCGGCCCTGCGGGTCGTGGCCTCCGACCGGATCGCGAGCGCACTCGCCTCCGGCGCGCCCTACGCCGACGCGCTCGCGACCTTGAAGCAGCTCGATCCCGGCCAGGCCGGGGCGCTCGCGCCGCTGGAGCCCTTCGCCCAGAACGGCGCGCCGACCGCCGCGGCGCTCGCCCAGAGCTTCCAGCCCGTCGCCGCCAAGCTGAACGCGGCGGCGCTCGCCGCCCGCCAGCGGGCGGTGGCGGAGCGCGGCAGCATCGCCGACCGGCTGACCAGCATGGCGGAGTCGATCGTCTCGGTGAAGAAGGTCGGAGCCGAGGGCGCCGCCCCGGCGGCCGGCAACGCCGCCGATCCGACCGAGGCCGGGGTGGCGAAGATCCAGGACGCGCTCGCCCGCGGCGCAGTGGCGGAGGCTGCCCAGGCCTTCGACGCCCTGCCGGAGCAGGCCCGCAAGGAGGCCGGCGATTTCGGCCAGCGCCTGAAGGCGCGCGCCGCCGCCGGCGAGGCCGCCAGGGCGCGCCTAGCCGCCTCCTTCGCGGCGATCCAGGGTCCGGCGACCCGCTGACGCTCAGGCCGCGGCCGCCCGTCCGGGCGGCCGCCCTTCGTTTTCCGGGGCTCGCTCGACGCCCCCTCGCGCGCCCGTGAGCGGCAGCGCGGCTTTCTGGAGTTGATGGACAGATGTGGCGCGCACTCGCCTTCCTGGCTCTCCTCGCCCTCGCCGCCTACGGGGCGGTGTGGCTCGCCGACCGGCCCGGCGTGGTCACCGTGACCTGGGGCGGCTACGAGCTGGCGACCAGCCTCGCGGCGGCACTGGTCGGCGTGATGGTGCTGGCCGTGGTGCTCGGCTTCGTCTGGGCCTTCGCCCGCGGCATCCTGAACCTGCCCGAGCGGCTCACCCTGTCGAGCCGGCGCCGGCGCCAGGAGCGGGGCTACAACGCGCTGTCGCGCGGCATGGTGGCGGTGGGCTCCGGCGACCCGATCGCGGCGCGCCGGCTGGCCGGCGAGGCCGAGCGCCTGCTCGGGCCCGAGCCGCTCGCCCTGCTGCTGACCGCCCAGGCCGCCCAGATCTCCGGCGACCGCGCCGGGGCCGAGCGCGCCTTCCGGCGCATGGTCGACGATCCCGAGACCCGGGTGCTCGGCCTGCGCGGCCTGTTCGTCGAGGCGCGGCGCCAGGACGACGAGAGCACCGCCCGGGCCTACGCCCTGGAGGCCTCCCGGCTCGCCCCGAGCGTGACCTGGGCCAACGAAGCGGTGATGGAGGGCCAGTGTGCCGACCGCGACTGGTCGGGGGCACTTGACACCGTCTCGCGCCGCGCGAGCCTCGGCCTCTCCGACAAGGCGGCGATGCGGCGCCAGCGCGCGGTGCTGCTGACGGCGAGCGCCCTCGACCTCGAGGCCGGCGACCCGGAGCGGGCGCTCGCCCAGGCCCGGGAGGCGGTGAAGCTCGCCCCCGACCTGGTGCCGGCGGCGGCGGTGGCCGGGCGCCTGTTCGCCCGCCGCGGCGACCTCAAGCGAGGCGCCAAGGTAGTGGAAGCGGCCTGGCGCGCCAACCCGCACCCGGACCTCGCCCGGGTCTACCTCGACCTGCGCACCGGTGACTCGAGCCGCGACCGGCTGGCCCGCGCCGAGACCCTGGCCCGGGTCTCGTCCTGGCACCTCGAATCCCGCTTCGCCATCGCCCGCGCGGCCCTCGACGCCCGCGAGTTCGGCCGCGCCCGCGACGTGCTGGCGCCGCTGCTGGCCGACCAGCCGACGGTGCGCGCCTACGACCTGATGGCCGAGATCGAGGAGGCTGAGCACGGCGCCCAATCCGGCAAGGCCCGCGAGTGGCAGGCCCGCGCCGCCCGCGCCCCGCGCGATCCGGCCTGGTGCGCCGACGGCCTCGTCACCGACCGCTGGGCACCGATCTCGCCCGTCAGCGGCCGCCTCGACGCCTTCGTCTGGCAGACCCCGCCGGACCTGCTCGGCCGCGCCCACGGCACGGCGCACGAGGGCGAGCCGGCCGCCGCGCCGGGCGCACTCAACGGCGCCGCGCCGGCCCCGAAGGCCGGCGGCGTGACAACCATCAACACGCTGCCTTCCGGAACCGTGAGCCCGGCGGTGGTGCCGGTGCCGGTGAAGGTGCCGGAAGTCGTCGGCCCCGGGCGGTGAGGGTGCGGCGGAGGTTTCTCCGCCGGAACCGACCGTCTTCGCATCATTCCGGGGCCGCGCAGCGGAGCCCGGAATCCCGGCGCGCAGGTCGCAGACGATAGAACGGAACGCTCACGACGTGTTCCGGCCCGCTCCGCGGTTCTGGATCCCGGGCTCCGCCGCGCGGGCCCGGGGACGACCCCGAGGGCATCAGGATCGTCGCACGGTCAAACGGCGCTCACGCCACCGCCGCGACGGCTGCCGACGCCTCCCATTCCGGCCCCCAGACCTGCACCACGTGACCGGGCGAGACCTCCCGGTACAGCCGCTCCGGCGGCACGTAGTCGACCGGGCGGATCGGGCTCTTGATCTCGTCGCTGCGCACGGCGTGGAGCTGGCGGCGGCGGCCCGGGTCGGGGACCGGCACGGCGGCGATCAGCTTCCTGGTGTAGGGGTGCTGGGGCGCACCGAAGATCGCCGCGCGGGGGCCGATCTCGACGATCTCGCCGAGATACATCACGGCGACCCGGTGGCTCACCCGCTCCACCACCGCCATGTCGTGCGAGATGAACAGGTAGGCGAGGCCCAGCGACGCCTGGAGGTCGAGCATCAGGTTCACCACCTGCGCCTTCACCGAGACGTCGAGGGCCGAGACCGATTCGTCGGCGACGATCAGCCGGGGCTCCAGCGCCAGCGTGCGGGCGATGCAGATGCGCTGGCGCTGGCCGCCGGAGAATTCGTGCGGGAAGCGGCTCGCCATCTCGGGCTTGAGGCCGACCCGGCGCAGCAGGTCGGCGGCGCGCTCGCGAGCCTCGCCCCGCGAGCACAGGCGGTTGATCAGGAGCGGCTCGGCGACGGCGCTGCCGACGCTCATGCGCGGATCGAGGCTGGCGAAGGGATCCTGGAAGATCATCTGCATGCGCCGGCGCCGCGCCCGCAGGTCGGCGGGCGCCAGGCCGAGCACGTCCTCGCCGTCGAGGAGCACCGCGCCCGCGACCGGCTCGATCAGGCGCAGCACCGAGCGGCCGGTGGTGGACTTGCCGCAGCCCGATTCGCCGACGAGGGCCAGAGTCTCGCCCTCGCGCACCGCGAAGGACACGTTCTCGACCGCGTGGACCCGGCCTCGCACCCGCGACAGCAGGCCGCCGCGGATGTCGAAGCGGGTGGTCAGC
Source organism: Methylobacterium terrae (assembly GCF_003173755.1). Taxonomy (NCBI): domain Bacteria; kingdom Pseudomonadati; phylum Pseudomonadota; class Alphaproteobacteria; order Hyphomicrobiales; family Methylobacteriaceae; genus Methylobacterium; species Methylobacterium terrae. The sequence goes on from NZ_CP029553.1 coordinate 2,749,736, forward strand.
CCCTTCACCTCCAGCACCGGCCGCTCGCCCTCACGCACCGTGTCCGGCAGGGGCGGGGCGACTTCCGGCTCGCCGGTGGCGCGGTCGACGATCGGGAAGCGGGCCGGGTGCGGCTGCCCCGTCATCGCCCCGAGGGTCGGCACGGCGGCGAGCAGCGCGCGGCTGTAGGGATGGGCCGGGCGGCGGAAGATCTGCTCGGTCGCGCCGGTCTCGACGGCGCGCCCGTCGACCATCACCACGGTGCGGTCGGCGATCTCGGCCACCACCCCCATGTCGTGGGTGATGAACAGGACCGACATGCCCTCCTCCTCCTGGAGGAGCTTGATGAGGTCGAGGATCTGGGCCTGGATGGTGACGTCCAGCGCCGTGGTCGGCTCGTCGGCGATGAGGAGCTTCGGCCGGCAGGCCAGCGCCATCGCGATCATCACACGCTGGCGCATGCCGCCGGAGAAGCGGTGGGGGTAGTCGTGCACCCGCGAGGCGGCGGCCGGGATCCGGACCTTGTCGAACAGCCGCACGGTCTCGGCGTCGGCTTGGGCCTGCGACATGCCGCGGTGAAGCCGCAGCGCCTCGCCGATCTGGAAGCCGACGGTGAGCACGGGGTTCAGGCTCGTCATCGGCTCCTGGAAGATCATCGCGACGTCGTCGCCGCGGATCCGCCGCATCTCGGCGTCCGGCAGGCGCAGGAGGTCGCGGCCTTCGAGCAGCACGCGGCCGCCGGTCCGGGTCGCGTCGCGCGGGGTGAGCCGCATGATCGACATCGCGGTGACGCTCTTGCCGGAGCCCGATTCGCCGACGAGCGCGACGGTCTCCTTCGGGCCGATGTCGAACGAGACGCCGTGCACCACCGGGCGCCAGGCCTGCTCGGAGCGGAATGCGACGGTGAGGTCCTGGACCGAGAGGATCGGGGTGGTCGTGTTCGGGCTGGTCATACCGGCATCCTCACAGCACCCGCCGCGGATCGAGGGCGTCGCGCAGGCCGTCGCCGATGAAGTTGATCGACAGGACGGTCAGGAAGATCGCGGCGCCCGGGAACAAGGCCCAGTGCGGCGCCACGTCGAGGTGGTCCTTGGCGTCGTAGAGGAGCCGACCCCAGGTCGGGATGTCGGGCGGGAAGCCGAGGCCGAGGAACGACAGGGTCGATTCGGCGATGATCGCCGAGGAGACCTCGATCGTCGCCGCGACGATGACGGGCCCGATCGCGTTCGGCAGGATGTGGCGGGTGACGAGGTGCCAGGCGGTCGCTCCCTGGGAGCGCGCGGCTTCCACGAATTCCTTCTCGCGCAGGGACAGGAACTGGGCCCGCACGAGGCGTGCCACCGGCATCCAGCGCAGGCCTCCGATCACCGCGACGATCATCACGAACACGCCGCCCTCGACCCCGAAGACCTGCTTCAGCTGGTCGCGGAACAGGTAGATGATCAGGAGCAGGAGCGGCAGCTGCGGCAGCGACAGGAACAGGTCGGTCAGCCACATCAGGAAGGGGTCGAGGAAGCGGCGCGACATGCCGGCGAGCGCCCCCACCACCACGCCGACGAAGGTCGCTACCACCATGGCGGCGAAGCCGACAGCGAGCGAGATCCGCCCGCCGTAGATCATCCGGGCGAGCAGGTCCTGGCCGAGGTCGTCGGTGCCGAGGGGGTGGGCCCAGGACGGGCCCTGGAGCGTCGCCGCGAAGTCGATCTCGTCGATCGCCACCGGCCAGACCCAGCCGCCGACGAGGACCGCCAGCACCAGGAAGCCCAGCACCCCGACGCTGACGACGGCGAGGCGGTGGCGGCGGAAGCGCCGCCAGGTGTCCCGCCCCGAGCCCGCAGGCGCGGGCACCGGCGCCGCCTCAGCGGTAGGAGATGCGAGGGTCGAGCCAGCCATAGAGGAGGTCCGCGACGAGGTTGAACAGGACGACGAGGCAGGCGAACACGAAGGTGACGGCCATCACCACCGGGGTGTCGTTGGCGAGCATCGCGTTGATGAGGAGCGAGCCGATCCCCGGGATGCGGAAGATCTGCTCGGTGACGATGGCGCCGCCGAACACCGCCGGGATCTGGAGCGCCACCAGCGTCACGACCGGGATCAGGGCGTTGCGGGCGATGTGGCGGACCGTGACGGTGCCGTCCGACAGGCCCTTCGCCCGGGCGGTGGTGACGTAGTCGAGGCGGGCGACGTCGAGCACCGAGGCGCGCACGTAGCGGGTGTAGGAGGCGGCCTGGAAGAAGCCCAGCACGCAGACCGGCATGATCGCCTGCCGCACGTGCTCCCAGGCCCAGCGCCAGCCCGTCGCGGAGATATCGGCCTGGTAGACGAAGGGCAGCCAGTCCAGCGTCAGGCTGAACAGCAGGATGAACAGGAGGCCGGTGAAGAAGGTCGGCAGCGAGAAGCCGACGAAGGCGAGCGTGTTCGCCACCTGGTCGAAGACCGAGTAGGGCCGGATCGCCGCCAGGATGCCGACCGGCACGGCGACGAGGAGGGCCAGCACCTGCGACGAGCCGACCACGAACAGGGTGGTCGGCAGGCGCTGGAGGATCAGTTCGTCGACGTCGACGCGGCTCGCGAACGAGAAGCCCCAGTCGCCCTGGAGCATCGCGGTGAGCCAGTGCAGGTAGCGCACCAGGATCGGGTCATCGAGGCCGAACTTCAGCCGCAGGGCCTCGCGCACCTCCGGCGGCACGTTCGGGTTGGTGGCGAGTTCGCCGAACGGATCGCCCGGCGCCAGCGCCAGCACCGTGAACAGGATCAGGCTGATCCCGATGAGGCTCGGGATCGCGATGAGGAGGCGGCGGAGGAGATAGGCTCCCATCGGGGGTCCCTCACGCCTGCCGGTACCACTCGGCCAGGAAGGTCAGCGAGTTGTCCCAGCCGGTCGAGGGCGCCAGGAGCTTGCCGTTGACCGCCGAGACCTGGGCCCGGTGGAGGAGCGGCAGGACGTAGTCGGCCACCACGAGGTCGTTCATCTTGACGAACAGGGCGGCGCGCTTGACGAGGTCGAGCTCGCCCTGCGCCGCGCGGTAGGCGGCATCGACTTCCGGGTTCTGCATCCGGCAGATGTTGCGGCCCTGCCACTTGTTGGCCTTGGTGGCGGCCTCCCAGGAGACGTATTGCAGGGCGAACACCGCCGGGTCGGCCTGCGTCATGTTCCAGGTATACATCTCCATGTCGGCGTAGAAATGCGGATAGGTATCCGGGTTCGCCACGTCGGAGGAGAAGAACACCGAGCCGGGGATCGACTTCAGCTCCATGTCGATGCCGGCCTTCTGGGCGGCCTGCTTGATGATCGCCTGGGTCTTCTGGCGCGGTGCGTTGATCGAGGTCTGGAAGACGAATTTCAGCTTCTTGCCGTCCTTGGCGCGGATGCCGTCGCCGCCCTTCTTCCAGCCTGCGTCTTCGAGGATCTGCGCCGCCTTGTCGGGCTCGAAGGCGAAGGAGGTGGTCTTCGAGACGAAGGGGGCAGGGCCGTTGAAGACGTTGGCGGTGGCCCGCCCCGTGCGGCCGTAGATGTATTGCTGGATCGCCGCCCGGTTGACGAGCAGGTTCATCGCCTTGCGCACCGCCGGATCCGAGAAGGCCGGGTGCTTGGTCTTGAGCGAGGCGCGCTCGCCGTCGATCTCGACGTTCGGGTCGGTGGCGTTGAGGAGCAGGAACTCGAGGTTGCCGCCGTACTCCATCGTGACCCGGCCCTTGCCCTCGGCCTCGAGCCGCTTGAGGATCTCGTCCTCGACCTGCATGTTCCAGGCGTAGTCGTACTCGGCGGTCTGGAGCACGGCGCGGGCGGCCGAGACCGCGTCGCCGCCGCCCTTCATCTCGATCGAGTCGAAGAACGGCCGGTTCGGCACGTGGTAATCCGGGTTGCGCACGCCGCGCAGGATGTCGCCGGGGCGGAACTCGCTGAACTTGTAGGGACCGGTGCCGACGGGCGCCAGGTTCGCCGGCGCGTCGCGGGACTTGTCGCCGGTGTAATCCGCGAAAACGTGCTTGGGGATGACCATCCCGGCGCTCGACACGAAGGCGTCGGCCCAGAACGGCGTCGGCTCCTTGAAAGACAGCTTCACCGTGAGGTCGTCGACCTTCTCGACCTTGACGTTGACGTAGCTGCCGCCGGTGACCGCGGCGGTGGCCGGGTTGGCGGCGTACTCGGCGGTGAACACCACGTCGTCGGCGGTGAAGGGCTTGCCGTCGTGCCACTTCACGTTGGGCTTGAGCTTCCAGGTCACCGAGCGGCCGTCGGCGGCCACACCGCCATTATCCTTCGACGGGATCTCGGCGGCGAGGATCGGGAACAGGTTGCCCTCGGCGTCCCAGGCCGCCAGCGGCTCGTAGAAGATGCGCGAGCCTTCCTGGTCCTTGGTGCCGATGGCGAAGTGCGGGTTGATCAGGGTGGCGGCCTGCCAGAACAGCAGCTTCAGCGGCCCGCCACCGCCGGCCTTGCCCGGCTTGTAGGCGTCCCGCAGGGGGTTGGCCGCGAAGGCGACGCCGTTCTGGGCCAGCATCATCCCGGCCATCGGGGCGGAGAGGCCGAGCGCCAGCATCCGGCCGACGAAGCCGCGCCGCGACAGGCCCCCGTCCTTCACCTCGCCGATCAGGGTGCGCAGCTCATGCTCGGTCACGTCATGCTCGGTTACGCCGCGCTCGGTCATGGACAAACACCCTTCTGGCTGGCCTCTGGCGGCCGTCAGCATCGCGCCCGCCGCGAGTCCTTACAAGCGGCCAGACACCGTTCAGCACCACAGATTAGCGCTAACGGAGCGACGATAGGCAAAGCCCGGGCCATTCCCGCGGCACCGGCGGGCCGCGTTCGAGCCATTCCGGCGGCGCGCGCCACGTCCGCTCCCGCCGCGCTTGAGCCGGCCCACCGCCTGCATGAGGCTGCGGCGCAAGGCGGCCCGTCTTCGGGCCCGTACGGGAGGGGAACCCCATGGACAACCGCAACGCCGTGTGGCGCCAGGTCGACGCCCACAAGGACCGGCTGATCGCCCTCTCCGACGAGGTCTGGGGCACCCCGGAGGTCTGCTACACGGAGGAGCGCTCGGCCGCGTCCCACGCCGCCGAGCTGCGCCACCAGGGCTTTCGCGTGACGGAGGGCGCCGCCGGCATCCCGACGGCGGTCGTCGGCGAGGCCGGGGAGGGCGGTCCGGTGATCGCGTTCCTGGGCGAATACGACGCGCTGCCGGGCCTGAGCCAGGAGGCGGGCGTCGCCGCCCATACCCCCGTCGAGCAGGGCGGCCACGGCCATGGATGCGGGCACAACCTGCTCGGTTCGGCGGCACTGCTCGCCGCCACCGCCCTGAAGGACTGGCTCGCGGAAGCCGGATTGCCCGGCCGCGTGCGCTATTACGGCTGCCCGGCGGAGGAGGGCGGGGCGGCCAAGGCCTTCATGGTGCGCGAGGGCCTGTTCTCGGATGCCGACGCGGCGGTCACCTGGCACCCGTCGAGCTTCTGGGAGGTCTCGCCGCCGCTCTCGCTCGCCAACACCCGGGCCGATTTCGTGTTCACCGGCCGCGCCTCGCACGCGGCGGCAGCGCCCCATCTCGGCCGCTCGGCCCTCGACGCGGTCGAATTGATGAATGTCGGCGTGAACTACATGCGCGAGCACATGCCGAGCGACGCGCGGGTGCACTACGCCTATCTCGACACCGGCGGCATCGCCCCGAACGTCGTCCAGGCCCATGCCCGGGTGCGCTACTCGATCCGCGCCCGCGACCTGCCGGGCATGCGCGACCTCGTCGCCCGCGTGCGCAGGATCGCCGAGGGCGCGGCGCTGATGACCGAGACCACGGTGGAGATGCGCATCGTCAGCGCGGTCTCGAACCTCGTCGGCAACACGGCCCTGGAGGAGGCCCTGCACGGGGTGATGGAGGACCTGGGCGCGCCACACTTCGACGAGGCCGACCGCGCCTTCGCGAGGGAGATCCAGGGCACGCTGACCCCGCAGGACATCGCGGCGGTCTACCGCACCATCGGGCTGCCGGTGACGGACGCGCCGCTCGCCGACTTCCTGGTGCCGCGCGATGCCCGCCGCAACCCGGCGATCGGCTCGACCGATGTCGGCGACGTGAGCTGGGTGGTGCCGACGGTGCAGGCCCACGCCCCGACGGTGGCGGTCGGCACGCCGTTCCACACCTGGCAGGTGGTGGCGCAGGGCAAGACGCCGGCGGCCCACAAGGCGATGGTGCAGGTGGCGAAAGCCATGGCGGCGCTCGGCGCCCGGCTCGCCACCGACGAGGGCCTGCGCGAGGCCGCCAAGGCCGACCTCAGGGCCCGCACCGGGCCGGAGGGCTACGTCTCGCCCCTGCCGGCGGAGGTGCAGCCGCCGCTGACGATGTCGGTCGGGTGAGGAGCGCCGGACCGGGGGCCTCGCCGCGGCGGGGCCCCCGCGCCGGTCACTCCGCCGGCGGCCGGGCGCTCTCCCGGAACGGATGCGCCGGATAGGTCCCGATGATCCGCAGCGCACTCGAGAAGTAGCCGAGCTCGTCCAGCGCCCGGCGCAAGCCCGGCTCCTCCGGGTGGCCGTCGACCTCGGCGTAGAACTGGGTCGCGGTGAACTGGCCCTCGACCATGTAGCTCTCGAGCTTGGTCATGTTGACGCCGTTCGTCGCGAAGCCGCCGAGCGCCTTGTAGAGCGCCGCCGGGATGTTGCGGACCCGGAACATGAAGCTCGTCACCGTCGGGCCGCTCCCCATCGCCGGCACCGCCGGCTCGCGGGAGAGCACGACGAAGCGGGTGGTGTTGTGCTCCTCGTCCTCGACGTTCTCGGCCAGGATGGAGAGGCCGTAGATCTCGGCGGCGAGCCGCGGCGAGAGCGAGGCGCGGGTGCGGTCGCCGGCCTCGGCGACCTGGCGGGCGGCGCCGGCGGTGTCGGGCGCGACGACCGCCTTGAGCCCGAGGCGCCGGATGATCTTGCGGCACTGGCCGAGCGCGTGGACGTGGCTGTGGACGGTGCGGATCTCCTCCAGCGACACGCCCGGCAGGGCCATGAGCTGGAAGCGGATCGGCAGGAACTGCTCGCCGATGATGTGCAGCCCCGAGGCCGGCAGCATGTGGTGGATGTCGGCGACGCGGCCGGCGATCGAGTTCTCGATCGGGATCATGCCGAGCGCCGCCGAGCCGTCCTGCACCGCCGTCAGCGCGTCCTCGAAGGTGGCGCAGGGCAAGGGCGTCCAGTCCGGATAGGCATCGTTGATGATGATGTGCGAGTTGGCGCCGGGCTCGCCCTGGTAGGAGATCGTTCGGTTCATCGTCGGGGCCTTCGGGGACATCAGTTCAGGCGCCGGGCGGCCAGGATGGCGCGGGCGCGCTCGAGGTCGTGCGGCGTGTCGACGCCGAGGGGGACGTCGTCGACCACGACCGCGTCGATCCGCATCCCGGCCTCCAGCGCGCGCAGCTGCTCGAGCTTCTCGCGCAGCTCCAGCGGGCTCGGCGGCAGGGCGACGAAGCGTTCGAGCGCCCGGCGGCGATAGGCGTAGAGCCCGATATGGTGGAGGAGGGGCCCGTCGCCGTACGGCGCCGTGGCGCGGGTGAAGTAGAGCGCCCGCAGCCGGCCGGGCGCGACCTCGGAGCCGACGAGCTTGACGACGCTCGGCTCGGTGCGCTCCTCGGGCCGGGTGATGACCGCGCAGAGCGTCGCGATGTCGACCGCCCGGTCGGCGAGGGGCGCCACCGCGGCGGCGATCGCCGCGGGGTCGATGGTCGGCAGGTCGCCCTGGACGTTCACCACCACGTCGTGGCGCCCCTCGGGGTCGATCGCCTCCAGGGCCTCGGCGAGGCGGTCCGAGCCGGACGGGTGGTCGGGCCGGGTCATCACCGCGAGCCCGCCCGCCGCCTCCACCGCCTGCACGATGGCGGGCGTGTCGGTGCAGACCACCACCGGGCCGATGCCCGCTTCCATCGCCCGGCGCCAGACATGCACGATCATCGGCGCGCCGGCGATGTCGGCCAGCGGCTTCTCGGGCAGGCGGGTCGCCGCGAGGCGGGCGGGGATCAGGACGAGCGGATCGGACATGCGGCGGGATTCTGGCTGTGCGGGAATCTGGCTGTGCGGGAATCTGTCTGTGGATGATGGATCGTCCGGCAAGCCGCGGCTCTTAGCAGCGCGGGCCGGGCTTGTCATGACGGCTGACCGCCAGGACACCGGGGCAGGGCACCGAGGCAGGGCACCGGGCCAGTCCTCGGGGCCGGGCACCGTGGCACGGTCCACACGCCGGCGCTCTGCGACGAACCGACGATGTTTAGAGCCATTGTCAACGGTGTCGCAGAACGGCTAAGCACCGGCGGATTGTCAGAGCGGCGCGGCGCCGGGCCGCGCCTCGACCCGCCCCTGCTCACCGGAGCATCGGAGCTGCCGAGAATGGATTCCTTCGAGCTTAACAAGATCGCCGGCGCAGTGCTCGGCGCCCTGCTCCTCGCGATGGGGACGGGGTTCCTGGCCGAGTTGATCTACAAGCCGAAGCCGGCCGGAGATCGCGGCTACGCGCTGCCGGCCGCCGAGGAGAATGCCGGCGCCGCGGCGCCGGCGGCCGCCAAGGAGGAGCCGCTGCCCGTGCGGCTCGCGAGCGCCGACGCCGCCAAGGGCCAGGCCGCCGCCAAGAAGTGCATGGCCTGCCACAGCTTCGAGAAGGGCGGCCCGAACAAGGTCGGCCCCGACCTGTACGGCATCGTCGAGCGCCCGAAGGGCAGCCACGAAGGCTTCAACTACTCCGCGGCCATGAAGGCCAAGGGCGGCAACTGGACCTACGACGACCTCGACCACTTCCTCCACGCCCCGAAGCAGTACGTGCAGGGCACGATCATGGCCTTCGCGGGCGTGCCGTCGGGTGCCGAGCGGGCCGACATCCTGGCCTATCTCAAGACCTTGTCCGAGAAGCCGGTCGACTTCCCGAAGCCCTGACCGGCTTGCCGGAACCGCGAGAGACGGGAAAGGCCGGGCGTGAGCCCGGCCTTTCCCGTCTGGGGTGGGGCTCCGCGGCCAAGGCAAGAGGCATGGGAGATCTCCTCTCCCGGCGGGCGGCAGGGCTGTCCGGGGAAACCCGCGCCCGTCATTTTCATGAACCACCCCGCATCCGCCGCCTGCGCCGACGCGCCCGGGTTGGCGGAGCCGCACCCCGCGACCTAGAACGGTGGGCAGAGACCTGTTTCCACCGGAGGATCGCCCCGCGTGATCGCACGCCCCCTCACTCGCCGCGCCGCCCTCGCCCTCTTGAGCCTCGCCGCCCTGCCGGCAGAGTCCCACACGTCGCCGGCCCGCGCGCAAGGAGCGCCCTCAGGCGGCGGTGCCGCGCCCTCCGGCGACGGCTGGCGCCACGGCCTGTCGCTCCTCGGCGAGCCGAAATACCCGGCGGGCTTCACGCATTTCGACTACGCCGACCCGAACGCCCCGAAGGGGGGCCTGGTGCGCTTCGGCTCGCAGGGGTCGTACGACAACTTCAACATCGTGGTCGCCGGGCTGAAGGGCGACCTCGAGAGCCAGGTCTCGCTGATCTACGACACCCTGCTGGCCCAGGCCCAGGACGAGCCCTCGACCTATTACGGCCTCTTGGCCGAGGCGGTGCGGCCGGCCGAGGATCTCGGCAGCGTCGTCTACCGCCTGCGGCCGGAGGCACGCTGGCACGACGGCAAGCCGGTGACGGCCGACGACGTGGTGTTCTCCTTCGGCGTGCTGAAGGAGAACAGCCCGCAATACGCCGCCTACTACCACAACGTGACGAAGGCCGAGGTGGTGGGCCCGCACGAGGTCCGCTTCACCTTCTCGGAGACCGGCAACCGCGAGTTGCCCCAGATCGTCGGCCAGTTCCCGGTGCTGCCCAAGCACTGGTGGGAGGGCAAGGACGCCTCGGGCAAGACCCGCAACCCGACCGAGACGACGCTGGAGATCCCGCTCGGCTCGGGCCCCTACCGGCTCGCCCGGTTCGAGGCCGGCCGCACCGCCGCCTACGAGCGGGTGCCGGATTACTGGGGCCGCGACCTCGCCGTGAACCGCGGCACCAACAACTTCGACACCCAGCGCGCCGAGTATTTTCGCGATGCGACGGTGATGATCGAGGCGTTCAAGGCCGACCAGTTCGACTGGCGCACCGAGAACATCGCCCGCAACTGGGCCACCGCCTATGACGGCTTCCCGGCGGTGCGCGAGGGCCGGATCGTCAAGGAGGAGTTCCCGCAGGCCGGCATGGGCATCATGCAGGCCTTTACCCTCAACCTGCGGCGCAAGAAATTCGCCGACGAGCGGGTGCGCCGGGCCTTCAACCTCGCCTTCGACTTCGAGGAGATGAACCGCACCCTGTTCTACGGGCTCTACAAGCGGGTCGATTCGTACTTCTTCGGCACCGAGCTGGCCTCGTCCGGCCTGCCGGAGGGCCGCGAGCGGGCGATCCTCGAGAGCGTCAAGGACAAGGTGCCTCCTTCCGTCTTCACCACGCCCTACAGGAACCCGGTCAACGGCAGCCCCGAGGCGGTGCGCGCCAACCTGCGCGAGGCGGTGCGCCTGTTCCAGGAGGCAGGCTACGAGATCCGCGGCAACCAGATGGTCGAGAAGGCGAGCGGCCAGCCCTTCACGGTCGAGTTCCTCGGCTACGACAACTCGGCCGAGCGGGTGGTGCTGCCCTACCGCGCCGTCCTGGAGCGGATCGGCCTCAAGGTGTCGTTGCGGGTGGTCGATCCGGCCCAGTACCAGAACCTCGCCCGCAGCTTCGACTTCGACGCGCTCGCGCTGAGCTCGTGGCCCGAATCGCTCTCGCCCGGCAACGAGCAGCGCGACTTCTGGGGATCGGCCGCCGCCGACCGGCCGGGCTCGCGCAACCTCGCGGGCATCAAGGATCCGGGCGTCGACGCGCTGATCGACAAGGTGATCTATGCCGGCGACCGCGAGGAGCTGGTGGCGGCGACCCGGGCACTGGACCGGGTGCTGCTCGCCCGCAACTACGTCGTGCCGCAATGGTCCTCGAACGTGTCCCGGACCCTGCGCTGGAACCGCTTCGGCCACCCGGCGGTGCTGCCGAAATACGGCGCCTCGGGCTTCCCGACGACCTGGTGGTACGATCAGGCGCTGACCGCCAAGACCGGGGCGGCGCGGTGATGCGCCGGCGCAGCTTCCTTGCGGCAAGCGGGGCGGCCCTGCTGGCCGCCCGCGTCCCGGCCTTCGCGCAATCGGCCGAGCGCCACGGCCTGTCGAGCTTCGGCGACCTGAGATACCCGGCCGGCTTTCCGCGCTTCGATTACGTCGAGCCGCTGGCGCCGAAGGGCGGCACCTTCTCGGCGCAGCTCTCGACCACCACCGGCAACCAGGCCTTCGAGACCTTCAACACCCTCAACATCTACGTGCTGAAGGGCGACGGCGCCGCCGGCATGGACCTGACCTTCGACAGCCTGATGGTCCGGGCCCTCGACGAGCCGGACGCCCTCTACGGTCTCGTCGCCCGCGGGGTGACGATCAGCGAGGACGGCCTGTCCTACCGGTTCTCCTTGCGGCCCCAGGCACGGTTCCACGACGGCTCGCGGCTCACCGCCCGCGACGTCGCCTTCTCGATCGCGACGCTGAAGGAGAAGGGCCATCCGCGGATCGCCGCGGTCCTGCGCGACGTCGCCGGGGTCAGCCCGGAGGGCGACGACGCCGTGGTGGTGCGCTTCGCCCCCGGCCGCAGCCGCGACCTGCCGCTGATCGTCGCCGAACTGCCGATCTTCTCCGAGGCCTATTACCGCGGCCGCGACTTCGAGGCCTCGACGCTCGAGCCCCCCCTCGCCTCCGGGCCCTACCGGGTGGCCCGCTTCGAGGTCGGGCGCTTCATCGCCTTCGAGCGCGTGGCGGATTACTGGGGCGCCGACCTGCCGGTCACGATCGGCCAGAACAATTTCGGCGAGATCCGCTACGAGTATTTTCGCGATCGCGACGTCGCGTTCGAAGCGTTCAAGGCCGGCACCTTCACCTGGCGCGAGGAGTTCACCGCCCGGGTCTGGGCCACCGGCTACGACTTCCCGGCCGCGCAGGAAGGCCGCGTCAGGCGCGAGACGGTGCCGGATGCCACGCCGTCCGGCACGCAGGGCTGGTTCCTCAACGCCCGCCGTCCGGTCTTCCGCGACCCCCGCATCCGCGAGGCGATCGGGCTCGCCTTCGACTTCGAGTGGTCGAACCAGAACCTGATGTACGGCGCCTACAGGCGCACCGCCTCGTTCTTCGAGAATTCCGACCTGAAGGCGGAGGGGATGCCCGCGCAGGCGGAACTCGCGCTCCTCGAACCGTTCCGAGGAAAGGTCCCCGACGAGGTGTTCGGCGAGCCGTGGTCGCCGCCGCGCTCGGACGGGTCGGGCCAGGACCGGGCGCTGCTGCGCCGGGCCGACACGCTGCTGCGCCAGGCCGGCTGCACCCGCGACGGCGGGGTGATGAAGCTGCCGGACGGCCAGCCGCTCGCCTTCGAGTTCCTGGATTCCTCGCCGGTCTTCCAGCCGCTCCTGCAATCCTACATCAAGAACCTGAGCCTCCTCGGCATCCGGGCGAGCTCGCGCCTCGTCGACGCGGCGCAGTACCAGGCGCGGCTCAAGGACTTCGACTTCGACGTGGTGTCGTCGCGCTTCGGCGGCTCCGTGACCCCGGGCGCAGCCCTGCGCGAGGTCTATGGCAGCCGTGCCGCCAAGCTGCCGGGCTCGCAGAACCTCGCCGGGATTGAGAACCCGGCCGTCGACGCGATGCTCGACCGCATCGCCGACGCCGCGTCGCGGGCTGAGCTCACCACCGCCTGCCGGGCGCTCGACCGGGTCCTGCGCGCCGGGCGCTACTGGGTGCCGATGTGGTACGGCGCCACCCACCGCCTCGCCCTGTGGGACCTCTACGGCCGCCCGCGCGAGCTGCCGAGATACGGCCTCGGCGTCCCGACCCTGTGGTGGCACGACGCCGAGAAGGCGCGAAGGATCGGACGGACCTGAGCGAAGGGCCGGGAGCCCGCTCCCGGCCCTTCGCGACAAGCCCGCGCGGCGCTTGAGCGAAGCCGGGTTCCGCATCGCGAAGCAATCCACCGGAAACCGACCATGGCCGCCTACCTCGTCCGTCGCCTGCTCCTGATGATCCCGACGATTCTCGGGATCATGCTGATCTCGTTCGTGATCGTGCAGTTCGCCCCCGGCGGGCCGGTCGAGCGGGTGCTCGCCCAGCTCCAGGGCCAGAACACCGCGATGTCCCGGGTCACCGGCGGCGGCGGCGACCTCGCCGGCCGCGGCGGCACCGCGCAGGCCGGGGGAGGAGAGACGAACTCCCGCTACCGCGGCGCGCAGGGCCTCGACCCGGCGTTCATCAAGCGGCTGGAGCAGCAATTCGGCTTCGACAAGCCGGCGCCCGAGCGCTTCCTGAAGATGCTGTGGGACTATGCCCGCTTCGATTTTGGCAAGAGCTATTTTCGCGACGTCTCGGTGCTGCAGCTCATCCGCGAGAAGCTGCCGGTCTCGATCAGCTTAGGCCTTTGGATGACGCTGATCTCCTACGCGATCTCGATCCCGCTCGGGATCCGCAAGGCGGTGCGGGACGGCTCGCCCTTCGACGTCTGGACCTCCGGCGTCGTCATCGTCGGCTACGCCATCCCGGGCTTCCTGTTCGCGATCCTGCTGATCGTGCTGCTGGCCGGCGGCTCGTTCCTGCAGATCTTTCCGTTGCGCGGCCTGACCAGCGAGGGCTGGTCGCACTTCCCCATATGGCAGAAGGTGACCGACTACCTCTGGCACATCACCCTGCCGATCGTCGCCATGGCGATCGGCGCCTTCGCGACCTCGACGTTGCTCACCAAGAACTCGTTCCTCGACGAGATCCGCAAGCAATACGTGCTGACCGCGCGGATGAAGGGCCTGTCCGAGCGCCAGGTGCTCTACGGCCACGTTTTTCGCAATGCGATGCTGATCGTGGTGGCGGGCTTCCCGGGCGCGTTCATCTCGGCGTTCTTCGCCGGCTCGCTCCTGATCGAGACCATCTTCAGCCTCGACGGGCTCGGGCTGCTCTCGTTCGAATCGATCGTGAACCGCGACTACCCGGTGGTGTTCGCCAACCTCTACATCTTCTCGCTGCTGGGCCTCGTGGTGAACCTGATCTCCGACCTGACCTACAGCTGGATCGACCCCAGGATCGATTTCGAGGCGAGGGCGGCCTGAGCCCGATCCGGGCGGCAGGCGGCCCCGGCCGTGACGGAAAGGAGCGCCGCGCCAGGACCCGCCCGGGACGGGGCGGGCATCGGCGCGGCGCTCCGTCAGAACACCGAGATCAGCACGATCCCGCCGATCATCAGGGCGGCGCCGAGGAGTCGCGGCGGGCCGGCCTTGACCTGGCGCATGCCGAGCCAGCCGAAATGGTCGAGCGCGACCGAGGTCAGGAGGTTCGCGGTGATGAGCAGCCCGTTGAGGGCGCCGGCCCCGACCTTGTCGACGAAGAGGAGGCCGGCGAACACCGCGACGGCACCGGTGAGGCCGGCGAGGGGCATCCACCAGCGCACCCCCGCCAGATCCTGGCGGGTCGGCAGCGGGGTCGGCTTCAGCAGGACCATCAGCGCGAAGGCGAAGACGACCGGCACGAACGACACCGTGGCGGCGAGCCACGGATTGACCAGCGCCCCGCGCAGCTGCGCGTTCCAGACCACGCCGATCGCCATCAGCGCACCGGCGACGAGGATGAACGGATAGAGGAGCTTGCCGCTCATGCCATGGCTCTCGCCCTCGTCCTTCTTCCCCGCCGTACGGGCGATGAACACGACGCCGGCCGCCATCAGGAGCCCGCCGAGCCAGGGCAGCGGCTTGAAGCCGGCGGCCTGGAGACCGAACAGGCCGAACGCGTCGAGGGCGAGCGAGGTGATGATGTTGGCGGTGAGCGTCAGGCCGTTGAAGGGTCCTGCCCCGACCTTGTCGATGAAGGCGAGCCCGCCGAACACCGCGACCGCGCCGGCCAGGCCCCCGAGGGGCGCGTACCAGGGCATCTTCGACAGGGTCTCGAGGCTCGGCAGCGGCGTCGGCATCACCAGGAACAGGGTGACGAAGACGAACACGATCGGCAGGAACGACACCGTGGCGGCGAGCCACGGATTGACCATCCGGCCGCGCAGCTGCGCGTTCATCGCGTTGCCGAGTGCCTGCAGCGCACCGGCCACCAGGATGAAGGGATAGAGGAGCGCGGCGATCGACACGGGGGGACAGCCTTCCGTTCGTGGGGTTCGGGGTCAGACGAGGAGAAGTCCGGCCAAGGCCAGGATCAGGGCCGGCGGCATCACCAGCGCGCCGAGCTTGAGGAAGCTCCAGAAGCTCACGTCCTGGCCTTCGCGCCGGATCGCGGTGAGCCACAGGATGGTGGCGAGCGAGCCGGTGACCGAGAGGTTGGGCCCGAGATCGACGCCGATCAGCACCGCGCCCGCGACCTTCTCGGGCACGTGCGCGGCCTGCACCGCCGCGCCCGCGATCAGGCCAGCCGGCAGGTTGTTGACGAGGTTGCAGGCGACCGCGATCAGCGCTCCCGCGCCCCAGGCGGTCTCGGTAGGCGCAGTCGTCGCGGCCTGCTTCAGGGCGTCGGCGATCATCGCCAGCACGCCGGTCTTCTCCAGCGCCTCGACCAGCACGAACAGGCCGGCGACGAGCGGCAGCACGCTCCAGGACACATCCTTGACGACCTCGAGCGCGCCACGGCCCTTGCGGAGGACCAGCACGATCAGCGTGGTGGCCAGCCCCGCGACGAAGGTCGGCAGGCCGAGATCGCGCCCGAGGGCCGAGGCGCCGATCAGCACCGCGCCCGTCGCCACGATGCCGAGGCCGGCCACAATCCCGGTGCGGGAGAGCGAGGCGGTCTCGACCTCGGTGGCGACATTCTGCTCCCGCAGGGTCCCGTTCTGGGTCAGCCGCAGGACGAGGTAGGTCGCCCCGACGGCGAGAACCGACGGCAGCGCGAACAGGGCGAGCCACCGGGTCAGCGGCGGCATGTGTTCGGCGAAGACCACGAGGTTGGCCGGGTTCGAGATCGGCAGCACGAACGAGGCGGCGTTGGCGATGAAGGCGCAGATGAACAGGTACGGCAGGGGGTTCTCGACCTTGGCGGCGCGGGTCGCGGCGTAGACCGCCGGCGTCAGCACCACCGCGCAGGCGTCGTTCGACAGGAACACCGTGACGACCGTGCCGACGAGGTAGACGAGGGTGAAGAGCCGCGTCGCCGAGCCCTTGGCGGTGCGCACCGCGATGCCGGCGAGCCAGTCGAACAGGCCCTCCTTCCGGGCGACCTCCGACATCAGCATCATGCCGACGAGGAACAGGTAGACGTCGGTGCCCTTGAGCACGCCCTCCCAGGCGGTGCCGGCCGGGAGCAGGCCGAGAACGACCAGCGCGAGGGCGCCCGCCACCGCCCAGATCGCCTCCGGCCAGGAGAACGGGCGCACGATCACGCCGAGGGTGGCGAGGGCGGCGATCGCCCAGGTCGCGAGGTTGGGGCTGAGCATCAGCGCGGCCATGGGGGAAGAAGTCCTGTCGTCACGGTCGGGAGGGGATGGGGGAAAGGGTGTCGGGTCGGATGATCGGTGTTCGCTGCCATCCCGCCCACGACCTCACCCCGAGGTGCGAACGGAGCGAGCCTCGAAGGAGGAATCCAGGAATCGGCGAGACTTCTGGAGACCTCCGTCGAGGCTGCCTTGCAGCACCTCAGGATAAGGTCGTGGGTGGGACGAGTGTGAACATCGGCGGGCTGGGGAGTTCCCGCCCTCACCATTGCCGCCCGTTGCGGTTCGGCCCGAGCTGCGTCCCCAGGAGGCCTCGGCCGGGCCAGGCGCCGAGCGCGTCGGCGTCGCTGCCAATCCCGCGGGAGCCCGGCAGGCCGTCCGGGTCGGTCGCCGGCTCGATGACGTCCGTATCCTCGGCCCCCGCAGCCTTCGCCCGCACGGCGATCGTCCGGGCGCCGGCCGGCCACGTCACCCTGGCCTCGTGGCAACGCGCGCCCTCGGGCCGCGCCATCGGCTGCCACGGTCCGTCGTCGATCCGGAACGCGACGGCGTCGGCCGGCCCCAGCACCAAGGCGCGCAGGGTGAAGCGCTCGCCGACGACGTGACCGGCATCGTGGGCGAGGCGCCGGTCGGCCGGCGCCGTGACGAGGACGAACGGCCAGGGCCGGGCCAGCTCCTTGAAGCGCCAGCTCACCACCCCGCCGTCGAGGGCCGCCACCGCGTAGCCGACCGGGCCCTCCTCGATCTGGCCGGTGGAGCGCGTCGCCGCGTAGACGGTGCGGCCGTCATTGGCGAGCTCGTTGTAGTGGGTGTGGCCCATCTCGACGAGGCGCACCGGCCCGCGATGGACGAGGTCGGCGACGCGCGCCGCCTCGCCCTCGCCCCTCAGGTCGGCGGGGTAGCCGTGCATGAACAGGGCGCAGTCCGAGCCCCCGGCGCGCTCCAGCTCGGCGGCGAGCCAGGCGACCTGATCGGGCCCGAGACGGAAATCCGGCCCGCCCGAGCCCGGCCCGCACATGTCGAGGAACAGGCAGCGCACGCCCTGCACGTCCACGGCGTAGGGCAGGCGGGGCACGTCGAGCCCGGCGTAGAAGGCGTCGAGCCCCCCGCCCTCCACGTCGTGGTCGCCGGTGATGACGTGGACGGGGAGACGGAGCCGGTCGAGGCCCGCCCGCACCAGGGCGTATTGCTCGGGGCGACCGTGATCGGCGTTGTCCCCGGGCAAGAAGACGAAGTCGAGCCCGTCGACCTCGTTCAGCTGCGCAACGATCGCCGAGAAGTCGCGGGCGTTGTCGGTCTCCGCCCCGGTCAGGTGCAGGTCGCCGATATGCGCGAAGGCGAGGGGGGCGGTCACGGGCAGATTCTCAGGCGGTGGCCAGGGCCGGGCGGCCGGTGGGATCGGACGGCGTTCCGGCCTGGGCCGGCTCGAAGCCGCGGGTCTCGGGCATCACCAGGAGGTAGAGGGCGAAGCCGACGCCGGCGATGCCGGCGAGCGTCAGGAAGGCCGCCGAGTAGCCGGCCGAGACGATGATGAGGCCGGCGAGCGTCGCGCTCAACGAGGCGCCGAGCCCCTGCGCCGTCGCGACCGCGCCCTGGCTGACGTTGAACCGGCCGGTGCCGCGGGTGAGGTCCGCCACCACGATCGGGAACAGCGCGCCGTAGACGCCAGCGCCGATGCCGTCGAGGAGTTGCACCGCCACGAGGTAGAACGGGTTGTTCGAGACGGTGTAGAGCACGCCGCGCAGGGCCAGCACGCCGAAGGCGGCGAGGAAGATGGGTTTCCGGCCGATCGCGTCGGCCCTGTGGCCGACGAACATCGCCACCGGCACCATCACGCACTGCGCCGCCACGATGCAGATCGCGATGAGCGAGGTCGCGTTGTCCTTGCCCGACAGGTGGGTGAGGAGCTGGCCGACCGAGGTCAGCATCGCGGCGTTGGAGAGGTGGAAGATCGCGGCCAAGAGCGCGAACAGCATCAGGTACTTGTTCTGGACGAGCGCGGTCAGGCCGGAGGGCTGCTCGCACGCGTCGTCCTCGGCGCAGTCGAGGCCGCGGGCGAGGTCGTTGTCGATCGCCTCGTTCGGCACCATCAGCATCGCGCCGATCGAGAGCGCGGCGAGCACCCCCATCAGCCAGAACACCACGATCGGCCCGAACAGGTAGGCGAGCCCGCCGGCGAGCGCCGCCGAGACCGCGTTGCCGGCGTGGTTGAAGCCCTCGTTGCGGCCGATGCGCTTGGAGAACAGCTTCGGGCCGACGACCCCGAGGGTGATCGCGGCGAGGGCCGGCGGGAAGATCGCCCCGGCGATGCCGGCGAGCGACTGGGTCGCGGCCACCGCGTAGAAGTTCGAGATGAACGGCAAGGCGAGGCAGCTCAGGGTCACGGCGAGCGCCGCCGCGATGACGATGGCGCGCTTGTGCCGCGAGCGGTCGATGAGCGCGCCGGCCGGCGTCTGGGCGATCAGGCCGGCGATGCCGGCGATCGTCATGATCATGCCGGTGGTGGCCTCGTTCCAGCCCTGGTCGGGCCCGCGCACGGCGATGAGGTAGATCGCCAGGTACGGCCCCAGGCCGTCGCGCACGTCCGCCAGGGTGAAGTTGAGCGCATCGAGCCCCCGTAGCGCCCGGGTGGACGGCTGCCTGTCGAGCGAGGCGGACGCAGAGGCAGGGACGGAGGTTGCCGTGCTCACCGTGATGTCTCCCAGAGGAAGGACCGGCCGATCCGGAGCCGAGAACCGGTTGGGACGCGAAAAGTTGCGACACAACCGGATTAATTGTGCGCGAGAGGCGTTTCGCCCTCGATCAGGGCCGGCGCGGCGGGGCGCCCCCGGGCGGCGGCGGCGGCGGAGCGGCGCCCGGAGGCGGCGGGGGCGGCGCGTCGGGGCCGCCGGGCGGTCCGGCCTCGGCCCGGGAGCCGGGCGGACGGGCGGGGCGCCCGCCGACCTCGACCATGGTGTCGGGGCTCGTCCCGAGGGCGCGCACCTCCATCACCGTCCCGAGCGGGCTCCTCACGAGGGCGCCCCGCGCGCTGACGACCTGGCCCGTCCGGAGCGTCGCGCTCAGGCGCACCGCCTCGTGCGGCGGCAGCCGCAGGGTGGTGCCGTCGTCGAGGAGCGCGCCGTTCACCTCGCCCCGGCGCCCGTGCAGCAGGGCCGCGATGCGCCCGCTCGACGCCGCGTCGTCGGCGGCCGGCTCCGGCGGCCCGAGGGTGACGAGGGTGGCCCCCGTCGCCTCGTTGCGGACCGAGGCGCCGTCGACGAGGGGCAGCGCCCGGGCGCGCATGCCGCGCACCGCCACCGCGTCGCCCGGGCGGACCGTGAACACCACCGCCCCCGACATCCGCGGCGGCAGCTTCACCTCGGTGCCGTCGGTGAGGATCAGGCCGTCGACGTCGCCGCGGGGCGTGAGCGTGTACTGCTTCACCGTTCCCCTGGTCTCCGGCAGGGTGCCGGGATCCCAGACCGAATTGTCCTGCGCCGCGGCCGGGCCGGTCGCGAGGATCGCGGCCGCGAGGCCCGCCGCCCGGAGGCGGTGATTGCCCGTCGCCTTGCCTGTCGCCTTGCCTGTCATCATGGCTGTCGCTCGTCGGCGCCGGCGGGCGGCCGGCTCGGGCGTCGCCTGTCAAGACCCGTGCCAACGCCCAAACCCTTGCCGCAGCTCGAGAACCCTGCGGCAGGCGTCGGATCAGGCGTCGGGATTCAGGACATCGTCCGTCGGGTTTCCCGACAATTCCGCGTCGCGCAAGCCGTAGCGCTCGATCTTGGCGTAGAGGAGCTGGCGCTGGATCCCGAGCGCCTTGGCCGCCCGCGCGCGGTTGCCGCCGCTGGCGCGCAGGGCGCGGCGGATCATCAGTTCCTCGAGGCGCGCCACCGCGCCCGGCAGGTCGCCGTCGAGCCAGGCGGGCAGCGGCGCCTCCGTCTCCGGGCCCTCGCCCGAGGATCCTGGATCCGACCGCGCGCGATCCGGGAGGCCGAGATCCCCCGCGTCGATCACCGGGCCGCGGGCGAGCAGCGCCGCCCGCTCGATCACGTTGCGCAGCTCGCGCACGTTGCCGGGCCAGGGGTGGCGCATCAGCGCGGCGGCGGCCTCCGCGCCGAGGCGCTTCGGCCCCGCTCCGCCCGCGGACAGGAAGTGCTCGGCCAGCGAAAGGATGTCGGCCAGGCGCTCGCGCAAGGGCGGCAGGGTGATCGGCACGACGTTGAGCCGGTAGAACAGGTCCTGGCGAAAGCCGCCCTCGGCGACGAGGCGCGGCAGGTCGCGGTGGGTCGCGGCGACCACCCGGACCGTCACCGGAACCGGCCGGCCGCCGACCGGCGTCACCACCCGCTCCTGGAGCGCGCGCAGGATCTTGGCCTGCATCGCGGGCGGCATGTCGCCGATCTCGTCGAGGAACAGCGTGCCGCCCTCGGCCTCCCGGAACGCGCCGGGCCGGTCGTGGGTCGCCCCCGTGAAGGCGCCGCGCAGGTGGCCGAACAGCTCGCTCTCGAGGAGGTCGGGGGGAATCGCCGCACAGTTCACCGGGACGAACGGGCCGGCCCGCCGGCGGCCGTGGGCGTGCAGCGCGCGCGCCGCCACCTCCTTGCCGGTGCCGGTCTCGCCCTGGAGCAGCACCGTCGCGTCGCTGTCGGCGGCGAGACCGACGGCCTTCTGCACCCGGCGCATCGCCTCGCTGGTGCCGATCAGGCAGGAGGCGTCGGGCAAGGCGGGCGCCGCCGGGGGTGCGGCGGGACGGGCCAGCATGCCGGCGAGCAGCCCCGCGAGCTCGGCCCGGCCGACCGGCTTCGTCAGGTGGTCGTAGGCGCCGAGCCGCATCGCCTCGATGGTGTTCTCGGCGCTGGCATAGGCGGTGAGCACCGCCACCGGCGGCGGCTCCGCCCGGGCGCGCAGGCGCTGCAGCACCGCCATCCCGTCGAGCGCGCCCGGCATGCGCAGGTCGAGGATCACCGCGGCGATGGCCGGATCGTCCGCGACCCGCTCCAGCGCCTCGGCGCCCGAGGCCGCCAGCACCGGGAGGTGGCCGAGGTCGCTCACCGTCTCGGCCAGCCCCTCGCGCAGGGCCGGCTCGTCGTCGACGATCAGGATACGGGCGATGGGGGCCATGGCAGATCGAGCTCGAAGGTCGCGCCGGGACCCGTCGCCCCGGGAGGTGGGGCAGTGAAGCGCACCTGTCCACCATGGGCGCGTGCGATCTCGCGCACGAGGGCGAGGCCGAGGCCGGTCCCGTCCGGGCGGCCGGTGACGAAGGGCTCGAACAGGCGGCCGCGCAGGGCCTCCGGCACGCCCGGCCCCTGATCCGTCACCCGGACCCGCATCCTCTCGTCCTCGCGGGCGCCCGAGAGCCGCACCGTGCCGCCCGCCGGGCTGTGCTGGATCGCGTTGAGCAGCAGGTTGTCGAGGGCGCGGCGGATCTGCGCCTCGTCGAGGAGCGGCCGGCCGGCCGGCGCGGCGCCGACCTCGATCCGGATCCCCGGGTTCGGGCGAGGTCGTCGTGCAGGTGGGCGCAGTCCGCGAGCACGGTCGCGAGATCGGTCGGGGCGAGCGCCGGCGCCCGGGGCTGGGTCAGGCTGAGGAGGTCGCGCAGCAGCCGGTCCATCCGGGCGACCTGGGTCAGCACGAGGTCGAGGGCGGCGCGCGGCCGGGCCGGGTCGGGGCTCGCCAGCGCGTTCTCGGCCTTGAGCCGGATCGCCGCCAGGGGGTTGCGGATCTCGTGGGCGATGCCGGCCGCGAGCTGGCCCAGGGCCGCGAGGCGCTCGGCCTCCGCAGCGCGGCGGCGCGCGGCCGCGAGGCGGGTGCCCGCCGCGTTCAGCGCCTCGACAAGCCGGTCGAGCTCGCGCAGGCCGGTCGGGGCCAGGCGGAGCAGGTCGCTGTCCGGCGCGTCCCGCCCGAGCTGGCCCTCGAGCCGGGCGATCCGCCGGCCGAGCACCAGAAGCAGCCGCCCCAGGAACAGGGCCGAGCCGAGCACGGTGGCGGCCAGGAAGCCGAAGCCGGCCAGCAATTGGCCGTAGGCCCGGCCCTGGTCGGTGTAGACCCGCGCCATGGTCCAGGCCGTCGCCCCCTGGATCGGCCCGCGCAGGGGGCAGCCCTGCATCACCAGGGTCTGGGTGCGGGAGGCGCGCCGGGTCGCCGCCGGCCGCTCGGCCGCCAGGGTCTCGGCGTTGATGCGGCGGATCGTGTCGATCTCCGCCGCCGGCAGGTCGGTCTTCGGCCCGGTGCCCTCGTAGGTCGGGAAGGCGTAGGCCGCCGAGCCGCCGGACGCGGTCCAGATCCCGCCCTCGACTCCCGGATGGCGGGCGAGCGCCGTCACCACCACGTCGGTGAGCTGCCCCTCGAGGGGCGCATCGACCTCCGCCACGGTGCCGCTCCAGCCGGCGCTGAAGAAGGCGAACCGGTCGCCGATCTCGCGGCAGGCCCGGGCGACCTCCAGCTCGGCCTGGGCGACCTGCACGGCGGCGGACTGGGTGTAGAACTCGTAGAGCAGGTAGGCGGTGGCCGCGGCCGAGGCGAGGAGCAGGATCCAGACGGCGAGGAGGTGGGCGCGCAGGGAGCGGAGACGGGAGGCCATGGGCTGGCGGTTCGGGCGGCGTGGGCTTCGTGCGGCGTTCTCCCATGGGTGCGGCGGGAAGCGCAAATCGGCGGGCGACGCGATCGGGCGCGGCCCCGGCCCCGCATGACAAAGTGCCGCCGCGCCCTACATGAAGGGGTGGCACCGGGGGCGGGCCGCACTCGGCGGCCCGTTCGGCCCGGTGCCTCCCGAGGATGCGGCTCGCCCGCGCCTCGCAAGAGGAACGATGCCATGGCGACCCAAGACAGCACCGCGCGCGGACAGGCCGAGACCCGCGCGGCGCGGGCCCAGATGCAGGCCGAGATGGCGGCGCAGGCCTGGGCCGACCTCGCCACCGCGGAGCGCAGCCGCGACGACAACACCGCCCGCCTCAAGGCTCTCCGCCTCGCCCGCGAAGCCGAGGCCGAAGCGGTGGCCGCCGCCAAGCCGGCGCCGAAGACGCGGGCGAAGAAGAAGGCCTGAGATCCTCCGCGTCGTCGGCGCGGGCGACGAGGAAGCCTCGCCCGCGCCGACGACGCGGGACGGAACTCTCGAAGTCCGAAGGCGGGGCGGCCGCCCCGCTGGCCCAGTGCCTGCCCGCCACGTGCCAACCGGAAGGATGCGGGGTCGCCATCCGGTTCGAGACAGCTCGTGCGGCCTCGTTCGCTGGATCCCGGCCCAGCCGGATCGCGACGGCGGCGACCATCCGACCGCGACCGACGATCGTGGAACCGCCGGAGAGCCCGCGGCGCTGTCGTCTCCTTCGCGTCGCCAGCGGCAACATTTCGGAAAAATCTCTTTCGCCCCGCGGTCCCCTGCGGCAGGCCGCGCTCCGTCCATGCATCGGGACCTGGGGCGGATCAAAATATTACGATCATCTTCTTCTGATCTTGTTTAATATCCGATCGTAGCTCCGATACCGAATGTCAATACCTCTCGTGTAACCGTTGCCCGAAGCAGAGGAACGGGACATGAAGAAGCGCGTCGGGATGACGGCGAAGGTGGTCGTGATCGTCGCGTGTGCGATCGTGATGACGACGGCTGCGATGTGGATGGCGGCGTCGCGGCAGATCTGGCTCGATCTGCAGCGGCAGGACCTCGAGCGGGCGCAGCAGAACGGTCGTACCCTCGCCCTGGTCTTCGCCGGGCGCGTGCCCGGTTCCCGGGCGACGGTCGAGGACGGGCGGGTGACGGCGGTGACGACGCCGGGCCTGGCGGATTTCACCGATGCGTCGGTGGTCGACGATGCCGTCGCCTATGTCGGCGGCAGCGCCACCGTGTTCGCCTACGATCCGGCCCGGGACGCCTTCGTCCGCCGGGTGACGACGGTGCGCAAGGAGAACGGCGAGCGCGCGGTCGGGACCGCGCTCGCGCCGGACAGCCCGGCCCAAGCCGTCCTGCGCCGCGGCGAGGCGTTCCAGGGCGAGGTGACGCTGTTCGGGCGCCGCGTCCAGACCGTCTACCAGCCGACCCGCGACGCGGCCGGGGGCGTCAACGGCGTCCTCTACGTCGGCGTGCCGATCGAGGAATCCTACGCGACCCACGCGGCGACGATGCGCGCCGTCACCGTCGCGGCCGGGGTGATCGCGCTCCTCGCCTGCGTGGCGGCGGCCCTGGCGGCGCGGCGCCTCGTGCGGCCCCTCGTCGACATCGCGGCCCGGGTCTCCGGCCTCGCCGGCGGCGACCTCGACAGCCCGATCCGCCATGCCGGGCGGGGCGACGAGATCGGCGCCGTCGCCGAGGCCCTCGAGACCCTGCGGGAGACGAGCCGGCGCGCCCTCGCCCTCGAGGAGGCGGGCCGTCTCGGAAGCGAATCCGACGCGCGGCGGCGCGCCGCCCGCGACGCGGCGGTCGCGGCCTTCCGGGGCGAGGTCGCCTCCCTGGTCGCGGCGCTAGGCGGACGCGTCGCGGCGCTGAGCGAGCGGGCCGGCGCGATGACGGTGCAGGCCGGGGCGGCCGAGGGCGCGATCGCGGCGGCCTCCGCGCGCTCCGAGGCCGCCGCCGGCAACGTCGCCACCGTGGCGGGCGCCGCCGAGGAGCTGTCGGCCTCGGTCGGCGACATCACCGGCCAGGTCGCCCGGGCGCAGGACGGCACCGCCTCGGCGCTCGTCGAGGCGGAGGCGGCGGACGGGCGGGTCGGCGAGCTGGTCCGGGCCTCCGGCCAGATCGGCGAGGTCGTGGCGCTGATCGACGCCATCGCCGCGCAGACGAACCTGCTGGCGTTGAACGCCACGATCGAGGCGGCCCGGGCGGGAGCGGCGGGGCGCGGCTTCGCGGTGGTGGCCGCCGAGGTCAAGGCGCTCGCCGGCCAGACGGCCCGCGCGACCGAGGACATCACCCGGCAGGTCGGCGACCTGCGCGGCGCCACCCGGGAGACCGCCGCCACCCTGGCACGCATCCGCGCCCGGATGCTCCAGATCGACGAGACCACCGCCGGCATCGCCTCGGCGGTGACCCAGCAGGGCGCGGCGACGCAGGAGATCTCCCGCAGCGCCGGCGGGGCGGCGGCCGCCTCCCGCGCCATGGCGCAGGATTTCGACGCGGTGATCGCCGCGGCCCGCACCACCGCGGGCGCCGCCGGCACGGTCGATGCCGCGGCCCGCGAGGTCGACGAGCTCACCGCGCGGCTCGACGCGGAGGTGGAGCGCTTCCTGCGGCAGGTCGCGGCGTAGACGAGCCGCGGTCCGGCCTCAGACGCCGATCGCCGCCTTCACCACCTCCGGCCGCATCGGCAGTTCGCGCAGGCGCACGCCGGCGGCCGCCCGGATCGCGTTGGCGAGCGCCGCCGCGGTCGGGCCCTGCGCGACCTCGCCGGCGCCGAGGAAGGGAGAACCGGGGCGGTCGATCAGGTGGACGTCGAGGCGCTCCGGCACGTCGGGGAAGCGGGCAATCGGGTAGGTGCTCCAGTCGCGGCTCGTCGGGCCCTCGGCGTCGTGCGCCACCGCCTCGAACAGGCTCCAGCTCATCGCCTGGATGACCCCGCCCTCGATCTGGTCGCGGATGCCGTGCGGGTTGACGACCTCCCCGGCATCGACGGCGGCCTGCGCCCGCACCAGCCGCACCCGGCCGCTCTCGCGCTCGACCGCCACCTCGACCGCGAGCGCGCAATAGGCGGCGAGGTTCTTGTAGCGGGCGAACGCGAATCCGGCGCCGCGGCCCGGGGGCAGCGGCGCGCCCCAGCCGAAGCGGGCGGCGGCGGCCTCGATCGCGGCGCGCGCGCGCGGATCGTCGAGATGCGCGAGGCGGAACGCGACCGGGTCGGCGCCGGCCGCCTCGGCGAGCTCGTCGACGAAGCTCTCGATCGAGAACACGTTCATGTAGGCGCCGAGGCTGCGCAGGGCCGAGACCCGGAGCGGCATGTCGGCGACGAAGTCGTGCGCCACCCGCGCCCGGGGGAGCCGGTAGAGCGGGATGGCGTTGCGGTCGCCGCCGCCCTCGGGCTGCGGCAGCGCCTTCGGGGGCGGCGCCGGGAAGGGCGTCGCGAGCATCCGGGCCGAGAGAAGCTGGCCGGCGCCCGGCGGGCGGGTCAGGTGGGTCGGGCTGCGCACCGCGTAGTCCCAGTCGGCGATGCGGCCGTCGGGCCCGAGCACGGCCGCGGCCTCGGTCAGCATGGCGCCGCCATAGGGCTCCCACAGGTGCTCCTGCTCGCGGGTGTACTGCACCCGCACCGGCCGGCCGGGCAGGGCGCGGGCGAGGAGCGCCGCGTCGCCCGCCGCGTCGTCGGCGCCGTTATGGCCGTAGCAGCCCGAGCCCTCGACGTGGATGCAGCGAACCCGATCCTCGGGCAGGCCCAGCATCTCGGCCAGCGCCTTGCGCAGCGGGAACATGCCTTGCGCGTGCGACCACACGGTCAGGCGGGTGCCGTCGAACTCGGCGACGGCGCAGGACGGGCCGATCGAGCCGTGCATCTGATAGCGCCGCCGATACTGCGCGGTGAGCCGGCGCCCCGGCGGCGCCGGCGCATCGGTGCCGCGATCGAGGATCAGGGTACGCTCCGCGGCCCGGCCGGCGAGGTCCACAAAGAGCGCGTCGGGCTCCGGCACGCGGCTGCCGCCCTGCCAGACGGCGGCCTGCGCCAGCGCCCGCATCGCCGTGACGGCGGCGTATTCCCGCTCGGCCAGGACCGCCAGGACATCGCCGTCGCGGTGGACGCGGATCACCCCGGGCCGGGCCGCGACCGCGTCGGATTCCACGCTCACGAGGCGCGCGCCGGGCCGGGGCGGGCGCACGATCCGGGCATGCACCATCCCGGGCGCGCGGATGTCCTGGACGTAGGCCGCGCCGCCCGCGACCTTGGCGGGAATGTCGACCCGCGGCAGCGGCCGGCCGACGACCGCGTGGGCGGACGGATCGCGCAGGCGCGGCGCGGCCGGCACGTCGGCGTCGAGATCGACCTCGGCGGCGAGTTCGCCGAAGGCCAGGCGCCGGCCGTCGGGCGCGGCGACCGCGCCGTCCGCCACGGTCAGGTCCTCCGGCGGCAGGGAGAGCCGGCGCCCGGCGGCCTCGGCGAGGAGCGCGCGGGCCGCCGCCGCGGCGTGCCGGATCGCGGTGGCCGAATCCTGCATCGAGTGGCTGCCGGCGGTGTAGCCCTCGTTCGGCGTCAGATAGGTGTCGGCGGTGATCAGGCGCAGGGCGGCCGGAGCGAGCCCGAGTTCCTCCGCGGCGACCTGGATCAGCGCGGTCTTGATGCCCTGGCCGAGCTCCGCCTTGCCGGTCAGCACCGTGACGGCGCCGTCCTCGCCGATCCGGATCCAGGCGTCGATCCGGGGCGCCCCGGCGAGGCTGCCGCGGGGCGAGGCGGCGCGGACGGGCTCCAGGCCGATCCCGACCAGGAGCGCGCCGCCGACGAGCAGCGTACGGCGGGTGAGCGCGGTCACGGCGTCGCCCCCGCGGTGGCGGGCGCGAGACCGGCTTCTCGGCCGGCTTCTCGGCCGGCGGCGCGCCGCACGGCGGCGAGGATCCGCATATGCGTGCCGCAGCGGCACAGGTTGAGCCGCATCGCCGCCCGGATCTCGGCCTCGTCCGGGTGGGGGTTCGCCCGCAACAGGGCGTGGGCCCGCATCACCATGCCGGCGATGCAGTAGCCGCACTGCGCGGCGTTCTCGGCGATGAAGGCGGCCTGGAGCGGGCCGGGATTCTCCGGGCTGCCCAGCCCCTCGACCGTGGTGACGGGCCGGCCCTCCAGCACCCCGACCGGGGTGAGGCAGGACAGCACTGCCCGGCCCTCGACCTCCACCGTGCAGGCGCCGCACTGGCCGAGCCCGCAGCCGAACTTGGCGCCGTTGAGGCCGAGCTCGTCGCGCAGCACGTAGAGGAGCGGGGTCTCGGGCTCGGCCGCGACGGCCTGCGTGCGGCCGTTCACCGTCAGGGTCGGCATCGGCGTCTCCTCGTCACGGGATGCGCCCCGCCCGGGCTTCGGGCCCGGCCGCCCGCATCACCTCGCGCACCGTCGCGTCGAGGTTCGGCCACGGCCCGTCGGGGCTGAAGCGGGCGCGCAGGTAGGCGGCGAGATCGATGGTCTGGGCCGGGGTCAGCGCCGTCCCGAAGGCCGGCATGATCGGCCCCGGGGCGTGCTCCCGCGGCGCGATGCCGTCGCGCAGGACGAGGAGCAGGTTGCGCGGGTCCGGCGCCCGCAGGGTGGTGCGGTGGCCGAGCGACGAGGTGGTGTACGGCACTCCGCCGGCCGCGCCCCCGCCGCTCTCGTGGCAGACCGCGCAGGCGCCCGCATAGGTCTTCGCCCCCCGCGCCGAGGCGGGGTCGTCCGGCGGCACCGGCCAATCGACCGGGCCGGTGCGGCTGCCGGCGGGCGTTGGCCCGTAGAGCGTCGCCGTATAGGCCGCGAGCGCCCGGATCTCGCCCGCCGGCACCGCACGGTGCGCGTCGACCACCGGGCGCATCGGGCCCGCGGCGCCGCCGTGCCGGGGGTCCCAGTCGGCGAGGTAGCGGGCGAGGTCGTCCCGGCTCCACGGCAGCGGCGCCGGGGAGGAGCGGTCGAGGGGCGGGGCCCACCAGCCGTCGGCCTCTCCGCCCGCATAGGCCCTGGAGCGGATCTCGGCGCCGAGGAGGTTGCGCGGCGTGTGGCAGGCGCCGCAATGGCTCAGGGCCTCGGCGAGATAGGCGCCGCGGTGCCAGTCCGGATCGCGGCCCGGATCGGCCGGCGCCGTCGCGCCCGGGATCCGGGGTTCGCGGAAGAACAGGAGCTTCCAGCCGGCGATCAGCGGGCGCCAGGACAGCGGGAAGGGCAGGGCGTTGGCCCTCGCCTCCGCCCGCACCGGCTCCCGGGTCATCGTGAAGGCGTAGAGGGCGGCGACGTCGGCATCGCTCAGGCCGGCATAGTGGGTGTAGGGAAAGGCGGGGTAGAGGTGGCGGCCCTCGCGGTCGACGCCCTCGCGCATCGCCCGGGCGAAGGCGGCCAGCGTCCAGCGGCCGAGCCCGGTCTCCGGGTCCGGGGTGATGTTGGTGGCGTAGATCGTGCCGAACGGCGTCGCGATCCCGCGCCCTCCGGCATAGGGCCTGCCCCCTTCCGCCGTGTGGCAGGAGGCGCAGTAGCCGAGCGCGGCGAGGGTCGCGCCCCGCCTCACCCGCTCCGGCGCCGTCTCGCCCGGTCCGGGACCGCCGGGCGCGAGGGAGGAGCGCCAGGCCGCCAGCCCGAACCCGGCCGCCAGCGCGAGGGGAAGCGCCCCTGCGAGCCGGATGGCGATGCGGCGACGCCCCACGCGAACGGACCTCCGATACCTGCCGGCGAGGAACCCCGAGCGACCCGGGGCTGCGGCGGCGGGTCAACCGGTGCCTCCCGCCACGGTTCCGGGGCCGGAAACCGCTGCGCGGAGCGGCCGCAGCCGGCCGGGTCGTCCGGCACGTCGCCGGCGGCCTCGCCAGCCATGACGCGGGAGCCGCCCACCCGCGCGGCCGCGCAGTCTTGCCGCAATCCGCTGCAACGATGCTACCGTTGGGGCCGCCGGGGCGCCGCCGTCTAGGCTTGGCCTCGTCTGGGCGTGCGGCGGAGCTTCCGCACGGTCCCGTTCCTGCCGATCCCGCGGGACCGAGGGCTTGAGTCAGGGATCATCTCCGATGCGGTCCCCGCACCAGACGCGTCGCCGCCGAACGATTCAAGGTCCCATGGCGCAGCAGAGCTTCCAGGCCCGCCTCGGGCCGCCGCCGATGAGCGACGACGACGCGGCCTGCCGGGCCTGCCGCGGCCAGATGCGCGCGCACTGGGACGAGCGGCCCCATGCCCGCCTGATGGTGGTGGCCTCGACCCCGGTGGTCGAGGCGTTCGGCGGCGGCGTCGAGACCCGCTACCTCTGCCTCGAATGCGGCCACACCCTGATGCACTCGACCGGACGGTTCGGACAGGGCTGGCACTGAGGGCTTGAGCACGGCCCCGAACCGGGCGAGGGAGGGGACGGCTTCGGGAATCGGCGCATGTCCCTCACGATCGTCACCACGGCCGACCGGCCCGACCTCGCGCCCGTGACCGCGCGCTGGCGCTGGGAGGCCTTCCTGCAGGGGCGGGGCCGCTCCCTGGCGGAGGCGATGGCGGCGGAGGCCGCGCCCGCGACCGGCCCGATGCCCCGCACCTGCGTGCTCCTCTCCGACGACGAACCCGTCGGCATGGCGAGCCTTTCCGCCCACGACCTCGAGCCGCGCCCCGACCTCACCCCCTGGCTCGCCGGCGTCTTCGTCGCGCCTCGGGCGCGGGGGCGGGGCTACGCGGCACGGCTCGTCGCGGCGGTGGAGGGGCAGGCCGCGTCCCTCGCCGTCCCGACCCTGTGGCTCTACACGCGCAGCGCCGAGGGGCTCTATGCCCGGCTCGGGTGGCGGAATGTGGAGCGGTTCCGGTACCGGGAGAAGGCGTACGCGCTGATGCGGCGGGATCTCGGCGCCTAGCGCGCCTCGATCGCGGGAATCCGTCCGTCACGGGCGGTACGACGGATCTGCGCGCCGGTCCGGGTTCCGCTCTCGCGGGCCCGGAACGACGCGGAGGATGTCATGTCCCCCCGGGGGCGGTCAGCCCCTCGGCTCGCGCGGCACCCGCACGGCGAGGCACAGGAAGGCGGCGATCACCGGTCCGGCGGCGAGCGCCAGGAGGGCGGGGGTGAAGCTCTGGGTCGTGTCGCGGATCCAGCCGACCAGGTAGGGTCCGCCGAAGCCCGCGATCTGGGCGAGCCCGTTGATCATCGCGAGCCCCCCGGCCGCGGCCGCCCCGGTGAGGAACTGGGTCGGCAGGGCCCAGAACACGCCCAGCAGCGCCCAGACCCCGAAGGCGGCCGCGCAGAGCAGGAGCAGGCTGAGGAGCGGCGTCGGCGCGACCGCGCTCGCGGCCAGGAACAGGCCGCCGACGAGCGCCGAGAGCGCGGTGTGGAACTTGCGCTCGCCGGTGCGGTCGGAGGAGCGCGCCACCACCACGAGGCCGATCGCCGCGAACACGAACGGGATCGCGGTGACGAACCCGGTCTGCAGGTCGGAGAGGCCGCCGATGCTGCGCACGATCTGCGGCAGCCACAGCACCACGCCGTACACCGCCACCGCGTTGAACATGTAGACGAGGGTGAGGAGCCAGACCCGGTAGTCGCGGAAGATCGTGCGGAACTCGTGCGAGCCGACGCTCTCGACCTGGCGGTTCTCCTCGGCGAGCGTGCGGATCAGCCAGGCGCGCTCGTTCGCGTCGAGCCAGCGGCCGTCCTCGGGCCGGTCGACGAGGTAGAAGAACGTGACGATTCCGAGGATCACCGCGGGCGCCGCCTCGAGGATGAACAGCCACTGCCAGGCGGCGAGCCCGAACCAGGTCGGGTTGGCGGACAGGATCCAGCCCGAGAGCGGCGCGCCGATCACGCTCGAGAGCACCGTTGCGGTCATGAAGCCGGCGGTCGCCTTGGCGCGGTCGCGGGCCGGGTACCAGTAGGTGAGGTAGAGCAGGATCCCGGGCACGAAGCCGGCCTCGGCCAGCCCGAGCAGGAAGCGCATGGCGTAGAAGCTCCACTCCCCCTGCACGAAGGCCATGCCGCCGGAGACGAGGCCCCAGCTCACCATGATCCGGGCGATCCAGCGCCGGGGCCCGACCCGGTGCATGATCATGTTGCTCGGCACCTCGAAGGCGATGTAGCCGAGGAAGAAGATGCCGGCCCCGAGCCCGTAGGCGGTGGCCGAGAGCCCCAGATCCTTGTTCATGTGAAGCGCCGCGAAGCCGACGTTCACCCGGTCGAGGTAATTGATGATGAACAGGACGAAGCAGTAGAGCACGATGCGCGGCCGGAGCTTCGCCAGCACCTGCCGGCGCAGGGTCTCGTCCCGGTCCGGCGGCACGGCCGCCGCCGCGTAGGCTGTCGTCATGGGGGTGGTGGTCATGGGGGCGGTGGTCATGGGTGGTCCTCCCGATGGATCGCCCGCGGGCGCGCGACGGGGCGGGCCGTGGGGCGATGCGGGTTCTCTGGATTTTCGAACGATCGGCCCCTATCGGGGTCCGCAGCCGCGCAACGCGATGGGCGCAGTCGTTTCTCCCGGCGGGCGAAAGGGCCGTCCGGGAAACTCTCAAGACGAGAAGGGCGCGGGTGTTCCCCTCCCCGCTGAGGGGGAGGGGAACACCCGCACCATACCTTTCCCCGGACAGCCTTGCCGCTCGCGGGGGGAGACCCGCGGGGAGAGGAGCGAACCCGCGCCTTATCGGGACAGGGCTGCGTCGCGCGGGCCGCGGAGGCTCAATACGTCGCCCGTCCCCCCGACACGTCGAACACCGCACCGGTCGAGAACGAGGCCTCCTCGCTCGCCAGGAAGCAGATCAGCGACGACACCTCGTCGAT